>JAFIHG010000038.1 GCA_017848795.1 Candidatus Nanopelagicales bacterium | reverse complement strand
TGCTCACCCTCCGAGACCGGCATTGTCGCTTCCCGGGCTGCTACGCCGACGTGTCCCGCTGCCACCCCCACCACGTCCTGGAAGGGTGGTTGGGTGGAGAGACGAATCCTGACAATCTGATTCTCCTGTGCGCGCGTCACCATCGGATGGTTCACGACGGCCAGTGGAAGATCGTCGCCCGGCCCGGGGTAAGCCCGCTGGCCGCCGACTACTGGGAGTTCATCGCCCCACCGCGACGAACCCGGCCCTGAAGAAGGGCCCGCGCGCCACCCACCGAAACCGGTGATGTTCTTACGGTTCTGACCGTCCAAGCCACCCTCGGCAGTCGACGTAGTCGAGACTGCCCCAGCAATCCGGACCCACTTGACGCTCGGTGGCCGAGCGTAGTCGAGAGCCACATGGCGCATTGTCCCGACTGCGCTCGACAGGCGCGTGGTTGCGGCCGCTGCCTCGACGAAGACCGAGTGGTCGTAGCGCGCCCGGAGGGAGTCGAACCCCCAACCAACCGGGTAGAAGCCGGTCGCTCTATCCATTGAGCTACGGGCGCCGCAGGCGTGCTCACCGCACATTCTCGCTCACGCGTCGAATGCGCTCGACCAGCGCCCCACCTCCCTCGCTCGGCTTCGCGGTCCCGGTCGCCGCCGATTGGCGGGCTGGCGGCGAGCAGGTGGCGAAGGAAAGGCGGAAGGGAGCGCGTCCGCGCGAGTAGAGTCCGACCCGGACCTCGCGCCGTCACGGTTCGGGTACCGATCGGGCATGTCAGCCGACGTGCACCGCGTTCTTCCGGAAGGCAGGGTCCTGCGATGTCCGACTCCACAGAGTTCGGCGTTCATTCCGAGGTAGGTCAGCTCCGCAAGGTGATGGTGTGTGCCCCGGGTCGCGCCCACCAGCGGCTGACCCCCAGCAATCGCGACGACTTGCTGTTCGATGACGTGCTCTGGGTCGACAACGCGAAGCGCGACCACTTCGACTTCATCACCAAGATGCGGGACCGGGGCGTCGAAGTGCTCGAGATGCACAACCTGCTCACCGAGACGGTCGCGATCCCCGAGGGGAAGGCCTGGATCCTCGACCAGCAAGTGGTGCCGAACCGCGTCGGCCTGGGACTCGTCGACGAGGTACGCGGCTACCTGGAAGAACTCTCACCGCGTGACCTCGCCGAGACGCTGATCGGCGGCCTGTCGACGTATGAGTTCCCCGAGGCGCGCGGGGGCGAGATGCTCGCGCTCGTGCGGGACGCTGCTGGCATCACCGAGTACCTGCTGCCTCCGCTGCCGAACACGCTCTACACCCGCGACACCACATGCTGGATCTATGGTGGCGTGACCCTCAACCCGCTGTACTGGCCGGCCCGGCATGAGGAAACCGTGCTCACGACCGCCATCTACCGGTTCCACCCCGGTTTCGCAGGCAAGGTCAAGGAATGGTGGGGAGACCCTACGCAGGACTGGGGAATGGCGACCGTCGAGGGTGGCGACGTCATGCCGATCGGCAACGGCACTGTGCTGATCGGGATGAGCGAGCGCACGTCGCGTCAGGGGATCAGCCTCGTCGCGCAAGCGCTGTTCGAGAAGGGTGCGGCGGAGCGGGTCATCGTGGCGGCGCTTCCGAGGACGCGCGCCGCGATGCATCTGGACACGGTGTTCACGTTCGCCGACCGCGACTGCGTGCTGCTCTATCCCGACATCGTCTACAACATCGACGCCTTCTCCTATCGCCCGGCGGACGGCGGCGGTCTCGAGCTTCGTAAGGAGACCAAGCCGTTCACCGAGGTGATCGCGGATGCGCTCGGTCTGCCCGCGTTGCGGATCGTGGAGACCGGCGGCAACGCATACCTTCGCGAGCGCACACAATGGGACAGCGGCGCCAATCTCGTGGCACTCGCTCCTGGAGTAGTGATTGCATACGACCGCAACACCTATACGAACACGTTGTTGCGTAAAGCAGGTGTCGAGGTCATCACGGTCGTCGGAGCCGAACTCGGTCGTGGCCGGGGCGGTGGCCACTGTATGACCTGCCCGATAGTCCGCGATCCGGTCGACTTCTGAACTGTCGCGATCATGACAGAGGTCGTGGCCGAGGAGCACCCGGAAGCCGCCGGGAGGCCACCGGGTAAGCGGTTCGAGTTCCCGACGGCGATCACCACACTGGGGATCGTCACTGTCGTGGTGTGGCTCGCGGCACTGTTCATCCCCTCGGGTGCGTACCAGCTCGACCCTGACGGCGCGCCGATCCCAGGCACCTTCCACAATGTGCCGTCACCGCTCTCCTTCGGCGAGAGGGTCCAGCAGTTGCTGTTGTCGCCGGTGAACGGCTTCTACGGGCTACAGAACTCAGACGGCTTCGTGGATACCGAAACCGTCGGACGCATGTTCGGCTCGGTAGGCGTAGTGATGTTCATCTTCTCGATCGGCGCGTTCATCTCGGTGAGCTTCGCTACGCGCAGTCTGGACGTGGCCGTCCAGGGCTTGGGCCACCGGCTTCGGGGCAGAGGGTGGCTGCTGATCGCCGCGGTCATGGTGCTGCTGTCGCTGCTGGGGTCGACCATGGGCTTCTCGGTCGAGACGTTCGGCTTCTACGCGCTGCTCATCCCGCTCATGACAGCACTGGGATACGACCGGCTCACTACCGCCGCGATGATCATCCTGGGTGCGCTGATCGGTGTCACCGGTTCCACGGTGAACCCGTTCATGGTCGGTGTCGCCGCGGGTGAGGCCGGTGTCCCGCTCGGCGACGGCATCGTGCTACGACTCCTGCTCTGGGTGCTCCTGACCGGCACCACTGTCACGTACGTGGTGCGGTACGCGCGGAAGATCAAGCGAGACCCGAATGCGTCGCTCGTCGGCTTCGGGCCCTACCACGACGACTTCGAGGCGGATCCCGCCAACGGAGCCGGCGAGAAGCTGAGCGGTATGCAGAAGGCCGTTCTCGGCATCACGGTCGCCACCTTCGGGTTGATGATCTTCTCGGTCATCCCGTGGTCGAGCATCTTCAGTGCCGCGACGGGCCCGGCGGACGATCTGATCACCCACGAGACGAGCACGCCGCCGTACTGGTTCGAGCTCGGCTGGTGGTTCCCCCAGCTGGCAATCCTGTTCGTCGTGGCTTCCGTGATCGTCGCCGTGGTGGCTCGCATGGGCGAGAAGCAGGCCGTCAAGTTGATCGTCGCCGGAGCGGCCGACATGATCAGCCCTGCCATCGTCATCATGCTGGCCGCAGGCGTGTCGGTGATCATGACGAACACACAGACACTCGACACCATCCTGAACTCCATGGAACTGCTGGTCAGCGGCGCGTCGGCTGCCGGGTTCGCGGTGATCACGATGATCGTCAATCTGCCGCTCGCCTTCCTGATCCCGTCAAGTTCGGGCCACGCGATCCTCGCCATGCCGCTGCTCGCCCCGCTCGCCGACTTCGCGGGTGTGAGCCGGGCGGTGACGATCACGGCGTTCCAGCTCGGCCACGGGCTGATCATCATGTCCTCGCCGACGAGTGTCGTGGTGGTGGGCGGTCTCGCGATCGCGAAGGTCGGGTACGACAAGTACCTCCGGTTCCTGTGGCCGTTGTTGCTCCTGCTCGCGATCATCTCCGCTGTGGTGCTCGCGCTGGCCGCCGCCGTCGGGTGAGGGCCGCCGATACCTTGGCTCGCCATGACTGACGCCGGGATCACGCTCGTCGTGCTGGCAGCGACGGTCGTGATGTTCGTTTGGAACCGGTTCCCGGTCGAGCTGGTCGCGATCGGTTCCGCGCTGGCTCTGTACGCCACCGGCGTGCTCGACCTGACGCAGTCGCTCGCCGGTTTCGGCGACGCCGCCGTGATCCTCATCGCCGCCCTGTTCGTGGTGAGCGAAGCGCTCGATGCCACCGGCGTCACGGCGTACGCCGGACAGCGACTCGTCGCCGCCGCAGGCACCCGCCCCCGCTTGTTGATGGCACTCACCATGTTGCTCAGCGCTGTGCTCACCGCCCTGATCGGGCTGAACGGGGCTGTCGCGGCCCTGCTGCCGATGGCGGTCGCGGTCGCGGTACGGATGGGGTTCCCACCGTCACGGCTGCTGATGCCGCTCGCGTTCGCCGGGAGCGCCGGAGGACTGCTGCTCCTGATCGGCAGCCCTGTCAACATCGTGATCTCCGAGGCTGCGCAGGACGCGGGTGTCGGACCGTTCGCACTGTTCGAGTTCGCGCTCGTCGGACTGCCGGTCGTCGCGGGCACTGTACTGCTCGTGCTGTTCTTCGGGCCTCGCCTCGTCCCGGAGCGCCACAGTGAGCACTTGCCACCAGACCTGAGCCGGCACGCCGGAACTCTGGTCCGGCACTACGGGCTCGACGACGTCGCACACCTGCGGGTCCGCGACGGCTCGCGCGCGGTGGGAAGGGGCCGTGGCCGTTGGGATCTGTCCGCGTATCCGGGCGTGAAACTGATCACGACCACGGACGGAGCCACCGGCCGGCCGACTTCGGAAGGCAACCTCGTGGCGGGTGACCGGCTGACGCTGGTCGGAGACATCGCAATGACCGAGCGCTTCGCCCATGATCACGACTTGGTCGTCGAGAACGTCCGCAGCTCGGCTCAGGTCGAACAGTCGTTGCTGGGTCGGGACCTCGGCGCGGCGGAGGTGGTCATCCCACCGCGATCCCGATTCGTTGGTGAGATCGCGGCTCCCGGCCAGGCGTTCCTCGGTGGCGATCTCGTCGTCCTGTCCGTCGAGCGGCAGGGCATAGACCAGGGTGCTGGCGAGATCCGGCTCGCGGTAGGCGACGTGCTGCTCGTCGAAGGCCGATGGGCCGCGCTCGAGGCGGGAGAGCGCGATCACAATCTGCTGGTAGTGGACTCGCCCGCATCGGTCCGCCGCCAAGCAGTCGCGCTCGGGCCCGGCTCGTTGGCTGCGAGCGTCGTACTGGTGGTGATGGTGGTCCTGCTGGCAACCCGGGTGGTGCCACCGGTCGTCGCGACGCTCCTGGCGGCAGGGGCCGATCCTGGTGACGCGGGTGCTGTCCACCCAGCAGGCCTACCGCAGCGTCTCGTGGAGCACCGTTCTCCTGGTGGCGGGCATGATGCCCATGGCCACGGCGATGCAGGTGTCGGGAGCCGGGGGGCTCGTCGCCGAGCAGATCGTTGGGCTCGTCGCTGATGCCGGACCGTACGCGCTGCTCACTGCGTTGTTCGTCATCGCGGTCGTGCTGGGACAGCTCATCAGCAACACCGCGACCGCGCTGGTGATGATCCCCATCGCGGTCGCGGCCGCTGCGCAGCTGGAGGTCTCGGCGCGCCCGGTGCTGATGAGCCTGTGCGTGGCGTCGGCGGCCGCGTTCCTCACGCCGGTCGCCACGCCCGCGAACATCATGATCATGGGCCCGGCGGGGTACCGCTTCGGCGACTACTGGAGGTTGGGTGCACCGATCGTCGGTGTCTTCTTCCTGGTCGCCGTCGGCCTGGTGCCGGCGGTGTGGAGTTTCGGTTGAGCGCGAGTGTCGCGCTGCCCCCGTCGATGGGCGAGGGTCCCGGCTCGCCGGCCTTGTCGCGCCGCCTGTGGCGTATCGCCCGACCCATCGTCTTCGTGTTGGTCGGACTATTGGCGCTTCGGATCGTCGTGTCTCTCGTCGGCTCGGTCGACTGGGCCCGGGTCGCGAGCTCGTTCGGGCGGCTGAGCGCCTGGATGGCGGTCCCGCTCCTGGCGGACCTGCTGCTGCGCCAGTGGCTCAATGCGGTGCCGTTGGCGCAGTACCTGCCCGGACTGCCACTGCGGCGATCGCTGCAGAACGACCTCACGGCGAACCTCATGGGAACCGTCGCGCCGCCGCCGGCAGACATGGTGCTGCGCATCGCGATGTTCCGCTCGTGGGGCCTCGACCCCGTCAAGGGCATGGCCGGGGTCAGCCTCAACATGATGACCTTCTACAGCGTCCGGTTCATGGTGCCGGTGCTGGGTATCGCGTTGCTCGCCTTCCAGGGGGCCGAGCGACGCCAGTGGGTACTCGCCGGACTCAGCGCGGTGATCGCGGCGGTGTTGCTCTCGGCATTGCTGCTCCTCCTGCGCGGCGACGTGTTCGCCGCGTGGATGGGTCGCAGCGCGGGCAGGCTCGTGCGACGGTTCCGCTCGAAGACCGACCCGGAGACCTGGGCAGCCGCGGTGGTCGACGTACGCAGCAGCTCCGCAGACGCGCTTCGCCGTGGCTTGGGGCGTTCCATCACCGCGCTCGTCGGGATGGTGCTCTGTGACGCCCTGCTGGTGTTCCTGGCCCTCCGGTTCGTCGGGGTCGATGGCGGGGCGTTGTCCCTGGTCGACGTGTTCGCGGCGTTCCTGCTCGCCTACCCGTTGACGATCATGCCGCTGTTCGGCTTCGGCGTCCTGGACGCGGTGCTGCTGGGCACCTGGGTGACGATCGCGGGTGTGGCGTACGAGCCGGAGATCGTCGCTGGGCTCGTGGTGTGGCGTACGGTCACCATCCTCGGCCCGCTGCTGCTCGGGCTGCTCAGTTTCGTCGTGTGGCGACGGCGGTACGGGGACGGCGTCTCGTTGCGAGCCCTGCCGCCTGGCGCTGACGGATCACCGGCCGCCCCCGCGGGGGACGACGGCGACGCGTCGGGAGCCGGCCGATCCACGTAGGCTGGACGCACTATGGCTGAGTACATCTACACGCTTCGCAAGGCCCGTCGTAAGCACGGTGACAAGCTGGTGCTCGACGATGTGACCCTCTCCTTCCTGCCCGGCGCCAAGATCGGCGTGGTCGGACCGAACGGGGCCGGCAAATCCTCGCTGCTCAAGATCATGGCCGGTCTCGACCAGCCCACCAACGGCGACGCGATGCTGGCGCCGGGTGCGAGCGTCGGGCTGCTCGCCCAGGAACCGCAGCTCGACGAGTCGAAGACGGTGCTCGAGAACGTCGAGGAGGGGGTGGCCGGCACCAAGGCGATGCTCGACCGGTTCAACCAGATCTCCGCCGAGCTCGCCGACCCGGACGCGGATTACGACGCGCTGCTCGCCGAGATGGGCACGCTGCAGGAGAAGATCGACCACCTCGGTGCGTGGGACCTGGACTCCCAGCTCGAGCAGGCCATGGACGCGCTGCGCTGCCCGCCCGGCGACGCCGACGTCTCCGTCCTCTCCGGCGGCGAGAAGCGTCGCGTCGCGCTGTGCCGGTTGCTGCTGCAGGCGCCCGACCTGCTGCTGCTCGACGAGCCCACCAACCACCTGGACGCGGAGAGCGTGCAGTGGCTCGAGCAGTTCCTCGACAAGTACGCCGGCACCGTCGTCGCGATCACCCACGACCGGTACTTCCTCGAGAACGTGGCGCAGTGGATCCTCGAGCTCGACCGCGGCCACGCCTACCCGTACCACGGCAACTACACGACCTACCTGGAGAAGAAGCAGGAGCGGCTCAAGGTCGAGGGGGCCAAGGACGCCAAGCTCAAGAAGCGCCTGTCCGACGAGCTGGAGTGGGTGCGCTCGAACGCCAAGGCCCGCCAGTCCAAGAGCCGCGCGCGACTCGACCGGTACGAGGAGATGGCGGCGGAAGCCGAGAAGACCCGCAAGCTGGACTTCGAGGAGATCCAGATCCCACCGGGTCCCCGGCTGGGCAGCGTCGTCGTCGAGGTGTCCGGCCTGACCAAGGGCTTCGGCGACCGCCTGCTCATCGACGACCTGTCGTTCACGCTGCCGCGCAACGGCATCGTCGGCATCATCGGTCCGAACGGTGTCGGCAAGACGACCCTGTTCAAGATGATCGTCGCGGCCGCGGAGGGCGGCAGCGACGACAAGTCCGTGCTCCCCGACAGCGGTGACATCAAGATCGGCGAGACGGTGAGCCTGTCGTACGTCGACCAGAGCCGGGGCGGGCTCGACGGGTCGAAGAACGTCTGGGAGGTGGTCTCCAACGGGCTGGATTGGATCAAGGTCGGCCAGGTCGAGATGCCGAGCCGGGCCTACGTGTCGGCGTTCGGGTTCAAGGGCCCGGACCAGCAGAAGCCGGCCAACGTGCTGTCCGGCGGCGAGCGCAACCGGCTGAACCTGGCGCTCACCCTCAAGCAGGGAGGCAACCTGATCCTGCTCGACGAGCCGACAAACGACCTCGACGTGGAGACCCTCGGTTCGCTGGAGAACGCGCTGTTGGAGTTCCCGGGCTGCGCGGTCATCACCAGCCACGACCGGTGGTTCCTCGATCGCATCGCCACGCACATCCTGGCGTGGGAGGGCGACTCGAACTGGTTCTGGTTCGAGGGGAACTTCGAGTCGTACGAGGCGAACAAGGTCGAGCGGCTCGGCGTCGACGCCACCCGCCCGCACCGCGCCACGTACCGCAAGCTGACCCGCGACTGACCACGAGGGGGGACGACGATGGCAGTGGTGCTCGCGCACCCGGAGCTCACCTACCTGGCCGCGTACCTGGGCCGGCTGCGCAACTGGGACGAGCGTTCCGCGGTACGCATGCAGGTCCGCGGCGGGGTGGTGGGTCTGTACGGCTCGCTGCCGATGGAGGCGCTCGCGCTCGTTGTCGTACCCCTCGCGCAGTCCGCGGCCGGCACCGATTTGGACGGCTTCGACCGCACGGTGTCCGCGGGCCGGCTGCGCGACGTGATCGGCAATCCCGGCGACGACGCGACCGCGGTACGCGAGCTGCGCATCCCCGACGAGATCGCCGGACCGGCGAGCCTGGCCGACCTACCGCCACGGTCCGGGTGGTACCCCGGCGAGTCGGCGCTGGCCAGGGACGTCGTGCCGCGGGTGGAGGAGGCCGTCGCCGCCTTCCGGTCGCAGGTGCCGGCCGCCGGCGCGCTCAACGCGGAACTTGTCGCGTGGTCCACGTGGGACGGCGAGGGCTGGGGCGGGGTGCCGATGCGAGCGCTGCACGCGGCCCAGCTGCTCGGCTTCCTCGCCCACGCCGCGGCACAGGTGCGCACCGCCACCGCGCTCGGGTGGACCCGGCTGGTCACACCGGCAGGGCAGGTTTTCGTACGTGACGGCGGGCCCCGCGACCTGTTGCGCACGCCGCCCAGATGAGCCCGTGCCCCAGCCGGTCGGGCGGGACTGGCGGTCACTAGACTCCGGGCGAGCCGGCTGCCAGAAGGACCGTCGCCGGTGCGGACCGTGACGCCTGGAGGAGTGCGCATGGCAACCACCGGGATCAACGCACCCGGGCGTGCGGCGATCAGCGAGCGCACGCTGCGCAACGACCTGTGGTGGCTGCAGCCGCTGCTCGTCGTGCTCGGCCTGACCGCCTTCGTCGCGTACGGCGTGTGGCGGGTGTTCTGGGGCGCCGGCACCGGACCGGAGGACCAGACCTACTACGCGGCGCCGTACATCTCCATCTTCTTCTCTCCGTGCATCGTCACCACCTGCGTGCCCGGCTCGGACGACTTCGCCTTCGTCGGCGGCTGGTGGGCCATCACCCCGGCGCTGCTGACCGCCTGGGCACCTCTGGCGTTCCGCCTCACCTGCTACTACTACCGCAAGGCGTACTTCCGTTCGTACTGGCTCTCGCCCCCCGCGTGCGCCGTGCCCGAGCCGCGCGCCCGCTATACCGGAGAGCGCCGTTTCCCGTTGATCCTGAACAACTCCCACCGGTGGTTCTTCTACCTCGGGTTCCTGTTCGCGATGATCCTCACGTACGACCTGGTGCTCGCCTTCCGCGATCCGCAGGGCAACTGGGGCCACGCCGGACTGGGCACGCTGCTGCTGCTCGTCAACGTCGTCGCGATCTGGTTCTACACCCTGACGTGCCACTCCTGCCGCAACATCATCGCCGGCCGGCTCAACCACTTCTCCAAGCACCCGATCCGCTACCGGATGTGGACGCTGGTCTCGCGCGGCAACCCGCACCACCCGAAGTGGGCGTGGATCTCGCTGGCCACCATCGTGATCGCCGACTACTACGTGTACCTCGTCGCCGCCGGCTACGTCTCCGACCCGCGGTTCTTCTGAGCGCGCACGCACCAGCACCGAGAGGACGCCCTACGTGAGCGAGATCGAGCGCCATTCCTTCGACGTCGTGGTGATCGGCGCCGGCGGTTCGGGTCTGCGTGCCGCCATCGAGGCCCGCAGCCAAGGCAAGCGCACCGCCATCATCTGCAAGTCCCTGTTCGGCAAGGCGCACACCGTGATGGCCGAGGGCGGCATCGCGGCATCCATGGGCAACGTGAACCCGCACGACAACTGGCAGGTGCACTTCCGCGACACCATGCGCGGCGGCAAGTTCATGAACTCCTGGCGGATGGCCGAGCTGCACGCCAAGGAAGCGCCGCAGCGGGTGTGGGAGCTGGAGACGTACGGTGCGCTGTTCGACCGCACCCCCGAGGGCAAGATCAGCCAGCGCAACTTCGGAGGCCACGAGTACCCCCGGCTCGCGCACGTCGGTGACCGCACCGGCCTCGAGCTGATCCGTACGCTGCAGCAAAAGATCGTCTCGTTGCAGCAGGAGGACTTCCGCGAGAGCGGTGACTACGAGTCGCACCTGCAGGTGTTCGCCGAATGCGTCATCACGCGGCTGCTGACCGGCGAGGACGGGTCGATCGCAGGTGCGTTCGGCTACTGGCGCGAGAGCGGCAAGTTCGTGGTGTTCGAGGCGCCGGCGGTGGTGCTCGCGACCGGGGGGATCGGGAAGTCCTTCAAGGTCACCAGCAACTCCTGGGAGTACACGGGCGACGGGCACGCGCTCGCGCTGCGCGCCGGCGCCACGTGCATCAACATGGAGTTCGTCCAGTTCCACCCGACCGGCATGGTGTGGCCGCCGAGCGTCAAGGGGATCCTCGTCACCGAGTCCGTCCGTGGCGACGGCGGGGTGCTGCGCAACTCCGAAGGCCGGCGTTTCATGTTCGACTACATCCCGGACGTCTTCCGGGACCAGTACGCCAAGTCCGAGGACGAGGCGGACCGCTGGTATACCGACCCCGACAACAACAAGCGCCCGCCGGAGCTGTTGCCCCGTGACGAGGTCGCGCGATCGATCAACAGCGAGGTCAAGGCGGGGCGCGGCTCGCCGCACGGCGGCGTGTTCCTCGACGTCTCGACGCGGCTGTCGGCCGACGTGATCCGCAAGAAGCTCCCCTCCATGTACCACCAGTTCAAGGAGCTCGCCGACGTCGACATCACGGCCGAACCGATGGAGGTCGGACCGACCTGTCACTACATGATGGGCGGCATCGAGGTCGACCCCGACACCGGCGAGTCGGTCGTGCCCGGACTCTTCGCGGTCGGCGAGGTCTCCGGTGGTATGCACGGCTCGAACCGCCTGGGCGGCAACTCGTTGTCCGACCTGCTCGTCTTCGGGCGGCGTGCCGGTCTCGGCGCCGCCGAATACGTCGACAAGCACGGCCACGCCGCCCCCGCGGTGAGCGAGGCGATGATCGAGGCCGCCGAGGCGGAGGCGCTCGTACCGTTCCGCGAGATCGGCGAGGGTGCCGAGAACCCGTACACCCTGCAGCACGAGCTGCAGGAGGCGATGAACGACCTCGTCGGGATCATCCGCACCGAGGCCGAGATGGCGCAGGCGCTGGAGCGCCTCGAGGTCCTCAAGCAACGGGCGAAGAACGTCGCGGTCGCCGGCGGCCGGCATTACAACCCCGGCTGGAACCTCGCGATCGACCTGCAGAACATGCTGCTCGTCTCGGAGTGCGTGGCGCGTGCGGCACTGGAGCGCCAGGAGAGCCGCGGCGGTCACACCCGGGACGACTACCCCGAGATGAGCGCCGTCTGGCGCAACATCAACCTGGTGTGCCGGTACCAGGACGGCGGGGTCACCCTCACCCGCCAGCCGCTCGTACCGATGCGCCAGGACCTGCTCGAACTGTTCGAGGTCGATGAGCTGAAGAAGTACCTGACCGACGAGGAACTGCCAGGAGGCGGTCACTGATGGCCTACACCGCTCACTTCAAGGTCTGGCGCGGGGACGACTCCGGTGGCGGGCTCGAGGACTTCCAGATCGAGGTGAACGAGGGCGAGGTCGTCCTCGACGTCATCCACCGCCTGCAGGCGACGCAGACTCCGGACCTCGCGGTGCGGTGGAACTGCAAGGCGGGCAAGTGCGGCTCCTGCAGCGCCGAGATCAACGGTCGGCCGCGGTTGATGTGCATGACCCGGATGAACCTGTTCGAGCCTGGTGAGACGGTCACCGTCACCCCGATGCGTACCTTCCCGGTGATCCGTGACCTGGTGACCGACGTGTCGTTCAACTACACCAAGGCGCGCATGATGCCGTCCTTCGCGCCGCCGAAGGACCTCGCGCCCGGCGAGTACCGGATGCAGCAGGAGGACGTGGAACGTAGCCAGGAGTTCCGCAAGTGCATCGAGTGCTTCCTGTGCCAGGACGTCTGCCACGTCATCCGGGACCACGAGGCCAACAAGCCCGCATTCTCGGGACCGCGCTTCCTGATCCGGCTCGCCGAGCTCGACATGCACCCGCTGGACACCGTCGACCGGCGGGACGTGGCGGTGGAGGACCACGGCATCGGGCTGTGCAACATCACCAAGTGCTGCACCGAGGTCTGCCCTGAGGGCATCAAGATCACCGACAACGGGATCATCCCGATGAAGGAGCGCGTCGCCGACAAGCGGTACGACCCGCTGTTCTCGATCGGTTCGCTGTTCCGCAAGAGCCGGAACCGCCGCGATCCCGCCCCGCCCACCCCCAAGGAGTGACCGACTGCCTCGTTGATCAAGGAGAAGGTGCCCTTTTCGATCTCCATTCAGTGATCGAAAACGACACCTTCTCCTTGATCAACGAAGACGGGGTCGGCGGCGGTCGAGGAGCGTTCTGAGCGTCGCGGCGTCAAAACAGCGAAAAGCCCGGTAGGGCTTGGCTCGCCGTGCGACACTCTGCGGACACATGATCAACCTACGGGGGTCCGCCGTGAAGAATGCTGCTTGTCGCGCCGCGCTGCGTCCGATGCCACGCTGGTCAACGCTAGGAGCAGCGCTCACCACCGTCGCACTGATCTTCGCCGTACTCGCGGCGCCGGCCCACGCCGCGCCGAAGAAGCGGACCGTCTCCCTGGGCGGGGCGAGCACCGCCGTCGCCGGGAAGCCGTTCGTGCTCAAGGGGAAGGTGAAGCGGACACCCAAGGGCACGAAGGTCGTGCTGCAGCTCAAGAGTGGTGGCAAGTGGAAGACGGTGCAGCGGGCCACGACCAAGAACGCCAAGGGCGCGTACTCGGCGAAGATCACGATGCGCAAGGCGGGCAGCTACACGTTCCGTGCCAAGGCGGCCAAGGCCAAGGTCGGAGGCAAGAAGCTGAAGCCCGCGGTGTCGAAGCCGCGGACCGTCACCGTCCGGCCCGCGGGCGAGCCACCTGCCAAGCGGCTCCGGCTGATCTCCCGCTCGGCGGTGACGGGCGCGATCGGGAACGGTAGTTCGTACCTCTGGTCGACTCGGGTGGGGCATGGCATGTCAGGCGACGGCCGGTTCACGGCCTTCACCTCCGCGGCCTCGAACCTGGTCGCGGGCGACACCAACGGTAAGCGTGACGTCTTCCTCTACGACCGGCTCGCCGACTCGGTGAGGCTGGTATCACGTTCGGCGAGCGGTGGCGTCGCCAACGGCGACTCCATGTGGGCGGCCATCTCCCCGAACGGGCGCTGGGTGGCCTTCCGCTCCGCTGCGACGAACCTCGTGACGAGCGCGGCGCCATCCCACGGCATCTACCTGTGGGATGGCCAGACCGAGAGGACGACCCTCGTCTCCAAGTACGAGAGCGGCGCCGGGGGCACGCCGGTCGTGTCGAACAGCGGCAAGCAGGTCGCGTTCACCGACTACAACGATGCTCCCCAGGGTGCGCTGCAGTTCCAGCAGGTCTATTTGTGGACCGGCGGTACGCCCGGTCAGCGTACGCTCGTCTCGCTGAGCACGGCGGGAGGCCACGGTGACAGCGCGTCCCAATACCCTTCGATCTCGGCTGACGGCCGTTACGTCGCCTATCAGTCCGCGGCTCGGAACATCGTGAGCGGTGACAACGACAACCGCTACGACGTGTACCTCTGGGACACCAAATCGAAGACGAACGTCTGGGTGTCGAACCACTCGACGCTGCTCGGCGGCATCGATCCGACGATCTCGGCCGATGGCCGTCACATCGCATACTCGACCGTGGAAACGGGCGGCACGCTGCAGGTATATCTGTACGACCGCATCACCAAGGGGCGAACGCTCGTCTCGACGACGCCCGGCGGTGCCGCGGGCAACGACCGTTCGATGCACCCGCACGTCAGCCGGGACGGGTCGTACGTCGCCTTCGAGTCACACGCGACCGACCTGGCGCCGGACGACAACACTCACTACACCGGTGGTGTCGACGTCTTCGTGTGGACCCGTGCGAGCAAGCAGATCGTCATGGCCTCGCGCACCACACCCACGGATGGTCCAGCGGACAACTTCTCGCAGCTGGCGCAGGTGTCCGACGACGGACGGTTCGTCGCGTTCGGCTCGGCCGCCTCGAACCTGGTCCCTGGCGACACCAACGCCATGCCCGACGTCTTCCTGTGGGACCGCGTCGGGCGACCGTGACCGCCGGCGGGAACGCGCCCACACCGGTACGTCAGTCGAGCGCAATCGAGACCCCTTGGGCCTGGTAGAGCGCCCGTCGGTGCGTGAAAGACCGGCCACTGCTCGGTTGTCGAGCGCAGTCGAGTCACCTTGCACCTGGTGGAGCGCCCGGCGGCGCGTGAAAGACCGCGCGAGTACTCGGTGGTCGAGCGCAGTCGAGTCACTTTGGGCCTGGTGGAGCGCCCGGCGGCGCGTGGAAGACCGGGCGAGTACTCGGTGGTCGAGCGCAGACGAGACCACTTCGGTGGTCATGGTCTCGACTACGCTCGACCGACGGTTGGTTGCGCCCTTTCTTCCGGAGCCGGCACCTTCGGTGATCATGGTCTCGACTACGCTCGACCGGCGGCTGGTCTCGCCTACGCCCCTCTCTCGAAGGGGTGCGCTCGACCACCAGTGCTCGGCGATCCTGTACCTGCCGAGGCCTGCCGGAGCGCTAGGTTTGGGCACGGACGTGGATGCACGTTCACGTCGGTTTCGGGAGGTGGTGGTGGCGTACCCGGTACTGACCCCGGCGCCGGTCGACCCGGTGCGGGCCGCAGCCAACCGGGAAGGTCACCTCGCGCTCGTCGCCGACCTGCGTGAGCAGCTCGCCCGTACGGCGCGCGGCGGCTCCGAGCGGTCCCGGGACCGCCACGTGTCACGAGGCAAGCTCTTGCCGCGCGACCGGGTCGAGCACCTGCTCGACCGCGGCGCGCCGTTCCTCGAGCTGTCGCCGCTCGCGGCGCACGGCTTGTACGACGACGCGTCCCCCGGCGCGGGCCTGATCACCGGCGTCGGCCGGGTCAGTGGCCGGGAGTGCGTGATCGTCGCGAACGATGCGACCGTCAAGGGGGGCACGTACTATCCGATGACGGTCAAGAAGCACTTGCGGGCGCAGGAGATCGCGCTGCAGAACGACCTTCCGTGCCTGTACCTCGTCGATTCGGGCGGGGCGTACCTGCCGATGCAGGACGAGGTGTTCCCGGACCGCGAGCACTTCGGACGGATCTTCTACAACCAGGCGACGATGAGCGCCCGGGGCATCCCGCAGATCGCGGCGGTGCTCGGGTCGTGCACGGCTGGTGGGGCGTACGTACCGGCGATGAGCGACGAGGCCGTGATCGTGCGCGGACAGGGGACGATCTTCCTCGCCGGGCCGCCGCTCGTGAAGGCGGCGACCGGGGAGGTGGTGAGCGCCGAGGACCTCGGCGGCGGCGAGCTGCACAGCCACACCTCCGGCGTGACCGACCACCTCGCCGAGGACGACGAGGACGCGCTCGCGATCGTCCGGTCGATCGTTGCGACATTCGGTCCGCGTCGGCCCACGTCATGGGACGTCGCCGCGGTCGCGCCACCGGCGTACGACCCGGGCGAGCTCTACGACGTGGTGCCGACCGACCCGCGCACGCCGTACGACGTCCGCGAGGTCGTCGCGCGCATCGTCGACGGCGGCCGGTTCCAGGAGTTCAAGGCCGGGTACGGCACCACCTTGGTGACCGGGTTCGCGCACATCTACGGCCACCCGGTCGGCATCGTCGCCAACAACGGCATCCTGTTCAGCGAGTCCGCGCTGAAGGGTGCGCACTTCATCCAGCTGTGCGACAAGCGCCGCACCCCGTTGCTGTTCTTGCAGAACGTCTCCGGCTTCATGGTGGGGCAGCGTTACGAGGCCGAGGGCATCGCCAAGCACGGCGCGAAGATGGTCACGGCGGTCTCCTGCGCGCGCGTACCGAAACTCACGGTCATCATCGGCGGTTCGTTCGGCGCCGGGAACTACGGCATGTGCGGCCGGGCGTACTCGCCGCGGTTCCTGTGGATGTGGCCGAACGCGCGCATCTCGGTGATGGGCGGCGAGCAGGCGGCCTCCGTGCTCGCGACCGTGCGCCGCGACCAGCGCGAGGCGGCGGGGGAGGAGTTCACCGCCGCCGAGGAGGAGGCGCTCACCGGGCCGATCCGCGAGCAGTACGAACGGCAGGGCCACCCGTACTACTCGACCGCACGGCTCTGGGACGACGGGGTCATCGACCCGGTCGACACCCGCCGGGTGGTGGGACTCGGGCTCGCGGCCGCGTCGAACGCCCCACTCGGTGACCCCGGCTACGGCGTCTTCCGGATGTGAGCGCTGTGGCTGCTGAACTTTTCGAGAGCGTCCTTGTCGCGAACCGCGGCGAGATCGCGGTGCGCGTCATGCGTACGCTGCGCGCCCTCGGCATCCGGTCGATCGCGGTCTACAGCGACGCCGACGCGGACGCGCTGCACGTACGCGTCGCCGACGAGGCGATCCGGCTCGGTCCGGCCGAGGCCGCGCACAGCTACCTGTCGATCGAGCGGCTGGTCGCGGCGATCACGTCCTCGGGGGCGTCGGCCGTCCACCCGGGTTACGGGTTCCTCTCCGAGAATCCCGACTTCGCGCGGGCCGTGCTCGCGAGTGGTGCCGCGTGGATCGGGCCGCCGCCGGAGGCGATCGAGGCGATGGGCGACAAGGTCCGCGCGAAAGCGATGGTCGCGGCGGCCGGGGTCCCCGTCGTGCCCGGCAGCGACGGTCGCGGCCTGTCCGACGGCGAGCTCGTGGCGGCCGCCGCGCAGGTCGGCTACCCGGTGCTGCTCAAACCGTCCGCCGGCGGCGGTGGCAAGGGCATGCACCTTGTCCCTGGTCCGGATGGCCTCGCGGACGCGCTGCGTACCGCCCGCCGTGAGGCGCTCTCAGCGTTCGGCGACGACACCCTGCTGCTCGAGCGGTACGTGCATCGCCCCCGGCACATCGAGGTGCAGGTGTTCGCCGATCAGCACGGCAACACGGTGCATCTGGGCGAGCGGGAGTGCAGCCTGCAGCGGCGGCACCAGAAGATCGTCGAGGAGGCACCCTCGCCCTTGCTCGACCCGCCCACCAGGGGACGCATCGGCCAGAGCGCTGTGGCCGCAGCACGTTCCTGTGGCTACGTCGGCGCCGGGACGGTCGAGTTCATCGTCTCCGCGGACCGGCCGGACGAGTTCTTCTTCATGGAGATGAACACCCGCCTGCAGGTCGAGCACCCGGTCACCGAGGAGGTCACGGGCATCGACCTGGTCGAGCTGCAACTGCGCGTCGCTGCGGGCGGCGCCCTCGGGTTGACGCAGGACGCGGTCCGGCTGGACGGTCACGCGATCGAGGCCCGGGTCTACGCCGAGGACCCCGATCTCGGATTCCTGCCTACCGGCGGGCGCGTACTGGCGCTGCACGAGCCGCCCGCCCGCCCGTTGCGGGACGGTCGAGACCCGCACGTACGCATCGACTCCGGCATCACCGCCGGCTCGGTCGTCGGGTCGGCGTACGACCCGATGCTCGCCAAGGTGATCGGGTACGGGCCGGACCGAGCGACCGCGCTGCGGTTCCTGGATCGGGCGCTGGCCGACACCACCGTGCTGGGAGTGCGTACCAACATCGGCTTCCTGCGCGAGCTGCTCGCCGATCCCGCCGTGCGCGCGGGCGACCTGGACACCGATCTCGTGGCGCGGTTCGCCGCGGCGCGGCCGGCCCGGGCGGTGCCCGACGTGGCGTACGTCGCGGCGGCCCTGCACGGGGACCTCGACGCGCCCGCGGACGACGGGCCGTGGCAGCTGCGCGATGGTTGGCGGCTCGGGGAGCGGGCGTGGTCGACCTGGCGTTTCCGGGCCGGCGAAGCCGCCCCGGTGCCGGTTGCGACGCGGAGAATGGACGGCGGCGTGCAGGCACGCGTCGCCGACCGCGACTTCGGGCTCGTACGCGCCACTGGCGACGCGGACACGATCACCGTGCGCACCGAGGCGCGCGCGGTGACCTTCCGCATCGCGCGCGACCGGGACGTGCTCTGGCTGGGGCACGACGGGGAGGCCTGGGCGCTCCGCGAGCTGGCGCCGTACCCGCGGGCCCGCCGTACCGACGACACCGCGGCGGGAGGGACGGTCACCAGCCCCATGCCCGGCACGGTCCTCGAGGTACGTGTCGCCGTGGGGGACCGGGTGCGTACCGGCCAGCCGCTCGTCGTGGTGGAGGCGATGAAGATGGAGCACGTCGTCGCAGCGCCGACCGACGGCACCGTCACCGGGTTGCCGGCCGCCGCCGGTGCCCAGGTCGCGCTCGGCGCCGTCCTCGCGACAGTGACTCCGCAGAGCGACGGATCGACAACGGACCCAGCGGCAGATTCCGGATGAATGTGGCAGGACTCCGTCAAGAGCGGACTCCTGCCACATTCATCCGGAACGGAGAGAGGGAGTCGTGAGCGGACTGGAGCTGTCCGAAGAGCTGGAGGAGTTGCGGCGCACCGTCGAGGCGTTCGCCCACGACGTCGTCGCGCCGGTGATCGGGGACTACTACGAGCGGCACGAGTTCCCGTACGACCTGGTCGCGGAGATGGGCCGGATGGGCTTGTTCGGCCTGCCATTCCCCGAGGAGTACGGCGGCATGGGCGGGGACCTGACGGCGCTCTGCGTCGCGATCGAGGAACTCGCCCGCGTCGACTCGAGCGTCGCGATCACGCTCGAGGCCGGGGTCGGGCTGGGGGCGAACCCGCTGCACAAGTTCGGCAGCGAGGAGCAGAAGCGCGAGTGGCTGCCGCGGTTGTGCCGCGGCGAGGTCCTGGGCGGGTTCGGGCTGACCGAGCCGGGCGGGGGCAGCGACGCAGGGGCGACGCGCACGACCGCACGCCTCGACGGCGAGCACTGGGTCATCAACGGCTCGAAGTCCTTCATCACCAACTCGGGAACCGACATCACCGGGTTCGTGATCGTGACCGCCGTGACGGGCGAGAAGCCAGCCGGCGGCAAGGAGATCTCGGCGATCCTCGTGCCCAGCGGGACGCCCGGGTTCACGGTGGCACCGGCGTACTCCAAGGTCGGCTGGAACGCGTCGGACACCCACGAGCTCGCGTTCAGCGACGTACGCGTCCCGGCGGCGAACCTGGTCGGGGAGCGTGGCCGGGGGTACGCGCAGTTCCTGCAGATCCTCGACGAGGGACGCATCGCGATCTCGGCGCTCGCGACGGGGCTCGCGCAGGGATGTGTCGACGAGTCGGTCCGGTACGCCCAGCAGCGAGAGGCGTTCGGGGCACCGATCGGCTCGTACCAGGGTGTGTCGTTCCTCGTCGCCGACATGGAGGTACGCGCGCACAGCTCGCGGTTGCTCTGGCGGGACGCGGCGAGCCGGCTGGCGGCGGGCCGGCCGTACAAGCGGGCCGCGTCGATCGCCAAGCTCTATTCCTCCGAGGCCGCGATGGACAACGCCCGGTACGCCACCCAGGTCCATGGCGGGTACGGCTTCATGAACGAGTTCCCGGTGGGCCGCTTCTACCGCGATGCGAAGATCCTCGAGATCGGAGAGGGAACCTCCGAGGTGCAGCGGATGCTGATCGCCCGCGACCTCGGCCTGTGAGCACCCCGCACCAAGGCAGATCCGGGACCCACGGTTCCTCATGACGCACCGGTGAGGGCGCCGACGAGCGAGCCGATGCCGTAGGTGATCGCCATGGCCAGGATCCCGACGGCGAGGATGCGCGCGACGGCCCGGCCGGCCTCGGCGCTGCCCAGCCGCGCGCTGACCCATCCGGTGAGCGCCAGCGCGACCAGCACGACCGCGATCGTCACCGCGACCCGTACGTTCCGAGGGGCCAGCACGATCGCCAGCAGCGGCAGCACCGCACCGGCCGCGAACGAGGCCGCGGAGCTGATCGCGGCCTGCACCGGGCTGACCAGACGCTGCGGATCGAGCCCGAGCTCCACCTCGGCGTGAGCGGCGAGAGCATCGTGCTCGGTCAGCCGCACGGCGACCTGCCGCGCCAGGTCGCGGGTCAGCCCCTTGCGCTCGTACAGATCGGTGAGCTCGTCGAGCTCCGCCTCCGGCATGGTGTGCAGCTCCCACGTCTCCTGGGCCAGGGTGGCCCGCTCGGCGTCCCGCTGCGTGCTGACCGAGCTGTACTCCCCGCCCGCCATCGACAGCGCGCCGGCGACCAGGCCGGCGATCCCCGCCACGAGCAGCGCGCTCGCCTCCCCGGTCGCACCCGCCACGCCGAGGACCAGCCCGGCGGTCGACACGATGCCGTCCTGCGCGCCCAGCACCCCGGCCCGCAGCACGTTGAGCCGCGGCCCGACCTGGTGCCGGTGCGGTTCGCGCCAGTGGTCGCCACCGCGCGTCATGCGGCGAGTCTGGCACCGCACCGGTCGCAGGGCGCGCGTGCTGGGCCAGGACGCCGATAGGGTGGACGGCCGGGTTTCCACCGGTACGCGACCTTCCCGGAGCACGCCATTTCCGAGCCAGTCCCGATCGACGCGACCGACCTGCGCAGCGAACAGCTCGCTCTCGAGCAGGAGTCGGTCGACGAGATGTACGCCCGCCTCGACGAGCTGCGTTCCACGACCCGACGCGCATTGCGCACGGTACGGGCGGCAGGTGCGTCCGGCACGCACCAGGCCCGCTCGGAGCGGGACTCCTTCGCGACGCTGTACGAGAACCGGATCGCCCAGCTGGACGCAGCCGAGGACCGGCTCTGCTTCGGCCGGATCGACCTCGAGCAGGGCGAGCGCCACCACATCGGCCGGATCGGGCTGTCGGACGAGGCGCAGCGCCAGCTGCTGGTGGACTGGCGGGCACCTGCGGCGCGGCCGTTCTACCAGGCGACCCCCGTCGACCGGCAGGGCGCGGTCCTGCGCCGGCACATCACCACCACCGGCCGCACCGTCACCCACGTCGAAGACGACGTGCTGGACCTCGAGCAGGTACGCGCTTCCGGCCGCCCCGCGCTGAGCGGGGAAGGGGCGCTGCTCGCCGCCATGACCGCCGGGCGTACCGGCCGGATGGGCGACATCGTCTCCACCATCCAGGCCGAGCAGGACCGGGTCATCCGCAGCGAGCTGCCCGGGGTGCTGGTTGTCCAGGGCGGCCCCGGCACGGGCAAGACGGCCGTGGCGCTGCACCGCGCCGCGTACCTGCTCTACACCTACCGTGACCGGCTCGAGCGCTCCGGCGTGCTGCTCGTCGGGCCCAGCAACGTGTTCCTGCGCTACATCGAGCAGGTGCTGCCCTCGCTCGGTGAGACCGGGGTCGTCACGACGACCATGGGCGATCTGCTGCCGGACGTACGCACCTCCCGGCACGACGACCCGGCGGTGGCGGCGGTCAAGGGCAGCGCCGACATGGTGCCGGTGCTGCGTGCCGCTGTCGAGTCCTACCAGCGCGTACCACCGCGTGACCTCGAGTTCACGGTGCGGGGAGTGCGGCTCCGACTGCGGGCCCGCACCGTGGAGCACGCACGCGCCGCCGCCCGGCGCGGTGGTCCCGGCCACAACCGCTCCCGTGAGCGCTTCCTGCTCACGCTCATGGACGAGCTCGCCCGCCAGCTCGCCCACGGGCTGCGCATGGAGTTCACCTCCGACACCCGCCTCGATCTGCGGGGCGACCTGCGCGACGACCGGAACGTACGCCGCGAGCTGAACCTGCTCTGGCTGCCGCTGTCGCCCGCCACGCTGCTCGAGCGGCTGCTGACCGATCCGCAACGCCTCGCGGCCGCCGCGCCGGACTGGTCCGCCCGCGACCGCGCGTTGCTGATCCGCGATCCCGGTACGGGCTGGTCGGTGGAGGACGTGCCGCTGCTGGACGAGCTCGCCGAGCTGATCGGCGACGACGACACCGGCGCGTCGCAGGACCAGCGCGCGGCCGCCGCCCGCCGGGCCTCCGAGCTCGAGCACGCCAAGCGCGTCCTCGAGATGGGTTCGATGCTGCCCTGGATGCCGAGCGCGGAGGCGCTCGCGTCGCGCTGGGAGGAGACCGGCCCGGTGCTCACGGTCGCCGAGCGCGCCCAGACCGACCGCACGTGGGCGTACGGGCACATCGTCGTCGACGAGGCGCAGGAGCTCGCCCCGATGGCGTGGCGGGCGCTGCTGCGCCGCTGCCCGAAACGTTCGATGACCCTCGTCGGGGACCTCGCCCAGGCCGGGACCGGGACGACTGCGGCATCGTGGGACGAGGCGCTCGCGCCGTACGCCCTGCGGTCGTGGCGGCTCGAGGAGCTGACGGTCACCTACCGGACACCGGCGCAGATCATGCGGCTCGCGGCCGACGTGCTCGCCGCGTCCGGATCGCGGTTGGAGGCGCCCGCGTCGGTACGGGAGGGGGAGTGGGAGCCCACCGCCCATCGGGTGCCCCGGATCGACGGGCAGAGCCTTTGCGGGCTGCTGCGCAGCGAGCTCGAGCTGCTCGGGGACGGCCGGCTCGCCGTGGTGCTGCCCCGACCGGGTAGCGCCGCGACACCGCTGCCCGCGCAGCTGGCCGCCGACCTCGCCGCACGGCTGCCCGGCGCGCGCGTCGGGGTCGGCGCCGACGCGCTCGACGACCCGGTCGCCGTCCTCACCGTCGAGGACGTGAAGGGTCTGGAGTTCGACGCCGTGGTGCTGTGCGAGCCGGCGGCCCTGCTCGACCGCGGTGCCGGCGGGTGGGGCGACCTCTACGTCGCGCTGACCCGACCGACCCAACGGCTGCGGGTCGTGCACACCCGGCCGCTGCCCGCGAGCCTGCACCGGCTGGCGCAGCGCAGCCGGTGAGCGGTTCGCGGACTACGGTCCACCCATGAACGGGATCGCGCCGGGCTGGTACGCCGATCCGGTCGGTCGCGCCGAGCTGCGCTGGTACGACGGTGCCGGCTGGGGTGAGCAGGTCCGTACCGGCGCCCGCAGCGGGTACGACCCGCTCGACCTGGCCGGTGCTCCCCGCTGGCCGGCGCCGCGGTGGGACGCCCCGCCGGCCGGTCCTCCGGCGGCGAGCGGGGGCGGGCGTTCGGCGATGCGGCCCGGCCTGTGGGCCGTGCTCATCGCCTTCGTCGTGCTCCTCGCCGTCGGTACGGTCGCGCTCGTCGTGCTGCTGCGCAACCTGCCACGCCTGAGCGGACACGACATCGAACGGGCGGTGGCCACCTCGATGAGCAAGGAGTACGGGACGACCGTGGTCGTCAGCTGCCCGCCCGCGCTCTACACCGGCAGCGCCGACGGCACCCTGGTGTGCACGGCGCGAGCGGATGGGTTCGCCTCGGTGGCGCGGGTGCAGGTGATCGTGCGCGGCGCGAAGCTCGTGCGCTGGGAGATCCTCGAGACCGATGACGCCGAGGCGCCGCTGGCCTGACAATCTGGCCGCCATGCGCGCCGTACAGTGGGCACACTGATCAGCTCTTCCCGTACCGGTTGAGCATCCGGCCCCGTCATGGTGCGCTGGACCCGACGACTGATCCGGAGGGTGCCATGTTCGAGGACGGCCAGCTGTACGCCCCGGTGGTCGAGGGCGCCGACGGATCGGTGGTGGTCCAGCTCAGCTCGGACCACCCGGGCATCGGCGACCCGGAGTACCGCGAGCGCCGCAACCAGATCGCCGCGCTCGCGTTGGCCTGGACGCCCGGCACGCCAGCGCCGCGCGCCGAGTACACCCCGGCCGAGCACGAGGTGTGGGCGATCGTCAGCGCCGAGCTGGCCCGCAAGCACGAACGGCTCGCCTGCCGCGCCGCCCGCGCCGGTCGGTCACGTCTGGAGCTGCCCGCCGACCGGATCCCGCAGCTCGAGGAGGTGAGCGACCTGCTCGCCCCGCTCACCGGCTTCCGCTACCTGCCCGCGGCCGGGCTCGTACCGCTGCGTGAGTTCTACGGCGCGCTCGCCGACCGCACCTTCTGGTCCACCCAGTACATCCGCCACCACTCGGTGCCGCTGTACACCCCGGAGCCGGACGTGATCCACGAGGTGATCGGGCACGCGACGACGCTCGCCGACGACGGCTACGCGGCGCTCTACGAAGCGGCCGGCCGTGCCGCGCGGCGGGTGGAGAGCGACGAGGCGCTCGAGTTCGTGAGCAAGGTGTTCTGGTTCTCGCTCGAGTTCGGCGTGGTGCACGAGCCGGACGGGCCGAAGGCGTACGGCGCCGGGCTGCTCTCGTCGTACGGCGAGATCGAGGAGTTCGTCGACGCGGACCTGCGCCCCCTCGACCTGGCGCGCATGGGCGTGCAGACGTACGACATCGGCCACTACCAGCCGATCCTGTTCGCTGCGGCGTCCTGGAACCAGGTGCAGGACGTCGTCGGCGGCTTCTTCGACACGGTGGACGACGACCTGGTCGGGCGACTGCTCGCGGAGGCGTTGCAGCACCACTGACGGGCGCTGCGGCGTCGGCCCGGCGGTAGTTACCCAGTCGTGACCTCGGCTCGGAGCTGAGGACTGTTTCCAAGATCGAACAGGGTCTACGCTGCCCTGCATGGACAACTACCCGCTGCTCAACCTGTTCCTGACGATGCTCTGGTTCTTCCTGTTCATCATCTGGATCTGGCTGCTGATCGGCATCATCGGAGACATCTTCCGCAGCCACGACATGAGCGGCTGGGCGAAGGCGCTCTGGGTCGTCTTCATCGTGGTCGTCCCCTGGCTCGGGGTGCTGGTGTACCTGATCGCGCGCGGCGGGAAGATGGCCGAGCGCAACGCCCAGCGTGCGCAGGCCGCCGACGACGCCTTCAAGCAGTACGTGCAGCAGGCGGCCGGCACCGCGCCGAGCACCGCTGACGAGATCACCAAGCTCGCCGAACTGCACCGCAGCGGGGTGCTCACCGACGAGGAGTTCACGGCCCAGAAGCAGCGCCTGCTCGCCGGCTGACCCACCCCACCCGCTTTCTCCCCAAAGGGGCGATCAACGCAGTTCAACTGCACAATTCGACCCGAACTAGCGATCTTGGGCTGGTCCCGAGGTGCGGGCCAGCCGCGAAGATCACCGTTTCGGGGCGGAACGCGTAGTTCAACTTCCTAGATCGCCCCTTTGGGGACGATTGTCAAGGTGAGGGCGCGGAGTTGACGAGCGCGTGTGCGGCGGAGACCAGGTAGTGCCAGAACTGGTCGTACAGCTCGGGGTCGAGGTCGTGGCGCTGCGCGGCGTACGACAGGCCGTCCGCCATGTGGGCGAGCCAGCGGTCGCGCTGCGCGTCGTCGATCAGGTACGGGACGTGGCGCATCCGCAGGCGCGGGTGACCGCGCCGCTGCTGGTAGGTCGTCGGGCCGCCCCAGTACTGCTCGAGGAACATCCGTAGCCGGTCCTCGGCCGGACCCAGGTCCTCCTCCGGGTACAGCGCGCGCAGCGGCGCGTCCTGCGCCACCCCCTCGTAGAAGCGGTGGACCAGGTCGGCGAAGAACGGCGCGCCCCCCATGCGCTCGTACGGGGTGAGCTGCTCCGGCTGTGCGGTCATGGCGCCATCCTCCCGGCTGGTCGGGCCGGTACGTGCCCGGGGTCCGTGCCGCCCACGTCAGATCCGCGGCAGCCGCGGGGTGGCGGGCGGGTTGGGGGTGTCCGGCTGGTCGGGCGAGGTCAGCACCGGTACGCGCACCCCGGCCCGGTCGAAGGTGAGCTTGAGCCGCTCGCGGATGGCGCGGGCCGCCGTACCGCTGCGCTCCGGCGCCGCTCTCGCGGTGACCCGGACGTACACGGTGTCCCCGCTGACCCGCTCGACCCCGACGTACTGCGGCGCGCCGAACAGGATGTTGTCGTACGCCGCGTCGCCCTCCATGTCGGCGGCCACCTGCTCCACCAGCTGGCGCACCTTGTCGAGGTCCTCGTCGTACGCGACAGCGAGATCGACGGTCGCGACCGTCCACCCCTGCGACCGGTTGCCGACGCGCAGGATCTCCCCGTTGCGGACGTACCAGACGACGCCGGAGAAGTCCCGCACCCGCGTGATCCGCAGCCCGACCTCCTCCACCGTGCCGGTCGCCGGGCCGAGGTCGACCAGGTCGCCGACGCCGAACTGGTCCTCGGTGACGAGGAAGACCCCGGACAGGAAGTCCTTGACGAGCGTCTGCGCCCCGAACCCGAGCGCGACGCCGACCACGCCGGCGGAGGCCAGCAGGGGCGCGATGTTCACGCCGAGCTGCGAGAGCACGACGAGGATCGCGACCGACAGGATCGTGACCGTGGTGATGCTGCGCAGCAGCTGGCCGAGGGACTCCGCCCGCGCCTGGCGCCGCTGCGCCATGAGCACCTGGGTGAGCTCGGCGGTGTGCTCGCCGCGCGGTGCACCCGGGCGGTCCTTGGCGGCGCGTCGTACCGCGGTGTGGGTGACCCGCCGGATGATGCGGAACACCACCCAGCGCAGCAGCGCCGCGCACACGATGGTGATGACGACCGCGAGCCCGGCGTCGACCGCCCAGGCCCGCAGGCCGTCCCAGAACGAGGTGCTGGCAGCGGCGAACAGGTGCATCGCCGTCAACCCTACGAGCCCGGCGGCGTGAGCCCCGTCCAGCGGGCGGTGAATGCGAGCATGTCCGCCGACAGTGCGACGGTACGGTTCAGCGCTCGTGCCCCGTGCCCGACGTCGCGCTCGGTCCGCAGCAGCACGGGACGCTCCGAGACCGTCGCGTGCTGCAGGGCGGCGGCGAGCTTGCGCCCGTGCATCGGGTCCACCCGGGTGTCGCCGTCGAACACGGTGAACAGCACGGCGGGATAGGCGACTCCTTCTCGTACGTGGTGGTACGGCGAGTACGACAGCAGCCACTCCAGCTGCTCCGGGTCGGCGGCGGACCCGTACTCGACGTTCCAGGTGGCGCCGAGCCCGAAGTGCTCGTAACGCACCATGTCGAGCAACGGCGCGCTGCACACCACGGCGGCGTACTGCTCGGGGCGCTGCGTGAGGGCGACCCCCACCAGCAGGCCGCCGTTGCTCCCGCCGTTGATCGACAGCTGCTCCGGGGTGGTGAAGCCGGCGTCGACGAGGTACCGGGCGGCGGCATGGAAGTCCTCGAACGTGTGGTGCTTCTCACCGAGCATCCCCGCCCGGTGCCAGTCCTCGCCCTGCTCACCGCCGCCACGCAGCCCGGCGACGGCGTACACCCCACCCGACTCGACCCAGGCAAGCGCCGTCGCGGAGTACGCCGGGGTGAGCGGCAGCCCGAAACCGCCGTACCCGTAGAGGATCGTGGGGCGGGGCCGGTCCGCGACGTCCGCCGGCAGGTCGCTCGCGGGGGAGAGCACGAACATCCGCACGACGGTGCCGTCGTCGGACGCGTACGACACGTGCGCTGTCCGTACGGCGGGCACCTCGACGGTGCCGGGAGGGGAAGCCCACAGGCTCGTGGTGCCGCTCAGTGCGTCGAAGCGGTGCACCGACCCGACGGTCACGTGGTCGGTGTAGCCGAACCAGGCTTCGTGGCCGCCCTCCGGACGCTCCACCACTCCCGAGATCGAACCGATCCCGGGCAGTCGCACCGTCTCGCGCAGGGTTCCCGACTCCAGGTCGTGCAGGGTCAGCTCGCTGACGGCGTGCCGCGTCCAGGACACGAGCAGCGCGGGCCGTTCCAGCTGCGGGCCGTCGAGGATCGCGAAGCCGTCGAGCACCGCCTCCGGGTCCTCGCCGACGAGGTCCGTCCAGTGCTCCGCCGTCGGCGCTGCCGGGTCGGCGACGGCGAGCCGGTTGCGCGGGGCGTCGCGGTCGGTCAGGACGTACAGCCGCCCGTCCCGCCCGACGTGCACCCCGGTCTGCGCGTCGACCTGCTCCTGCACCACGGTGAGCGCGGGCCGGTCCGGTCCGTCGGCGCTGGAGAGGTCCGCGATCCAGAGGTCGTTGCGCGGGGCGGTGCCCTCCGAGGCCGACACCATCAGCCAGCGGCCGTCGCGGCTGACGCTCACGCCGTAGTACTCGGTGTGCACGCGGCCCTCGCCGAAGACCAGCGTGTCCTGCGCCGGGTCGGTGCCGACGCGGTGCAGCCAGACCCGCCGGTGGAACTGCTCTTCGCCCGCAGGCACGAGCTCCGGTGCGAGGCGGCGTACGTAGTAGTACGCCTTCCCGCCGGGCAGCCAGGCCACCGGCGAGTACCGGGTCCGGTCGATCGGGCCGTCGACGATCTCGCCGCTCGCCACGTCCATCACCCGCAGCACCGACTCCTCGGTGCCCGACTCGGAGAGCTGGTAGGCGAGCAGGTCGCCCTCCTTGGAGGGCTGCCAGGCGTCGAGCGTCGTACGCAGCGTCGGGTCGAGCTGCGCCGGGTCGATCAGGACGCGTTCGGAACCGTCGGGGTCGACGGTGAGCAGGACGGCGTGCTGCTGATCGCCTTCACGCCGCAGGAAGAATTGCCGCTCGCCGCGCCAGGACGGGGTGCTCACGCCGCCGGCCGCGAGCAGCTCGGTGACCCGCCGCTCCCAGTACCCCCGTCCCACCCATTCCGCGGACTGCTCGGCCAGCAGGCGTTCCTGCTGCTCGGACCAGCGGACCGTGCGCGGGTCGGCGGGGTCCTCGAGGTAGCGGTACGGGTCGGCGACGCGGTGGCCGAACAGCTCGTCCACGACGTCGAGCCGCGGCGGCTGCGGATAGCGGATGTCGGGCACGCCGACACCCTAGGACCCACCGCTTTCGCGTACGGACCGCTCCGCCGGGCCGCGTCGTTGGCGGGTGTGGTGCGCCCATACCGGCACCACACCCGCCAATGGCATGTACGCGGCCGCGCGGCGCCGCGCCGCTGGGTCGGCCACCGCGTAGGGTCGTGGCGAGCAGACAAGGGAGCCTCATGGCCGACGAGGACCAGCACATCGCGCGCGAGGTCTACGCCGCTCCGCCGGCGGGGGACTGGAAGAAGTACGTCAAGCCGACGGTCGGGGCACTGATCGCGCTGGTCATCATCGTCTTCGTCGCCTCCAACTGGACCGATGTCACCGTCTCGTTCGTGGTGTTCTCGGTGCAGATGAAGCTGTTCTGGGCCCTCGTCATCAGTGTCGCGCTCGGGCTCCTGCTCGGGGAGGCGCTGCGCTGGTGGCTGCGGCGCCGCAAGCGGAGGATGAATGTCGATGGGTGAGGCGTGGGCGAGCCGCACGAGCTGACGGCGCTCGAGCAGGGGCGTGCGCTGCGGCGTCGCGAGCTTTCCCCGGTCGAGCTGCTGGAGCACTACCTACGTCGCACCGACGAGCTCGACGCGCGCGTCGGTGCGTTCGTCACCCGTACCGACGAACTGGCCCGGGCGCAGGCCGCCGCCGCGGAGCGACGCATCGCGGCGGCCGACCCGGACGAGCCACTCGGCCCGCTGTTCGGCACGGTCGTGCCGGTCAAGGACCTGAACCTGCTTGCCGGGGTCCGCGCCCGCTTCGGCTCCGATGTGTTCGACGTCGTCCCGGACGTGGACGACCAGGTGGTCGCGGCGATCCGCGCCGCGGGCCTGGTGATCACCGGAAAGACCAACACCCCCGAGCTCGGCCTGCCCTGCTACACCGAGCCCGCGCTCGCGGTCGCCCCGCCGGCGCGTACCCCGTGGGACCTCGCCCGGTCGGCCGGCGGGTCCAGTGGGGGAGCGGCGGCGGCGGTCGCAGCCGGGCTGGCGAGCCTCGCGCAGGGGTCGGATGGCGGCGGCTCCATCCGGATCCCCGCGTCGGTCACCGGCCTGGTCGGGCTCAAGCCCTCCCGGGGCCGGGTGAGCAGCGCGCCGATGGGCGACTCCGTGGGTGAGCTGGTGCACCAGGGCGTCCTGGCGCGCACGGTGCGCGATGCGGCCGCCCTGCTCGACGTCATCGCAGGACCGCTGCCGGCAGACCTGCTGCGCGCCGACCCACCACCTGCCGGCGGGTTCCTCGCCGCCTGCGACGAAGAGCCCGCCCGGCTGCGCATCGGCCGGTACGCGACCCCGGTGATCGCCGAGACGGACGTCGCGCCGCAGTGCCTGGCGGCGTACGAGCGGACCAGCGACCTGCTCGAGGAGCTCGGCCACGTCGTCCTCGACGTGGCCCCGCCGTTCGGCCCGGCGGCCGTACCGAGCTTCGAGGCGGTGTGGTCGGTCGGGGCGGCGCTCGCGCCCGTACCACCGGACGACGAGCCGCGGCTGCTGCCGCTCACGCGCTGGCTGCGCGAGCGGGGCCGCGCGGTCACCGGGCTCGAGCTGGCCCAGGCGGTCGCGACGATGCGCGCACTGACCCGCAGCACGGTCGAGGCGATGCGCGGGCTGGACGCGGTGCTCACCCCGACCCTCGCCGAACTGCCGGCGCCGGTCGGTGGGCTGCGCGACGACGCCGACCCGGCCGCTGACTTCGCGGCGCAGAAGCGCTTCACGCCCTTCACCTCCCCGTACAACATCACCGGTCTGCCGGCGCTCTCACTGCCGCTGCACTGGGCGGACGTGGACGGCGCAGTGCTGCCGGTCGGCGTGCAGCTGATCGGCACCCCCTCCGGAGATGGGCGGCTGCTGGCGCTCGCCGCGCAGCTGGAGGCGGCTGCGCCCGCCGCCCCCCGGCCACCGCTGTGGTGACTGCCGACCTCGCGCGGCTGGCCGCGCTGCATGGTGTCGCCACCGAGTACCAGGACCAGGCGGGCCGGCACCGGGTCGTCTCGGAAGACACGATCGTCGCCGTACTCGCCGCGCTCGGGGTCGCGGCGGGCACCCCGCACGAGGTGAGCACCGCTCTCGAGCAGGCGCGGCTGGCGCCCTGGCGCCGGGTGCTGCCACCGGTGTACGTGCTGCGCGAGGACCGCTCCGGGCGGTGCGAGGTACGGGTGCCGGCGGGCTTGGCCGTGCACCTCACCATCGAGTTCGAGGGCGGCGCGCCGGGACCCACACCACCGCAGCTGCCGCACTATGCCGCCCCGGTCGACGTCGAGGACCGCGCGGTCGCGGAGGTGCTCTTCGAGCTGCCGTCCGGCCTGCCCACCGGTTGGCACACGCTGCGCGCGCACGTGTCGGACGGCTCGGTGGCCGCCTGCCCGCTGGTGGTCACCCCGGCACGCCTCGCGGAGCCACCGGCCCGCGGGTGGGGACTCGCGCTGCAGCTGTACGCGACCCGGTCCGCGCGTTCCTGGGGCATCGGCGACCTGGCCGACCTCGCGGACCTCGTGCGCTGGAGCGGTTTCGCGCTGGGGGCCGACTTCGTGCAGGTCAATCCGCTCCACGCGGCATCGCCGGTCGCGCCGATGGAGCCCTCGCCGTACCTTCCCGTGAGCCGGCGGTTCGCCAACCCGATTTACGTGCGCGTCGAGCAGGTGCCCGAGTACGCCTACCTGCCGCCGCCGTCACGTGACCGTGTGGCCCAGCTCGCGGAAGGACCGCTCGCGTCCGACCACAGCGCCGAGCTGCTCGACCGCGACGCCTGCTGGGCTGCCAAGCGCGCCGCCCTCGAGCTGGTCCACGCCGTACCGCGCCCGCCCGGGCGGGAGGCGGCGTACCAGGCGTACCGGCGGCGCGAGGGCCGCGGGCTCGACGACTTCGCCACCTGGTGCGCACTCGTGGAGCGGTACGGGCCGATGGAGGACTGGCCCGAGCCGCTGCGCGACCCGCGCTCGGAGCGGGTGGCGCAGGAGCGGACCGCGCTCGCGGACCGCATCGAGTTCCATTGTTGGCTGCAGTGGCTGCTGGACGACCAGCTCGCCGCCACCCACGAGGCCGCGCTCGGTGCGGGGATGCGCGTCGGCGTCGTGCACGACCTCGCCGTGGGCGTGCACCCGTACGGCGCGGACGCCTGGTCGCTCGCGCCGGTGCTGGCCGGCGGGGTGACCGTCGGTGCGCCGCCGGACATGTACAACCAGCGCGGGCAGGACTGGTCGCAGCCGCCGTGGCTGCCCGGCGCGCTCGCCGAAGCGGGCTTCGCGCCGTACCGCGACATGCTGCGTACGATCCTGCGGCACAGCGGCGGCATCCGGGTCGACCACGTCCTCGGCCTGTTCCGGCTGTGGTGGATACCGCAGGGGATGAGCCCGGACCAGGGCACGTACGTCTCGTACGACCACGACGCCCTCGTGGGCATCCTCGCGCTGGAGGCGCAGCGCGCCGGCGCGATCGTGGTCGGGGAGGACCTCGGAACGGTCGAGCCGTGGGTGCAGGACTACCTGGGCTCGCGCGGGATCCTGGGCACCACGATCCTGTGGTTCGAGCGCCGTCCCGACGGCTCGATCCCCGAGCCGGGGCACTGGCGCGCGGAGGTGCTGGCGTCGGTCACCACCCACGACCTGCCGCCCACGGCCGCCTACCTCGCGGGCGAGCACATCGCGTTGCGCGACCGGCTCGACCTGCTCGCGACACCGGTCGCGGTCGAGCGGGAGAACCACGAGCGCGAGCAGGCGTCGTGGCGCGACGCGCTCACCGCCCAGGGACTGCTCGTGCCGGACGCCGGCGAGGCGGACGTCGTACTCGCGCTGCACCGCTTCGTGGGACGTACGCCCGCGCGGCTCCGCGCGCTCTCGCTCGGGGACGCGGTCGGCGACCGCCGCGCGCAGAACCAGCCCGGAACGCACGAGCAGTACCCGAACTGGCGCATCCCGCTCACCGACCGGGCGGGGCGCCCGGTGCTGCTGGAGGAGTTGGCCGCCGACCCACGGCTCCGCGAGCTGGGCGAGGCACTCCGCGGCGAATAGCGGGTTGTCCGCGGGTCACGTTCCGCGGCACCCTACGATCAGGCCATGACGTGGTTGCCGAGCAACATGCCGACCGAGGTGTACACGCCGTACTCGCTGGCCGAGGCGCTGGGGCTGTTCATCGGGATCCCCTTGCTGTTCTTCATCATCGTGTTCGTCCTCGTGTCGGCCCCCGGATGGACCCGGGCCGGCCGCCACCGCCCCGGCCAGGGCTGGGACGCCGACCCGCTGTGGGTCGAGGGCGGTGGCAGCGCCGCGGCGCGCGGTGCGTTGCCGGCGAGTGAAACCCCGGAGGGCGAGGCAACCGACGCCGACAGGGGAAGCAGTGGCCGCTGGTGACGACTTCGATGCGGCGCAGCGGGAGGTGCTGCGCCAGACCGTTGCCGACATCGCGGCGGTCTCCGAGCTCGACGTGGCGCTGTACGTCGGACCGCTCGCCCAGGGCCGTACCTCCGCGCGCGCGCTGCACGCCGCGCGACCGGATCCGGACCGGGCGCTGCTGATCGCGGTCGACCCGGCCGGTCGCGCCGTCGAGATCGTCACCGGATCGCTCGCCGCGGAACGCTGCGACGAGCGCACATGTGCTCTCGCGACCGCCGCGATGACGTCCTCGTTCGCCGCCGGCGACCTGTTCGGTGGGCTGCGCAACGGCCTGCTCCTGCTCGCCTCGCATGCCCGCAGCCCCCGCCTGCTGCACCTCGGCACCATCTGACCCCGCCCCGCGACAGGAGTCGGCGGTCAGGTGCGGCGGGCGTCGACCTGCTGGGCGCGCAGTGCGCGGGCGACGCCGTCGCGCGCCTCGCCGACCAGCCGTCGGGCGCCGGGCGGCACGTCGCCGGCGAGGAACTCGTCGGTACGGGCGAGCGTTTCCGGCTCCACCAGCAGCGACGGGTACAGGCCCATGGTGACCGACTGGGCGGTCTCGTTCGTACGGTCCCGCCAAAGCCCGGGCAGTCCGGCGAAGTAGCGGGGGACGAACGGACGCAGCAGCTCGCGCTGGTCGGGCTGGGCGAACCCGTGGATCGTCGCGGTGAGGATCGCGTTGGGCAGCCCGTCGTCGGTCATGATCGCCTCGAACGCGGCCTCCTTGGCCGCCGCCGTCGGGATCGCGGCACGCGCGTTCGCCGCGTGGCGCCGACCCGTCGCCGTGTCGTCCCGGGCCAGCTCGGCGCTGATGACGTCCTCGCCGGCCGCACCGAGCGCCACCAACCGCTGTACGAGCGCCCAGCGCAGGTCCGTGTCGACAGCGAGGCCGGCAGGCACGTCGGTGCCGTCCAGCCACGACGCGAGAACCGCAGCGTGTTCGGGCGTACGGGCAGCGGCCGCGTACGTCCGGACGAACACCAACTGGTGGTCCGAGCCCGGTTCGGCCTGCGCGATCCGCTCCAACATCGCCGTGGCGAGGGTGTCGCGGTAACTGGCGCGGTGCTCGGGCGCGGCGTACATCTCGATCGCGGACCGGACCTGGAGCAGAACCTGCTGCGCCACACCGATGTCCGACTCGGTCGACAGCCCCCGCAGCACGAGGGTGAGGAAGTCGCCTGCGGCGGTCTCGCCGTCGCGGGTCATGTCCCACGCCGCTCCCCAGACCAGGGCGCGCGGCAGCGATTCGGCACGGGTGTCGAGCCGGGCGACAGCGTTCTGGAGGGAGCGCGGGTCGAGCCGGATCTTGGCGAACGTGAGGTCGTCGTCGTTGGGCAGCAGCAGGTCGGCGGCAGGCAGGCCCACCAGCTCGGGAACGGCCGTACGGGCACCCTCGACGTCGATCTCCACCCGCCGGGTCCGCTCCAGGGCGCCGTCGCGGTAGTCGTAGAGCCCGATCGCGATCCGGTGCGGGCGCAGCACGGGGTCGATGCCCTCGGGGGCCGACGGCGGTTCCTGCACGACGGTCACGGCGCGGTAGCTGCCGTCCTCGGCCAGCTCGACGTTGAGCCGGAGCTGGTTGACCCCGCTGGTCGACAGCCAGACCTGGGCCCAGTGACCCAGGTCGCGGCCGCTGCTGACCTCGAGCTCGTGCAGCAGGTCGGCCAGCGTCGTGTTGCCCCATGCGTACTTCGCGAAGTAACTGCGCAGGCCCTCGATGAACTCCTTCTGCCCGACCCATGCGACAAGCTGTCGCAGGGCCGACGCGCCCTTGGCGTACGTGATGCCGTCGAAGTTCACCTCCACCGCTTCGAGGTCGACCATGTCGGCGACGATCGGGTGGGTGCTGGGCAACTGGTCCTGGCGGTAACCCCACGCCTTGCGCTGGCTGTTGAACGTGGTCCACGCCTCCCGGTACCGGGTCGCCTCGGCGTTGGCCCAGTGCGAGGCCCACTCGGCGAACGACTCGTTGAGCCACAGGTCGTCCCACCAGGTCATCGTGACCAGGTCGCCGAACCACATGTGGGCGAGCTCGTGCAGCACCGTGTTGGCGCGTTGCTCGTACGCCGCGTCGGTGACCCGCGACCGGAACACGTAGTCCTCGGCGATCGTGACCGCGCCGGCGTTCTCCATCGCGCCCGCGTTGAACTCCGGCACGAACAGCTGGTCGTACTTGCCGAACGGGTACGGCGTCGCGAACGCCTCCTCGAACAGCTCGAAGCCCTGCTTGGTGACCGTGAAGACCTCGTCGGCGTCCAGGTACTGGCCCAGGCTGGCGCGGCAGAAGACGCGCAGCGGGTACGTCCCGTGCGCCCCGGCGTACTCGTCGTGCGCCACGTGGTACGGACCGCCGACGATGGCGGTCACGTACGTCGACAGCCGCGGTGTCGGTGCGAAGTCCCAGCGGGCGTGACCCTCGCCGGCCGCGGCTGGCTCGGGCGTGGCGGAGTTCGACACCACCTGCCAGTCGCTCGGTGCGGTGATCGAGAACGCGAACTCGGCCTTGATGTCGGGCTGCTCGAAGCACGCGAACACCCGCCGCGCGTCGGCGACCTCGAACTGGGTGTAGACGTACGCCTCGCCGTCCACCGGGTCGACGAAGCGGTGCAGGCCCTCGCCGGTGTGCATGTACGCGCAGTCGGCCTCGACGGTGAGCACGTTGTCCGCGGCGAGGTCGGGCAGCGGGAGCCGGTAGCCGTCGTGGCTCGCCGGGTCCAGCACCGTGCCGTTGAGTTCGGCGCGCCGCACACGTGGTGCGACAAGGTCGATCCACGTCGACGTCCCGGGGGGCGCGCTGAACCGTACGGTCGTCGTGCTGCGGAAGGTCTTCGGCGCCTCGCCGCGGACACCGGTGAGGTCGACCTCGATGTCGTACCGGCTCGCGCTGACCTGCGCGGAGCGCGCGGCGGCCTCCGCGCGCGTGATGTTCATGCCGCTCACGCGGTGCTCCTCGGGTGGGACCAGCACCGCCGCGGGACGTCGGGCTGGGCTGTGGCGATCTTCTCACGCAGCCTGTCGGATCGCGTGCCAGCGCGGCGCCCAGGCCCGAATGAAGGCTCAGCCGCCCCTTCCGGCGGTCGAGCGCAGTCGAGTCACCTTCGCGGCGACGGTCCGCCCCGGAGTAAGGGCCGCAACCACACGTCGGTCGAGCGCAGTCGAGACCTTCGCGGCGACGGTCCGCCCCGGAATCAGGGCCGCAACCACACGTTGGTCGAGCGCAGTTGAGACCTCGCCAGGTCTGCGCTGAAAGTCGGCCGCAACCACACGTTGGTCGAGCGCAGTCGAGGCCTTGTTGAGGGTGGTCTCGACTACGCTCGACCACCGACGGGTCGGCCGGTCTTTCAGCGCCGACGGGCGCGCCACCAAGCGCAAAGCGTCGGCTCCGAAACAGCCGGACGCAACCACACGTCGGTCGAGCGCAGTCGAGACCCCGCGGCGACGGTCCGCCCCGGAATCACGGCTGCCCCGCTCGGAGCGGTCTCGCTCAACAGTCGTCGTCGCCGTTGTGAACGATCGGCGGCGGGCGGGTCGGTGGCGACCCGCCCGCCGCAGAGGTCGCGTCAGAGCCGGATCTTCGCCGGCTTACCGGTCGCGTTGCCGACCGTGCTCATCGCCTTGGCCCGGAGTTTGTACGTCGTATCCTTGCGGCCCTTCCAGATCGCCCAGGTCTGGTTCGCCGACACCGTGGTGGCACGGTGCCAGCGGGTCCAGGTCTTGTGCTTCTTCTTCTGGACCTGCACGACGTAGCGGGTGACTGGAGCCGGGCCCGAGACGGCGCCGACCCAGGTGACGAGCACCTTACGCTTGCCCACCTGGTTCAGGTTGACCTTGCCGGGCTTGACGATGGATTCGGCGAACGTCATCGCAGGGCTGAACCCGATCGAGGACATGTCGGTCGGGTCGACCACGTTGCTCGTGGCCACGGCGCACTTCACCGTCGTCAGCATGCAGTTGCGGACGTCGGTCGAGGTCAGCCGCAGCGTGCCGGACACCGAGAACGCCTTGCTGAACGCGCCGCTGGCGTCGGTCTTCACCTGGTCGATGTTCACCGGGACCTGGCTCGGGTCCTGCACACAGCCGCCGCCCATATTGATGTGCGGGTCGTTCAGGTCGCAGAGGGTGAGGTACAGCAGCGTGTCGGGGCTGTACCCGTTGCCGCTGACGACCACGGTGTCCCCGGTGTAGTTGATGCCGGTCGTCTTGCTCAACGTGAGCATCTTGGGCGGCGGGGGAGCGGCGGCGTCCGCGCTGGTCGCCGCGAGGCCACCGACCAGCAGCGCCGCTGAGGTTGCTGTGGCCAGGCCCGCCAGGAGTCGACCGGGTCGGGTGCGAAGGGATCGGGACATGCGGGCTCCTTCCGGGCGGCCACGGCCGCCGAGTCCGGGATGGACGGGTGGACGGTAGTCCTGTCCCGGCTCCGTGGAACGGCGTTTTACCCAAGCCGTACCGACGCGTGGGGTGCGGTGACGCACTGATCGGCCCGGATCACCCACCGTGTGCAGCGCGAGCTGTCGCCGGCCCTGGCCTCTGGCAACTCGGCCTGACGACGCGACGGCCCGTACCGCAATGCTGCGGTACGGGCCGTCGGATTGGACTGGTGTTACTTGATGGTGAACTTGGCGATCTTGCTGGCAGTGTTACCCGCCTTGCTCTTGGCGATCACCTTGACCTTGTACTTGCCCTTCTTGCCCTTCCACGCGAGCTTGGTGGCCGAGGCCTTCGTCTTGCCCGCCTTCTTCCAGGCCTTCTTGCCCTGCTTGACCTTGACCACGTATCCGGTCACCGGCGTGCCGTTGGCCTTGGCCTTCTTCCACTTGAAGACCACCTTGCCCTTCTTCTTCACCTTGACGGGCTTGACCTTGGCCTTGCCAGGCGCCTTCGCGGCCGGCGTGCTGTCGGTGACGGTGATCTTCTCCCAGGCCATGAACGAGTGGTCCGTTGGCGTGTAGACCGATGATGTCCCGACCACGCACTGCACCTTCGCGCAATCGACTACGCCATCGCCCGTCCTGAAGCGAAGTGTCTTTATCGTGTAGTTGGTGGTGAACGAACCGCTGCCGTTGTACTCGTATTGGACGGGGCCGACGACGGTGTCGCAACTGCTACCCGTGGGCGGGTCTGCACAGACCGAGATCCAGAGCGCCTTCGCCTTGTTGGGGAAGTTGGTCCCCTTGATCGTGATACGGTCACCGACCTTCACGTTCGTCTTCGACAGACTGATTCCTGCCTTGGCCACAGGCGGCGTCGCGACTGCGACTGAGCGCTTTGCGTCGTATGCACCGGTGCCGCCCAGCTCCGTCACGAAGAGCACGCACTGAGTTGTCTTACAGTTTGTGCTGCCGAACGACGTGGCCTTTACCTCGAATTCCTCTGTGAACCCACCTGAACCGGTGTAGTGGAACGAAACGCCGTTGACGTTGTCACATACGCTCGGGGTTTCCGCGTCCCGGCACAACCGCATCGTCAGATCGGCGGCGACGGTCGGGAACTTTGTTCCGGTGACAGCGATCTTGTCGCCGACCATGATCGCGCTCTCCGAGAGTTTGATGGTCGGCTTCGGCGCTTCTTCGGGAGCAAACTTAATCGGTTGCTCCGCTTCCACACCGTACGATCCTGGGGAGAACTTCGTGACGCCGAGTTTGCACTCTGTACCCGGATCGTTGCAGTCTCGCTGTCCGTCGTTCGCGCGCGCAGTGATCGTGACTGATTCAAGAACTCCATCCTTATCCGAGGTGGTGTTCAGCGTGAACGGCTCCAACATGTCGCAGCCGCCTGGGGGCGTCTGCGTCGTATCGCAGATTCCAACATGGAAGCTCGCGTTCGGTGTAAAGCCGGTACCAGAGACCTTGATCTGTTGGCCTCCATATGCAAGCCCGCCAGCAGGCAGTGGACTGCCGTCTGCGAGCGTCACGGTCATCGATGGGGCCGCGTACGCGGGGGCGGCGGCGAACGCGAGGCCCGAGACGGCCGTGGCTCCGGCGACGGCTGCCGCCAGGAGCACTCGGCGCAGCCCCCGTGCCGTTCCGGTCAGGTTTCGGGTCATGCTGTCGGTTCCTCCTGCTGTGACGTGTCGTGCGCGTAGCGGTGTCCGAACGGATCCGGTCACCGTAACCGATGTCCGCTGTAAGTCATCGGCGGCGAACTGCTGGTGCATCTTGCGGGACGGGCCGGTGCGATACCCATCGGGTACCGCACCGGCCCGCCCGGTGGAGCTACTCCGTCACTTCTTGATCTTGAACTTCGCGACGGCGCTGGTGCTGTTGCCCGCCTTGCTCGTGGCGATCACGCGCACCTTGTACTTGCCGGCCTTGCCCTTCTTCCAGACGAGCTTCTTGGCGGACGCCTTGGTGGCGCCGGCCTTCGTCCAGGCCTTCTTGCCGGGCTTGACCTGTACGACGTACCCCGTCACCGGCGTGCCCTGGGCCTGAGCCTTCTGCCACTTGATGACGACGTTGCCGTTCTTCTTGACCTTGACGGTCTTGACCTTGGCCTTGGTCGGGGCCTTGGGCGCGACCGGCGGGGTCGGCTTCGGTGCGAACTTCAGTGCCACCGAGGTCTCCTGGCCGCGGTCGCCACCGGCGTCGTAACGGCTGGTCAGCAGACCGCAGCTGGTGCCTGCAGCGAAGCAGTCGAAGACGACGGTGTCGTCCTCCTTGACGTTGCTGTTCGCGACCCCGATCTCGGTGGTCCAGGTCCCGTCGGCGTCCGCCTCAGGGGTGTCCACGTAGCCGTTGCCGTCGTCGCTCACGCCGTAGCACTTCGCGGCGTGTTCGGTCAGGTCGCACTCGAGCAGACGCATCTTGGTGCCCGGACGGAAGTTGTTGCCGGTCACCTTGATGGTGGTGAACCCTGTCGAGTACGGGATACCGGCAGCCGGGATGGCGCTGCCGTCCGCCATCGTGACGGTCATGGTCGGCACGTCCCCGAGGGTGACGTAACCGCCTGTCGCCGTCACGGTGCCGGTGCCACCTGTCGCGGTGGCCCGGAACCCGCAGGTCGCGACGAGGCAGTCGATCGCGTCCGTTCCGGTACCGATGGTCCCGGCGGCCTTGAGCGTCACGGTGACGTCCCCGCTCAGCCCAGTTGCGTTCGCTGTCGTGACCGCGACGTTCTTGATGTTGCTCGCGGCCGTGTCGCACCCGATGACAGTGGGTCGGAAGTTGGCGATCGCGAACCCGCAGTACTCGACCTTCACGTTGTCCACGTTCGGGTCCTTCGCCAGCGGCAGGTTCGAGACCTTGACCTCGATCTCGCTGTCAGCTGCGAGCGGGCCGCCGTAGAATTCGCCACCCTGCGGGTCGACGTCGATGCGGGCCCTGTCCGGTGCCGCGAACTTGAGCGGCAGCGCCGCTTCCTGGCCGCGGTCGCCGCCGGCGTCGTACCGGCTGGTGAGCAGCCCGCAGTCGGTGCCCTGGGTGTAGCAGTTGAACTTGCCGTCGATGCTGCCCGTGACGCCGATCTCGGTGGTCCAGGTGCCGGTGTAGTCGGCGGCCGGAGTCTCGACGTAACCGTTACCGTCGCTGGTGACGCCGGAGCACTTGGCCGCGTGCTCGGTCAGGTTGCACTCGAGCAGGCGCACCTGGGTGCCGGGACGGAAGTTCTTCCCCGTCACCTTGATCTTGGTGAAGCCGTTCGCCGGAATGCCAGCCGCCGGGAGCGGGTCGCCGTTCGCGAGCGTCGCGGTCATCGTCGGGTTGGCCCCGAGTGTGATGTACGCGCCGGTCTTGGCAGCGGGGTCCGATCCGGCGGGCGGGGTGACCGACGACGTACGGAACCCGCACGTGCCGGCGAGGCAGTCGACCGTCACACCACCGGTGGTGAAGCCGGCGACCGCCTTGATCTTGACGTCCTTGGTGCCGAAACTGGCATTGATGTCGCTGGTGACAGCAACCGTCTTCACGCTCGCCGCACTAGTCGCGCACGCGGTGACAGTGGGTCGGAAGTTCGCGATCGAGAATCCGCAGTACTCCACCTTGACGTTCGGCGTCACTCCATCGGCCGACACCGGGTAGTTGGTAAGGGTGACTGTGACATCGCTGCCGACTGCGACAGGGCCGCCGTAGAACTGGCCGCCCTGCGGGTCGACCGAGAGGGCTGTGGCCGGCGGGGCGAACTTCAGCTTGACGGAGGCCTCCTGGCCGCGGTCGCCCCCGGCGTCGAACCGGCTGGTGAGCAGCCCGCAGTCGGTTCCGGTGACGAAGCAGTTGAACTTCCCGTCGAGCTTGTTCGTCACGCCCATCTCGACGCTCCAGGAGCCGCTCAGGTCGGCGACAGGCGTGTCGACGTAGCCGTTGCCGTCCGAGGTGACCCCGAAGCACTTGCCCGAGTGGGCGACGAGGTCGCACTGCAGCAGCCGCATCTTCGTGCCAGGGCGGAAGTTCTTGCCGGTCACCTTGATCTTGGTGAAGCCGTCGGTGTACTTGATACCGGAGGCGGGGATGGCGCTGCCGTCCGCGAGGGTCACCGACATCGTCGGGTTCGCGCCGAGGGTGATGTACCCGCCCGTCTTCGCTGCCGGATCGCCCTCCACGGCCCCTACCGAGGAGGTGCGGATACCACAGGTCTGTATCTGACAGTTGACAGTCACGCCCCCGGTGGTGAAGCCGGCCGCTGCGCGGATCGGCACGACCACGTCCCCGATCTGGAAGGTCTCACCCTTGCCGTTGTTGTCGACAACAGCGACCGTCTTGGTGCTCTCTGAGTCTTCGCTGCAGGCGATGACGTTGGGTCGGAAGTTCTGGATCGAGAAACCGCAGTACTCGACCTTGACGTTCGGCGTACCGGGGTCCGCGGCGAGTGGGTAGTTCGTCAGCGAGACGTTGACGGTCGAGCCGACGGCGAGCGGACCGCCGTAGAACTCTCCGCCTTGCGGGTCGACTGCGATGGCGGCCCCGGGCTGGGCCGCGTACGCGGGCGTCGCGACGACGGCCAGGCCGCTGATCGCGACCGCGGCACTCGCCGCACCGGCGAGCACCGTACGGAGCAGCCGCCCTCGGGCGGCTCCCTCGTCTACGTGGATCACGTACTGCTCCTCTCGTTGCCGGACATCCGGCTCGTCCCCAAGGGTTGACACGCAGGGCGGAACAATGTTCCACGTCTGCTTCGCTGCAACCTAACCGAACCAGGCGCTTCGCGACAGGGATTCGAAGATCTCAAGTTCGTCACACGCGGGCTGGAGGCCTGCCGTCTCGGCCGATCGGACGTCACTCGAAGATCATCGGTTCCGGCCGGCCACGGTTCGCGCACCAGGTGCCTACGGCGTAAAGTAGTTGCATGCTCAACGATCCTGCTCCAGCAACCGATCAGACCGCACGCGTCGACTTCTGGTTCGATCCGGTCTGCCCCTGGGCGTGGCTCACCTCGCGCTGGATGCTCGAGGTCGAGCAGGTGCGACCGGTACGCACCCGCTGGCACGTGATGAGCCTCGCGCTGTTGAACGCCGGGCGAGACCTGCCCGAGGGCTACCAGCGCTTCATGGACCGGGCCTGGGGACCGGTGCGTGTCGTCACCGCCGCGTACGCCGAGCACGGCGAGGACGTCGTGCTGCCGCTCTACACCGCGCTCGGGCGCCGGATCCACGTCGAGGGCGGCGGTGCCCATGCCCGGGAGGTCGGCTTCGACGACCTCATCACCGGCGCGCTCGCCGACGTGGGACTGCCCGAGGAGCTGTGCAAGGCCGCCCACAGCGACGAGTACGACGAGCGGCTGCGCGAGAGCCACCACGCCGGCATGGATGCGGTCGGCACCGAGGTCGGTACGCCGGTCATCCACGTACCGGGCGCCGACGGCGCGACGGTGGCGTTCTTCGGGCCGGTGGTGACGCCCACCCCGCGGGGCGAGGCCGCAGGCCGGCTCTGGGACGGCACGCTGCTCGTCGCCGGCACGCCCGGCTTCTACGAGCTCAAGCGCAGCCGTACGACCGGTCCCGTCTTCGACTGATCGCTACCCTGCTCGGCATGCGGATCCATCTGGGAGCGGACCACGCCGGGTACGAGCTCAAGCGCGCGATCGGCGAGCACCTCGCCGCCCGCGGCCACGAGGTGATCGACCACGGCGCCGCGTCGTACGACCCGGAGGACGACTACCCGGCGTTCTGCATCGCGGCGGCGGAGGCGACGGTCGCGGACACCGGCAGCCTCGGCGTCGTCATCGGTGGCTCGGGCAATGGCGAGCAGATCGCAGCGAACAAGGTGTCGGGGGCCCGCGCGGCGCTGGTCTGGTCCATCGAGACGGCGAGCCTCGCGCGCCAGCACAACAACGCGAACGTGATGGGCATCGGCGCGCGGATGCACGACGTGGAGACCGCCCTCGAGCTGGTCGACGTGTTCGTCGACACGCAGTTCACTGAGCAGGCCCGTCACGTACGGCGCATCGGCCAGCTCGCGCAGTACGAGGCGCGCCGCTGACGACTCGAGTTGTCAGTGCGGCGACGCTCGTACGCACGTCCAGCGGCTGACAGCTCGACGTGTGCGGGCTCATCCACACGGTAGGTGCGCGGCCGCTCGTCCACAGGCGCGACGTGTAGCGCCCTATGGGGCCTACTGATCGGCGCAGCCTGACCGGACTTCCGAAGATCATGAGCACACGATCGCCTCGATGTGCCGTGTGACCTGCGGAAACGCCGTGGCGGCGGCTGGGGGTCGTGTTACTACAAGACCCGGGCGCTGAGCGTGGCTCAGGTGGCCGAAGCTGGCA
>JAFIHG010000037.1 GCA_017848795.1 Candidatus Nanopelagicales bacterium | reverse complement strand
GCCTCGACCCGGTCGACCGCACGCAGGCGCATCGCTTCCAACGTCGCATGATCCAACTTGCGGCCATCGTCCTCGCGCATGCTCGAGTGTCCCAGAACCAGCGCCGACACTGTTCGACATACTTACGCGTGTCTTAGTAACTGAGGAACCCCCAGCGGAAGCCGAGGGCGACGGCTTGGGCCCGGTCGGCCGCGTGCAGCTTGCGGAACAGTCGCCGGGCGTGGGTCTTGACGGTGTCCTCGGACAGGAACAGCTCGGCGCCGATCTCGGCGTTGCTCTTGCCGCGGCTCATGCCGTCAAGGACCTGCAGCTCGCGCTCGGTCAGGTTGGGCGGCGACCCGACGGGGTGGCTGCGCAGTTGCCGGCTGCCGGCGGCTTCCCTGGTCATGGACAGCGCCAGCGTCACGGCGGCGGCGACCTCTTCGCGGGACGCGTCCTTGGCGATGTAGCCGCGGGCACCCTGCGACACGGCGCGGGCGACGCCTTCGGGGTCCTCCCCCATGGTGAGCATGAGGATTGAGGCGTTCGGGTGCGCTGCCACCAGCCGGCGACCGGCCTCGACTCCTCCGATGCCGGGCATCCGGACGTCCATCAGGACCAGGTCGGGGCGTTCGAGCGGGAACCGCGCCAGTACCTCTTCGCCGCTACCGGCCGCGGTGACCCGCTCCACGCCGGGTACGCCGCCCACCGCGCGCCGTACCGCCTCCCGTGCCAGCGGTGCGTCGTCGCACACCAGGATCGTGGCCATTGCCGAGGGTCGTCCTCCCGCGTGGTGCGGCCCGGTCTGGGGGACCAGTCTGGAGGGGACCGCAGCGATGTCGTCCCAAGGAGTGTCGGCACCGGTACGGGCGTACTTGACGATCAGTACGCGGCCCGGTGCGGGCCCGGTCAGGACGCCAGCAGCGCCGTGATGTCGTCGCGCGCCAGCCAGTCCGCCGCGTAGGCGTCGGGCAGTCCTGCCGCGATCTGGCGTACGACGCTGCGGGCCGACTCGAGCGCCCGCGGCCCCTCGTCCCCCGCCGCGCCGTCCAGCAGCGCTCCCAGCATCGCGCGGGCGGGCCACACAAGGGGGGCGGCGCCCAGGCTCTCGGCGAGGCCCGCGGCCCGCCGCAGGCTCACGGTCGCCGAGTCCAGGTCACCCACCTGGACCAGGGCGACGCCGGTGAACAGCGTGCCTTTGGCGACGTGCCGGGGGGCGCCCGCGCTCTCGGCGAGCGCGACGGCGGTGGCGGAGCGCTCGACCGCCTCCTGCGCGCGCTGCTCGAGCAGGGCGACCTCGGCGCGTACCCATTCCAGCCGTACCCGCTGGCGCCACCAGTCGCTGCGGCCCGCCGTGTGCTCCTCGGCCTGCTGCAGGTGCGTACGGGCCTGTGGAGCATCGCCCAGGCCCACGGCGTCGGCGGCCAGCCCGACGGCGGCGTCGAACTGCGCCTCCGGCGCGTTGCCCGCGAGCTGCTCGGCCCGCTGATCCCAGCGGCGGCCGTCCAGGTGCCGGCCCAGCTGGCGGTGGATGCTGGCGACGGTGGCGGCGGCGAGCGAGGAGAAGAGCCGCCGGTCGGGCGCCTGCGGCGTGGAGTCCGCGAGGGGCTCGGCGACCGTCAGGGCAGCGCCGTAGTGTCCGGCGGCGGACAGGCACACGCTCAGCAGCCAGGCGGCCGCCGTCGCTTCCGCGTCCCGGCCGTGCTCGTGCGCGACCTCGACAGCGCGGCGCAGCGGGTCGACGCCTGCCGCCGGGCGACCGTGGAACGCGGCCCGCTCGCCGGTGGCGAGCAGTCCGGTCAACTCGTCGTCCATCCCCACCTCGCGCGCCGCGACCCGGTCGTCGCGCCGAGCGTAGCGAGCCGTGGGCCGCTCAGCCGACCACGGCGGTGATCCGGGTGATCGCGTCGCACAGGTCGTGGACGACGGTTCCGCCCGCCGACGGGGAGCCCTCCCAGCCCGGCCCGGCCAGCAGCACCAGCGGCGTTGGCCGCAGACTGTGCAGTTCGGCGAGGCCGGTCGCGTCGGCCTGCCGGCCCTCTGCCGCGGACGACCAGAGCACGACCGCGGCGGGTCCGATACGGCGGATCGCTGCGACGAGGGCCCGGTACGGGACGCGCGCGCCCAGCAGGCGCGACTCGACCTGCCGCTCGGCGAGCGCGGCGGCGAGCGCGTACAGCGGTACCGAGTGCTGCTCCTCGTCGACGCAGGCGAGCAGCACCGGCCGGGAGTTGACGTAACGCTGCGGCCGCTGCACGACTGCACGCATCGCGGTGATGATGGCGTCGGTCAGGACGTGCTCCGCCTCGATGCCCGCTCCGGTCGCCGCCCACCGGTTGCCCATGCCCCGCAGCAGCGGCACGAGCAGCTGGTCCCAGGTCCACACCACCCCCCGCGCGGCGATGCGTTCCTCGAGCACCTCGATCGAGCCGGCGGGGTCGAGCTCGAGAACGGTACGTGCGAGCCGTTGCGCGGCCTGCATGGCGCCAGGTAGAGCCAGCACCTCAGCGCTCCCGGCGGTGGACTCCCAGTCCGGTGCGAACGGTCCGCGCCTCCCCTCCCCGCGCACGTGGGCGGTCCGCGGCCCCGCGTTCGGCACGGTGTCGTGCACGTCCGGAGCTGGTGGGGGTGTCGCAGCTCCGGGAGCTGCGGGCGGCTCGTCGCCCGCGAGCATCTCCGCGGTCGCCGAACGCGCGGCCCGGGCCGCATCACCCGGGCTGACACCCGCGTCGACCATGCGTCGCATCAGGTCGAGCCGCGCGACGTCCTGCCCGGAATAGCGGCGGTGGGCCCCCGCGACATGACTGCTGGGGCCCAGCCCGTAACGCCGGGCCCAGGTACGCAACGTGGCCGGTGCGACCCCGAGGCGGCGCGCCACCGCGCTCACGGTCAATCCTGGTGAGGACGGGACTCCATCCACCCGACCCGACCCGCCGGCCCCCCAGGCAGGCAGGCTCGTCGGTTCCATGCCGTCCAGTCTCCCGCAGTTGGCGCGATCCTGCCGCTCACCGGCGCGGTGCGTCGCCCGCGTTGCTGACAGTGTGACACGAAACAACCATTGACATCTATGTCAACCGCGCCACCTTCGGGTCAGAACTACGTCAGTGTTGAGATGAAACTGACATGAAAAAGTCATGAAACGCTCTTGACGCGATTTTGACTCACTTCTAACCTCAAGGGGTCATCAGCACCGGACAACTCGTACGAGCCTTGGGAGGGCACGATGGCAGACACCTCGCGACTACCCGGACCGAACGCCGATCTGTGGGACTGGCAGCTGCGGGGACGCTGCCGCAACGTCGACCCGAACCTCTTCTTCCACCCCGAGGGCGAGCGCGGCTCCAGCCGCACCGCTCGTGACCGCGCCGCCAAGCAGGTCTGCTTCGCCTGCCCGGTGCGCCGGCAGTGCGCGGAGCACGCGCTGGCCGTACGGGAGCCGTACGGCGTCTGGGGCGGCCTCACCGAGGACGACCGCGAGGCCATCCTGAACGGCCGTACGCTGCCGCTCGCCGGCTGATCTTCCCGAGCGAAGGGCCCGCCACCTCGCGGTGGCGGGCCCTTCGCGCTGGGTCAGCGGCGTCCGGTCAGTGGCTGTGGCCGTGCCCGTGGCTGTGGCCGTGCGCGTCCTCCGGCTCCTCTTCCTTCTTCTCGACGACCAGCACCTCGGTCGTCAGCAGCATCCCGGCGATCGACGCGGCGTTCTCGAGCGCCGAACGGGTCACCTTCACCGGGTCTATGACGCCGGCGGCGAGCAGGTCGCCGTACTCGCCGGTCGCCGCGTTCAGCCCCTTGCCGGGGTCCATCTCGGCGACCTTCGCGGTCACGACGTAGCCCTCCATGCCCGCGTTCTCGGCGATCCACCGCAGCGGCTCGACCGCCGCGCGGCGGACCATCGCGAGCCCGGTCGCGCGGTCACCCTCGAGACCGAGACCGTCGGCGAGCACCGAGGTGGCGTGGATCAGGGCCGTACCGCCGCCGGCGACGATCCCCTCCTCGATCGCGGCGCGCGTCGCGGAGACCGCGTCCTCGATGCGGTGCTTCTTCTCCTTGAGCTCGACCTCGGTGTGCGCGCCCACCTTGATGACGCACACGCCGCCGGCGAGCTTGGCGAGCCGCTCGTTGAGCTTCTCGCGGTCCCAGTCGCTGTCGGTGCTCTCGATCTCCTGGCGCAGCTGGGCGACCCGGTCCTGCACCGCCTGGGTGTCCCCGCCGCCGTCGACGATCGTCGTGTCGTCCTTGGTGACGACGACCCGGCGGGCGGTACCGAGCACCTCGAGCCCGACGCTGTCGAGCTTGAGCCCCACCTCGGGAGCGACGACCTGACCGCCGGTCAGCACCGCGATGTCCTCGAGGATCGCCTTGCGGCGGTCACCGAACGCCGGCGCCTTGACGGCGACCGAGGAGAACGTGCCGCGGATGCGGTTGACCACCAGCGTGGACAGTGCCTCCGCCTCGACGTCCTCGGCGATGATCAGCAGCGGCTTGCCGGCCTGTACGACCTTCTCCAGCAGCGGGAGCAGCTCGGCGACCGCGCTGACCTTGCCCTGGACGAGCAGGACGTACGCGTCCTCGAGGACCGTCTCCATCCGCTCGGGGTCGGTGATGAAGTAGCCGGAGATGTAGCCCTTGTCGAACTGCATGCCCTCGGTGAACTCGAGCTCGAGGGCCGTCGTGCTCGACTCCTCGACCGAGATCACGCCGTCCTTGCCGACCTTGTCGAACGCCTCGGCGATCAGCCCGCCGATCGTCGCGTCCTGGCTCGAGATGGTGGCGACCTGGGCGATCTCGTCCTTGCCGCTGACCTCCCGCGCCGTCTCGAGCAGCTGGTCGCTGACCGCCTTGACGGCCGCGTCGATGCCGCGCTTGACGTCCATCGGCGCCGCGCCGGCCGCAACGACCTTCAGGCCCTCGCGCACCAGCGCCTGTGCCAGCACGGTCGCGGTGGTGGTGCCGTCGCCCGCGATGTCGTTGGTCTTGGTCGCCACCTCCTTGGCCAGCTGCGCGCCGAGGTTCTCGTACGGGTCCTCGACCTCCACCTCGCGGGCGATCGTCACGCCGTCGTTGGTGATGGTGGGGGCGCCCCACTTCTTGTCGATGACCACGTTGCGGCCCTTCGGGCCGAGGGTCACCTTGACTGCGTCGGCGAGGGCGTTCACGCCGGCCTCGAGCCTGCGCCGCGCGTCCTCGTCGAACTCCAGGATCTTCGCCATGTGTCAGCGGTTCCTCACGCTCTAGTTTTCGGGTGTCGTGCCGCCGCCCCGGGCCCGACGTACGGGCGCCGGGGCGGCGGGACGAACAGGGGTGGTGACTACTTCTCGATGACGGCGAGCACGTCGCGGGCCGACAGCAGGAGGTACTCCTCGCCGTCGTACTTCACCTCGGTGCCGCCGTACTTGCTGTAGATCACGGTGTCGCCGACGGCGATGTCGAGCGGGATCCGCTTGTCGCCGTCCTCGTCGAAGCGACCCGGGCCGACCGCGATGACCTTGCCCTCCTGGGGCTTCTCCTTCGCGGTGTCCGGGATCACGAGGCCGGAAGCAGTGGTCTGCTCGGCCTCGAGGGTCTGCACGAGGATCCGGTCCTCGAGGGGCTTGATGGTGACCGACACGGTCTGACCTCCGCCTTGCGGGTGTTGTCGAGTTGGGAACTGGACGTACGCGTGCCGGTCGTACCGTCGTCGCGGGTGCCGGACGACCGGGCTTGCGCCTTGCGCTGGCAGTCTCGCGAGGAGAGTGCCAACCGGAGTCGACCCTAGGACGCGCCTTGGCACTCGGTCAACCCGAGTGCCAACCCACGGGTCCGGAGTTCCGGATGAATGTGGCAGGACTCCGCTCTAAGTGGAGTCCTGCCACATTCATCCGGAAAGTGTCGCGGTGAGCTCGGTGAGCTCGGTGATGGCGGCCGGGCCCAGGCCGCAGCAGCCGCCGACCAGTGCGGCGCCGAGCCGGCACCACTCGCGTACCGCCGAGGCGGCCAGCCGGTCGGTGCCGTCGCCTTTCCAGGCGCTCGCCGCGCCGTCCCAGGTCCGGCCGGCGTTCGGGTAGACGACGTACGGCCGCCCCGCCCGGGCCGGGTCACCGGCCGCGAGCAGCGCCGCCACGTGCTCCGGCGCGGTGCAGTTCACCCCCACCGCACGTACCGTCGGCGCGCTCACCGCGAGCGCCACCGCGTCGGCGTACGGCTGGCCCGCGCTGGTGCTCGCCCCGTCGCGGCAGGAGTAGCTGAGCCAGGCGGGCAGCCCGGGGTGGTCGGTCAGGACCTCGACCAGGGCTGCTGCCTCGATGGTGTCGGGGATCGTCTCGAGCGCGAGCAGGTCCGGCTCCGCGGCGGCGAGCACGTCGAGCCGCTCGCGGTGGAAGGCGACGAGTTCGGCGTGCGTCAGCCCGTACCGGCCGCGGTACTCCGAGCCGTCGTGCAGGGTCGCGCCGTACGGGCCGACCGAGGCCGCCACCAGCAGCGGCGTGGTGACGCCCTCCGCGCGGACCTGCTCGGCGGCCTCGCGTACCAGCCGTACCGACCGGGTGAGCGCGGCGTCGGCCGCCGCGGGGTCCAGCCCGGCACGCGCGTACCCGGACCGCGACACCTGGTACGAGGCGGACGTGCCGACCACCGCACCGGCGCGGAAGTACGCCGCGTGCACCTCGCGCACCGCGCCCGGGTCCGCCTCGAGGACCCGCGCGGACCACAGGTCACCGGACAGGTCGTGGCCGCGGGCCTCGAGCTCGGTGGCCAGGCCGCCGTCGATCGCCCACGGCCCGCTGGCCAGCACCTCGTCCAACGTCACCACCCCATTCCACCACCCGTGTCCCTGCTCGAATCGTCGTCAACTGCGCGAGTTGACGACGATTCGAGCAGGGACACGGGTCAGGAGGGGGCGGTGACGTCGGTGACGGGCAGGGCGGAGTCGGCCGGCAGGGACAGTGCCGACGGGGTACGCCCACGGGCGATCAGCTCGGCCCCGAGCGCGGCGACCATCGCCCCGTTGTCGGTGCAGAGCGCGGGGCGCGGTACCCGCAGCGTCACGCCCGCGGCTCGGCAGCGCTCCTCGGCGAGCGCGCGCAGCCGCGAGTTCGCCGCGACGCCGCCACCGATGACCAGGTGGTCGACGCTGTGCTCGCGGCAGGCGAGCAGCGCCTTGCGGGTCAGGACGTCGACGACGGCCTCCTGGAACGAGGCGGCGACGTCGGCCACCGGCACCGGCTGCCCGGCCGCCTCCCGCGTCTCCACCCACCGCGCGACCGCGGTCTTGAGCCCGGAGAACGAGAAGTCGAAGCGGTGCCTGCTCATGTCCCGCTGGGACGTGAGGCCGCGCGGGAACTCGACGTACGCCGCGTCCCCCTCCCGGGCCGCCCGGTCGACGTACGGCCCGCCCGGGAACGGCATGCCGAGCAGCCGCGCCACCTTGTCGAACGCCTCGCCGGCGGCGTCGTCGATGCTCGCGCCGAGCTGGCGTACGTCGCTCGTGACGTCCGGTACGAGCAGCAGCGAGGAGTGCCCGCCGGAGACGAGCAGCGCGAGCGTCGGCTCGGGCAGCGGGCCGTGCTGCAGCTGGTCCACGGCCACGTGGGCGGCGAGGTGGTTCACGCCGTAGATCGGGACGTCGAGGGTCAGCGCGAGCGCCTTGGCGGCCGCGACCCCCACCAGCAGCGCGCCTGCGAGGCCGGGCCCGGCGGTGACCGCGACCGCATCGACGTCGCGCAGCACGACGCCGGCGTCCTCGCAGGCCCGCGTGATCGTCGGCACCATCGCCTCGAGGTGGGCGCGGCTGGCCACCTCCGGGACCACGCCGCCGAACCGGGCGTGCTCGGGTGCGCTGCTCGCGAGCGACTCGCCGAGCAGCGTGGTGCCGCGCACCAGACCGACCCCGGTCTCGTCGCAGGACGTCTCGATGCCGAGCACCAGCGGCTCGTCACGGCTCACGGGGCCACCTCGTCGGACATGCGCAGCCGCATCACCGCGGCGTGCCGGTCGGTCCCGTAATAGTCCGGCCGCTGCGCGATCTGCTCGAAGCCGCGCGCGATATACAGCGCGCGGGCCGGTTCGTTGTCGTGGCGTACCTCGAGGAACACCTCGGTGCAGCCGCGGCGGCGCGCCTCGGCGAGCAGCTCGTCGAGCAGCGCGCGGCCCAGCCCGGTTCCTTGCGTGCGCGGTGCCACCGCCAGTGTCTGGACGTCGGCCTCGGGCGGTACGGCGCGCAGCCCGGCGTACCCGCGCAGGCCCTCCCCGTCGCGTACCACGAGGTAGTGACGGCTCTGCGGCACGTGGGCGAGCTCGCCCAGGAACTGCTCGCGCGTCCACGGCTCGTCGAACAGCACCGTCTCGAGCTCCAGCACCTCGTCGAGGTCCCACCACCGCATCCGCTGCGGTCCACCACCGTTGATCATGACGCGCTGGGTCCGAAACGCGGAATGCGACCCATCACCTCATGATCGACGGGCGATCGGGCGCACCGGGTCATGATCGACCGCCGCTGGCCACGGGCGTCTCGGGCAGCACCCGCTTGCGTGCGCCGGCCGGGGAGACGTCCGGGCGGCGCAGGTACATCGGCACCGGCTCGCCGAGCCCGCGCCCCGCGCCCCGGGCATCCCCGGCCAGGGCCTCGACGGCGTACGACGCGAGCGCCGCACCCCCGACCAGCCGCGGCGCTCGCGCATCGGTGAACCACTCCGGGTAGCGCGCAGCGCCCTCGCCGACGACCGGGCCGGTGCGCACCGCCTCCGCGACGTCGGCCGGGCGCAGCACATCGGGCCGGTCGCGGCGTACGCCGTCGCTGTCGTACTGCGCCAGGTACACCTCGCGGCGGCGGGCGTCGGTGGCCACCGCGAACGGCCCGCCCGCCACCGTGCCGTCGCCCCGCGCCTGCCAGGCGAGGGCGTCCAGCGAGCAGACGCCGTACGCCTGGATCCCGAGGGCGTACGCCATCGTGCGCGCCGTCACCAGCCCGACCCGCAGCCCGGTGAAGGGACCGGGGCCGACGCCGACCGCGATCACCGTGAGCTCCGCCGGTCGTACGCCGGCCTGCGCGAGCACCTGTGCGATGACCGGGGCGAGGCGCTCCCCGTGCGCCCGGGCGTCGACCCGCGTCGCCTCGCCGACGACCTCCCGGCCGTCGTGCACCGCCGCGGTGATCGCCGCCGACGAGGTGTCGAGGGCGAGCAGCAGCACCCGCCCAGCGTACGGGTCAGCCGGGGACCGGTACGCCGGCCCAGCGTTCCCCGACGCCGCTCACCGTCACGGTCCGGGTCTCGTCGGCGGCGACGCCGCTCGTGCGGTCGATGCGCACGACCAGCCGGTCCTCGGCGAGGTCCTCGGCCTTGCCCTCGCCCCACTCGACGACCGTCACCGCCTCCTCGAGCGAGGCGTCGAGGTCGAGGTCGTCGACCTCCGCGACCGAGCCGAGCCGGTACGCGTCGACGTGCACCAGCGCCGGCCCGTCGCCGAGCGGGCGGTGCACCCGGGCGAGCACGAACGTCGGGGAGGTGATCGGGCCGCGTACGGCGAGCCCGTCGCCGATGCCCTGCACCAGCGTGGTCTTGCCGGCACCGAGCGCCCCGACGAGCAGCACCAGGTCACCGGCGCGCAGCAGGCGGGCCAGCCGCCGCCCCAGCGCGTGCATCGCCTCCCGGTCCGGCACGACGACCGGGCTCATCGCGGGCCCCGGGCCGTCACAGCTCGGTGCCCATCCGCGCCCGTACCCGGGAGATGAGCTCGCGCAGCTGCTGGTTGACCTCCGGGTAGCGCTCCAGCATGACCATGTGCCCGCTGTCCGGGATGCGTACGAGCACGGTGTGCGGCAGGTGCGCGGCGATCACGTCGCTGTGCTCGGGCGGGGTCATCAGGTCGCCCTCCCCGACCAGCACCAGCGTCTCGACGCGGGCGAGGGAGGCCAGCGCGCGGACCTTGTCGTGCGCGTCGAGGGTCGGGATGAACTCGGCGACCACGTCGATCGGGGTGTTCCAGAGCATCTGGTGCACGAAGGCGGCGAGCGACGGCGAGACCTCGGAGGCGAAGGAGTAGCGCCGCGTGAACATCAGCCCGAGGTCGCTGCCGGCGCCCCGGATCCGCTCGACCAGCTCCTTCTGCGTCGCCAGCGCACTGACCACGCCCGGGGCGGCGCGGTGGAACGCCCGGGCGACGACCCCCGGCATCCCGAAGGCGATCTCGGCGACGCCGCCGGCCGAGGTCGAGAGCAGCGCGGCCCCCAGGATGCGCGTGCCGAACTCCTCGGGGCGGCGGTCGGCGTACGCCATGACCGTCATGCCGCCCATCGAGTGCCCGACCAGGATCACCGGCGTGCCGGGTGGGCAGGTCGCGTCGACCACCGCCGCCAGGTCCGCTCCGAGCTGGTCGATCGTGGCGTACTCCTTGTGCCCGCGGCCCGACCTGCCGTGGCTGCGCTGGTCCCAGAACACCAGCCGCGCGAGCGATCCGAGGTCGCGGCGCTGGTAGTGCCAGGTGTCCTGCTCGAGCGCGTAGCCGTGGCTGAAGACGACGGTGAGCCCGTCGCCGAGCCGGTCCGCTGCCGAGCCGGGCGGGGGGTCCTCCACCTCGACGTGCAGCGAGGTGCCGTCGGTGGCCAGGACCGGTACGACCCGCCCGCGCAGCTGGCCGAACGGCTCCTGACTCGCATAGTCGGGGAGCAGCGAGCGGCGTACGAGCACCCGCTCGGTCGCCACGCCGATCGCGGCCCCCACCGCGACGGCGGCGCCGACGGCACCCGCGATCCCGGCGAAGCGGCTCCCGTCGCCGCCGCCGACCAGTTCCCCGGCGCGGCGGCGCACCTCGTCGAGCACGCTCACCCGCCGCTCCGTACGTGCACCCGCGGGACCCGGGTGCTGAGCGCGGTGGTGATCTCGTACCCGATGGTGCCAGCGGCGGCGGCCCACTCGTCGGCGGTCGGCTCGCCGCGGCGGGCGTCGCCGAACAGCACGACCGGGTCCCCCGCCCGCGCCGTGCTGCCCGGGCCGAGGTCCACGACGAGCTGGTCCATGCAGACCCGGCCCGCGACCGCGCACGTGCGGCCCGCGACGTGGACGGGGCCGGACATCGAGCCGCTGCGCAGCACCCCGTCGCCGTACCCGAGCGGCACCAGACCGAGCACGGTGTCGGCCGGCGTGTGGTAATCGTGGCCGTACGACACGCCCTCCCCCGCCGCGACGTTCTTGACCTGGGCGAGGCGGGCGGTGAGCGTCATGGCCGCGCGCAGCCCGAGGTCCTGCGCCGCGCCCACGGCGGCGCTCGGCGACAGCCCGTACAGCGCGATGCCCGGGCGGACCAGGTCGTAGTGCGCCTCGGGGATCGTGAGCGTCGCGGCCGAGTTGGCCACGTGGCGCACCTCGGGCGCCAGTCCGGCGGCCTTCGCCTGCCGCAGCGCCTCGGCGTAGCGGGTGAGCGTGAGCCGGTTCGCGGGGTGGCCCGGTTCGTCGGCGCAGGCGAAGTGGCTCCAGACGCCGGTGACCCGTACCGTCCCCGCCGCCTCGGCGCGCGCGGCCGCCGCGAACAGCTCGGCCCAGTCGGCGGCGACGGCGCCGCCGCGGGACAGGCCGGTGTCCACCTCGAGCTGCACGCGCGCGGGCGCCCCGGCCACCAGCGCGGCCGCCTGTGCGGCGGCGAGCCCGGCGAGGGTGCACACCGTGACGTCGACCTCGGTACGCACGGCGGCGGCCAGGTCGGAGCCCGGGGGGCAGATCAGCGCGAGCACGCGCCCTTCGAGCCCCGCGGCGCGCAGCGCGAGCGCCTCGGACAGCAGCGCGGTCGCGAGCCACGCGGCGCCGGCCTGCTGGGCGGCCTGCGCGCACGGCACCAGCCCGTGGCCGTACGCGTCGGCCTTCACCACCGCCATCAGCCCGGCGGACGGCGCGGCGGCGCGCATCACCCGTACGTTGTGGGCGATCGCGTCGAGGTCCACGACCGCGGCGGCGCCCCGCTCGCACGCCTCCGCGGACCAACCGAGCTCGGCTGGTGCTGACTTGCTCACGCACCGATCCTGCCCCACCGCACCCGCTGCCCCCGCGCACCGGGCCGTGCGCCGGGTCACCGGGTCGCCGTGATGCAGGTGCCGGCTCAGCCGGCGCCGGCCGCGGCGCGCACCGCGGCGACCGCACCCGGCAGCGCCGCGAGGACGTCGAGCGCGGCGACGGTGCGCCCGCCCGCGGCGGCGAGCCGCCCTGCCACCCCGTGGACGTACGCCGCTCCCGCCGCCGCTAGGGCGGTCGCGCGCAGGTCCAACCGGGTCCCCGCCCGCTCCGCCTGCGCGCCCGCGTGCGCGTGCGCGAGCGTCGCGCCGAGCAGGCCCGAGAGCACATCACCGGTGCCGGCCGTCGCCAGCTCCGGCACCTCGCTGCGGACCAGGAGCAGCGCGCCGTCGGGCGCGGCCACCAGGGTGGTGGCGCCCTTGAGCAGGACGACGACGCCGAGCGCGGCGGCCAGCGCTCGGGTCGCCGCGACCCGGTCCTGCGCCACCGCGGAAACGCTCCCGACGGCCTCGCGCAGCCGCTCGAACTCCCCGGCGTGCGGGGTGAGAAGTGTCACTGCCGGCCGTGCCAACGCGCGGCGCAGCTCGGCCCGCTGCGCGAGCAGCGTGATGGCGTCCGCGTCGAGCACCACCGGTACGTCGCTGTCCAGCACCTGGGCGACGGCGCGGGCCGCCGCATCGTCGGTGCCCCGTCCGGGACCCGCGACCCAGCACTGCACCCGTCCGGCGTCGGCCGGGTCGGCGTCAGCGGCCACCACGTCGGGCCAGTGGTCGACGACCGCCGGTGCGGCGGAGCCCGCGTACCGCACGTAGCCCGCCGGGCCGTGCCGGGCGGCGCCCGTACAGAGCAGCGCCGCACCCGGGTACCGGCTCGAGCCGGCCGTCACCCCCACCACGCCGCGGGTGTACTTGTCGTCCGCGGCGCCGGGTCGTGGGACGGCCGCGGCGGCGAGCGCGTCGTCCACGACCCGTACCGACTCCGGCAGGTCCGGCAGCTCGAGACCGATGTCGACGACCGTCAGCCGCCCGGCGAGCGAGGCGCCGGGCTCGAGCAGCAGGCCCGGCTTGAGCACGCCCATCACGACGGTACGGGCGGCGTGCACGGCCGTTCCCGGTACTGCTCCGGTGTCGGCGTCGATGCCGCTCGGCAGGTCGACGGCCACGACCGGCGTCGACCCGACCCGGGCCAGCAGCGACGACGCCGGCTCGCGCAACCCGCCGCGGCCGCCGATCCCGAGGATGCCGTCCACCACCAGGTCCGCCGCGTCCAGCAGCTCGCCGGCGCCCGGCGCTGCGGCCGGGCGCAGCGTCCCGCCCGCCGCGCGCAGCGCGTCGGCGCCGTCCCGGTGCCACCGGTCGGCCAGCGTGAGCGCATCGACCCGTACCCCGCGCCGGGCGAGCGATCCCCCGGCGTACAGCGCGTCGCCGCCGTTGTCGCCGCTACCGACCAGCAGGACGACCCGGCGGCCGGCCACCCCCCCGGTACGGTCGCGCAGCTCGCGCCCGACGACGACCGCGAGCGCCGCGGCCGCCCGGGCCATCAGCGCCCCCGGGGCGAGCGCGGCCATCGCCTGCGCCTCGACGCGCCGGACCGCCGCGACCGGCAGCGCGACCTGCGTCGGGCGCAGCGACGACCCGCCGGCCGGTGCTGTCGCGTGGCGGCGGCGGGGGGTGAGCAGCTCGCTGCTCACCCCGACTCCGCGACGACGTACGCGACGGCGACCCCGCCGTCGTGGGTGAGCGAGAGGTGCCAGGCGGCCGCCCCGAGGTCGGCGGCCGCGGCCGCGACCGTCCAGGTCATCTCGAGCACCGGGCGCCCCGAGTCCAGCGACACGACCTCGCAGTCGTGCCACGCCATGCCGGGTGGGCAGCCGAGCGCCTTGGCGACGGCCTCCTTGGCGGCGAAGCGTACGGCGAGCGAGGTGTCGTCGAGCGGGGTGCCGTCGGGGCGGGTGCGCTCGCGGGGGGTGAACAGGCGCTCGGCGAGCCGGGGCGTCCGGCGCAGTACGGCCGAGAAGCGCGCCACGTCGACAACGTCGACCCCGACCCCGACGATCACCCTCGACCCCGCGCCCGCGTGCCTACTCGACGGTGACCGACTTGGCGAGGTTGCGCGGCTGGTCCACGTCGTGCCCCTTCGCGGTCGCCATCGCGCAGGCGAACACCTGCAGCGGGACGGCGGCGAGCAGCGGCTGCAGCAGCGTTGGGCACTCGGGTACGCGCACCAGGTGGTCGGCGTACGGCACGACCGCGTCGTCGCCCTCCTCCGCGATGACGATGGTGCGGGCGCCCCGCGCGCGTACCTCCTGCACGTTGGACACGATCTTCTCGTGCAGCACGCTGCGTCCCCGCGGCGAGGGCACCACGACGATCACCGGCAGCCGGTCCTCCAGCAGGGCGATCGGGCCGTGCTTGAGCTCGCCGGCCGCGAAGCCCTCGGCGTGCATGTACGCCAGCTCCTTGAGCTTGAGCGCCCCCTCCAGCGCGACGGGGTAGCCGACGTGGCGACCGATGAACAGCACCGAGCGGGCGTCCTGCAGCATCGCCGCGAGCGCCTCCACCTCCTCGGTGGTGTCGAGCACCAGGTCGATCTTGCGCGGCATGTCCGCGAGCTCGCGCACGACCATGGCGATCTCGTCGCCGAACTTGTTGCCCCGCACCTGCGCGACGTACAGCGCGACGAGGTAGCACGCCACCAGCTGGGTGAGGAACGCCTTGGTGGAGGCGACGGCGACCTCCGGCCCGGCATGGGTGTAGAGCACGGCGTCGGACTCGCGCGGGATCGTCGAGCCCTGCGTGTTGCAGATCGCGAGCACCCGCGCGTCCTGCTCGCGCGCGTAGCGCAGCGCCATCAGGGTGTCCATCGTCTCGCCGGACTGGCTGATCGCGACGACGAGGGTGCGGCGGTCGATCACCGGGTCGCGGTACCGGAACTCGCTCGCCAGCTCCACCTCGCACGGCAGCCGGGTCCAGTGCTCCAGGGCGTACTTCGCCACGAGCCCGGCGTGGTACGCCGTCCCGCACGCGATGACGACGACCTTGTCCACCTCGCGCAGCTCGCCGTCGGTCATCCGCATCTCGTCGAGCGCGAGCCGGCCGTCGACGTCGATCCGGCCGAGCAGGGTGTCGGCGACCGCCTTGGGCTGCTCGGCGATCTCCTTGGCCATGAAGGTGTCGTAGCCGCCCTTCTCGGCGGCGCTGGCGTCCCAGGTGACCTCGTACGCGTTCGGGGTCGCGGGGGTCCCGTCGAAGTCGGTCACGACGATCGAGTCCCGCGTCAGCGTCACCACCTGGTCCTGACCGAGCTCGAGCGCGTGCCGGGTGTGCGCGATGAACGCCGACACGTCCGAGGCGAGGAAGTTCTCCCCGTCACCGCGCCCGACCACAAGCGGTGAGTTGCGCCGCGCACCCACGACGACGTCGGGGCGGTCGGCGCGTACCGCGACGAGGGTGAACGCGCCCGACAGCCGCCGGCACACGATGCGCATCGCCTCGGCGAGGTCATCCCCGACCTCGGGCAGCGTCGCGGCCAGCAGGTGCGCGACGACCTCGGTGTCGGTGTCGGAGGCCAGCACGACGCCGGCCGCCGCCAGCTCGGCCCGCAGCTCGGCGAAGTTCTCGATGATGCCGTTGTGGATCACCGCCACCGAGCCGTCCGCGCTCACGTGCGGGTGGGCGTTGGCGTCGGTGGGGCCGCCGTGGGTGGCCCACCGGGTGTGCCCGATGCCGGTCGTGGACTGCGCCAGCGGGTCCGACCCGAGCAGCGACTCCAGGTTGGCGAGCTTGCCCGCCTTCTTGCGCACGTCCAGGCGCCCGTCGGCGACAACGGCGACTCCGGCGGAGTCGTAGCCGCGGTACTCCATCCGCCGCAGCCCGTCGACCACCACCTGCAGCGCCTGCTTCTCGCCGACGTACCCCACGATCCCGCACATGCGCGCCAGGCTACCTGCGCCGAGCGGCCGCAACGGCGGGCGGACGCGCGGTGGAGCCCGCGTACGCCCGCCATCGGGCGGGGCTGCTCAGATCAGCCGGCCGACGATGCGGGCTGGCGAGGTCTTCGCGACCGCCAACCGGACGAAGTCCGCCGGCGAGGGCCCGTTGCGCCGGAACAGGTCGACGCCGGCGCGTTCCAGCGCCACGTTCACCAGCTCCGAGCAGAAGTACATGCCCTTGGCCATCAGGACCTTCGGGATCGTGGCGACGCGCTGCATGCAGCCCAGGGCGTCGTCGGCGTCGTACCCGGTGACGCCCGTGAAGCACAGCACCCGGTCGACCGCCATGCCGAGCAGCCCGCGGTAGTTGTACTCGCCGCCGATGAGTGCCCGGGCCTTGGCGACGACCAGGTGCGCCTTCTCCTTGGACAGCTTGGCCACCCGGATCACCCCGACCCGGTCCGCTTCCTTGCGCAGCTCGGCGAGGGTGCGCTCCTGGACCCCGTCCTTCGTCGCGTCGATCACCTTGCCGTGACCGGCGTAGACCAGCGCGTGGCTGTACTGGCCCCAGGTCGCGATCCGGATGAACTGGCTGACCTGCGCGGGGGTGGAGGACACCAGGATGTCACCCGGCTCCAGGTCGTCGGCCGAGAGCTTCGCGGTGGCGCGGAAGGGGTCCTCCGGGCCGATGAACCGGTACATCCGCTCGACGACCGAGGACCGCTCCTGCTCGAGGAACGCGTTGCCGGTACGCGCCGCACGCCCGGCGAGGTCGGCGAGGTAGCGGCGCGCCGTCGCGAGGTAGCCGGCATCGGGCAGGGCGGCTTCCGGTCCGGCGTGCTTGGCGAGCCGGGCCAGGACCTCGACGCTGGCTGCGGCGGTGCTGGCGAACTGGTCGGCCGCCACGTCCTGCGCGACCTGGGTCTCCCGGTCCGGACCGAACGCCGGATCGTCGACGATCTTGGTCGAGGTGGCCCGCTTCTGCGCCACGGCAGCCGAGGCGAGCGCCGCTGTCGCCGGCTCGCCGCTCGCTGCGGCAGGCCCCAGCAGGGTGGCGCCCAGGGCCGCGGCGGCGAGGGCGGCGGCGCTGCGGTGGACGATGCGCGGGCGTACGTGCATGTCGGGTCTCCCGTCGGTACGCAAGGACGGGCGCGGAACCCATCGCTGCTACCTCGGGCGCTCACGCGGCGAAGTTGAGCGTGGCGGGACAGGTGGGTGGATCCGGCCGTTCGTACGCGGATCGTCCGCCCGCCCACCGGCACGGGCGGGCCGGCCGCTCAGCGTGTCGTGAGCGTCGTGCGTACGACGTCTGCCAGCTGGGTGGCCACCTGTTCGGCCTGCTCGTGGCTGGCCGCCTCGACCATCACGCGTACGAGCGGCTCGGTGCCGGAGGGCCGCAGCAGGACCCGGCCGGATCCGTCGAGCACGCTGTGCGCGTCGGCGAGCGCCGCCTGCAGTACGGGGTCGGTTCCCACCCGGGACTTGTCGACGCCGGACACGTTCATCAGCACCTGCGGCAGCTTGGTGACGACGGCCGCCAGCTCGGCGAGGGTCCGGCCGCTGCCTGCCATGGCCGCGAGCAGGTGCAGCGCGGTCAGCACGCCGTCCCCGGTCGTGGCGTAGTCGGTCATGACGATGTGACCGCTCTGCTCGCCGCCGAGGTTGTAGCCGCCGGCACGCATCGCCTCGAGGACGTACCGGTCGCCCACACCCGTCTCGACGAGCGCGATGCCCTGCTCGGCGAGCGCGAGGCGCAACCCGAGGTTCGCCATGACGGTCGCGACGATCGTGTCGTGGGCGAGCTCGCCGCGTTCCCGCATCGCCAGACCGAGGATCGCGAGCATGTGGTCGCCGTCGACGACCGCGCCGCTCGCGTCGACTGCGAGGCACCGGTCGGCGTCCCCGTCGAACGCCACCCCGAGGTCGGCGCGCTGGGCGAGCACCGCCGCCTGCAGGTCGCCCAGGTGCGTTGAGCCGCAGCCGTCGTTGATCGACCACCCGTTGGGGTCGGTGTGGATCTCGTGGACCGTCGCGCCGGCGTCGCGCAGCGCCTGCGGTCCGACCCGTGACGCCGCGCCGTCGGCCGCGTCGACGACGACCCGCAGCCCGTCCAGCCGGTGCGGGACGGTGCCGACGAGGTGCTCGACGTACTGGCGGGCGCCGGCGTCGTGACGACGCACCCGTCCGACACCGCGGCCGGTCGGACGCTGCCACGGCTCCTGCATCCGAGCCTCGATCGCGTCCTCGACCGCATCGGGAAGCTTGTGCCCGCCGCGGGCGAAGAACTTGATCCCGTTGTCCGGCATCGGGTTGTGGCTCGCCGAGATCATCACGCCGAGGTCCGCGCCCAACGTGCCCGTCAGGTACGCGATACCCGGGGTCGGCAGCACCCGTACGACCTGCACGTCCACCCCGGCGCTAGCCAGTCCCGCGACAACGGCGGCCTCCAGGAACTCGCCGCTCGCACGCGGATCGCGTCCGACGACGGCCGTCGGGCGGTGCCCGTCGAAGGCGCCCGTCTCACCCAGCACGTGCGCGGCGGCCACCGACAGATCGAGCGCCAGCTCGGCGGTCAGGTCGAGGTTGGCGACGCCGCGTACGCCGTCGGTTCCGAACAACCGCCCCATGCGCGTACCTCCAGATCCTCACGCCGTGACCAGACAGACTGGATGCCCCGGAGCGTAGCCCCGGGGCATCCGGCAAAGGTCGCACCCGCCTCGTCGCGTGGCGCTCGCGACGACACGCAAGCGGACGACAGGGAAGCGGAAGACGGAACGGCGTGGCTTCCGCTTTTCTCGGCTATCGCTTCGAGTGTTCCTCGGTCGCTGACGCTCCCGCGTCAACAGCTGCGCGCACGCTCGGACAGGCGAGAGCGAAAAGCGCGCTCTCGCCGACCCTCGCTCAGCGCTTGCTGTACTGCGGGGCCTTGCGGGCCTTCTTCAGGCCGTACTTCTTGCGTTCCTTGACCCGGGCGTCCCGCGTGAGGAAGCCGGCCTTCTTCAGCGCCGGGCGGAACGCCTCCGCATCCACGTCGTTCAGCGCCCGGGCGATGCCCAGCCGCAGCGCGCCCGCTTGGCCCGTGGTGCCGCCGCCGTCGATGCGCACGAAGACGTCGTACGCGTCCTCGACACCGGCCGTGACGAACGGCTCCTTGACCAGCTGCTGGTGGACCTTGTTCGGGAAGTAGCTCTCGAGGTCGCGGCCGTTGATGACCCAGCGGCCGGTGCCCGGGACGATCCGTACTCGGGCCACGGCCTCCTTGCGCCGGCCGGTGGCCTGGCCGGGGCCGGTCGCAGCGGGCCGCACCGCCTGCGCGGCAGCCGCCGCCGGGGTCTCGGTGGTGTAGCTGCTGGGAGCCTCGTCGGTGCCGGGCTCGGCGATCGTGTCGGTCACGAGCAGGTGGTCCTCTCGAACGGGTCGTGCGGTGATCCGCGGGGCGTGGGCGCCGGAGCGTCCGCTACTGGGCGATCTGGGTGATCTCGTACGGCTGCGGCGCCTGCGCCGCGTGCGGGTGCTCCGGGCCGCGGTAGACCTTGAGCTTCTTGATGACCTGCCGGCCCAGCCGGTTGTGGGGGATCATCCCGCGCACCGCCTTCTCGACGGCCTTGCGCGGGTCCTCCTCGAGCAGCCGCGAGTACGCCTTGGTCGACAGCCCGCCGGGGAACCCGGAGTGGCGGTAGACGACCTTCTGCTCGCGCTTGTTTCCGGTCAGCGCGACCTTGTCCGCGTTGATGATCACGACGTAGTCGCCGCTGTCGACGTGCGGGGCGTAGACCGTCTTGTGCTTGCCGCGCAGCAACGTCGCCGCCTGGCTCGCCAGCCGGCCGAGGACCACGTCGGTGGCGTCGATGACGTGCCACTGGCGCGTGATGTCGCCGGGCTTCGGGCTGTACGTGCGCACGGTTCTGTCGCCTAACGTCGTCGGGGTACGGGCGCGGTGGCACCCGTACAGGTGACCGGCTCGCCTAGTTCTGCGCATGCCGACCGCGCAGCACCCCGGGCAGGGGCGACCGCGGCGTCCGGACGCAAGGGGTCAGGTTACCTGCGCCCCTGCGAACGGGTCAAAACGCGGATGTCCGCGACCGAAGGTCGCGCGCGTTCCCGACTGGTGGTCAAGCGGCGGCGTCCGGGCGGAGGTCGTACGGGGGTTCGATGTAGCGCCGTCCGGCCGGATCGATCCACACCAGTGACCCGTCGAGCCGCTGCCCTTCCAGGCGCCAGATGCCGGCGGTGCGGGCGCGGTGGTGGAAGCGGCACAACCCGTGCAGGCACCAGGCGGCCGTCGGTCCGCCGCTGCCGTCGGCGCGGTGCTCGATGCCGTGGTCGACGTCGGCGCCTTGCAGGGCGGGCCGGTTGCAGCCGGCCATCGCGCAAACGGGGCGGCGGGCCAGCAGGAACTCGCGCAGCTCGGCCGGGGGGTCGTGGCGCAGCTTCCCCGCATCCATGAGGAACCCCATGGTGGGATGCACGAGCAGGTCCTGGAACATGCCAGCGTCCGCCGCGATGCGACGGGCGGTCTCGGCGGTGACGGCGCCGTGTCCGACCAGCTCGGACAGGTCCTCGTTCTGCCCGATCAAGGTCGCCACGGTCGTGACCAGCTGAACCAGGGTGCGCCGCTTGCCCTGACTGGTCGGGAACCAGGGCGCGTCATAGCCGCTGGTGAGCAGATCGATCGCCGCATCGAACCGCGCCCGGTCCATGCGCGCGGATCCAT
>JAFIHG010000036.1 GCA_017848795.1 Candidatus Nanopelagicales bacterium | reverse complement strand
TCGTGTGAGAAGGTTTCACTTACAGGGTGCCCCTTGCTCGGCGTTGGATCTGGACCTTCAGCAAGCCCAATTCTCCCGCCCAGCAAGGGCATTCTTGTGTTACGCCACGCTCACAGCATCATGATCATCGGTGGATCAGGGTTGAGCCAGGACAAGGCAGTGTCGTCCGCGCCTCAGAGCGTCGACCACATCGGCAAGGATCTGCTCGTTTCGAGCCCCGTCATTTGCGAGTGCCGCGTGGACGCTCGCGATCGCACCCGGGCTGGCGAAGTCGACTGGTTCCGACAACTGAAATGCTGTGGGGTGAACGATGAGTTCGGGGCGTGGCCGCGCGGCGTTGGCACCTTCGAGCGTGTCGGGGTCGGCATGCATGAAAGTGTGGCGGATGGGGCCGAGTTGGAAGCCGATCAGGTCATCGAGGCCGTCGCGCCGATAAGGTGTGGCGGTGAGCCCGACCCAGTAGCGCGCTGGGATGGTGCGGACAGCGGTCTCGAACGCGACTGCCGGGATGTGGTGGCACTCGTCGACGATGACCTGGCCGTAGGCGCCGAGCTTGTCGGCGAGGTCGGTTCGGCGGGCGAGCGTCTGTAAAGTGGCGATGTCAACAATGCCGGTGAGCTTGGATCGGCCGCCGCCGAGCTGCCCCGGCTTCGTGCCGAGGATGTCGGTGATCTCGCGGCGCCATTGGTCGGCGAGCGTCTTGCGGTCGACCAGCACCAGCGTGGAGACGGTTCGCTGGGCTATGACGGCGCAGGCCATGACGGTCTTTCCAGAGCCGGGCGGAGCGACCAAGAGTCCCAACTCGTGCGGCAGTACGGCCTCCACTGCTTCCTGCTGCTGCGGTCTGAGCTCGAAGGTCGGCGAGAGGCGCAACAGATCTCCGGCGACCCGCTGATCGTCGACCTCGACCTTGCTGCCGGCTCCCTCGATGAGTCGCGTCGCGGTGTCGCGTAGTCCGCGCGGGAGGACGAGGTGGTCATCGAGCGTCTCGTCGTAGGAGGTGACGATGCGCGGGACGTTCCACGTCGACTGCCGGCGGCGCTGGCGGTTGTAGAACTCTGGATTGTACGTCGACGCCGCGTGCTTCAAGGTCGCGTAGAGCGAGGGGCTCAGCTCCGCCCCGGGAATCCTCACCGTGCCGTCGAGCGTCAGATGGACGATCGGTGCCGGATTTGGCTGAGTCCTGGTCGACCGGGCAGGCTGTGCGCGGTCGACGTGTGCCCCGACTGTCGGCTCGCGGAGCGCAGACGCGAGCCTCGTAGCTTGCTTTGGTGTGAGGCGCTCCAGGGTGGAGAGGTATTCCCACTGGTCGTCGAAGGGCTCCAGCGTGGCCAGGTCGAGGAACACCGTCGTGCCGAGCTTGCGTGATCTGCCGTGGAGTGGTGCGGCGATGAGGTTGCCTGGACCTCGTCCGGGGAGAACGTCTTGGGACGGGAAGAGCCGGTCGTAGCAGCGCAGATCCATCCGGCCGCGGATCGCGATGGCTTCGCGGACCAGTGAGGTCCCGAGTTGGCGCGCGGTTGCCGCTGGTACGGGGTCGGTAAAGAAGATCCAGACATGCGCGCCGATTCCGGACCGGGACACCTCCAGGGCGGCGGGTGCGGCTACAGCTCGGGCCGCCTTCAGGTAGGCGAGCGCGTCGAGCATCGCTGCTTGCCCGTCGAAGTCGGCGGCGAGCCAGCAGGTCTGGTCGCCGGGGAGCATCGGATATAGGCCGATGTGGACGTCGCCGGTCAGATGCGCAGCGAGCACCTCAGGCGTCAGCGGCAGGTGTCGAATGTCGGAGGCTCTTCGGCCCTTGCGCCACCCGCCCTCGACTGCGGGCATCCACCCGGACTTGCCGGTGCGGGCATTGTCCCAGCGGACGGCATAGATGTCCCGTCTTGCGCCGAACAGTGCGGCGTAGAACTCGACCTTGACCTGCGAGGACGACCGAGCATCCACGGAGCCCGGCGCCTTGTCGAACCACGCCGCTTGGGTGCCGCGAGCGGGCGCGACTTCCGCATCCGTTAGCTTGAGCAACTTGCGCAGTCGCGCGTTCTCGCGCCTCAAGCTCTCCAGTTCGGCCTGCAGGTCGCTCACGACGTCAATCCTGCCGGTAGCGCCGCTGAAGTCGACCGGACGGCCGACCTCCCACCTCTCATCTCGGGCGACGAGGCTAGGACTGGATCGGCGACTATTGCGTTTACTTCGAATACTGCGAATACTGGTCACTCAGGAGAGGAGACACCATGAACACTTCGGCACTCACGCCCGTCCGGCCTGACGAGTCCGACATCAACACCGCTGTCGAGGCGCTGCCTCAGGTCAAGAACTACCTGGCCGAGCACGCCGACAGCATTGTCCGCGTCGTCGTCGCGGACGATCCTGCGGAGACCCTCGTTGTTCCGCGCCGTGCCGTGGAACTCCTCGCTCAGGTGCTTGCGCACATGGCTGCGGGGCAGGGGGTGTCGGTGGTGCCTGCGCACGCGGAACTGACCACTCAACAGGCGGCGGAACTGCTCAACGTCAGCCGGCCGTTCCTCATCAGCCTGCTCGATGCTGGCGAGATCGACTACCGGAAGGTGGGCAAGCACCGGCGGATCAAGGCGCAGTCGCTGATGGCCTACATGGCACGCGACGACCAGGAGCGCCGTCAGGCCGCAGACGAGCTGACCCGGCTCAACCAAGAGATGGGTCTTCTCTGAGGTGTCGTTCGTCGTTCTCTACGACGCCAACGTGCTTTACCCGAGCACGCTCCGAGACCTGCTGATCCGCGTCGCACAAGCGGGACTGGTTCAGGCGAAGTGGACCGACCAGATCCTCGATGAGGTCTTCGGCAACCTCGCCATGAATCGGCCCGACCTCGATGCGCAGCGGCTGGGCCGCACGCGCGACCTCATGAACGGCGCGGTCCGCGACTGCCTCGTGAAGGGCTACGAGGCCCTGGTCGACGCGGTCGACCTGCCGGACCCCGGCGACCGCCACGTGCTCGCGGCAGCGATCAAGGCAGGCGCCCGCGTGATTGTGACGCACAACCTGAAGGACTTTCCGCCCGACGTGCTGGAGAAGTGGGATATTGAGGCTAAATCGGCCGACGACTTCATCGTCGATCAGATCGCCGTGAGCCGTGACTCGGTCTACGGGGCGGTTCAGCGGATAGCGGACTCCCGAGGCAACCCTCCGGCAACGTTCGCTGATGTCCTGGCAATGCTCGAACGTGACGGCCTCGTCGAGTCGGTCGCCGCCTTGCGGCCCTGATGGATCACGCGGACCGGGGCCCCGCCCGCGCTGCGTCAGAAGGTCGTCATCGTGGCGGCGACGCTACCGGCGTCCCTCCTAGGCTGGACGGGGAGGAGTCGAGTCGGACTCCGCAGAACCGGATTCATGTATCAGTCTCGTGTCTCATTTGGACCATATGACGCACGTGCCACTCGTGAGGAGTCACAGGAATGGCCAACCGCCTCGCAAACGCAACCAGCCCCTACTTGCTCCAACATGCTGAGAATCCGGTGGATTGGTGGGAGTGGGGACCCGAAGCGTTCGCCGAGGCGGAGCGTCGCGATGCACCGATCCTCATCTCGGTCGGGTACGCGGCCTGCCATTGGTGCCATGTCATGGCGCACGAGTCCTTCGAGGACCCCGCGGTCGCTGCGTACCTGAACGACCGGTTCGTCGCCGTCAAGGTCGACCGGGAGGAGCGCCCCGACGTCGACGCGGTGTACATGTCAGCCACGCAGGCGCTCACCGGGCGCGGCGGCTGGCCGATGACGGTCTTCGCGACGCCGGCTGGCGAGCCGTTCTACGCCGGTACGTACTACCCGCCGGAGCCGCGGCACGGCATGCCCTCGTTCCGTCAACTGCTGCAGGCGATCGACGAAGCATGGCACCGCGACCGCGAGGAGGTCACGACCGCAGCGCAGCGCATCGGGGCCGCGCTGGCGGAGCAGTCCCGGCAGGCGGCGTCCGGGCGGGACCCGCTGCAGCGTGACACGGTCGTCCCGCTGCTCGACAAGGCGGTCGAGCAGCTCGCCGCGGAGTACGACGAGGCGGTCGGCGGGTTCGCGACGGCGCCGAAGTTCCCTCCATCGATGGTGCTGGAGTTCCTGCTGCGCCACCACGCCCGTACCGGCGACCCGCGCTCGCTGCGGATGGTCGAGGGTACGTGCGAGGGCATGGCCCGCGGCGGCATGTACGACCAGCTCGCCGGTGGTTTCGCCCGTTACTCCGTCGATGCGCAGTGGACCGTACCGCACTTCGAGAAGATGTTGTACGACAACGCATTGCTGCTGCGCGCCTACGTGCACCTGTGGCGTACGACGGGCAGCGAGCTGGCGGGGCGGGTCGCACGGGAGACGGCGCAGTTCCTGCTCGCCGACCTGCGTACGCCCGAAGGCGGGTTCGCCTCCGCGCTCGACGCCGACACCGATGGCAGCGAGGGCGCCACGTACGTCTGGCGGCCCGGGCAGCTGACCGATGTGCTCGGCGTGGCGGACGGCGAGTGGGCGGCAGCGCTGACCGGGGTCACCGCGACAGGGACGTTCGAGCACGGCACGTCGGTGCTCACGCTGCGCACCGACCCGACCGATCCGGGCCGCTGGGCGCGGGTGCGGAGCGCGCTGCACGCCGCCCGCGCCGCCCGCCCGCAACCGGCGCGTGACGACAAGGTCGTTGCCGCCTGGAACGGGCTCGCGATCAGCGCGCTGGCCGAGGCGGGCGCCCTGCTCGACGAGCCGGACTGGGTCCGCGCAGCGGACCGGTGCGCCGACCTGCTGCTCGACCTGCACCTGGACGACGGCCGGCTGCGCCGGGTGTCCCGCGACGGCGTCGCCGGGACGGCCGGCGGGGTGCTGGAGGACTACGCCGACCTGGCCGCCGGACTGCTGACCCTGCACCAGGTGACCGGCGACCGCGGTCGGCTCGCCGCGGCCGGACTACTGCTCGACGCCGCGCTCGAGCACTTCCGCGACCCGCAGTCCGGCGACTTCTTCGACACCCCGCACGACGGGGAGCAGCTAGTGATCCGCCCGCAGGACCCGGCGGACACCGCCGCGCCCTCCGGGCGGTCGGCGCTCGCCGACGCGCTGCTGTCGTACGCCGCGCTCACCGGCTCCGAGCACCACCGCACGGCGGCCGAGGACGCGCTCGCCACGGTTGCCGGACGGCTGCCGGCCCGGTTCGCCGGCTGGTCGCTCGCCACGCTGGAGGCCTGGCTCGACGGGCCGCGCGAGGTCGCCGTCGTCGGCCCGGACACGCAGGCGCGCGCGGCGCTGCACCGCGTCGCGCTCGCCGCGCCGGCACCCGGGCTCGTCGTCTCGGTGGGCGAGCCGGACAGTGGGGCGCCGCTGCTGGCCGGTCGCGTGCTGCTCGGCGGCGAGGCGACCGCGTACGTCTGCCGGCACTTCAGCTGCGACGCGCCGGTGACCGCGCCCGCGGCCCTCGCCGAGCAGTTGGCCGGTGCGCCGGACGGAGCGCGCGCGGACACCGTACGCTGACTGAACCTTCGTTCAGGATCGCTCGGGCCCCGGGAGCGCCAGATGGGCGTACGCCGCCGACTGCTCAGCGCGCTGCTCGGTGCCGGCCTGCTCGCGGCCTGCACGGTGCAGAGCGCCGCCCCGCCCACGCCGCCTCTGACGCCGCCTGCGACGACACCGGCCACCACGGGCGGCGCCGGGCCGGCCGCGCCGCTCGCGGAGCCGCTCACCCTGCGGGTACTGGTCTACAACGTCGAGTACGGCGGCACCGCCAGCACCGACCGGGTGATCCGGCAGGTCGATGCGGACGTGGTCGGGGTGCTGGAGTCCTACAACCGGCTGCCGCGGATCGCCGCCCGCGCGGGCTACCGGTACTACAACGTCGGTCTGCAGCTGCTCTCGAAGTACCCGATCCTGGAGCCCTCCGGCGCGCAGGGCCGGTACGCGCTCATCGAGGTGCGGCCCGGACTGGTCGTGCCGTTCGTCAACGCCCACCTCGACTCGGTGCGCTACGGGCCGCGGCTGCTCGCCAAGGGCGAGCCGGCGCGGGCGGTGCTCGCCTCCGAGCGGGAGGTACGGCTGTCCTCCATGCGCAAGCTGCTCGCGCCGGTCCGGCCGCTGCTCGCCGCCGGGCAACCGGTGCTGCTGACCGGCGACTTCAACGAGCCCTCCCACCTCGACTACACCGCGGCGATGGTCGGGCGCCGACCGGGCGTCAGCCGGGTGATGCGGTGGCCGGTGAGCGAGGCGGTGCTGGCGGCCGGGTTGCGCGACACCTTCCGTACGGCGCACCCCGACCCGCGCGCCGTACCCGGGATCACCTGGGGCGCGAAGCCGGACGGCTCGGGCGACCGGATCGACTTCGTCTATGCGGCGCGAGCGGTCGACGTGGTCAGCAGCCGCGTGGTCGGCGAGCGCGGCGGCGCCGGCGTCGACCTGCCCTTCCCGCGCTGGACCTCCGACCACCGGGCGGTCCTCTCCGAGCTGCGCCTCACCCCGGTCGCATTGCCGACGACGGTGGGACTCGCGAGCCGGATGCTGACCCAGGGCGAGACGCTGCAGGTGCGCTACCACGGCCTCGGCGCGTCCGCGCTCACCGTGACCGACGACACCGGTGACGACGTCCGCACGCTGGCGGTGGACGGTCCCGACGGGACGGTGTCGATCCGCACGCAGGGCCTGGCGCCGGGCGGCTACCGGGTGCGGCTGCAGGACGATCAGCAGCAGACGATGGCGGACAACGAGTTCTGGCTGCGGTCCCGGGTCGCGTCGGTCGCGATGCGGACCGACGAGCGGCGCTACCGCGTGGGGCAGCCGGTGACGGTCAGCTGGGACCATGGGCCGGCCAACCGCTGGGACTGGATCGGGGTCTACCGGCAGCAGGCGGCGGATCCCAAGCGGGACGACTACCTGGTGTGGGGCTACACCGGCGGCCACGACTCGGGAGTCCTCCCGCCCTCGGTGGCCGGGTCCATGACGTTCTCGGCCGCGACGCAGCGGCACTGGCCGCTGCCCGCCGGCCGGTACGTCGCGTACTACCTGCTGACCGACCAGTACCGGCACGTCGGCTCGGTGCGCTTCGCCGTGCACCGGTGAGGACGCACCCGGCGAGACCGGGCGGCATTCACTCCGACGAGCCGGGCGCTGCGGGGCGGGGGTCGCTGCGCAGGACGGCGTAGAGCACGCCGTCCCGGTACCGGCCGGCACGCCACTGCGCTCCCCGGGTGACTCCCTCGCGTCGGAACCCGGCGGCCTCGAGGGCGCGCTGCTCGGCGAGGTTCTCGACGTCGGTGTGCGCCTCGACGCGATTGGCCGTCGTGTACCGGAAGAGCAGCTCGACCAGCTCGGCCTGCGCGGCGCGCCCCACGCCGCGCCCGCGATGGTCCGGGCGCAACCAGATGCCGATCATCGGGCAGCGGGAGCCGCTGTTCGGGCCCCACTGCTGCCAGTGCCAGTTGACCTCGCCGGCCACCTCTCCGGCGTCGGTCACGATCGTCAGCGCGCCGGCGGCGTCGGGGTCGGCGGGTCGGGTCTGCGTACGGGCCGTCCCCGGGCCGAAGTCGTCGAAGGGACTCTCGCCGCCGGTCAGGTACGGAAGGTCGTCGGGGCGCTGGGCCCGCAGGAGAATGCCCACCCGCGCAGTCTCGCAGGACGGGTTCCGTACGCCCTCGGCGTAGCGGCGTTGCCGGCGGCCGAAGCCGATGATTACATCATTACATGGCTACGGAGAGCGTTCGCGGATGGTTGGCGGGGCGGTTGCCGCAGGACTGGTTCGAGGGTCCCCCGGAGGTCACGGTCGACCGGGAGGAGATCACCGTCGTCGGACGGCTGAGCGGACCGCCCGTCGAGGAGGGAGCGTCCGAGCACGAACGGCGGGCCGCCGCCGCCGGTCGGATCAAAGCCTTCCGGGAGGACACCCGGGAGGCGCGGATCCGCATCGCCCGGGAGCTCGAGCACCGCACCGGGCGCAAGGTCGCCTGGGGAGCCGTCGTGGGGGAGCACCGCGAGCTGTTCACGACGCTCTCGGTCCCGGTGATGACCCGGCTGCGCCAACCGGACCGGCTGGTGCTCGACACGCTCGTCGAGTCCGGCGTCGCGCGCTCCCGCTCCGACGCGCTGGCCTGGTGCGTACGGCTCGTCGGTGAGCACGCCGACGAGTGGCTGGGGCGGTTGCGGGAGGCGATGGCCGACGTGCGCCGGGTCCGCGAGGCCGGTCCCGAGCTCTGAGCGGTTGTCAGTGGGTTGTCGCGTACGCCGCGGTGACCAGCGCGACCGCGGTGAACTGCGCGACGAAGCCGCCGAGGGTGAAGGCGTGGAACAGCTCGTGGAAGCCGAACCACCGCGGGAACGGGTCGGGCCGCTTGAGCGCGTAGATGATCCCACCGACCGTGTACAGCAGGCCGCCTCCGGCGATGAGCACCAGCACCACGGCGCCCCCCGCGCGCAGGAAGCCCGGCAGGAAGAACACCGCCGTCCAACCGAGAGCGACGTAGACCGGCACGTAGAGCCAACGTGGCGCTCCGGTCCAGCAGACCCGGAACGCGACGCCCGCGAGCGCTCCGGCCCACACCACCCACAGCAGCACCTGGGCCGGTCCGGGATCGAGCAGCAGCACCGCGAACGGCGTGTAGCTGCCGGCGATGATCAGGAAGATGTTGGAGTGGTCGAGGCGCCGTAGCACCGCATGTACCCGCGGGCCCCACGAGCGCCGGTGGTACATGGCGCTGACCGTGAACAGCAGCAGGGCCGAGGCGAGGTAGACCGCGATCGCGGTACGCGCTCCGGACGGGGACCAGCGCAGCAGCACCACGCCGGCCGCTGCGGTGGCCGGGACCATGCCGGCGTGCAGCCAGCCCCGCAGCCGGGGCCGGCGCGTGAGGTCGTACGTCGCCGGTGCGGTCGGCTGCGTCACACCGCACAGCGTAACCTACGGAGCCGTAGGTTACGAGACCGTAGGTTGCGGTGTGCCGCCGACCGTCGGGCGACCGAGCGCAGCGACCTCCCAGCCGGCGGCCGCCCACGCGGCCAGCTCGAGCGCGTTGCGCCCGTCGAGTATCCGCGGCCGGCGTACGACGGCCTTGAGTGCCACCGGGTCGAGCGCGCGGTAGTCGCGCCACTCGGTCAGGTGCAGGACCAGGTCCGCGTCGCGGCACGCCTGCACCGGGTCGGCGACGAGTTCGACGTCGGACACGACGCGGCGCGCGTTGTCGAGCGCCTTCGGGTCGGTCACCCGGACGACGGCACCCTCGCGCGCCAGCATGTGGGCGACGTCGAGCGCCGGCGAGTCCCGGATGTCGTCGCTGTCCGGCTTGAACGCGGCGCCGAGGACCGTCACGACCTTGCCCGCGAGGTCGCCCCCGACCAGAGCGCGCGCCTGCGCCAGCGCCCGCGCGCGCCGGCGCAGGTTGATGTCGTCGACCTCTCGCAGGAACCCGAGCGCCTCCTGCACCCCGAGCTCGTCGGCGCATGCCATGAACCCGCGGATGTCCTTGGGCAGGCAGCCACCGCCGAACCCCAGCCCGGCCTGCAGGAACCGCCGGCCGATGCGCGGGTCGTGACCGATCGCGTCGGCGAGGGCGACGACGTCCGCGCCGGAAGCCTCGCAGAGCTCGGCCATCGCGTTGATGAAGGAGATCTTGGTGGCGAGGAACGCGTTCGCTGCGCTCTTGACCAGCTGCGCGGTGGCCAGATCGGTCACGATCCAGGGCGTGCCCTTGGCGAGCACCGGTTCGTACACGTTCCGCAGCACCTCGGCGTCCTGCGGATCGCTCACCCCGACCACGAGCCGGTCGGGTGCGAGTGTGTCCTGCACCGCGAAACCCTCACGCAGGAACTCGGGGTTCCACGCCAGGCGCGCCGCCGCGCCGACCGGCGCGAGCTCGGCCAGGCGGGCCGCGAGACGCTCGGCCGTACCGACCGGCACCGTCGACTTGCCGACCACCAGGGTCGGGCGGGTCAGCAGTCGAGCCAACGTGTCGAGAGCGGCATCGACGTACGTGAGGTCGGCCGCGTTGGAGTCGGCGCGCTGCGGGGTCCCCACGCACAGGAAGTGCACGTCGGCGCGCTCGGCGGCCGTCTCGAACGAGGTCGTGAACTGCAGGCGGCCGGTGCCCTCGACGCGCTGGAGCAGCTCGTCCAGACCCGGCTCGTAGAAGGGCGCCGTGCCCTCGGCCAACTGCTTGATCTTCGCCTCGTCGACGTCCACGCCGATGACCTCGTACCCGAGGTCCGCCATCGCGGTGGCGTGCACGGCGCCGAGGTAGCCGCAGCCGATGACCGAGAGAACAGGACGCGTCACGGGCGTCAGGGTACGGGCCGCGGGGGAGCGCATGCGTAGCCTGGGCCCGCCCGGGACGGCCGGGTGAGCGAGCCGACGGAGGAAGTGTGTCCAGCACGGGGAGCCCGGCCAACCCGGATTTCGACCTCTACCGACCGACCGCGGAGCACGAGCTGCTCCGGGAGAGCGTGCGCGCGCTCGTCGCCGACAAGATCGCCCCGCGCGCCGCGGAGATCGACGCCACGGCGCAGTTCCCGTGGGACGTGTACGACGCGCTCGTACGCAGCGACCTGCACGCGATCCACGTACCGGAGCAGTACGGCGGTGCCGGCGCCGACGCCCTGGCGACCTGCATCGTCATCGAGGAGGTCGCGCGCGCGTGCGCGGCCACGTCGCTGATCCCGGCGGTGAACAAGCTCGGCTCGCTGCCGCTGCTGCTCGCGGGTACCGAACAGCTGCGTGAGACCTACCTGCCGCGACTGGCGAGCGGCGAGGAGATGTTCAGCTACGCCCTCTCCGAACCCGAAGCCGGCAGCGACGCCGGCAGCATGCGCACCCGCGCGGTCCGCGACGGCGAGGACTGGGTGCTCGACGGGACGAAACGCTGGATCACCGGCGCAGGCGTCTCCCGGCTGTACACCGTGCTCGCCGTGACCGATCCGGACAAGCGCACGCGGGGCGGCATCACCGCGTTCGTCGTGGAGGCCGACGACGAGGGCTTCAGCGTCGGCGCGCCGGAGAAGAAGCTCGGGATCAAAGGCAGCCCGACCTGCGAGCTGTACTTCGACGGCGTCCGGATCCCCGACAGCCGCCGGATCGGCGAGGTGGGAGAAGGCTTCCGGATCGCGATGGCGACGCTCGACCACACGCGCGTCACCATCGGTGCCCAGGCGGTCGGCATCGCGCAAGGCGCGCTCGACTACGCCGTCGGATACGCCAAGGAACGCAAGCAGTTCGGGCGACCGATCGCCGACTTCCAGGGCCTGCAGTTCCTGCTCGCCGACATGGCGATGAAGGTGACCGCCGCTCGCGAGCTGGTCTACGTCGCGGCGGCCAAGAGCGAGCGCGGCGACGCCGACCTGACCTACTTCGGGGCCGCGGCCAAGTGCGTCGCCTCCGACACCGCGATGGCGGTCACGACCGACGCGGTGCAGGTCGTCGGCGGGTACGGGTACGTCAAGGACTATCCGGTCGAGCGGATGATGCGGGACGCCAAGATCACCCAGATCTACGAGGGCACGAACCAGATCCAGCGCATCGTCGCGGCCCGGGAGCTGCTGCGCGTCACCGGATGACGTCGAAGGAGCCGATTCCGGGCCGTGACACTTCGGCGTGATGTACGGCCGGCGGGCTAGGAGGACACGGACGGAGTCGGGCTCGCGACCGCCTGCTGGCAGTCGTTCGCCTGCGCGCGCACCGTCTCCTGCGCGGTGCGCAGTTCGGCGACGAGGTCGCTGAGCCGGCTCGCGTCCAGGTCCCGGGCCGCAGCGACCGCCTGCTCCACCAGGTCGAGGATGCGCTGCGAGTCACTCGCGACCTGGACGCACTCGGCCGGGACGGTGAAACTCGTCGCCGTCGGCGCCGGCGTGATGCCCGGCGTCGCCGGTTGCGTGCTCTGGTCCTGCGCGGCCGGCGGGCCGGCTGCCGGCGCGCTGTCGGCAGGTCGCACGAGCGCGATGATCCCGCCCCCGAGCATCAGCCCGACGAGGAACGCCAGGACGGGTACCGCCCACATCCACCGGGGTCGCTCCGGCGTGGCGTCGCCGGGCGGTTGGTTCTCCGGTGTCATCGGCGGCCTCCAAGCCTCGCGGACGGGAGGGGACGCCCACCACCCTGCCCCGGGGACGGCGCCCCCGCACCTCGGTGCGGGAGGGACGGACATGCGCTACACAAAGGAAATGGCAAACCTGACACTGAGCGGGTCGCACCGAGAACGCCGTACCTGGGACGGGCTGATCCTGCTGTGGGTCGTCTTCTGGATCGCGATGGGCGCCGCGGTGGCGGTCGCGATCTGGACGATGTCAGGGCTCGCCGACAGCGCGGTGGAGTCGGGGCGCGCCCTCGACAGCGCCGGGAAGGTCTTCGAAGGGCTCGGCCAGATCCCGGTGATCGGGGAGGGGCCGGGCCAGTTCGGCACCGAGGTGCGCCAGACGGCCGAGAACATCGTGGTCAACGGCGAGCAGGCCGGACGGAGCATCCACGGCCTGTCGATACTGCTCGGGGTCACCGTCGCCGTGCTGCCGAGCATCCCGGTCGTGGGCTTCTACCTGCCGATGCGTCTCGCGCTCCGCCGCGACACGCGCCAGGTACGGCAGGCGTTGCGTCAGGAGGGCATGAGCGAGCGGCTGCGCGACTACCTCGCCGGGCGCGCCACCATGGTGCTGTCCTACGACGAGGTGATGGCGGCCACCCGCGGCGTACCGGGCGACGACCGTGAGGAGCGGCGACACCGGCTCGCGCTGGCGGAGCTGCGCCGCCTCGACGTGCCGTTCCCATCGGCGGACCGGTCGACCTGATCACGGGTAGGACGCGCGAGTGGAGCACGGCAGCAGCGGCCGCGTCGCCGACGCGTACGCCCGGCTGGTCATCCGGCTGCGGTGGGTCGTCGTGGCGTTCTGGCTGGCCGCGCTCGCGATCGGAACGGTCTTCCTGCCCTCGCTCGGCTCCTCGGACAGCAACGACGTGGCGAGCATCATCCCGCTCGACAGCCCCGCGATCCGCGCCGAGCTCAGGTCGATCGAGGCGTTCGGGTTCCCGCTGACGAGCCGTACCGTGGTCGTCCAGCGTGATGCCGCCGGGCTCTCACCGTTCGTACAGGCCGAGTCGGTGCTCGACGCGCTGGCCGTCAACCAGCACCCCCAGCGGTACCCGCTGCTGGGAGCGCTGCCCGTCACCAACACCTGGCGGCTGTTCCCGGGAGCCCGGGAGAGCAACACGGCGGTGCTCACTTTCCTGTTCATGGTCCCGGAAAGCGGGTTCGCCGACCAGGAACAGGCCGCCCACCGCTACATCGACACGCACCTGGCCGAGCCCGACGACCACACCATCGGAGTGGCGGGATCGGTGCCCGCGCGGGCGCAGCAGGCCGACCTGGTCTCGGGCTGGTTACCGCTGCTCGAGCTGCTGACCGTCGTCGCGATCGTCGTGCTGGTCGGGCTGCACTACCGCGCGGTACTGCCACCGATGATGGCGCTCGCCGCATCCGCCGTCGCGTTCCTCGTGACGATGCGCATCACCGGGCTCGGTGAGCAGCTGCTCGGCCTCGCGGTACCGGCCGAGCTCGAGCCGTTGCTCGTCGCCCTGCTGCTCGGCGTCGTCACGGACTACACGATCTTCTACGTGTCGGCGTTCCGGAACGAGTTCCGCCTCTCGGGCGACCAGGACGCGGCGGTGCGCCGCGCGATCTCCGCGTTCACCCCCATCGTCGTCGCGGCGGGGATCACGGTCGCCGCCGGGACCGCCGCCCTGCTGGCCGCCGAGTCCGCGTTCTACCGCGCGGTGGGCCCGGCGATGGCGATGGCGATCATCATCGGGCTCGCCGTCGCGGTGACGCTCATACCGGCGTTGCTGGCGATCCTGCGCCGGTACGTGCTGTGGCCCGCCATCCCGCGACCCGGCGCGAGGGTGCCCGCGGTCGAGCGCGCCGACCCGATGCCGGTGCGGCTGGCTTCGCAGCTGCGCCGCAGCGGGTTCGTGGACTGGCTGATCCGCCCGCGCAACGCAGCGCTCGTGCTCGTCGGGAGCGTCGCGGCGCTGCTGCTGTGCGCCGTACCGCTGCTGCACGTGCGGCTCGGGATCGGGTTCACCCAGTCGTTGCCGAGCAGCAACCCGGTCCGGCAAGCCGCGGACGCGGCGTCCGCCGGGTTCGCCCCCGGGATCACCTCACCGACCACGTTGCTGCTCGAGGCGCCCGGGATCACCCGCGAGCGTCGTGCCCTCGAACGGCTGCAGCGCGCCGTCGCCGCCCGCCCGGGACTGGCCGGCGTCCTCGGCCCGGCGGACAACTTCACGCCGCTCGAAGCCGGGATCGTGCTCGCCAAGGACACCGATGCGGCTCGGATGGTCATCGTCTTCGATCACGACCCGTTGGGTGCCACCGCGATCGAGGACCTCGCGGCGCTACGGCGCGCGCTGCCGGACCTGGTGCGTGACAGCGGGCTCGCGCACGTGGACGCCAGCATCGCGGGCGACACGGCGCTGGCGGAGGGGCTGATCGACGGTACGGGCAGCGACCTGGTCCGGATCGCGATCGCGGCGATCATCATCAACCTGCTCCTGCTCGCCGGCTTCCTGCGCGCTCTCGTCGCGCCGCTGTTCCTGCTGGGCAGCAGCGTGCTCGCCCTCGGTGCGTCCCTCGGGTTGACCACGTTCCTCTTCCAGGACGTGATGCACGGTGACGGCATCACGTTCTACGTCCCGTTCGCGGCCGCGGTGCTGCTGGTGTCGCTCGGCTCGGACTACAACATCTTCGGGGTCGGGCACGTCTGGGAGTACGCGCGTCGCATGTCGTTGCGCGAAGCGGTGCTGCGCGCCGTACCGGAGTCCACTCGGGCGATCACCGCGGCCGGAGTGACCCTCGCCCTGAGTTTCGGCATGCTCGTCGTCATCCCGCTGCTCCCGTTCCGCGAGCTCGCGTTCGCGATGACGGTCGGGATCATGCTCGACGCGGTCGTGGTCCGGTCGCTCATCACCCCGGCGCTGCTCGCACTGGTCGGGCCGGTGAGCGGCTGGCCGGGGTCGCGGCTGCGTCACCGGCGGCTGGTGACGACCGGGGAGGTGACCACGACCGGCGGCGGTGAGCATGCTGGGTGAGCATGGTGGGTGAATTTGGTGGTGAGCATGGTGAGGGCGCGGAAGTGGGCAGCGAGCGTGAGACTGCCGCCGCTCACGCGCGCGTCAGACGCCGCCCCGCGCGAGCGTCGTCCAGACCCGCCCCGGTCGCGGCGAGCCGCGTCGTCGGCAGTGAGCGTGGATGGTTGTCGCGCATCCAGGCGAGCAGCCGCTCCCGGACCTCGCAGCGCAGGTCGAAGGCGGTCCCCGCGTCCTTCGCGCTGGCGAGCACCCGCACCTCGATGGCCCGCTCCGTCGCGCCGGTGACCTGCAGCGTCCACGCCTGGCGGTCCCAGAGCGGTGACTCGCGTACGACCCGCTCCGCCTCGGTCCGCAGCGCGTCGATCGGGGCGGTGAAGTCCAGGTACAGGTAGACCGCGCCCAGGTTCCGCGAACTCGTGCGGGTCCAGTTCTGGAACGGCTGCTGGGTGAAGTAGGTGGTCGGCAGCACCAGGCGCCGTTCGTCCCACAGGTGCAGGACGACGTACGTGAGGGTCAGCTCCTCCACGCGGCCCCACTCGTCGTCGACGACGATCACGTCGTCGACGCGTAGCGCGTCGTTGAACGCGAGCTGCAGGCCAGCGAAGACGTTGCCGAGCACGGATTGTGCCGCGATGCCGCCCACGATCCCGGCAAGGCCTGCCGAGGCGAGCAGCGACGCACCGAACGCGCGCATGGACGCGAAGGTCATGAGGGCTGCTGCCACCCCGATGACGACCAGGACGGTCACCAGCACCCGCCGGGTCACCGTCACCTGGGTGCGCAGCTTGCGCACGCGGCGGTTGTCCGCGACGTCGATGCGCAGCCGTACCAAGGAGGCGTCCTCGACGATCCGCACGACCGCGATCGCCAGCCAGGTCAGTGCCGCGATCAGCAGGATCGCCAGCGCGTGCCGCAACGCGGCGTACCCGCTGGCGCCGTCCTCGGGCCGCGGAGTCGTGAGCAGCGCGGCGGCCGTCGCCAACGTCGCGACCCATGGGATGCGAGCGTGCCGGTCGACGGTACGCAGCAGCGCGCGCCGGCGACCGATCCGCCGTACGACCACGCCGGTGAGCAGTGCCAGGGCGGCTGCCCCGGTGCAGCTGACGATGACGACGACCAGGTCGGACCAGAGCACAGGTGTGGGTACCTCCGAACGGGGAACGGGGCGCGGGACGGACTTCCTGGACCGGTGCGGTCACGGCGCGCCGGGTCCTCCCGCGCGGGCATGCGACGGCGATGGCGTCGCGGCTTCTCCCCATCCTCGCCCGTGGTTGCGACGGCCCGCCAGCGGGCGGGACGTGCGACGCGTCACCCGCACCGCACCGCCGGTCGCTGCGGCATGATCGAACGATGGATCCGCGCCACGCCGTGCTGTTCGAGCCGGTGCGCATCGGACCGAAGGTGCTGCGCAACCGCTTCTACCAGGTGCCGCACGCGTCCGGGTTCGGCACGCGGCTCCCGCGTACGCACGCGGCGTTCCGGGCGATCAAGGCCGAGGGCGGCTGGGCCGCGGTATGCACCGACTACGCCTCGATCTCCGACGAGGCCGACGAGACGCCCGCCGTGAGCACCGATGTCTGGGACCGCGCCGACGCGGCGGCCCTCGGGTTGCTGGTGGAACAGGTGCACGCCCACGGGGCGCTGGCCGGGATCGAGCTCTTCCACGGCGGTCGCGACAGCACGAACGGCGTCTCGCGCCGCCCGCTGCTCGCACCGTCGCCGATCGCCGGGGAACGCGTCCCGTACAGCGTCCCGAAGCAGATGGACAGCTACGACATCGAACGCGTGCAGCGGCAGTGGGTGGACGCGGCCCTCGCCGCCCGCGATGTGGGCTTCGACATCGTCTACGTGTACGGCGCCCACGGCTACCTGCTCGGTCAGTTCCTGTCGCCGGCGGCCAACCAGCGCACCGACGGGTACGGCGGCGCGCTGCGCGGCCGGGCCCGGATGTGGCTCGAGACGCTCGCACGGGTACGGGACGCGGTCGGCCACGACTGCGCGATCGCCGTCCGGGTCGGCGTGCACCGGCGGGACGGCGTCGGTGTCGACCTCGACGAAGGCCTCGAGTTCGTCCGCCTCGCCGACGACCTCGTCGACCTGTGGGACGTCAACGTCGGCGACTGGCCGCACGACTCGGGCAGCTCGCGCTTCCACCCCGAGGGCGCCGCACTGCAGTGGACCGGCCGGGTGCGGGAGGCGACCGCGAAGCCCATCGTGACCGTGGGACGGTTCACCGACCCCGACCGGATGGCGGCGCTGGTCCGCAGCAAGGCGATCGACCTCATCGGCGCTGCCCGCCCCGCGATCGCCGACCCCTTCCTGCCCACCAAGGTCGCAGAAGGCCGGCTCGCCGAGATCCGCGAATGCACCGGGTCGAACGTGTGCATCCTGAAGGAGGAGACGTACGGGCACGTCGGCTGCATCCAGAACGCGAGCGCCGGTGAGGAGTTCCGGCGGGGCTGGCACCCCGAAGTGTTCCCGCCGCTGGCCGAACCCGACCGGGCGATCCTCGTCGTGGGTGCCGGCGCGGCCGGCATGGAGTGCGCGATCGTCCTGGCGCGGCGCGGTGCCAGCGCGGTGCACCTGGTCGATGCGGCACCGACGGTCGGTGGCCGCCTCACCTGGACCCGGCGGCTGCCGACCCTCGGGGACTGGGGGCGGGTGCTGGACTGGCGGCTCGTGCAGCTCGCGCGGCTGCCGGCAGTGCAGGTGATCACCGGGCGCCGGCTCACCCCCGAGGACGTACTGGAGTACGGCGCAGAACTCGTGATCGTCGCCACCGGGTCGCACTGGTCGGCGACGGCTCCGCAGCCCACGACGCTCACGCCGCTGGTCGGCGCGACGCTGCCGCACGTGCTGACGCCCGAGGACGTGCTCGTCCGGGGACGCCGGCCGCCGGGTCGGCGGGTCGTCGTCTACGACACCGACGGCTACTACGTCGCGCCCGGTGTCGCCGAGCTGCTCGCCGGCGAGGGCTACGACGTCGCGCTCGTCACCCCGTTCCCGGTGGTGTCGCCGGTGTCCGACCAGACGCTGGAGGGTGCAGCGCTGCGCGCGCACCTGCACGGCGCCGGAGTGCGGGCGTACCGCGACACCACGCTCCACGAGATCACGCCCGACGCAGTGCTCGGCGTCGACGAGTTCGCGCACGCGTGGTCGATGCCCGCCGACGGCGTCGTCGCCGTGGTCTCGCAGGTGGCCGACGACGCGCTGTACCTCGATCTCACCGCGGACGGGGAACGGCTGCGCGCCGCAGGCATCGCGGCCGTCCACCGCATCGGCGACTGCCTGTCACCGCGCATGATCTCCGAGGCCGTCTTCGACGGGCACCGGCTCGCCATGGAGATCGAGACGGCGCAGCCGGACGTGCCGCTGCCCTACCGCCGCGAACGCGTCGGCGACGTCCGCTGACGTCGCGAGCCGTCATTCCGGGTTGGTGACGAGTACCGGGCAGGGCGCGTGGCGGATCACGTGGTCCGACACCGACCCCATCACGGCCCGGGCGAGCCCGCCGCGACCGCGGGTGCCGAGCACCACGACGGTCGCACCGAGTTCGTCGGCGAGCTCGCAGATCGCCCGGCCCGGGTCGCCCACCAGGATCCGGGTCTCCACGTCGGCGATGCCGAGGGACGCCGCTGCGGCGTCGGCGACCGCCTGGCCCTCCTCGCGCAGCTCGTCCTGCATCGCCATGATGTCGTCGGGTACGACAGCGGCGCCGGCCATCCCGGACGCGTCGTACGGGAGCACGACGTGCGGCTCCGGGACCACCGTCACGACGACGGTCCGGTCGGCTGGTTGTAGCAGCCGGTGCGCCGCCTCGATCGCGTGCGTCGCGAGCTCGGAGCCGTCCGTGCACAGCAGGGTGATCGTCGCCATGGCCGGATCCTAGAACCCGAGCAGGCGCATCAGCGCGGATGCAGCGACCACGGCAGCTCGACGCGTCGGTCGGTGAGGCTGGCGAGGATGGTCCACGAACGGGGCGTCCAGGCGAAGATCGCCACCTGCCCCATGGCGGCGCCCAGCTCGCGGGCGGCGCCGTCGCTGAGCCCGGCGACCATGAACCCCGGCTCCTGCCAGGTGCCCTCGGCGTCGTGCCCGGTCGCCGGCCAATGGGTGATGTCGCGCAGCTCGAGCAGGCTGCGCAGCAGCGCGAGGCGACGGATGTTCTCGTCCATCGGATGCTCCCGGCCGGCCGGGTTGCACGCCGTCAGCACGTGGAGCAGGTCGTGCCCGGACGGAAACTCCTGGGGCCCGTCGGCCGGCACCAGCCGCGCCGCACGCATGTCGGGCAGCAGCAGGTCGACCTCCGTCTTCGCCCAGCCGGACCACATCGCGCTGTCGTCGGCCGCCGCCACGAGCACCGTCCGTACGTCCTCCGGCACCTCCCCGGTCACGTCCTCCGGCCGGTCGGGAAGCGCGAAACCTTTGGGCAGCACGGGTTTCCTCTCCTCGGGACGGCACTTGCCCGGAGCGTACCGGCAGGCGTCAGTGCCGCGGGCGAGGCAACAGTCGCGGCGTACGGGACGCGTACGCCCGGTACTCCGGATACCTCGCGACGAGGCGGCGCTCCTCGAAGCCGGCCTTCACGTGCAGCAGCGCCGCGAGTGCGACGAACGCCACGGCCGCGCGTCGATCGCCCGACCCGACGGTGCGGGAACCTGCGCCCAGCAGCAGCCCGGCGTACACGGGGTGACGCACGATGGCGTACGGCCCGTCCGTGCGCAGCGATCCGGTCCGCAGCGGCAACGGCGACGGCGTCAGCGCGTCGCCCAGCGCGCGGATCCCGAGGCCGGAGAACACGGCTCCGGCGAGCTGGCCCGTGACCGCGAGGTAGCGCAGCGCGCGCGGCCGCGGCCAGTCGGTGCCGCGACGCGCGATCGCGATGACGGCGAGCAGCGCCACCTGCCCGGCGACGAGTGCCGCTGCCGCGCGCTCCTCGCCGGCCGACCCGCTCATGCCGGGCCGAGCCGGGCGTTCATGTCGGGCAGGTCCACGAAGTGCGCGAGCGTCCCGCGCCCGGCGAGCTCCTCGGCGGCCTGCAGGAAGCCCGCCCATGCGGTCCGGGCGAGCGCGCCACCGGTGCTGATCCGCCGTACGCCGAGCGCAGCAGCCTCCGCGACGGTCATGAAGGGCGCGCCCAGCAACAGGTTCACCGGCTTCGGGGCGACGGCCGCGACGACCGTGGAGACCTGTTCGGCGGTCCTGATACCCGGTGCGTAGAGACAGTCCGCGCCGGCGTCCCGGTATGCGACGAGCCGCCGCACGGTCTGCTCGAGGTCGGGTCGGCCGGCGATGAAGCCCTCCGAGCGCCCGGTGAGCACCACCCCCGTACCGGCCTCGTCGATCGCCTCCCGGGCGGCGTGCACCCGTTCGACGGCGAGCGCGAAGTCGTACAGCGGCGCAGCGGGGTCACCCGTCGAGTCCTCCACCGAAAGTCCTGCCACCCCGGTCGCCGCCGCCAGCGCGACGTTCGCGCGGACCCGCTGCGGCTCGACGGCGAAGCCTGCCTCGAAGTCGGCGTTGAGCGGGACGCTCACTGCTGCGGCCATGACGCGCAGATGGGCGAGGGTCCGCTCGAGACCCACCTCGTTGTCCCGGCACCCGGTGGTCCATGCGAACCCGGAGCTCGTCGTCGCGAGGGCGGGGAAGCCGAGCTGCTCGAGGACGCGGGCACTGCCGACGTCCCAGGGGTTCGGCATGACGAACGTCCCGGACCCGTGCAACCGGTGGAACTCGGCCACCCGTTCGGTCTGCGCGGTCATGGCCACCCCTTCGACGTCGCGGCGGCCCGTTCGCCGTCGCGCCTTCGAGCGTACGCAGCACCGCGCGGGGTGACACCCGTCACGGCCGCGGCGACGATCTTCGGGACCTAGGACTCATCCGATCTTGCTCCGGCGGCGGTTCACTGGACAGCGCGGGGGTCACTGCGTCCACGGCACACGTGGGAGGAGAGTCACCATGTCCACGCTGATGGTGCAGGACAGCTCGCCGCAGCAGCAGCCCGGCTCGCCCGCCAGCGAGCGCGCGCTGGGGCTGCCGGCGTCGACCGCGCTGGTGATCGGGAGCATCATCGGGACGGGCGTGTTCACCATGCCGGCCGTCATGGCCGGCGGCGGCACGATCTCGATCCTGGTGCTGATCGTGATCTCGGGCTGCGCCGTCCTGCTGGGAGTCATGTTCGGTCAGCTCACCAAGCGGATCCCCAGCTCCGACGGCGGGTTGTACGCGTACGCGCGCCACGAGTTCGGCGACTTCGCCGGCTACCTGACCGCCTGGTGCTACTGGATCACCTGCTGGGCCGGCAACGCGGCGATCGTGTCGTCCTGGGTGTTCTACGTGCAGGCGCTGCTCGGGCTGGAGGACCCCAGCCCGTGGGTGAGCTTCGGTATCGCGCTCACCGGTCTGTGGGTCCCGGCGATCATCAACCTCGCCGGGGTCCGGCAGATGGCGCTGTTCCAGATGATCACAGTGGTCCTGAAGTTCCTGCCGCTGCTGGTCGTCGGCCTGCTCGGCTGGATCTGGGTCAGCACGGTGAACTTCCCCGCGTTCAACGCGTCCGGCGGATCGCTCTTCGACGCGATCTCGATCGCTGCCGGCGTCGCGCTGTTCTCGTTCATCGGCGTCGAGACCGCGTCCATCGCCGCGGGCAAGGTCAAGGACCCGGCACGCAACGTGGGGCGGGCCTCGATCATCGGCACCGCCGCCGCCGCGCTGCTGTACGTCCTGGTCACCGCCGCCATCATGGGGCTGGTGCCGGCCGAGCAGCTGATCGACAACGGCGCGCCGTTCGTCGTTGCGTTCGAGGCGATGTTCGGCACGGCCGCCTGGGTCGGCAAGCTCGTCGCCCTGGTCGCCGTCATCTCGGGCATCGGCGCCCTGAACGGCTGGACGATGGTGACGGCCGAGATGCCGTACGTCGCGGCCAAGGAGAAGCTGTTCTTCGGCCCGTTCGCCAAGCGCACGGCGACCGGCATCCCCTGGTTCGGGATCATCGTCTCGACGCTCGTCGCGAGCGTGCTCATGGGTTACAGCTACACCGGCGAGGCCGGCCTGCAGGTGTTCACCTATCTGGTCAACCTCTCGGTCGTGACCGTCGCCATCCCGTACTTCTTCTCGGCCTGCGCCCAGCTCGCGTACCTCGTGTCGCGGCGGCGCCGGGTGCACGGTGCGGTGCTGGCGCGCGATGTCCTGATCGCGACCGTGAGCATCCTGTTCTCGCTCTGGGTCACCGCGGCGAGCGGCTACCAGGCGGTGTACCAGGCGCTGCTGCTGGTGCTGATCGGCATCCCGATCTACGCGTTCCTGAAGGCGTCCAAGGAGAAGGAGGGACTCGCGCCCGAGCCGCTCGAACGCCAGGACGCCGGCATCGGCTGACCGGCGCGTGACCCAAGCCCACCCCCGGCAGCAGGAGGATCCGATGAAGGCGTTGGTACGCCGCCCGAGCCCGCGGCTCGCCGACGGCATCGTCACCCACATCGAGCGCACCCCGGTCGACGTCGACCTGGCCGGCCAGCAGTGGGAGTCGTACGTCGCGGCGATGAACGCGGCCGGTTGGAGGACCATCGAGGTCGCGCCGGCCACGGACTGCCCGGACTCGGTGTTCGTCGAGGACACCATGGTCGTGTACGGGCGGACCGCGGTCATCGCGCGGCCGGGCGCCGACGAGCGCAAGGCCGAGACCCCGGACGCCGAGGCGGCGGTGCGCGCGCTGGGTTACGACATCGTGCGGATCGAGGCGCCGGGGACGCTCGACGGGGGCGACGTGCTCAAGGTCGCCGGCACGGTGTACGTCGGCCAGGGTGGTCGTACCAACGGCGCGGGCATCCGCCAGCTGCGGGCCGCGCTCACCCCGCTCGGCGCGACGGTCGTCGGGGTGCCGCTCACCAAGGTGCTGCATCTCAAGAGCGCGGTGACGGCGCTGCCGGACGGCACGATCATCGGCTACCCGCCGCTGGTCGACGACGTCTCGATGTTCCCGCACTTCCTGCCGGTCCCCGAGGAGTCCGGCGCGCACGTCGTGCTCCTCGGGGACGACAAGCTGCTCATGGCCGCGGACGCGCCGCGCTCGGCGCAGCTGTTCGACCGGCTGGGGTGGTCGCCGGTCGTCGTCGACATCGGCGAGTACGAGAAGCTCGAGGGTTGCGTCACGTGCCTGTCGGTGCGGCTGCGCGGGCTCGGCTGACGAGGTGGGCAGGTGCCCCTACTATTTACTACACTCTGCGCCGTGGAAAAGATGGGACCCCGCCCGACGCGCCGGCGTCGCTTCGAGCCGGCCATGTCCGAGCGGCGTCGCGCGGTGCTCGAGGCGTTGCGCGACTCTCCGTCCGACACCACGATCAACGCGCTCGCGCGCCGGATGTCGTTGCACGCCAACACGGTCCGCGAGCACCTCGATGCCCTCGTCGGTGCCGGCCTCGCCCGCCGGACGGCGCTGCCCGCGCAGGGACGGGGGCGCCCGGCGGCGGGCTACACGGCCCTGGATCCGGTGGCCCAGGACGTCCGTACCCGCGACTACGCGGGACTCGCGACCGCGCTCGTCGGGCACCTCGCGCGCACCAGCCCGGACCCGGAGGGCGACGGCGCTGCCGCGGGCGCGGAGTGGGGCCGCGACCTGGCCCGGGGCAGGGCCTGCCCGCACTCCGAGGAGGGCACGCGCCGCGAGGTCGTGGCGCTGCTCGACGAGCTCGGCTTCGCGCCGGACGGCGAACCGGGCGCCACTACCGTACGGCTGCGCGAGTGTCCGCTGCTCGAGGCGGCCGAGAGATACCCGCAGGTGGTCTGCTCGGTGCACCTCGGCATCGTCCAGGGCGCGATGGTCGAGATGGCGGGACGTGCCGAGCAGACCGACCTGCGTCCGTTCGCCGAGCCCGGTGCCTGCGTGCTGCACCTCGACGCGACGGTGGACCGTGGCTGAACCCTCGCGTGCGGTGCCCGCCCGGACCCTGCTGCTCGTCCCAGGCGGGATCGCGCTGCTCGCCGGACTCGATGCGGCGCTGCTGCTGCTCGGACTCCCGGCGCCGGTCAGCACCAGCCGGCTGCCCGAGGTGCACGGCATGCTCCTGGTCCTGGGGTTCGTCGGCACCGTCGTCGCGCTGGAACGGGCCGTCGCGCTCGGGCGGCGCTGGGGCTACCTGGCCCCGGCCGCGCTCGGCGTCGGTGGCCTGTTGCTGCTCACTCCCGCGCCCCTCGCCGTGGGACGGGCGCTGTTCGTCGTCGGGGGCGCCGCGCTCGTCGCGCTCTACGTGCCGTTGTGGCGGCGCAGTCCCGCCGACGCGGTCCTCGTCCAGGCCGGTGGCGCGGTGCTCGCCACCGGCGGGTCGCTGCTCTGGCTGAGCGGGGTCGGCGTGCCGACGCTGCTGCCCTGGCTCGTCGGGTTCCTGGTGCTCACGATCGTCGGGGAACGCCTCGAGCTCGCCCATGTCGTCGTCCTCGGCCCGCGCGCCGCGCCGCTGCTGGTGGGCGCGGCAGCGGCGGTGATGCTCGCTGCGGGCGTCGCCCTGCTGTGGCCGGTCGCCGGCTACGCCCTGTTCGGCGCCGCCCTGCTCGCGCTCGTCGGCTGGCTGGCACGGTTCGACGTCGCCCGCCGCACCGTGCGCGGCACCGGGCTGCCGCGGTTCATGGCCGCCTGCCTGCTCACCGGGTACGCCTGGCTGGCAGTCGCCGGTGCGGTGTGGCTGCTGCTCGGCCAGCAGCCCGGCGGCTTCGGCTACGACGCCGTCGTCCACGGCGTCTTCCTCGGCTTCGTGATCATGATGATCATGGCGCACGCGCCGGTGATCCTGCCCGCGGTGATCCGCCGCCCGCTGCCGTACCACCCGGTGATGTACGTCCCGGCCGCGCTGCTCACCGCATCGCTGCTGCTGCGCATCGCGGTCGGTGACCTGCGCGAGGTCGATTGGGCCTGGCAGGTCGGCGGCGCAGTGAACATCGTCGCGCTGCTGCTGTTCGTCGTCATCGCGGTGTGGTCGGTCGTACGCGGTCGCGCGGCGGGCGCGACCCCGAGCGCGCCGTCGCAGCCGGTGCTGCAGGCGGTGCCGTGAACCGCACCGGGTGGCACCTGCGCGCCGGATCGCTCGTCGTCGCCTGGCTGCTCGCGCTGCTGGTCGTTGCCGTCGACCACCGGTTCGTGCCGGCGTCGCGCTGGCTGATGGTGCACCTGCTGCTGCTCGGTGCGGTCACCAACGCGATCCTGATCTGGAGCGCGCACTTCGCGGCGGCGCTGCTGCGCCTGCCCGAGCCGGAGTCCCGCCGCATCGAGGCGAGCCGGCTGCTGCTGCTCAACGCGGGCGCCGTCGCGGTCGTGGTCGGCGTCGTGGGCGGGCATTGGCCGCCGGTCCTCGCCGGTGGGACGGCGGTCGTCGCCGCGGTGCTCTGGCACGTCGTCGCGCTGCTGCTGCGGATGCGCCGCTCGCTGCCCTCGCGCTTCGCGAGCACGCTGCGCTACTACGTCGCTGCCGGACTGCTGCTGCCGGTCGGTGTCGGCTTCGGGGTGGCGATGACGCACGGCTCGCTGCCGGGCGATGCGTACCCGCACCTCGTCGCGGCGCACGCGGTGGTGAACCTGCTCGGCTGGGTGGCGCTGACCGTGATCGGCACCCTGGTGACCCTCTGGCCCACCATGCTGCGCACGCGCATCGTGGAGCGGGCCGAGCTGACCTCCCGGCGCGTACTGCCGATCCTGCTCGCGGGCATCGTCGTCGCCGCGGCGGGCGCGCTCGCCGGGCAGCGCTACCTGGTCGCCGCCGGAATCGTCTGCTACCTGGCCGGATTCCTGTGGTGGTGCCGCCCGTTCGCGCAGGAGGCGAGGGTCCGCCCGCCGACCGGTTTCGCGACCCTGTCGGTCCTGGGCGGGGTGCTCTGGCTGGGCGGCTCGCTGCTGGCGTTCGCGCTCACCACCGCTTCCGCCCCCGACTGGGCGACGGTGATCGGCCGTGGGCAGTGGCTCACCGCGGCGGTGCTCGCCGGGTTCGTGCTGCCGGTGCTGCTCGGGGCGCTCAGCTATCTGGTGCCGGTCGTGCTGGGTGGTGGGCCCAACGCCGTACGCCTCACCACCGCTGAGCTCGACCGTGGCGCCTTCTGGCGGGTCAGCACCGCGAACCTGGCGTTGCTGGTGTGCCTGCTGCCGGTGCCGAGCCTGGTCCGCGTCGTGTGCTCGGTCGTGCTGCTCGTCGCGTACGCGACCTTCCTGCCCTTGCTCGTCCGCGCGCTGCTCGCCTCCCGCAGACTGCGGGGCGCGGCGGTCACGGGGGAATCGCCGCGCCCCGCGCCCTACCGCCCGCCGCCGGACCCGGTCGCCGCCCAACGGCGGCGCGCCGGAGCCGGCATCGGGCTTGCCGTGGTGCTGCTGGCGGTGACGCTCGGGGTCGCCGCCGACCCGCCGGGGGCCGGCATCGGGACGGTCTCGGCCCAGGGCTCGGTCACCGCGACGGGGGAGACGACGACGGTGCAGGTGGTCATGCAGGGGATGCGCTTCCACCCGGCGAGCGTCACGGTCCCCGCCGGCAACCGGCTGGTGATCGAGCTGCGCAACGCCGACGACATGGCCCACGACCTGGTGCTCGAGAACGGTGCGGGCACGCCGCTGCTCGGCCCCGGCCAGCAGGCGACCCTCGACGTCGGGGTCGTCGGGCAGGATCTGGCCGGCTGGTGCTCGGTCGCCGGGCACCGGCAGCTGGGCATGGTGTTCGCGGTCGACGTGACCGGTGGGCCGGGGGGATCCGGCACCGCCGCGACCGGGGGTCACGACATGTCCGGGATGGACATGGGGACCACGCCGAGCGGGCCGAGCGCGGCCGGTGACGTCGACCTGATGGCCGACCCCGGCCCGGCGTTCCAGGCGTACGACCCGGTGCTGGCGCCGGCGCCGCAGGGGACGGTGCACCGGGTGCGGCTCGAGGTGACCGAGACCCCGCAGCAGGTCGCGCCGTCCGCCGACGGCAAGGGGGTCACCCAGGTGCGCTGGACCTTCGGCGGCACCGCCCCGGGCCCGACGCTGCACGGGAAGGTCGGGGACAAGTTCATCGTCACGCTGGTCAACGACGGGACCATCGGGCACTCCATCGACTTCCACGCCGGTGCCCTCGCACCGGACCGGCCGATGCGCACCATCGGCCCCGGCGAGGAGCTGACCTACACCTTCACCGCCACGCGCAGCGGGATCTGGATGTACCACTGCTCGACGATGCCGATGTCGCTGCACATCGCCAACGGGATGTTCGGTGCCGTGGTCATCGACCCGCCGGACCTGCCGCCGGTGGACAAGCAGTACCTGCTCGTCCAGTCCGAGACGTACCTCGGCCCCGAGGGGGGCAGCGCGCCCCCCGAACGCGTCGCCACCAAGATGCCGGACCTGGTGACCTTCAACGGATACGCCAACCAGTACGACCACGCCCAGCTGAGCGCCCGGGTCGGGGAACGGGTCCGGATCTGGGTGCTCGACGCCGGGCCCAACGTCGCCGGCTCCTTCCACGTGGTCGGCGGGCAGTTCGACACGGTCTACAAGGAGGGCGCGTACCTGCTGCGCCGGCCGGAGAGCGGTACCGGAGGCAGCCAGGCGCTCGATCTCGCGCCGGCCCAGGGCGGGTTCGTCGAGCTCACCTTCCCGCAGGCAGGGCACTACCCGTTCGTGACCCACGTGATGTCCGACGCCGAGCGCGGCGCCCACGGCATCGTCGACGTCACCGCACGCTGACACCAGCGGGACAGCCCGGCCGGGCCGCACTACCGTCGAGGTGTGAGCACGTCGACCCGACCGCTCTCGACCGCCGCGCAGCGCACGACGTACCGGACGCTGCACCGCACCACCCTGGCGGCGCCCGCGCTGCGCCGCGGACTCACCGCGCGCGGAGCGGCCCGCGCCGCCCCGCACCTGCGGGCCCTGCTCTCGGTCCCGGCGCTGGCGCTGTGCGACGCCGAGCGGCTGCTCGCCTGGGACGGCCAAGGGCGCGGGCACGCGGCCGACGCCTACCCGCACGCGGCGCAGGCCATGGTCAAGGGCCGGCGGACGGTGCGGCACGGCGTGACCGGCGACTGCGCCGAGCCCGGCTGCCCGGTGCGGGCGGTCGTCGCGGCCCCGCTGCTGGTCGAGGACGCGGCCGTCGGAGCGCTCGTCGCGTTCGCGCACGACGACACCCCCGACCTGGTACGCGCCACCGGGGAACTCGCGGGCTGGGTGTCGGGTCAGCTCGCGCTCGCCGAGCTCGACAGCTCCCGGACGCGGCTGATCGAGGCCGAGCTCGCCGCGCTGCGCTCGCAGATCAGCCCGCACTTCGTCTACAACACCCTCACCGCGATCGCCTCGTTCGTGCGCACCGATCCCGACCGCAGCCGCGAGCTGCTGCTCGCCTTCGCCGAGTTCACCCGGTACTCGCTGCGCCGGGGCGCCGACGTCACGACCCTCGCCGACGAGCTGCGCTCGGTCGACCAGTACCTGGAGCTGGAGCGGGCGCGTTTCGGTGAGCGGTTGCACGTCACCCTGCAGGTCAGTCCCGACGTGCTCGCCGTCGCGGTGCCGTTCCTGTGCCTGCAGCCGCTGGTGGAGAACGCGGTGCGGCACGGCCTGGAGGCGGGCCCCGGACCGTGCCACATCCGGCTGCGTGCCGAGGACCGCGGCGGTGAGGCCGTGATCAGCGTCGAGGACGACGGCGCCGGCATGCCGCCCGAGCGCGTACGGGCCGTTCTCGCCGGAGAGGTTCCGGGCGCGGTCGGCCTGTTCAACGTCGACGCGCGGCTCAGACGGGTCTACGGCGCCGAGTACGGGCTGGCCCTGGAGAGCGCCCTTGGCGCCGGCACCAGGGTCGCGCTGCGGATTCCGCGCGACGCGGCGAGAGGCGTCCGGTGAGCCGCGACGGGACCGGCCTGCGGGTGCTGGCGGTGGACGACGAGCCGCCCGCCCTCGCCGACCTGCTCTGGGCGCTGCAGCAGGACCGCCGGATCGACGACGTGAGCGGGGCGGACAGCGGGGCCGAGGCGCTGCGGCTGCTCGCCCGCCGGGACTACGACGCGCTCTTCCTCGACGTGCGCATGCCCGGGCTGGACGGTCGGGACGTGGCCCGGGCAGTGTCCCGCGCGGAGCGGGCGCCGGCGGTCGTCTTCGTCACGGCGTACGAGAACTTCGCCGTCGACGCCTTCGAGGTGCGGGCCGTCGACTACGTGCTGAAGCCGGTGCAGCCCGCCCGGCTGGCCGAGTCGGTACGTCGGGTCGTGGCGGCTCGCGCGCCGGACGAGCCGCAACCGGACGACGTGGTGATCGCCGTCGAGCTCGGTGGGGTCACGCAGTTCGTACGCCGGTCGGACGTGCTGTGGGTCGAGGCGCACGGGGACTACGTGCGGCTGCACACCCGTACCCGTCACCACCTGGTACGGACGCCGCTCACCGCGCTGGAGGAGCAGTGGGCCGACGCCGGGTTCGCGCGGATCCACCGCAGCCTGCTCGTCTCGCTGCCCCACGTCGAGCAGCTGCGGGTCGAGTCCGGGCACACCACCGTCCGGCTCGGCGGCGCGGTCCTCACGGTGAGCCGGCGCCACGCGCACCAGGTACGCGAACGGCTCGGGGCGATCCACGGTGGGGCGCGCGGACGACCGTTCGTCGCGGCAGCGGTGCCGCTGATCGATTCCCCTGCCGCCCCGGGTGCCGCTCGTTCCCGTCCTGCCTAGCGTCATTCGGGAAAGGGCCTGCGCGCCTTGGCGTTGCAGCGCCGTCCTCGAACGCACGCGAAGGAGTCGTCATGGCCGCGACCGACGAGATGTCCACGCGCACCACTCCCATCCAAGCTCCGCTGCACCCGGAGATCGCCGACCCGGGCCCGCTCGGGCTGGGCGGCTTCGCACTCACCACCTTCGTACTGAGCTGCTTCAACGCCGGCCTGATCGGCAGCGGAGAGACCGTCGTCCTGGGTTTGGCGCTCGCGTACGGCGGACTGGCCCAGTTGCTCGCCGGGATGTGGGAGTTCCGCAAGGGGAACACCTTCGGCGCCGTGGCGTTCTCGTCCTTCGGAGCGTTCTGGATCTCGTTCTGGTTCATGGTCGGATATGCGGACGGCGTCACCGGTCAGGCGGTCGGGCTCTACCTGCTGGCCTGGACCGTGTTCACGACGTACATGATCCTCGGGTCGTTGCGTACCAACGCCGTCGTGGCAGCCGTGTTCATCGTGCTGGCGCTGACGTTCCTGTTCCTCACCATCGGGGCGCTCGGCACCAATGACGGCATGACCAAGGTGGGCGGCTGGCTCGGGCTGGTGACCGCGGTCCTCGCCTGGTACGGCTCCTTCGCCGCAGTGACCAACTCGACGTGGAAGCGCGTCGTGCTGCCGATGTGGCCGCTGGAGTCCCGGACGCCGGCGCACACCCGATGACCCGATGGCATGATCGTCAGCGGTGGGGTTCGTACGCCGCGACGCACCGGCTGGACGTGACGAGAGAGGCGAGGGCATGACACAACACGCAGGGACCGAGCAGACGCTGTCCAACCTGCTCCGCGAGGAGCGTCGGTTCCCACCACCGGAGTCGATGCGGGCCAAGGCGAACGTCGGCGAGAGCGCGTACGCCGCGGCCGCGAAGGACCGGCTGGCGTTCTGGGCCGAGCAGGCCCGGCGCCTGGACTGGGCCAAACCGTGGGACGAGGTCCTGGACTGGTCGGACCCGCCGTTCGCGAAGTGGTTCGTCGGCGGCGAGCTCAACGTCGCGTACAACTGCCTGGACCGCCATGTCGAGGCAGGGCGCGGGGACCGGGTCGCCTACCACTGGGAGGGCGAGCCCGGTGACACCCGGACGATCACCTATGCCGACCTGCTCGCGGACGTGTGCCGAGCGTCGAACGCGCTGCTCGAGCTCGGTGTGAAGAAGGGCGACCGAGTCGCGATCTACATGCCGATGATCCCCGAGACGGTCATCGCGATGCTGGCGTGCGCCCGGATCGGCGCACCGCACACGGTGGTGTTCGGCGGGTTCTCCTCCGAGGCGCTGCGCAGCCGGATCATCGACTGCGACGCGCACGTCGTGATCACCGCCGACGGCGGGTACCGCCGCGGGGCGGCGAGCGCGCTGAAGCCGGCCGTCGACGAGGCGCTCACGCACTGCCCCGACGTCCGCTCGGTGCTGGTCGTACGCCGTACCGGTCAGGAGATCGGCTGGACCGAGGGCCGCGACGTGTGGTGGCACGAGATCGTGGACCGGCAGTCCGACGCGCACACCGCCGAACCGATGGACGCCGAGCACCCGCTCTACGTCATGTACACCTCGGGAACCACCGCGCAGCCCAAGGGGATCCTGCACACGACCGGCGGCTACCTCACCGGCGTGGCGTACACGCACTGGGCCTGCTTCGACCTCAAGGCGGACACCGACGTCTACTGGTGCGCGGCCGACATCGGCTGGGTGACCGGCCACTCGTACATCGTGTACGGCCCGCTCGCCAACGGCGCGACCTCGGTGATGTACGAGGGCACCCCGGACACCCCCGCGAAGGACCGGTGGTGGGGGATGATCGAGAAGTACGGCGTGACGATCCTCTACACCGCGCCGACGACGATCCGTACCTTCATGAAGTGGGGAGTGGAGTTCCCGCGGGCCCACGACCTGTCCTCGCTGAAGCTGCTCGGGTCGGTCGGTGAGCCGATCAACCCGGAGGCGTGGATCTGGTACCGCACGAACATCGGCGGTGATCGCACCCCGGTGATCGACACCTGGTGGCAGACCGAGACCGGCATGATCATGATCAGTCCGCTGCCCGGGGTCACCAGCGCCAAGCCCGGCGCAGCGATGCAGCCGGTGCCCGGGGTGAGCGCCGACGTCGTGGACGAGTCCGGCAATCCGGTGCCCGACGGCTCGGGCGGGTACGTCGTGCTCACCGAGCCGTGGCCGGCGATGCTGCGCACCATCTGGGGCGATCCGCAGCGGTACAAGGACACCTACTGGTCGCGATTCCCGGGCCGCTACTTCGCCGGTGACGGCGCGAAGAAGGACGAGGACGGGGACCTGTGGCTGCTGGGCCGGGTCGACGACGTCATGAACGTGTCCGGGCACCGCATCTCCACCACCGAGGTCGAGTCGGCCCTCGTGTCGCACGCGTCCGTGGCGGAGGCGGCGGTCGTCGGTGCGACCGACCCGACGACCGGGCAGGGCATCGTCGCGTTCGTGATCCTGCGCGGGGACGCCGACTCGGTGAACGGCGACATCGCCACGATGCTGCGCAACCACGTTGCCAAGGAGATCGGGCCGATCGCCAAGCCCCGCCAGATCATGGTCGTCTCCGAACTACCCAAGACACGTTCGGGAAAGATCATGCGCCGGTTGCTGCGGGACGTGGCGGAGAAGCGTGAGCTGGGCGACGTCACGACCCTCGCCGACCCGACGGTGATGGATCTCATCAGCGCCGGCCTCGCCGGCGGCGAGTCGGAGGGCTGACGGGCGCGGCGCGGGGCGGGCACGCCAGGATGGGGTGGTGCCCGCCCCTACGCCGCCGCCGCCCCGCTGGTTCACCGACACGCCTGACGACCACTCCCAGTGGTACGTCGAACGGTTCCGCACCATGGCGGCCCAGGGCGCCGATCTCGTCGGTGAGGCCAGGTTCCTCGATGCCCTCGTACCGCCGCGCTCGCGGGTGCTCGACGCCGGTTGCGGGACCGGGCGGCTGACCGCCGAGCTGCACCGGCGCGGCCACCACGCCGTGGGGGTGGATGTCGACCCCGTGCTGCTCGCGGCCTGCGAGGCCGACCATCCGGGCCCGGTGTGGGTCCAGTCGGACCTCAGCGTGCTCGACCTGGCCACGCACGGCGAGAGCGAGCCGTTCACCGGAATCGTCATGGCCGGCAACGTGATGACGTTCCTCGCCCCCGACACCCACGCGCAGGTACTGGCCCGGTTGCGCGCCCACATGGCTCCGGACGGCCGGCTGGCGATCGGGTTCGGTCTGGACCGCGGCTACCCGCTCGCGGAGTTCGACGAGCACTGCGCCGCAGCCGGTCTCGCGCTCGAGCACCGCTTCGCCACCTGGGATGTCCGCCCGTTCCGCGACGACTCCGACTTCGCGGTCACGGTGCTCGTGCCTGCCGCTCCGACTCCGCGTTGATCTCTGCGCCGAGCAGGACGGCGTACGAGCTGATCCACAGCCACAGCATGAGGATCGCGACCCCGGCGAGCGCGCCGTAGGTCTTGGCGTACTTGCCGAAGTTGTCGACGTAGATCGAGAAGCCGACCGAAGCCACGACCCAGAGCAGGATCGCCACTCCTGCGCCGATGCTCACCCACGCGATCCGCGGCCCGTCCCGATCCGGTGCCAGGCGGTAGACGACGGCCAGCGCGACAGCGGCACAGACCACGACGAGCAGCCAGCGCACTGCTTGCGCCAGGATCTGTACCGGACCGGCGGGGAGCACGTTGTCGAGCACCGCAGGGACGACCGCGACAAGTGTCAGCATGATGGCGAAGAACACGAGGGCACCGAAGGTCGGCCCCAGCGCGAGCAGCTTGCGGCTGACGAAACCGCGTTGCTCGGGCACGTCGTACGCCATGTTCACCGCCATGACGAGGTGACCGATGCCGCTTGACGCGCTCCACAGCGCCACCGCCACCGAGATCGCCAGACCCAGGCCGAGCGTGGAACGCGGCGTCGCCGCCAGACTGTTCAGCTGGTCGGTCAACAGGCTGCGGACGCCCTCCGGCAGCGAACCGCTCAGGGACTGGATCTGGTCGGTCACCTGCGCCGGGTCGAAGACCAGCCCGTAGAGCATGACGAGGGCGATCAGCGTCGGGAAGAGCGCCAGGAAGGCGTAGAACGCGACGCCGGCGGCGAGCAGCGGCACGCGGTCCTGCCGCGACTCCTGGTAGGCACGCTTCATCAGCGCCCAGCCGCGTGCAGGCCAACTGGGCGACATCGAACTCCTCTGCGGTCGCGGGAGACTCCATCGTCGACCCACGCTCCACGAGCGGCAATCCGGCTGTTCACGCTCCGCATGGCCCGTCGCGTCCGGCGGCCCGGGAATGCACTACTGAACAAGGTTTGGCGACTGTCCGGTGGTCGAGCAGAGCCGAGACCACGTTCGTCCGGCAGTGATCTCGACGGCGCTCGATCACCGTGTGGTTCGGCGAGTCTGCGCTGTTGCGGAGCACCTCGTGTGGCCCAGAGACCGGTCGGCCGTTTGTAAGGAGCAGGCGGCCATCCGGCGGTCGAGCAGAGCCGAGACCACGTTCATGCGGCAGTGATCTGCTCGGAAGGAGCGGACGCAACCATCCGTTGGTCGAGCGTAGTCGAGACCATGATCACCAAAGTGGTCTCGACTGCGCTCGACCACCGGGTACTCGCCCGGTCTTTCACGCGTCGACGGGCGCGCCACCAGGCGCCAAGTGACTCGACTGCGCTCGATCACCGTGTGGTTGGGCGAGTCTGCGCTGTTGCGGAGCACCTCGTGTGGCCCAGAGACCGGTCGGCCGTTGCAAGGAGCAGGCGGCCATCCGGTGGTCGAGCGTAGTCGAGACCACGTTCGTGTGGCAGTGATCTCCAGCTGGGCTCGATCATCGTGAAGGTGGGCGGGCCGGCCCGTTTCCCGGGCTGTCGAGTGGGGGGTCGATGCTCGTTGTCGGGGTGTTGTCGGAGGGGTCTGCCAGTATCGTACGCATGTCGAACCGGGCTGGAGCTCCCACCGCTGCGCAGGTGCATGCGCTGGTGCAGTCCCTGGCGCGGGTGGCCGCTGACGGGCCGACCGCCACGGATGGGGACGGGGCGCGGGAACTGCTGGCGATGCTGGAGGGGCTCGAGCGGGTCAAGGCCGCCGCTGCGGCAGCACAGGCGCGGGTGACGGTCGCGTTCACCACCGTCTGCGACGGGCTCGAGCAGCAACGGCGCGAGCGGCGGGCGGCGCGCGCGGCGGCGTCGGGGGCCGACCGGTTCACGGTGTGGCGGGCCCGCCGCGGGCGCACCGGTGGCGGTGCGCCGAGTGTGGGGGCGCAGGTCGGACTGGCGCGCCGGCTCTCACCGAACCGCGGCGCCCGCGCCGTCGGGACCGCGCACGTGCTCGTGGCGCACCTGCCGCACACACTGGCGGCGCTGAGC
>JAFIHG010000035.1 GCA_017848795.1 Candidatus Nanopelagicales bacterium | reverse complement strand
CCATCCCTAAACCAGCGGTCCACGATGCGATCCAGCGCGGTACTCAGCAGCGCCTCGGACTCGGCCGAGAGCATCCCGCGCACGTCGGTCTCATTGCCCACCCGCGTCAGGCGCAGGTGCTGGGCATGGTAGGCCTCCTGCTCATCAGCGCTGGCCCCGTCGGGGAACACCGTCGCCAGGATCCGGGCAGCGGCGGCGCGGACATGGTCGGCGTTCTCGCTCTGCGCGATGTCGAGCAGCACCTGCTGGCACTCCCCGAACACCAGCGCCGTCAGTTCCGGGTCGGTGCGGGTCTTCTTCTCACACGCCACCAGCCCCAGGGCGAGCTCCCGCACCCCCGCCCCCACGATGCGTCCGGCGAGCCACGCCGAGCGGGTCGCCGCGAACTCGGGACGCTGCAGATCCCGGGAGCGGGCCAGCAGCCGAGCGGCGTCCCGGTCCCCGCACCGGGTCGTGGCCTTCAACCACGCTTTGGTGGAGACGAACCCGCGCCCGCGCAGCACCCCACAGTCATGCGTACGACCCAACGCCGCCGTCGCCGCCGCTTGCGCGGCATCCGCGGCCGCGAGCAGGCCCGCGGTCAGTTCCGGCAACGCCTCATCCGCGGTATCGATCAACACCCCGGCAGCAACCGCTTCGTTCACCAGAGCAAGATCCGCCCGCGCCCGATCCAGCGCGGCGTGCACGTCCCGCGGACCGACCGCCGGCGTCTGCAACATACGAACAACTGTAGGAGCAGGGTCCGACAACGCCCTCCGACAAGAGCGAAGCCCAACGGTCGCACGGCATCCGCACATCCCAGCCGGCCCGCCGGCGAGAGGCCAACAGGCAAGCAGAGGAAGCAGCGAAAGCCCTCGTCCTTGACCACGAAGTAGGAAGAGCCGCGTATCGCCACAGGGAGCGATTGGAGCAAATACCAAACGCCGAATATCATCGATGGCGGATGATGACGGGGAAACGACCTCGTGACGATCTCGATGACAGCCCTGGAGGCGTCGTGCAACTCATTTTCGACACGGAGACGGACGGTCTCGAGTCCGTCGTCGCGACGCTGGCCGCTGCATACGGTCAGCCGGTGACGATCGGCGAGTCGGCTGCTCCGAAACATGCGGAAGGCGCGGGCCGTAGCCCTCGCCGACACCGGGGCGGCGGAAGTGGCCGTCGACGCAACGGCTCACGCCGCGCGAGCACCGCCGAGGTGCGGGCCTGGGCGGCGGCCAAGGGCGTACCGGTCGGGACTCACGGCAGGCTCCCCGACAGTCTCTGGGAGCAGTACGAAGCGAGCAAGTAGTTCTCGCGGCGGCGGAAGCGCTGTCGAGTTGGATTCCAGTTGATGCGAGCGCCGAGTCGATGAGGCCGGACCGCGAATCGGGGTTCCCGCGCTCGCATGAATGGCGATTGGTGGGCCCGTCAAAGCCGATCCGTCGGATGGCGGATCGGCTGACAAGGGATGCACAGTGATCCTGCGGACGTGGCGTGGTGCGGTCCGTCCAGAGGACGCGGCTGCGTACTTGGCGCATCAGGCCGAGACCGGCGTCTCCGACTATCGCAACACGCCAGGGAATCGTGGCGTGCTGGTGCTGCGCCGCTCGGTGGGCGAGCTCGTCGAGGTGATGACCGCGTCCCTGTGGGACTCGATGGAGGCCATCGAGGCATTCGCGGGCGCTGACCCGGAGCAGGCTCGCTTCTATCCCGGGGACGACGATCTGCTCGTGGAGAAGGACCTGCACGCCTCTCACTTCGAGGTCGTGAGCGCCGACGTCGACTGGGCAGACATCAGCTAGCGCGGATACCCGTACGCCGCTCGTCGAACACTGCTGGCAAAGGCAGCTGTTCAGGTCTGCGGCGTGATGGACTCTCCACATTGCTGGCCTAGTCATTCAAGACATACGGAGTATGCAATACTGCGTATGTGGCGAGACTCCGACGTTCGGTTGTCGTTTCCGTTGTCGGCGCGGCGCTGGCAAGTCTGGTGGTCGGCGTGAGCCTGGGCACGGTGCCCGGTTTGACGGGCAGCTGGCTGAACCCGGTCGATGACCTGAGCGCGAGGTTGCCGAATGGAGCGGGCACGCAGGGCCCGCTCGATGGTTCTAGCGCGAGTTCGCCCGACGCAGAGGTCGCGCGGCTGGCCGCGCCATTGGCGCGCGCCTGGTTGGCTGCCAGCGCGGCCGCCCTGCGCGACGGAGTGCATCCGCACATCACGTCCGGTCGACGCAGTCGCGCGCACCAGCAGCGGATCTTCGATCGGGCAGTGGTGCGGTACGGCAGCGTACGGGAGGCTCGTCGGTGGGTGTTGCCGCCGGAAAACTCGGCGCACGTGAAGGGCCGCGCGGTCGACGTCGGGCCGCGAGAGTCGGCCTCCTGGCTCGAGGAGCACGGTGCGAGGTACGGGTTGTGCCGCCGGTATGCGAACGAGTGGTGGCATTTCGAGTTGCTGGTTCGACCCGGAGGCGCGTGCCCGGCGCTCGTGCCGGATGCCACCGGGTGACGGGCCTCGGTTGCGTCGCTTGACGTGGTGGGCACATACCCCGTATAGATACGCGGTATGGCGATACGGCAGGGGTTGCTGGCACTGCTCGACGAGGGGCCGGCGTACGGGTATGCGCTCAAGACGTTGTTCGAGGAGCGCACGGGGGGCACGTGGCCGCTGAACATCGGGCAGGTCTACACCACGCTCGGCCGGTTGGAGCGGGACGGACTGGTGGAGTCGGCGGGACAGACCGAGGCCGGGCACCCGCTGTACGCGCTGACCGCCGCCGGGCGGGAAGAGGTCAGCGCCTGGTTCAGCGCTCCGGTGCCGCGGGAGCGCGCAGAGCGGGACGAGTTGGCGATCAAGCTCGCGCTGGCGATCACCGCGCCGGGGGTGGACGTACGGGCCTTGGTGCAGGTGCAGCGCAGCGAGTCGATGCGCGTCCTGCAGGAGCTGACCCGGTTGAAGGCGAACGCGGACAGTGAGGGGGACGCGGCCTGGCTGCTGGTGGTGGACCGGCTGATCTTCGACGCCGAGGCGGAGCTGCGCTGGCTCGACCACTGTGAGTCCCGCGTGGTCCGGCTGGCCGCGGCCCGCAAGAAGCACCGCAGCGCCGCGGCCGGTACCCGCGTGAGCACGCGATGAGCACCCCGAACGGGGTGAGCGCGATGGGCACCGGCAGCGGGGTGCTGGTGCTCGCCGACGTGACCCGGGTGCACGGGCGCGGCCCGACCGCGGTGCACGCGCTGCGCGGGGTGTCGCTGACGGTCGGCGCCGGGGAACTGGTGGCGGTGATGGGGCCGTCCGGGTCGGGCAAGTCGACGCTGCTGAACCTGGCCGGCGGCCTGGACCACGCCACCGCCGGGATGGTGGCGGTCGAGGACATGGACCTTGACGCGCTGTCCGCGGCACAGCTGGCCGCGGTACGCCGCCGCCACGTCGGGTACGTGTTCCAGGACCTGAATCTGATCCCCGCTCTCACCGCCGCCGAGAACGTCTCGCTCCCCCTCGAGCTCGACGGCGCCACCGCCTGTATCGCACGCCGGCAGGCCCGCGAAGCGCTGGCTGAGGTGGGATTGCTCGAACTGGTGGACCGGTTCCCGGACGACATGTCCGGCGGGCAGCAGCAGCGGGTCGCGATCGCCCGTGCTCTGGTCGGCGACCGCCGTCTGATCCTGGCCGACGAACCAACAGGCGCGCTGGACTCCGAGACCGGTGAGGAGGTGCTACGCCTGTTGCGCGCCCGCTGCGACGCCGGGGCAGCCGGTCTGCTGGTGACCCATGAGGCCCGGCACGCCGGCTGGGCGGACCGGGTGGTGTTCCTGCGCGACGGCGCCGTAGTCGACGAGACCGCATACGCGGTCACCCCCCAGGCGATCGCCACCTCCTCATGACGCCGCCCTGTGCCGACGTCACTGTGCTGGTGGTGGGTTATCGACCTGAAACCCAGGAGTTTTCCGCCAGGAGGCCAGTGACGTCGCGAAATATGGGGGGCCAGTCGTGACGATAACGGCGCCGGAGGAGGCGCCGCCGCAGCGACCGGTGCCGGCGACCGGAGGCGTACGACGCTGGTGGCGCTCCTGGCGCGTGGCGCTGCGCGTCGCCCGGCGCGACGCCTGGCGGGACAAGTGGCGTTCGCTGCTGGTGGTGGCGATCATTCTGGCGCCGGTCGCGGTGCTGACCACCATCGACGTGTACGTGCGTACCGACAACCTCACAAGATCGGCCGCTTGGCAAGGGATGGAGCGGATCGGCACTGCCGCGAACGCGCGCGTCGTTGCGGGATTCACCCGGCCCGCGGCACAGAGCCCGGACGCGTCGACGTACTCGACCCTCACCAGGGATGGGCGGCTGTCGGACTGGTCGACCGACCTCGCGGTACTCAAGGTGCAGGCGCTGCTCCCGCCGGAGTGGCGTACGACCCGGATCTGGACCGACACCGTCACTGTGCGCAGCGGCCAGAGTGAGTGGGGTGTGAACGTCGCCGTCGGTGATACCCGCGACCCGCTGGTGGCAGGGACCTACGCGGTCGTCGAGGGCCGGCTGCCCGTGACGCCCAGTGAGGTGGTCCTGGACACCGAGCTGGCGAACAGCCTCGATCTCCCGGTCGGCTCACCGCTGGTCTTGTACTCCCAGGACCAGAATGGCAACGCCGGCCAGCCGCTGGGCCAGGCGACGATCATCGGCATCGCCAACGGCCCGGAGAGCTTCACGATCGGCGCCATGCCCGGACTGCTCCCCGGGGACGCGGGCACCGCGATGACCACCAGCTGGCTGGTGGAGACTCCCAGCCCCCTGACCTGGTCCGACATCCGCGCGCAGAACCAGCGCGGGCTGGTGCTCACGTCGCGTTCGGTGCTCACCGACCCGCCGGCGTTCTGCGCGATAGACCAGGCGTGCATGGATGACGCACCCCTGCCGAGCGGCCCTGACGCCGGCGAGGCCGGCTCGATCAACTTGAGCATGCGTCCCGACGAGGCCGCGGCGTTGGCTGCGGTCGGGATGCTGGCGCTCCTGCAAGTCGCGCTGATGGCCGGCCCCGCGTTCGCGGTCTCGCTGCGGCGCCGCCAGCGCGATCTCGCGCTGATCGGCGCGAACGGCGGTACGCCCACCGACCTGCGTCGGGCGATCCTGTCGTCCGCGCTCGTGCTCGGCCTGGTCGCCGCCGGGACCGCGGTCGCGGTGGCCTGGCTGATCGTGCGCCTGGGCGGCATGCTCGCCCCTCGGTTCGGGAAGTCGATGTGGCCGAACCCGGTCCTGGCGCCGGAGGTCGTCGCAGTCGCGCTGGTGGCGGTCATCGCTGCGGTAGCGGCGGCGTGGGTTCCGGCGCGGATTGCGGGGCGCACCGACGTGCTGCACGCGCTGCGGGGGCGGCGCCCATCGGGACCGCTGCGCCACTGGGTGGCCGGACTCGGCGCGGGGCTGGTCGCGGGCGGTACGGGGCTGATCGCGATCGGCGCGGTCTTGGCCGAGGCGGTGTCGATCACGTTGGGACTGCTGACCTTCCAGGTCGGCACGATCTTGCTGGTGCCGTGGCTGGTGAACGCGCTCGCACGGGGCGGACGACGGCTGCCGCTGTCGTTGCGGCTGGCGACGCGGGATGCGGCGCGCAGCCGGATGCGTACCGTCGCCGCGGTCAGCGCGGTCGCTGCGGCCGCTATCGGCGCGACCGCGACCCTGGTCGGGACCGCGTCGAACGTGGCTGGCCGCAGCCACTTCTACGCCCCACGAGCCCAACCAGGTGTCGTGCTGGCCGATATCACATACGCCGGTGAGCATCCCGAGCGAGCCGATCCCGAACGGGCCGTTGCGGCACTCCGGGCACAGCTCGCCGAGTCATTGCCGGGCGCGACGATCGGAGTGGCGCGGCAGCTCGGCGGCTACGCCGCGAACGGGAACCAGAACACGACCGTCGTGCTGCACCTGCCGGACTGCCCTCACCCCATGGCCGAGGACGGCATGCCGCTCACCGGCTCGTCCGAGGACTGCATGTACTCCAGCCCGAACTACACCCTGTCCGGCGTGGTGAGAGCTGACGACCAGTGGTATGCGGCAGTCACTGGCGACACCCGGCCCGAGATGCGGGCGGCGCTCGCGACCGGCGAAGCGATCGTGCTTGATCCGCAGGCCCTGCAGGACGGCACGGTCGAGTTGGCGACGACCACGCTCGATGACAACGGCGAGACCGCCAGCATCCGTACTACGGCGTTGCCGGCACGGCTGGCGGCGTTCAACATCGTCGGACCGCGCGTGATCGTGGGGCCGAGCACCACCCTGCCGAAGGGCTGGGGAAGAGATGGGACTGTCTCGGTCGCGGTCGTGCCGCCTGCCGGACCCGACGGGTCGAGCGCCCAGGCCGCGGTCGAAGCCGCTACCGGCGCACTGTCCGCGGGGACCGGCGGGCGCTGGACTCGCAGCGGGCATGCGTACCTCGAAGCCGGCTACCAGGACGACCTGCGCGTGGTGCTCGGCCTGCTGGTCGCCGGAACCCTTGCACTCGCGCTGTTCGCGGCGCTCTCGGTGACCGCACTCGCCCTCGTCGACGCTCGGCCCGATCTCGCTACCATGGCCGCGGTCGGTGCACCGCCCCGCTCCCGGCGGACGTACGCCGCCGCCAGCGCCCTGGTGGTCGCCGGCCTGGGCTGCGTCGTCGGGGTCGTCGCCGGACTCGTGCCGGGCTGGGCGCTGGCCCGACTCTGGGGTGTCGGCTGGCAGTCCGGTGGGGCCGGTGTCGAGGGTCACCAGATCCCCGGCTCGGACTTCTTCACGGTGCCATGGCTGATGCTTCTTGCGATCGCGGTCGGCGTACCGCTGATCACCGCCGCGGTCGCGTGGACCTTCACCCGCAGCCGAATCCCGTTGACCCGCCGCACCGACTGAGGCCACTGCGGCACGTCCAGCATTGCCTGCGGTCAGTACGAGCCGGTGTCGTCGCGAGCAGGAGTCGATGAGCAGGCCACTGATGTCGTCGCGCAGCGATCCTGAAGATCTACGCAGTTCTGCGGGTGGCCAGGGGCGGGGTCGAACCGCCGACCTTCCGATTTTCAGTCGGACGCTCGTACCAACTGAGCTACCTGGCCGTTGACCGGCTCGCGGGCCGGTCGAGCGCACACCTTACCGCAGCGAAGCGTGGGGCCCGGCGCGCGCTCGCCGTGCACCGGGCGCGTGCTCGGGTCAGGGTGTGATCGTGAACGGGCAGGGCTGGTTGCAGATCGGCGAGCTGCTGCTCGCCTTCGGGCTGGCATCGCTCATCGGCATGGAGCGCCAGTTCCGGGGCAAGAGCGCGGGTCTGCGCACCCAGGCGATCGTGGGTACGGCGTCCGCGCTGTTCCTGCAGGTCTCCAAGTACGGCTTCGGCGACGTGCTGTCCCAGGGCACCGTCGCGCTCGACCCCTCCCGGGTGGCGGCACAGGTGGTCACCGGCATCGGCTTCCTCGGGGCCGGCCTGATCATCACCCGGCGCGGGGCGATCCACGGGCTGACGACCGCCGCGGCAGTGTGGGAGGTCGCGGCGATCGGGATGGCCGCCGGTGCCGGCCTGCCGGTGCTGGCCCTGGTCGTGACGGCGCTGCACTTCGTCGTCGTGCTGGGTTACACCCAGCTCAGCTCGTGGATCGCCGCCCGGGGGACGGCCGAGCTCGACTTCACCGTGGTGTACGAGGACGGGCGCGGGGTGCTGCGTACCTTCCTGGCCGCCTGCACCGCGCACGGCTGGAACGTGACCTCCCTGAGCGCCCTCGGCGGACGGCCGGTGCCCGCCGAGCTGACCGCCGACCACGGATCGGACCTGGTCGCGGTCGCCGTCACGCTCAGCGGTCCCGGTGTGGCGCAGGCGGCCGGGGCGCTAGGCGCCCTCGAGGGCGTCGTACGGGTCGACCGCGGCGAGGTGGAGGACGTCTGACCGCGTCGTTGATCATGACGATGCGGGTCGCAAACGGCCGTAGGGACCGACGACATCATGATCGACTCGCGCGAGCGCGTACCACCTCATGATCAACGACGAGGCGCCGAGCGACGGGCGGGTGATGGGCCGGGCCGGCCCACCCCGGACTGACGAGCGAGCGACCCGGACGGGACTTGAACCCGCGACCTCCGCCGTGACAGGGCGGCGCGCTAACCAACTGCGCTACCGGGCCTCGGGCGACCGGTGACCCGGCTGCCTCCAGCTGTGGTACCCCCAACGGGATTCGAACCCGCGCTGCCGCCTTGAAAGGGCGGTGTCCTGGGCCGCTAGACGATGGGGGCCGGTGGGCACCCGACGCCACCTGTCGGGGACCGCGCAAGCATAGTGGACCGGTCACCGGCAACCAAAACCCGCCCGCCCCGGCTTCGCGCAACAGGTGCCCCGATGCGGTACGGCGGGAGAGGATCGAGCCATGCTGGACGTGCCGCTGGAGGAGTTCGAGGACCTCGTCGCGCTCGCGCTCGACGACGTGCCGCCCGAGCTCGCCGCCCTGGTGGACAACGTCGTCGTTGTCGTCGAGGACGAGCCGCCACCCGACCAGCCGGGTCTGCTCGGCCTGTACGAGGGCGTACCCCTCACCGTGCGCGGTGCCACGTACGCGGGGGCGATGCCCGACCGCATCAGCGTCTACCGGCTGCCGACGCTGGCGATCTGCGAGACGCGCGAGGACGTCGTGGAGGAGGTGCACATCACGGTGGTGCACGAGATCGCGCACCACTTCGGCATCGACGACGACCGGCTGCACGAGCTCGGCTACGCCTGAGCTCAGCCGTCCGGCAGCTGGACGCCGGTCTCGGCGGCGAGGGCGGCGCCGATGTCGACGGTCAGATCGACTGCGACCTCACCTCCCGCCGTCCGCTGCGGCAGTGCGGTCGCCGGCAGCACCACCTGGCGCGAGTGCAGGATCGCGGCCAGGCCGTCGATGGTACGAGCGGGTGCGACGACCAACCCCTGGACGGCGAGCACCTTCACCTCGCGGGCCACCCGCAGGCTCTCGAGATCGTCCACCTTGGCCGCGATGCTCGTGACGCCGGCAGCGGTCGCCGCTGCCACGATCCCGTCCAGCAGCGCGCGTGCGGCCGGTTGATCGGCGCGTGCCGCCGAGCGCATGAGGCTGGAGTGCAGGCGCAGGCTGCGCAGCGCGAGCTGGGAGAGCAGCCCGATCGGTACCGCATCGCCGCGGAACCCGTCGATGCCGAGGGCGACCGGGCCCGCCGAGGTCAGCCGCTCGATCGACTCCGGCGGGCCGCCGCGGTGCAGCAGCGCCGCGAGGTCGCGTTCCCGTACGTCGATCACCAGCGAGGGGGCCCGGCGTCCGCCGAGCTCGGCGTACGCGAGCGTCACCTCTTCGGCGACGCTGGGCTGCAGCAACGCCCGGGCCGGCATGGTGAGCCACACCCGCAGCGGGGCGTCGCCCAGCGTGCGGACCTCGCCGAGCACCTTGCGCACCGCCCACCGCAGCAGCGGCACCGTGGCGCTCGCCGCTTCCCGGGTCTCGAGCAGGTCGGTGCCGGTCAGCTCGCCGTGCTCGGGGTGGGTCCAGCGCAGCTTGCCGACGACGCCGAGCAGCACTCCGTCCTCGGCGGTGACCACCGGCTCGTACAGCATCCGCAGCTGCCCGCGGCGCATCGCCTCGATCCAGTCCTCCGCGCCGGGCCGGTCGTCGGCGACGGTGTTCCACCGCCCCGTCCCGCCCCACAGCCGCCCGCCGCCGCCGGCCTTGGCGCGGTACATCGCCGCGTCGGCGCGGGCGAGCAGCGTCTCGGCGCTCTCGTCGGCGGACTGCGGCACCGCGACTCCCACGCTGACGGAGACGGGCACCTCGTCCCCGTCCAGTACGACCGGCCGGGTGGCCGAGTGGATGATGCGCTGGCCGATCTCGTCCAGGGTGCGCCCCTCCCCGACGTCCTCGCAGACCGCGACGAACTCGTCGCCGCCGATCCGCGCCAGCACGTCGCTCTCCCGCAGCGCCTCCCGTAGCCCGCGCCCCACCGCGAGGATCAGCGCGTCACCCCCGCTGTGCCCGTGGGTGTCGTTCACGCGCTTGAGGCCGTCCACGTCGACGAAGAACACCCCGACCTTGCCGGCGGCGCGGCGGGCGCGGGACAGCGCCTGGGTGAGCGCCTCGACGAGCAGCCGCCGGTTGGGAAGCCCGGTGAGTTCGTCGTGCAGCGCCTGGCGGCGCAACCGGGACTCGATCTCGTGCGCCTCGGTCGCGTCCTCGAAGATCACCAGGTGTCGGAGCCGGCCGTGGAGCTCGACGTCGGAGTACGCGATGCGTACCCAGCGGTGCTGGCCGTCGGGCCGGCGCAGCGGCGCTTCGAGCTCGGCCGGCCGCTCGCCGTCTCGGCTCGTAGCCGGCGCCGTCGTGCCAGGGGTGAGGTCTGCGACCCGCAGCGCGGCGAGCTCGTTGCGGTGCCGCCCGGCGAGCTCGCACAGCGCGTCGTTCACCTCACCGAGCCGGTCGTCCGCGTCGAGCACCGCCATCGCCACCGGCGCAGCTTCGAGCAGTTCGATCCAACTGTCGTCCGCGTCGTCGACCTCGTCGGGATCAGCGACCTCGTCGGGATCAACGACTTCGGCGCCCTCGCTGGCCTCGTCGGCATCAGCGGCCTCGGCGCCCTCGCTGGCCTCGCGGGCGTCCTCGGCCTCGTCGCTCGCGTCGCCATCCGGCTCGCGGGCGTCCGCGCTCGCTGCATCCGCCGCAGTTGCCGCCTCGAGCAGTTCGGATTCCGCGGCTTCCGCGGCCCGCTCCGGTCCTTCCGGTTCCCCGGCCCGCTCCGGTTCTTCGGGTTCCTCGGCTTCTTCGCGCTGCTCGGATCGGTCGGGTTGGGTATCAGGCGCGGCCGGCTCGACCGGGCCGGCCGGCTCCACCGGTGCGACCAGATCCGCGTCCGTCTCCGCCGGACCCGTCCCGCGGGGCGATGGGTCCGACTCGGTAGCGGGGAAGGGCTGTGGGAGGGGAACCACGGGACGTTCCCGCGGCGCGTCGGTCGGCCGCTGCACCGGCCCCCCGCTCACCACCAGCGCCGTGCCGTGCCCCACGGGGACCAGGAGCAACGGATGGCGCAGGCCGTACTCGTCGACCGCGACGTAGGTCAGCGCCTCGAGCGGGGCAGGGTCGCCGGCGCGCTGGCGGGCGAGTTCCCGGTAGGCGCGGCGCAGCGCAGCGCCGCCTTCCGCGACCCCCTGCAGGGCGTCGGCCGTGGTGCGCACGCGGCGCCAGCGCGGCCTGCCGTGCCAGCGGTACGCGGCCTCGCTCCAGCTGACCGAGTCGCTCTCGTGGACGACGATCTCACCGACGGCTGCCGCCGCGGCGCGCGCCGAGAACGCGGGGTCGGTGGGCGGGCCCAAGGCCCGCACCTCGTCCGCCCCGCGGACCAGGCGCGCGTGACCCCCTTGCATGTCTGGATCATCCGTCACCATCGTGCGGGCTGTCACATCGCGGAGCGCCTCGTCACCCGTCCAGGGGCGAAGGACCGGCGCACTGACCGAGGCGGTGCCACCGAAAGGCCGGTCGCCCGGCGGTCCTAACGGTCATCGGTCCTGACCGCGCGGGCGGCAACACCGTCCTCGACCGGCGTCGACGATCAACGCGCGGCAGAATGGTCTTGTGCGAAGCAGCGGTGGCAACCACACCGGGACGCCTGTCCCGGTGCGTGGCGCGGTCGAGGAGGTGGCCGAGCTCGCCCTTCGCCGCGCTGCGGACTTCCACCCGGGCGTACGCACCCGGTTGCGCGAGAACCTGTCGATGCTCGCGGTCGGATCCCGCGTGCTGCGTCCACGTCCTGCTGCTCCGCCGCCCGACCCGGACCGGGTGCCGGTCCTGCTCGTCCCCGGGTTCCTCTCCGGCGACTTCGCGATGCGCCCGATGGCCGACGCGCTGCGGGCTGCGGGCCACTGGACGGCCGGCGCGCACATCGCGCCGAACGCCGGCTGCACCATCGAGCTCGCCGACGCGGTCGAGGAACGGCTGATCCGGATCGCCCGCCGTCGCGGTCGGCAGGTGGCGCTCGTCGGTTGGAGCCGCGGCGGCACGCTGGCAGCGCTCGTCACCCGGCGGCGTCCCGACCTCGTGGCCTCGCTCGTGACGCTGGCCTCGCCGAACATGGACCCGCTCGCCATCAACCGCACCTTGGCGCACCAGGTGCGGCTGCTGACCCGGCTGCACTCCTGGGGCGTGCACGGCGTGCTCGGGCAGGACTGCCTGAGCGGGGAGTGTGCGGCCCGTGTGCACGCGGCACTGACGAGCGACTTCCCCGCCGGCGTGCCGTACCTGGCGGTCTTCTCGACGAGTGACGGCGTCGTGGACTGGCGGGCGTGCCTGGACCCGGCGGCCGAGCAGGTCGAGGTGGACGCGACGCACATGGCGATGGGCGCCGACCCTGGCGTCATCGAGCTGGTCGTGGACAAACTTGACCAGGTAGCGGAACGGGACGCCGGAGCCGCCTGATCGGGGCCACCGCCCCATCGCGACACCGGCCGGAAGGGAGAACCGGTGTCAGCGTTGGACACGGCCGCAATGGGTATCACGCAGACGGCCATCGCGGCGGAGGAAGCGCACTGCGCCCACAACTATCACCCGCTACCGGTGGTGATCAGCCACGGCGAAGGGTGCTGGGTGACCGACGTCGAGGGCCGTCGCTACCTCGACCTGCTGTCGGCGTACTCCGCACTCAACTTCGGGCACCGGCACCCCACGCTCATGGCGGCCGCGCAGCAGCAGCTGGACCGGCTCACGCTCACCAGCCGGGCGTTCCACAACGACCAGCTCGGTACGTTCTGCGCCGAGCTCGCCGCGTTGTGCGACCAGGACGCGGTGCTGCCGATGAACTCCGGTGCCGAAGCGGTGGAGACGGCGGTGAAGCTCAGCCGCAAGTGGGGTTACGAGCGCAAGGGCGTACCGGCCGACCGGGCCGAGATCGTCGTCTGCGGCGGGAACTTCCATGGACGTACGGTCACCGTCGTCTCGTTCTCCGACGACGATCAGGCGCGGGGCGGGTACGGCCCTTACACGCCGGGGTTCGTGACCGTGCCGTTCGGTGATCTCGACGCACTCACCGCGGCGATAACCGAGCGCACCGTGGCGTTCCTCGTCGAGCCGATCCAGGGTGAGGCGGGTGTCATCCTGCCGCCGCCGGGTTACCTCACCGCCGCGCGCGAGCTGTGCCGGGACCGCGGGGTGCTGTTCGTCGCCGACGAGATCCAGGCCGGGCTGGGCCGTACCGGCCAGACCTTCGCCTGCGACGACGAGAACGTGAGACCGGACGTGCGCATCCTCGGCAAGGCGCTCGGCGGCGGCATCCTCCCGCTGTCGGCGGTCGTCGCCGACTGGGACGTGATGGGCGTGATCCGGCCCGGCGAGCACGGCAGCACGTTCGGCGGCAACCCGCTCGCCGCCGCGATCGGGACCGCCGTCGTCGGCTTGCTGCGTCCCGGGGATCTGCAACGGCGCAGCGCGCAACTCGGCGCGCATGTCTTGGACCGGTTGCGGGACGCGCGGCTGCCGCGCGTCCGGGAGGTACGCGGTCGTGGCCTGTGGTGGGCGATCGAGATGCAGCCCGGCGGGCGTACCGGTCGGCAGGTGTGCGAGGACCTCATGGGACGCGGCGTGCTCGCCAAGGACACGCACACCTGGACCGTGCGCTTCGCCCCGCCGCTGGTGATCAGCGAGCCGGACCTCGACACCGCGGTCGATGCGATCATCGAGACGCTGCACGCTGGGTGACGCGCGTCCGCGGCGCGGTCGAGCCGGAAATCGCTTGCAGTGCGCCGGGTCCGGCGTAGGGTGGCCGGTACACGAGGAGGGAGGTGGTCCGATCTTGATAGAGCAACGGACACGTGAGGTGGCTGAGAGCTAGCCGCGAGACATGGATCGCTGACCACCTCTGGTCGCGCCCTCCCGGCGAGCCAGACCACGTCAGCCACCCGACCCCCGAGTGTCGACCCGTCCAGTCGACCGTCCCGCAGGACGACCGCTCGGGGGTCGTCTCGTGTCAGGGCAGCCGCACCCGTGCGGAGGGCTTGGACGGTTTGCTCGTCCCGAGCTTGTTGCTGGCGTACGCGATGCACCGGTACGCCGCCCCCCGGGTCAGCTTGCGTACCTTCAGCGTTGTCGCACCGGCATCCGCCGTGGCGCTGTGGCGCGCCTTGCCGGCGCCGGTCGGCTCGCACCGCGCGAGGTAGCCGAGCAGCTTGCGTCCGCCGCTGTTGGCGGGGGCTCGGAAGTGGACGGTCAGTGCACGCCGGCCGGTCACCTCGGCGTGCACCCGGCGCGGCCTGCTGGGCTTGCCCGCCGCGACCTGCGAGGGCCCGGCGGCCGAGTACGGGCCCGCGGCGTACGTCGTGAGCGCCCGCACCGCGCAGTCGTAGCGGCTGCCGCGGTGCAACCCACCGACGAGGATGTGGCCGGCGCTCCCCGCGCTGGCGGTACGTGCGGCCCGGCCCGGGCTCTCGCAGCGCGCCTGGTACGACAGCACCGGCGCACCGCCCGGGCGTACGGCGGCCGCTCGGAACGACACCTTGACCGCCCGCGGCTTGGACTTGGTGGCGGTCACCAACGGTGCGGGGGGCGGTGCCACCAGAGCGACGGCGCGTACGGCGTCGACGAGCCCGGCGCCGGCCGCGGCCGGTGGAGCGTCGACGCTGCGTGCGGTCGCGCGCAGTGCCGTGAGCACCTGCCGCGCCGAGAGCGACGGGGTCGCCGCCCGCATCAGGGCCGCGACGGCCGCGGCCACGGGCGCCGCGGCCGAGGTGCCGTAGAAGCGGTGGGCCGTTCCTACCAGCGGACCGAAGAACGTGGTGCGCCAGCCGTCCGGTGCCGCGAGCTGCGGCGCGCGGATGATGCGCGGTGTCGCCAACGGCTTCGCCGCGCGGGTCCCCTTGACGGGACCGAAGTAGTGGGTGGCCGGACCGCGCGCGGAGTACGCCTGCACCTGCGCGGGCGCGTCGTACGGGACGGCGGCCACCGAGATCGCATCGACGCCGCCGTTGTGGCCGAACACCGTCGGACCGACGATGTCCGGGCCGGCCGACCGGTCGTGCTCGAGGGACTGCAGCCCCGTCATCGTCACGAAGGTCAGCTTCAGCCGCGGTGTCTTCTTGCCCGAGAACCGGTTCACCACGACCCGCACCGCGCGGTCGGCCGGGGACCGGTTGGTCCACGACAGGTATTCGACCGGGGTCTGGCTGCGGGCCTGCACGGTCGTGCTGCTCGCCAGCACCTCCCCGGTCGTCGCGTCCACCACGAACAGGTCGAAGTCGTCGCTCACCCCGTTGACCGGCTCCGCCCACTGCAGCACCGGCGTGATCGTCCCCCGGCTCGCCAGGGTCAGGTCGTAGCCGGTGTCGCTGCCTGCCGGGTCGAAGGCGACGCAACGCCCGAGCGGGCCGTACGACGACGGCACCTCGACCAGCGGGCAGTCCGCGAGCCGGACCGCCGGGGTCTCCCAGGAAGAGACGTCGCGTCCGCGGTAGACCGTGTTGCTGTTCCCGGCGGAACTGAAGTACGTCGCGCCGTTCGCCACCACCGTGCTGACGGCGCGGTCGACGACCCCCTGCTGGAAGAACGGCTCGGTGAGGTAGGTGATGTCGTCGACGATCACGTCTGCGCCGCTGCGGCCCAGCCGCCGGATCTGCTTGGCGAACATGTCGGGCCCGCCGAGCGCGCTGGCGAACGACAGCGCCGCGCCCGGCGCGAGGTCGTGCACGCCCTGCAGCATGGCGCGTCCCTCGTCGGTGAGCCCGGTCCCGTCGAGGCTGCTCCCCTCGGCCAGGACATCCACAGGAGTGGTGTAACCGCAAGGGTTCTGCGGCCCCGGCAGCTCGCCGGACCGGACGTCGTCGTAGGCGTATGTCGCGGCGTCCGGGTCGACGTCGTAGGAGTCCGAGAGCACTCCGACGCGTACGCCCGACCCGTCGACCCCGAACCGGCTGCGGGCGGTACCCGCGCGCACCGTGCCGTCGGCCTCGGTCCGCAGCGGGTGGCAGTCCTTGCCCCGCGCGGCTGCTGCCCGCCCCACCGCGGTGCGTACGCCCGTACCGTGGAGCGGCGCCGGGACCAGGTCGGCGAAACGGACGCCGGGGACCTCACCCAGGGCGGCGAGCCCGGCGACGGGGACCAGCAGCGTCGCGCGCTGCAGTGTGCGCCGTACGTCGATCACCTCGCCGAGCCGGCGCAGTGCCGCGACGGTGGTCGGGTCGGTGTCCGTGAGCAGCACCTGCACCAGCACGCGCCCGCTCGCGTCCTCGACCAGGGAGCCCGCCCCGGAGCGGGCCATCGACAGCGCCGGTGCGGTCGCGGCGTGCGGGTCCAGGTCCTGCAGCGTGGCGAGCCGTGCCGAGAGCGCACCGTCCGGTCGCAGCGGTGCGGCCGGCGTCGCGGCCGGCTCGAGCGCCTGCGCCGGCGCCGCGGTGAGCACGGCGACGGTCGTCAGCCCGGCGGCCAGCCAGGCCACCGGGCGGCGCAGGACCGGGGGTGCGGGCATCGCCGAAGGCGCTCCTTGTCGAGCCCGCGAGGGTGCGGACCGGGCGGCCACTGTATCCCGGGCCGCGGCGCGGTCGAGCGGCTCAGCGCCGGGGCCGGACCTTCACCGAACGCGGTGAGGCGGGGCCGGTGCCGAGCGCGTTGCGCACCTGGACCGAGCAGCGGTAGACCGCCGACGGGGAGAGCCGGGTGACCTTCAGGACGGTGGCCCGGCCGGTCCGCGCGCGGGTCTTGCCGCCGCCGACCGGAGCGCACGTCGCGCGGTAGGTCGCGGGCAGACCGCCGGTGTTGGTCGCTCCGCGGACGGTCACCTTGATCGCGCGCCGGACCGGGCTGACGGCCGGCTTGCCCGGTCTGCCTGGTGTGCCGGTCGGGACGATGAGGGCCCCCGGCGCCGAGGCGGTCGTCCGCTTCCCGTTCGAGGTCAGGACGACGCAGCGGTACGGGACACCGGTGGTCAGCCGGGTCACGCGCAGCGCCGTCGTCGCGTCGCCCGCGCGGTCGACCTGCCGGGTCGCGCCGTGCGGGCTGGTGCACCGCGCGCCGTACGAGCTCAGCGCGGGCACGCCGACCCGCGCCGGGGCGGTGAACTGCACCGTCGCCGAACCGCGGCCGGCGAGCGTCCGGGTGATGTGCGCCGGGCCGGGCGCGGTCAGCGCGGCGAGCGCATCGGCGAGTCCGGCGCCGACCGCCGCCGGGTGTGCGCTGCCCACGCGGGCGGCGGTCGCGGTCAGCTGCTCGCGCACCTCGCGCGGGGTCAAGTCGGGTTGCGCCTGCAGCAGCAGCGCGGCGACGGCGGCCGCGTGCGGTGCGGCCGCCGAGGTGCCGTAGAACCGCCACACGCCCGCCTGTTTCTCGGCGAAGAAGCTCGTCGCGGTCCCGTCGGTCGCGGCGAGCTGCGGGGCGCGGGTCACCTGCGGGGCGGCCAGCCGCGGTGAGCCGTCGGCGCGCGCCGGTGCGAAGTAGTGCGTGACCGGCCCGCGCGAGGAGAAGGGCTCGACCCGGTTGCGGTTGTCGTACGGCACCGCGCCGACCGACAGCGTGGCGGGGCCACCGTTGTGGCCGAAGATCGTGGGTCCTACGACGTTGCCGCCCGCGCTGCGGGAGTACTCGATCTTCGTCACGCCGGCGGCGCGGACGAACTGCACCTTCAGCCGCGGCATCGCCTTCCCGCCGTTGTGCAGCACCACGAGCTTGAGCTTGCGGGCAGCGAACCCGTCGTTGCGCCAGCCGAACGCGTCGACCGGTTGCTGGCTGCGGCGGCTGTCGCTGCTGGTCTGTCCGATGGCGCGGTTCGAGGCGGCGTCCACGAGCACGAGGTCGAAGTCGGTCGTCACCTTGCCGAGCGGCTGCGCCCACTGGGCCACCACCTGCACCGCGCCGCCCGGCGCCACGGTGAACGCGTTGTTCCAGTCGCCGCGGCCCCGCGGGTCGAAGTCCACGCAGCGCCCGCCGGAGGTCGTGCACCGGGTGAGCCGGGTCCGCGGGGTCTCCCACGATCCGACGTCGCGACCCCCGAGGACGACGTTGCTGTTCCCCGCGGCGCTCAGGTACGTCACGCCGGCGGCGGTCACCTCGGCGATCGCCTGGTCGACGACACCCTGCTGGAAGAACGGCTCGGCGAGATAGGAGATGTCGTCGACGATCACCTTCGCACCGGCCTTGGCCAGTGCCCGGATGTTGCGTGCCATGACGTCTTCACCCCCGCTGGCGGAGGCGAAGAGCAGCGGGGCGCCCGGGGCGAGGTCATGGATCAACTGCAGCATCGCCCGACCCTCGTCCGACGCGTTGGACGGGTCCGGCGTCTCCTGGACGACCCGTACCGCGGTGCGGTACCCGCACGGGTTGGCTGGCCCCGGCAGGTCCCCGCGCCGGACGTCGTCGCTCGCGCGCGTGGCGGTACCGGTGGCCTTGTCGAACGAGTCCGAGAGCACCCCGATCGGCACGGTGGCACCGTCGACCCCCACCGCAGCGCGCGCGGCGGCGGCCTGCAGCTGCTGGTCGGCCTCGGAGACCACCGACCCGGTGCACGGCCCGCCCGCCCGGGTGAGCGGCGCGGAGGCGCCGGGCGCGCGGCCCACAAGACCGGGACCCGCGGTGAGCGGAGCGGGCACCAGGTCGGCGTACTGCACCTGGGGCAGCCCCGCGAGCCCGTCCAGCGCAGCCGGGGACACCCGCATCGTGACCCGCCGCATCGGCGCCGCGACGACGAGCACCTCCCCGTACGCACCTACGGCCGCGAGCGTCGCCGGGGTCAGGTCGGTCACCCTGACCTGCACCAGGACCCGCCCCGCCGGGTCCTGCTGCGCCGTTGCCGGCGCGAACGCGTTGGAGCGCAGCTCGCCGGTGGCGCGCACCGCGGCGAGCGCGGGGCTCAGCGGCCCGGCCGCCCCGTTCGCCGGCCGCAGCGAACCGGCGTCCAGCCACGGCCCCGCATCGTCAGCCGCCTGGGCGGGCGCACTGGCCGGCAGGACGGCGACCACGACGGCCAGTGCGGCGAGCACGGCCGCGCCAGGGGCGCGTCTTCGGGGGCGGCGTCCAGGCACGCTCGGCACGCGATCAGTCCTTCTCAGCAGGGTCGAAACGGACAGCCGCCCGGATCGGCGGGGTGACTGTAGAGGAGTCGGGTCGCCGCGGGGCGGACCTGTCCGCCCGGACGGGTGAGGGACGAGCGGACCCGGCCCGTATCGTGGACAGCCCGTGTCACGTCCCCTGAACGGAGCCCCGATGTCCGACCCGAAGGCTGTGCTGGCCGAGCTGCTCCGAGACGCGCTCGCCGCAGCGTTCGGCGCCGAGCACGCCGGGACCGACCCGCTCATCCGCCCGTCCCAGTTCGCGGACTTCCAGGCCAACGTCGCGCTACCGCTGGGAAAGGCGCTCGGTCGTCCACCGCGGGAGGTGGCGACGGCGATCGCCGGGCAACTGGACGCGGGGGACGTCTGCGCGAAGGTCGAGGTGAGCGGACCAGGGTTCCTCAACCTCACGCTGCGCGACGAGTGGCTCGCCGCGCAGGCCGCCGCGCTCGCGGCCGACCCGCGTTGCGGCGCGCAGCAGGCCGACGTCCGCGACGTGATACCCATCGACTACTCCGCGCCGAACGTCGCCAAGGAGATGCACGTCGGGCACCTGCGCACGACCGTCGTGGGTGACGCGCTCGCCCGTACCCTCGAGTTCCGCGGCCACCGGGTGATCCGCCAGAACCACCTGGGGGACTGGGGCACTCCGTTCGGGATGCTGATCGAGCACCTGCTCGACGTCGGTGAGCACTCGGAGCAGGCCGAGCTGCTGCAGAGCGACCCGAACGCCTTCTACCAGGCGGCGCGGGAGAAGTTCGACAACGACGAGGGTTTCGCCGACCGGGCCCGGCGCCGGGTCGTCGCCCTGCAGGCCGGCGACGCGGACACGCTGCGCCTCTGGCAGGAACTCGTCGACCTGTCCAAGGTCTACTTCAACCGGATCTACCGGATGCTCGACGTGACGCTCACCGACGACGATCTGGCCGGGGAGAGCATCTACAACGAGTGGCTCGCCGAGGTGTGCGACGAGCTCGAGGCCAAGGGGCTCGCGACGGTCAGCCAGGGTGCGCTGTGCGTGTTCCTCGACGGGTACACCGGGCGTGAGGGCAACCCGGTACCGCTGATCGTCCGCAAGAGCGACGGCGGGTACGGCTACGCGACGACCGACCTCGCGGCGGTGCGCTACCGGGTGCGGGACCTCGGCGCGACCCGGATCGTCTACGTGATCGGGGCCCCGCAGTCACTGCACCTGTCGATGGTCTACGAGACCGCGCGGCTGGCCGGTTGGCTCCCCCCGGAGGTGGCGGCCATCCACGTCGCGATCGGCAACGTGCTGGGCGAGGACGGCAAGCTGCTGCGCACGCGCAGCGGCGCACCGGTCCGGCTGATGGCGCTGCTCGAGGAGGCCGTGGAGCGCGCGCTCACCGTGGTACGCGAGACCCGGCCCGAACTCGACGCGCCCACGCACCAGGCGATCGCGCACGCGGTGGGAGTCGGCGCAGTGAAGTACGCGGACCTGTCGACCGCGCACGACACCGGCTACGTCTTCGACTTCGACCGCATGCTCGCCCTGTCGGGAAACACCGGACCGTACCTGCAGTACGCCGCGGCCCGGGCCCGTTCGATCTTCCGCAAGGCCGGTATCAAGCCGGAGGACGCCACGGCGCCGGTGCGGCTCGACGCGCCGGCCGAGCGCGCACTCGCCTTGCAGCTGCTGGGTTTCGGCGCAGCAGTTGCGGAGGTCGACACGCTCCTCGAACCGCACCGGCTGTGCACCTACCTGTTCGACCTCGCGAGCGCGTTCACGACCTTCTACGAGCAGTGCCCGGTGCTCAAGGCGGACGATCCGGTCGTGCGCGAGAGCCGGTTGACGCTCTGCGCGGCCTCGCTGCGCACGCTTGTCACGGGCCTCGACCTGCTCGGAGTGACCGTCCCCGACCAGATGTGATTCCGCTCCGAGTGCACCGCCTCTCGCGACGTCACTGTCCTGGCGGTCGAGAACTCCCCTCGGATCCGGCTGTAGACCGCCACCAGGACAGTGACGCCACCAGGACAGTGACGCCACCAGGACAGTGACGCCACCAACTGCGGACGGCGGGCGGACCTGACCCCGAGTGGCGGGTCGCGGCGCGTGGTCGGAGGGTGGAGGGACACCCGAGGATCCCAGGAGGACGCACATGGCCACGCTCGAGGGAAAGACGATCATCGCGCTCACCGCGGACGCAGGGGTCGAACGTGTGGAGCTGACCGAGCCGCGCTCCGCGCTCGAGGAGGCCGGCGCACGGGTGCTGCTCGCCTCACCCTCCGGCGACCAGGTCCAGACGTTCGACGGGTTGGACAAGGCCGGAAGCGTGCCTGCCGACCTTGCGATCTCCGCGGTCGACGCCTCGACCGCGGACGGGTTCTTGTTGCCGGGTGGAGTCGTGAACGGGGACTTCCTGCGCACCGACGAGGATGCGGTACGACTGCTTCGTGACGCGCTGCGCGACGGCGTGCCGGTGGCGGTCATCTGCCACGGCCCGTGGACTCTCGTCGAGACCGGTCAGCTGCAGGGGCGGCGGATGACCTCATGGCCGAGCCTGCGCACCGACCTCACGAATGCCGGTGCGGACTGGCACGACGAGCAGGTCGTCGTGTGCGAGGCCGGTCCGGGGATGCTCGTCAGCAGCCGAAAGCCGGGCGACATCCCGGCCTTCTCGCAGGCCGCGATCAAGGCGTACGCCGCCTGAGGGGCGCGGACCGCGGCGTCCAGCTGCTCTCGCGGCCGGCCGCTGCCAGCAGCCAGGGTTGCGGATCGGTCGTGGCCGGTTCGGCCGCGGGAGGACCGATCAGGCCGACCGCGCGGTAGGTCTGCACCTGCGGGGGGAGCCAGCGCTGCGCCCAGGTGACCAGTCCGCGCGGCAGCACGTCGTCGTGGCCGACCGCCCGGGCGAGGTCCCAGGAGTGGACCAGCAACGAGAAGCTGAGCTGGTCGAGGTACGCCTCGACGTGCTGGTCACCGTTCTGGCGCGCAAGCGTCGGCCCCGGAGTTCCCCGCTGCCGCAACGCGTTGCGTGCGCGGCCCGACGCGCGCTGCCAGGCGGTGCACGGGTCGGCGTGGAGCGCGCGCGGTTCGGCGTCGAGAGCTGCTGCGGAAGCGCGGCCGTCCATCAGCTCGGGTACGTCGTCGAGCAGCCCGACGACGTGGCTCACCAGCGCGCTGACGTCCCAGTCGTCGCAGGGGGTCGGGGACGTCAACCGGTCGAACGTCAATGCGCGCATCGGCTGATCGAACGCGGCGAGCGCGCACTCGAAGCGTGTGAGGCTGTCGGCCATCGCGGTCCTTCCCACCGACCGTGCGCTTTCGTGATCGCACCGGCAGACGTGGTGCTCCGCGCCGAACGTGGCGCCGCCGCGGGAACGCCCACGGGTGCCTGCTCTCGAAAGTACGCGCAGCGGCGCCCCGTGCCCAGGTCGGGTCCGGCACTATCGCCGCTCGTGTGCCTCGCGCTCGGCTGCGAGGAGCCGTTCGCGCGCGGTGGCGACCTGCGTCGTGGCACGTCGGACCGCGGATTCCGCCTCCTGCTCCGCGTCGGTCGCGGCCCGCAGGTCGCGCTCTGCCGACGCGACCCGCAACCGCGCCGCGTCGAGCTCGGTTCCGCGTTGCGTTGCCTCCTCTTCCGCCGCCCTGAGCTGCTCGGCCGCAGCGTCCATCGCACGTTGCGCGTCGGCTCTCGCTCTGCGCCGCGCGGCCGCGGCCCCGAGATCGTCGGTGCGACGGGGTGGCGCTGTCCCGGTGCCGCGCTGCCTCGCCCCGGCCGACGTACGGCCCGCGCCGGCGTTCGTCACCTCGCCGTCGAACCCCAGTCCGGAGTACTGCAGCGGCGTGAGCAGCAGGCCGGCGGCCGCGACCTGTGCGGCTTCGTCGTTGGCGAGCACCGCCAGCAACGTGGTCACGATGTCGTCCCGCGCCGTGGGCCCGACGGGCACCCCGGCCGCGACCGCGCCGTCCCGGACGGCGGCGGAGAGCGTGGCGACGAGAGTGCTGCGCAGGTCGCTGATCTCCCGCAGCGCCGCCGGGGTGAGCGCGAGGTGCTTGTCGCGCGCCTGCCGGCCGAGTTCGATGAACTCGGCGAGTCGTGGGGCGTTCTCATGTGCGTAGAGGTTGATCGCGTACGCCGCGGTGGTCGGCTTGCGAAGTGTGCGCAGCCTGCCGGCGAGTTGCTGGTCGCCGTCCGCGCGGGCCTGCGCGACCGCGCGGCTGCGTGCTTTCACGAAGTCGGTCGGTGCCGAACGGAGCAGCTCGCTCGCGATCGCCCGGTAGCGGTCGTCACCGTCGAGCTCGGGCAGCACCGTGACGCTCAGGAACCGCTCGTGCCCGTCGCCGGGGTGATCACCGCGAACCCGGCGCCACCTGGGTCCGCGAGCACGGCGATGCGCCCGAACGGCGAGTCGAAGGCGGGGGCGAGCACGGCGCCGCCGTTCGTCGCGGCAGCAGCGAGTGCGGCGTCGGTGTCGGGAACGGCGAAATAGACCAGCCAGTGCGACGTTCCGGGTACTCCGAGCATTCCTCCCATTCCGCCGACCGGCGGCAGACCGGGCGCCAGGTGGACGGTGCCGTAGTCGGAGCCGCCGCCGGGCAGGTCCTGGTAGGAGTAGCCGAACACCTTGTGGTAGAAGGCTTTCGCCGCTACCGGGTCGGTCGAGCGCAGGTCCTCCCAGGTGAGACCGCCGGGCTCGTTGACGACACCGGCGCCAATGTGGGCGCCGGCTTGCCAGCATCCGAACACCGCGCCGGTCGGATCGGCTGCGACGAACATCCGACCGAGCGGTCCGACGTCGGTGGGGGAGAGCAGGATCGTCCCGCCGGCGGTGCTCACGGCTTCCGCGGCGCGGTCCGCGTCCGTCACCGCGAGGTACAGCGTCCACGCCGGCCGGCCCTCGCCGTGCACCGGCCCGACACCGGCTGCCGCAGCCCCATCGACGTGGGCGATCACGTAGCCGCCGTACGCGGCGTCGGGTTCGGTGAACTCCCAGCCGAGCACCTCGCGGTAGTAGCCGGTGGCTTCGGAGACGTCCGGCGCGGTCAGGTCGACCCAGCACGGGGTCCCCGGCGGCCAGGGCTCGTTCCTGATCGTCACCGTGCCATCCCATCGCCTGACCTGCGGCCTGTCCAGCGGTGGATCCGAGCGCCCGTCGCGAAAGAGGCGACGGCGGCGTCGGGCGCGGCGCTACCTCGCGGAAGATCCTTATCCGGACAGTGGAGGATGGGCGTTCACACATGGGACCGGAAGGTGAGGAGGGCGATGTCCGGCAACGACGACCGTACGGTCCGGCCCCTTGCCAAGGAGCCGTACGGCCCGGCGGGCAGCGGGCCGCCCGTCCCTCCGAGCCCGGTGTCCGCAGCGGCGATCGCCGGGGCGGTGGCGACCGTCGCCGTCGCCGCGTTGCTCGTCGGTCCACGGCTCGCCGCCGTCGTCGCCGCCGCGTACCTCGCGGCCCTCGCGCTCGTCCTGGTCCATGTCGCCGGTGGGCGGGACGGCGCGGCACGGCGGGTGAACATCGTCGCGCGGCTCGGCACCGCGGTGCTGGTCGCGCTGTTCGTGATCGCCGACGCGCTCGCCGGGCAGGCCGTGGTCCGCTTCGGGGAGGAGGTCCGTACGGCCAACGGCGCGATCGAGGCCGTGCAGACCGACCGCGCGCTGCGTGCCGCGATGACGGGGGACGTCGAGACCGACCGGGCCACGCTGGACCGTGCGCTGTCGGATCGCAGCGCCACGGCGGCGGGCGTCACCGTGCTGTCGCGTAGCGCCGACGGCGCCTACAACGTCGCCCTTGCCGGCGTCCACCGGTGCATCAGCTTCGATACCGGCACCCCACGGATCGGTGGCCCCTGCGAGGAGGGCGCCTCGACGCGCTGAGGTTCGATGACAGCGGCTGGACCAGCGACGCTAACGGCGCGATCAGAAGGGGATCTCCGCGAGGTGCGGGACGGTGGGCGCGTCGCGGCCCGCCAGCGCGCGGCAGAACTCGACCGCGTCCCGTTCCACGAGCGGCGCGTCGGTGCCGCGCTGGAACGAGCCGCCGGCCGGACCGGTCAGCTCGAGGCGGTACGGCGCGCGGTGGCGACGTGCCCAGTCCGCGACGACGTCCGCCACCAGCCGTCCGTCGTGTTCCGCGGTGAGCACGAGTGGGGCACCCGTGGCGCGCGTGATGTCGACGCGGTGCATCCACGCGTCCCGGGTATAGATCGTGTCGGTCAGGTAGCCGATCGGTGCGGTACCCAGGGGCGGGCCGAAGGGCACCCGTACCGCCCGAACCAGGGCCGGGATGCGCCGACGGGCGCGCAGTGCACGCGGGACAACCTCAGCGAGCTCGGCCTGCAGCTGCTGCGGCGTGCGGTCCGCTCGCTCCCGGACCTGCACCTCGTTCATGCCGTCGACCATCGTCCGGCCGGCGGCGAGTTTTCGACCGAGGCGCGCCTGCCGTCTTCCCTCCCGCATCCCCGTGGTCACGCAGGCGGCACCGACGAGGTGCGCGACGACATCACGTACGGCCCAGCCTGCGCACTCGGTCGGCTCCTTCCACCCGGCCTCGTCGAGCTCGTCGAGCAGGTCGCCCAGCCGCCGGTACTCCTCGGCAGCGGCGGCCAGCCATTCGTCGTGAGTCATCGGGCACCTCCGTACCCCAGCATGCGGCTCCGGTAGGCTTACGTCAATAGGTTCTCCGAATCAGATTAGGAAAACGATGGACCGTCGTGCGGCGCGTCACGCTCGTACCCGCCGCGAGATCGTCGAGGCCGCCTGGGAGCTGTCGGGCCGGGACGGACTGACCGGGTGGACGCTGCGCGATGTGGCGTCCGCCCTCGGGATGCAGGCTCCGTCCCTGTACGGCTACTTCTCCAGCAAGCACGATCTCTACGACGCGATGTTCTCCGAAGGTTGCCGAGACCTGTTGGCGGTGCTCCCCGAGATCGACAGCAGCCGCGAGGCGCAGGACCAGCTACGGGCGGGCATGCGGGCGTTCGTCGACTACTGCAGCGAGCGCCCGGCCCTGTTCCAGCTGTTGTTCCAGCACTCGGTCCCGGGATTCACGCCGAGCCCGGAGTCGTACGCCGTCGCTGTCGACCTGCTCGACCGGATGCGCACCGCACTCGCTGCCGCCGGGGTCACCAGCGCGCGGGCGGTCGACCTGTGGACGGCCGTGATCACCGGTCTCATCAGCCAGCAGATCAGCAACGACCTCGGCGGGTCGCGATGGACCGATCTCACCGACGAGGCGGTCGCCTTGCTGCTGACAGCCTCGGTATGACGCGCCTGGGCCGCCCGCGTGGACTGTGCCCGTGTCGCTACAGGGACAACGACACGACGAAGAAGTCCACCCGCTGGCGCTCGGACTCGTTCCCGGCGGCGTCGACGGCGTACACCTCGATCCGGTGCGCTCCGAGCTTGAGGTGCGTGAAGTTGGTCGGGCTGGTGCAGGTATCCCACGTGCCGCGGTCGAGCCGGCAGCGGAACTGTGCGTGCGGATCGTCGGATTCGAAGGCGATCGTCGCGGTGCTCGTCAGCAGCCGCAGGACCGGCGCCGCGGTGATCCGCAGTGACGGCGGCGTCCGGTCGGGCGTTGGTTCCTGCACCGGTGCGGGAGCTGGAGCGGGGCGGTCCGCGACCGGTGTCGGCGAGGGGGCGCGGCGCGTCGCGCTCGGCGCCGGCCTGGTACGCGGGGGCCGCACGGGTGTCGTCAGGGATGGGAGCGGCCTGTCGACGGTGCGTTGCGCGGACGGCGTGCCGGACCCGGTCGCACGCTGCCGGTCTGGACGGAGGGTCGGCGACGCCGGGGCGGACGTGGAGGGCGTCGCGGTCGGCGGTCCGACGCTCGGCGACCGGGCTGCCGTGGGAGCGGGAGTCGGCGTTGCCGGGCGGATGACCGTTGCCGCAGGCGTCGATTCCGGCGATACCTGCGCGCTGGGTGATGCTCCCGTGAGCATGGCGACGCCGGTCATGGCAGCGACGGCAGCGCCGGCGGCCTGTGCGCCCGTGACCGTCGCGGTGCCGTCGAGCGCTCTGCCGACAGTGGCGACCGAGCGCATGATGGGCAGATTAGCGAGGAACGACAAGGGGCCGACGCTCCAGAGCAAGCGAGGCAGCGAGGCTGACAGCAGCGCGCGTACGCATCGCGGGTCGAACTGCGTGCCCGCGGCACGCACGAGCTCGGCGCGGGCCGCGCGCACGGACATCGGCCGCTTGTACGAACGCGCCGCGGTCATGACCTCGAACGCGTCGGCTACTGCCACGATCCGACCGGCCAGGGAGATGTCCGGTCCGCGCAGGCCGAGTGGATACCCCGTGCCGTCGAACCGTTCGTGGTGCTCTCCGATGGCCGACCCCCACGGTCCGAGCCATGCGCCGAGCGAGCCCGCGAGCTCGGTGCCGCGTTCCGGGTGCCGCCGGATCAGTTCCCACTCGGCGGCGTCGAGTTTCTCGGGCTTGTTCAGCACGCGGGCGGGAACCTCGACCTTGCCCAGGTCGTGCAGCAGGGCTGCCCAACGGAGCCGGTCGCGCGCGGACTGGTGCAGGCCGAGCTGTTCGCCGACCAGGTCGGTGAACACCCGCACCCGCTCCGAGTGCCCCCGGGTCCGGCGGTCGTGCACCCCGAGCGCGGTGATCAGCACCAGGATCCGTTCGGCTGCCTGGCCGAGCGTCTCGTCCGGGCTGGCAGCGGCCCGGGCGAGCGCACTCGGGTGCCCAACTCGCCGCGCGACCGCGAGCCGGGAGGGGGCGCGGTCCGGGAAGAGCATCGTCATGCGCAGCAGCGCCGCGACGGGCAGGAAGCGTCGCAGGAGGCGATCCGCGATCAGCGCAGCACAGATCGCGACCGCCGCCGCGACGGCGAACCGTACCCACCACGGTTCCCCTGCGAGCGGACCGGCAAGTACGCGCACGACGAGCGCGGCCACGCAGACAGGGGCGAGCACCAGCAGCACCTGAAGGCCGCCAGCGAGCACCGGACGCGCGACCCAGCGTTGCGACGCCGGATCACGGCGGGCGCCACGCGTGCCGGAGTTCGAGGCGGCCTGGGACGCCGTCGGTTCCCGTGCAGGCATGGACTTCCCTCCCGTACACCTGTCGGCGCGATGTCGTCGACGGACGACCTCTGAGCCGCCACATTCCCTCGTTCGGGGTACCGCGGCGTACGGGCCGCAGCGCACGGGACGGCAGCCGCCTGAGACGGAAGATGGCTGGCTTGCGGGCCCCGTCACGGCGCCTGGCATGATGTCGGGGTTCGGTGGAGACGACGTACAACACGCGGGGAGTGCCTGGCAGCTCTCCTGACGAGCGTCCTGATCCGCTGGGTCCGGGCCGTTAGCTCAATTGGCAGAGCAGCGGACTTTTAATCCGCGGGTTCTGGGTTCGATCCCCAGGCGGCCCACCCGCTTGACCGGGTCCGAGGCGTCCGCTCGATCGGGGACCGGTGCGTGAGGTCAGGCCTCGCAGGCGATCCCGTCCTTGTCGCGGTCGAGCCGCGTGTTGGCGTCGTACAGCTTCTTGCTGATCTTGGGCTTGTACCGGGAGGTGGCCGGGACCTTCGTTCCGGACACCGTCTTCATGTTCCGGACTTGTTTGCTGCGAGCCACGCCGCCCGGGTACCTCTTGTGCATCTCGGTGCAGTTCTTGAACGTCGTTGCCTTGATGGCCACCGCCTCGACGGCCGGTGCGGCGCAGATCGCGCCAGCGATCAGAGCGGCTGCGGTCATGGCGGTCAAGAGCGTGCGCGTCATCGGTCAGTTCCCTCGTTCGGTGCGCTGCGGCAGCGAGGCTACCGGGCCGGCTCCGGCAGGTCTCCACGGCGTGACTCGCCGACCAGGGGTTGATCATGACGTTGGTGGGCGCGGGGTGGACGGTGAGCCGACCGACATCATGATCGACAGAGGTACGCAGAAACCGGCGCGGACGAGTCGCGCGCCTCAGGGTCTCGACGCCGGTTGGGCGTGCAACGCCGGTTGGATGACCTCGCCGAGGAACGTGATCGTGCTGGCCGGGTCGGCGTACAGGCGAAGCGCGATCGCGCCGAGGCCGACTCGTCGCAGGTCGCGGAGCTTGGCCAGCACCGGAGCCGGGTCCTCGGGGGAACCCGAGATCGTGAGGTTGTCCACGAGCGCGTCCAGGACCCGGTCCGGGACACCGTCGACCACGCCACTGCCGTCCTGGTACGCCTGCACGAACGCGCTACGCCTGCTCATGACCAGCTCGACGTCCTCCTGGTCCAGGAACGTCGCGAGCAGCCACGGCCGGAACAGTCCGCGCAACAACAGCCAGCGCCGCGCCTCGCGTACGCGGTGCCCAGCGTCGCCGGACAGGTGCAGCGCCGCGAACGCGGTCGTGGCGAAACCGGGCGGCGGGTGCGCAGCGTCGAGGGTGGCGAGCGCGCGGGCCGCCGATGCGGCGGGCATGTCGCTCATCATGATCCCGTCCGCGCAGCCGGCGGCCATCGCCAGCATCTGGTCCTGGCTCGCCCCGACATAGATCGGCGGCGGCTGCTGCGTCAGCCACCCGAAGCGCAACCCGCGCACCTGGTACAGCTCGCCATCGTGATGGACCACGTCGCCGCGAGCCGCACCGCGCAGGATCTGCACGCACTCGCGGACCGCCCGTACCCGGCGGCGGGGTGCGATGTCCAAGGCCTGCAACACCTCGCCACCACCGCCCACCACGACCTGCGCCCGACCGTCGGCGAGCTCGTTGAGGGTGAGCAGCGACGCGGCCGTACGGACCGGGTGGGTGTCGTACGGGTTGACCGCGATCGGGCCGAGCCGGATCCGCGAGGTGCGCTGCGCCAGCAGGCTCAGGTTGGCGTACGGGTCCCGCCCGTCTAGCAGGCTGGAGACCCAGACCCCACCCAGTCCGTACTCCTCGGCGAGCACGCCCAGTTCGGCGAGTTCCTCGGGGGCGGCACGCGCGTCGAGGATCACGTCGATGCGCACCGGCTCATTGTGTCGGACCGCTTCCCCGCGGACGGACCGCCCGTGCCCGGCTGAGACCATGGACGGCATGGCGCCTCGTTCCCTCTACCGGATCGTCGCGGTAGCCGAGTACGTGACGTGGACCTTGCTCATCCTGGGGATGGTGCTCAAGTACGCGGTGCGGATCGGGGACTGGCCGGTCCTCGTCGCCGGCTCGCTGCACGGGCTGGTGTTCCTGAGCTACGGCGCCACCGCGGTGCTCGTCGGGCTCAACCAGCGGTGGCCGATTCGACGGATCGTCGCCGCCGTTCTCACGGCCGTCGTGCCGTACGCGACGGTGCCTTTCGACGCCTGGCTGGAACGCCATCGGATGCTCGACGGCGTCTGGCGCACCGAGGCGAGCGACGACCCGCGCGACCAGCGCTGGCCGGACCCGTGGCTGCGCTGGATGCTGGCTCGCCCGGTGCTGCTGGCGGTCGCGCTCGTCGCGGTCGTCGGAGTCGTCATGGTGACGCTGCTCGTCATCGGGCCTCCAGGCGGACGCGCCGCCTGAGCCGTACGGCTGCGCGTGTCCCTGCTCGAAACGTCGTCAACGCGCCGAGTTGACGACGTTTCGAGCAGGGACGCGGGATCCAGCCTGCCCCGCGCAGTGGGGGCGGTAGCCGAGCGCAGCGCTAGAGACCTGCGCCGTCTATCATCCGTTCGGCCGAGCGCCACAGGGGCCGTACCGCCGATAGCCCCCAAGGAAGATGAAAGATCCGGTCAAGGCCCTCCCATCGGGGCCGGTGCAGGGGAGACACTGCCGGATCGTACGACGGCACGGGGATGGGCTCGGGAGGCAACGCAATGCACGACAGCAATCCCCAGGAGCTTGCCGAGCGGCTCGAGGACGCCCGCGTGGCACTGCTCGACGCGGAGCGCCAGAACGCGGCAGCGACCCTGTCGCGGCGTGAGCCCCCGTACTCCTCCGACCAGATTCGCGAGCTGGAGTACGCCGTGGCCGACATCGCCGAGGAGATGTACGGCGGTGACTTGCTCGCCGTGGGCCCGCACGCGCAGCGGATGACCTTCCCCGCCGTCAGCTGAGACGTCGCGCGGCCCCGTTCCCGATCGCGGGAACGGGGCCGTCGCACAACTGCGTCAGACCTTGAGCTTCACCTTCTTGCTGTGGCCGTCACCGAACGTGCCGGTTGCCTTGGCGTAGACGCGCCACTTGCCCTTGCTGGTGATGGTGCGCTCGAACCGGTACTTGCCGTGGGCCTTCGGCTTGGTCTTGGCCTGCTTCACCCATCCGTTGTGGATCTTCTTCTGCAGCAGGATCTTCTTGACGGCCTTGCGCGGCTTGACCTTGCCCTTGAACACCACGTGCGCGACGCGCTTCACCCGGTGCTTGCTGATCTTCAAGGTCACCTTCGGGACCACGAGCACCGAGGTCGTGGCGGACGTCGCGGCTGCCTGACCGCCGGCACCCGCGAAGATCCCGCGGTACTCACGCGTCTTCTTCGTGCTGGTGCTGACCGTCAGCTGGCCCGCAGCGTTCGTCTTGCCGGTGCGAAGCGTGCTCCAGGACCCACCCGGGACGCGGCTCTCGAGGCGTACGACGCGCCCGGCGAGCGGCGTGCGGGACTGGCCCGTCAGCGACGCGCGGACGGTGAGACCGGTGGTGCCGTACGTCAGCTTGCGCGGGGTCGGCTGCACCGAGAGATAGCTGCACCCCGGGGCATCGAGCGCCTGCGCTGCGAGCGTCCGGAACTGCGCGGTCAACGCGGCGAGGTCCTCCTGCATCACCAGGTCGACCGTACGGGCGTCGAGAGCGGCGGGCGGCACGACGTCGGTGCCGGAGACCTGCATGAGGGCGTCCTTGTACTGGTCGTCGTGCGGTGCGAGCGCCTTCCCGGTGCCGACCGCGAGCATGTGCACGCCCGACGCCTTCAGCGCGTTCGCGACCGGCACTGCGGCCGCGGTCGCCCGGGTCCACGCGGTCGAGATCGGCTTCTCGACAGCGGTCTCGTTCCCCTTGAGGTTGGGCGCGCCGTCGCTGACGAACACCGCGAGCTTGGACACTCCCGGCCGGGCGCCCTGGAAGGTCGTACGCACGGCGTCGAGCGCGCGCTGCCAGTTCGTGCCCCACGCGGACTTGTAGCCGGTGCGGCTGTTCACGCCGATCGCGTCGCGATGCACGCCACCGGGGGCGGTCGACTGCGAGGTGACGTAGGTGAGCGGGACCGCCCGGTCGGCCGCGATGTTGAAGGTGACGATGCCGACCCGGGTGTTCTTGTCGGCGAACGCCTTGACCAGGTTGTTCATGGTCTGCTTCATCTGCACGAGCGTGTGGTCCGACGACTTGATCGAGTACGACGCGTCGATCGCGAGCACCACGTCGAGCCCGCAGGAGACGGCGAGGTTGGGGTTGGGCGCCGGCGGTGCGGCGGCTGCGACCGGGCCGACCTGCGTACCCACGACCAGGCCGGCGGCGAGGCCGGTCGCGATCAACGCTCTTGTCGTGGTGCGGGCTGTCTTCTTCACCGGGTGTGACCCTCCTTGCCGCCGTCCGGAGGTGGACGGCACCGGGCCATTGTGCGAGCCGCGAAAGCCGCCGGTACATGCCCCGAACGCACCTGGGCACCCACCGTTCGGTGGGTACCCAGGCCGGCGGTCGCGTGTCAGGCGGCGGCGGTCGGCCGGAAGCGGCGCAGCCGCAGGCTGTTGGTCACCACGAACACCGAGCTGAACGCCATGGCGGCCCCCGCGATCAACGGCCCGAGCAGCCCGAACGCCGCGAGCGGGAGGGCCGCCACGTTGTACGCGAAGGCCCAGAACAGGTTTCCCTTGATCGTGCCCAGCGTCGCGCGGGACAGCCGGATCGCGTCGACGACCGACCACAGGTCCCCGCGTACCAGCGTCAGGTCGGCGGCCTCGATGGCGACGTCGGTCCCGGTCCCCATCGCGATCCCCAGGTCGGCGGTCGCCAGCGCCGGCGCGTCGTTGGTGCCGTCTCCCACCATGGCCACCACGGCCCCGCGCGCCTGCAGTTCCTGCACCGCCTCGACCTTGCCCTCCGGGAGCACCTCGGCGATCACGTCCTGCGCGTCGATGCCGACCTCGGCCGCCACGGCGCCCGCGGTACGGGCGTTGTCGCCGGTGAGCAGCACCGGGCGCAGCCCGAGCGCGCGCAGTTCCTGCACTGCAGCCGCGGAGGTCGGTTTCACGGTATCGGCGAGGACGATCACTGCGCGGATCGCGCCGTCCCAGGCGACCCATACCGGCGTGCTGCCGCGCGACTCCCACTCCTGCGCCGCGTCGAGCAGCTCCGAAGGCGCCCTCGCCGACCACTCCTGCTCGAGCCAGCCGCGACGACCGACCGCCACGGCTCGTCCGTCGACGACGCCCGAGACACCACGGCCGTCGTGACTGTCGAACCCGTCCACGGGCGCCAGTTCACGGTCCTGCTGCGCCGCGGCCGCCACCGCGACGGCGATCGGGTGACCCGACGCGTGCTCGACGGCCCCGGCCAGCGCGAGCGCCCGGGCCCGGTCCTCGCCCGGCGCGGCCACCACCGCGCTGACCGCCATCCGGCCGGTGGTGACGGTGCCCGTCTTGTCGAGCACGACGGTGTCGATGTGCCGGGTCGACTCGAGCACCTGCGGGCCGCGGATGAGCACGCCCAGCTGCGCGCCGCGGCCGGTCCCGACCAGCAGCGCAGTAGGGGTCGCGAGTCCCAGTGCGCAGGGGCAGGCGATGATCAGCACGGCGACAGCGGCGGTCAGCGCGGTACCTCCGTCGGCTCCGACGGCGAGCCAGACGACCAGCGTCGCGAGCGCGATCAGGATCACGATCGGTACGAAGACCGCGGACACCCGGTCCGCGAGCCGCTGCACGTCCGCCTTGCCGCTCTGCGCCTGCTCCACCAGCCGGGTGATCTGCGCGAGCTGGGTCTCCGTGCCGACCCGCGTGGCCCGTACGACGAGTCGGCCGCCCACGTTGATCGTCGCCCCGGTCACCGCGTCGCCGGGCCCCACCTCGACCGGGACCGGCTCGCCGGTCAGCAGTGAGGCGTCGATCGCCGACGCACCCTCCTCGACGATGCCGTCGGTCGCGATCTTCTCCCCGGGGCGTACGACGAAGCGGTCGCCGACGGCGAGCCGGTCGACCGGGATGTGGGTCTCCCGGGTGCTGCCGCCAGGACCGGTGAGCACGGCGACGTCCTTGGCCCCGAGGTCGAGCAGCGCCTGCAGCGCCGCGCCGGAACGGCGCTTGGCGCGGGCCTCGAGGTACCTGCCGGCGAGGATGAAGGTCGTGACGGCGGCCGCGACCTCGAGGTAGATCTCGTGCTGGCCCGATCCCTGCACCGGCAGCAGCGTGACGGTCATCTTCATGCCCGGCATCCCGGCGTCGCCGAGGAACAGCGCCCACACCGACCAGAGGTACGCGGCGCTGACCCCGAGCGAGACCAGCGTGTCCATCGTGACCGTGCCGTGCCGGAGGTTGACCCAGGCCGCCCGGTGGAACGGCCAGGCGCCCCACACGGCCACCGGGGAGCTGAGCGTCAATGCGGCCCACTGCCAGTTCGTGAACTGCAGGGCCGGGACCATCGACAGCAACACGACCGGGGCGGTGAGCGCGATCGAGGCGTACAGCCGCTGGCGCAGCGACACCGTCGCGTCTGGCGGTGACGACGTCTGCTCGGCGGGCTCGCTGTCGACCGGCGCCGGCAGCTGCGCGTGGTACCCGGCCGCCTCGACGACCTGGACCAGGTCCTCGGGGGCGAGCGCATCGGGGTAGGTGACGTGCGCTTTCGCGGTCGCGTAGTTGACGGTCGCCGCAACGCCCTCGAGCCGGTTCAGCTTCTTCTCGACGCGGGTGGCGCACGACGCGCAGGTCATGCCGCCGATCTCCAGGTCCACGGTGCGCGGCGCGCCCATGGTGCCCTCCTCACGTGCTGCGGTCGCCCGCGGACGGCCGGTCGGTTCCGGGCCGCACGGCCCGGGCTTTCAGGGTGGTCAGCTGCGCCGGGTTCCCGGTGAATGTGGCAGAAGTCCGTTCTAGGCGGAGTCCTGCCACATTCACCCGACGAGCTGGTAGTCGCCGGCCTCCTGCAGCGCGCTGCGCAACTGCTCGTCGGACAGCGGGGCATCGGCGCTGACGCTGACGCTCGAGGTCGCGCCGGGCGCGAGCCGGACCGTCACGTCGGTCACCCCCGGCAGGGCTGCGACCTGCTCCCGTACGGCGTTCGCGCAGTCCTCGCAGGTGAGTCCGGTCACCTGGACGGTCTGAAGGCTCATGTCGCTCCTTGCAGCTATCGGATCAGGGCAGCTATCGGATGGAGGCGGATGTACGGGTCGGCGGGCCCCGCCTGCGCTAGGACCGGACCAGGCGGGCGATGGCAGCGGACGCCTCGCGGACCTTGTCGTCCGCGTCCGTGCCGCCGTTCTTGATCGCGTCCGAGACGCAGTGCGACAGATGATCATCGAGCAGCAGCAGGGCGACGGACTCCAGCGCCTTGGTGGCGGCCGAGATCTGGGTGAGCACGTCGATGCAGTACGTGTCCTGCTCGATCATCCGCTGCAGCCCGCGCACCTGACCTTCGACCCGTCGGAGTCGCTTGAGATAGGCGTCCTTGACCTCGTGGTAACCGGGGTCGTGCGCCACAGCCGGTGCAGTCATGCCCGCGACAGTACCCCCTAGGGGTACCTGGTATCAACCGGACGTCCTGTCACGCGGTGGGCCCGACGCCGCCTGGACCGCCGGACCCCGCCGACAGCCCGCTCGGCGGCAGCTCGGCCAGGCGCTGGGCGAAGACGTCCACGATGTCCGGGACGGTGTCGGCCCCCGCTACGTCGAGCTGCTCGCCGTCCGGCCGCGGGAAGTACACGCCGAGCAGCACGTTGCCCCGCGAGAGGTAGACCACCACGTACCGCGTCCGGCTCCCGTCGGGCGCGGTACGGGTGAGCTCGTACGCGAGCCGGCGTACGCCCGGCACGTCGCGCCAGCCGCTCCCGATCGGGGCGGCGGTCGTCCCCGGCTCGGTGCTCGCGCACCGCTGGGCGGCGGCCTCGATCTCCGCCCAGCCCTGAGCGACCGCGCGCTCGTCGCGGTAGCGCACCGCCTCGGTGCTCAGCCGTGTCGTACCGTCCGCCTCGTAGCCGGCGACCTGCACGCGCTCCTCGCGCAGCGCCTCACTCGGGTACGCCGCATCGCACAGGTCGAGGGTCGTCTCGCCCGCGACCTGCAGGCCGCCGTCGATCGGCAGCACGAGGACCGCGCCGGTGACGTCGCTCTGGCGCAGGCCGAGGCGGGCCAGGTCGGAGAGCGCACCGGGGTCGACCGGGGGTGACGGCGCGGGCGGGCTCGTCGACGGCGCGGCGGGCGGGACGGAGTGCTGCGCGACCGGAGTGCCGGGCCCGCGGATCGCGACGAAGCCGCCGATCAGCGCGACCGCCAGCAGCAAGGCGAGCGTGGTCGCCAGCAGCGCCCAGCGGCCGCCCCCACCGGCGGCGGGCGCCGGTGCCGAGACCGCGACCGGCGCCACCGGCGGGTCCGGGTCGGCGGCGTGCGCCGCCGGGTCGGGCCGTACCCACGCCGGGGCGGGAGGCGCGGCGGGTGGCGTGGGCGTGGCCGCTGTCGCGAACGGGTCGGGGTGCCCGGCGCGCAGCGCCGCACCGGCCTCGGGACCTGCCGTCCGGTCCGGGAAGGACATCGGTGTCCACTGCGAACCCGTCCAGTACCGGCGCGCGTCGGCGGTCCACGGGTCCGGGTACCACCCCGGCCGGGCCGTGTCGGCGGTGTCGGGTACGGGCTGCGGGGCGGCGGCGGGTCGCTCGTCCGGCCGTTCGTGCTCGGCCACGATCGCACCTCCCGGGGACGGCCCGCCGCGTACGGCGCGCTGGCAGGCCATTCTGGAACCACGCGCGGTCCGCGGCGCGCGGTGGTGGCGGTTCGGGCCGGTTCCACACCGCGCGTACAGCGGACGTACAGCGTCGCTCGCCAGGGTGTCGTGCGCCGCAGCGACCGACCGACCGTCCGACGGAGGGACAACGATGACCGACACCACGCCCGCGCCCGACCGCTCCGACGTGGGGTACCGCCGGGACGCGGAATTGCTCGAGGACGCGCTGTTCCAGGTCAAGCGGGTCGTCGTCGGGCAGGACCGTCTCGTGGAGCGGGCCCTGCTGTGCCTGATCGCAGGCGGGCACTGCCTGATCGAGGGCGTACCGGGTCTTGCCAAGACGCTGACGGTCAAGGCGCTCGCGCAGGTCGTCGGCGGCGAGTTCGCCCGCCTGCAGTTCACGCCCGACCTGGTGCCCGCGGACCTGGTCGGCACGCGGGTGTGGCGGCCGTCGCAGGAGAGCTTCGACATCGAGTGGGGACCGGTGTTCGCGAACGTGGTGCTCGCCGACGAGATCAACCGCGCACCGGCCAAGGTGCAGTCCGCGCTGCTCGAGGTGATGGCCGAGCGGCACGTGTCGATCGCCGGGCAGACGCGGGCGGTGCCGGACCCGTTCCTGGTCCTCGCGACGCAGAACCCCATCGAGTCCGAAGGGGTCTACGCGCTGCCGGAGGCGCAGCGCGACCGGTTCCTGATGCACGTGCTCGTGCCCCAGCCCACGTACGAGGAGGAGAACGCGATCGCGCGCCGGATGAGCGGGACACCGCCGCAGGCGACGCAGGTGGTGACCCTCGACCAGCTCCGGACCATCCAGCGCTCGGCGCAGGACGTGTTCGTCCACCACGCGGTCCAGGACTACGCCGTACGGCTCGTGATGGCGACCCGTGATCCGGAGCGGTTCGGCCTGGCGCAGCACGCGGCGTACCTCAGCCTGGGCGCCAGCCCGCGCGGCACGCTCGGGCTGATCGCGGCCGGACGGGCGCTGGCGTTGTTGCGCGGCCGGCGATTCCTCGTGCCGCAGGACGTGTACGACGTGGCCCCGGAGGTGCTGCGCCACCGGTTGTTGCTGTCGTACGAGGCGCTCGCGCAGGACGTCACCGTCGAGACCCTGCTGCGCGAGATCCTCGAGACGGTCCCCGCCCCACGCGTCGCCCCGCACCAGGACCCCAGCGCCGCCGCGCACGGCGAGACGGCGGTGCTGGCGACGGCTCCGGGCGAGCGGGCGGCGGGCTGACGATGCCAGCACCCAGCAACGCGCCGGCCCCGCCGTCGGCGACCGCCGGCGAGCTCGCCGCCAAGGCCGAGGTGCTGCGGCGCCTCGAGCTCGACATCAATCGTCGCCTCGACGGGCTCCTCTCCGGCGACCACCGCACCAGAGCCGTCGGTCCCGGCAGCGAGCGGGCCAGCGCGCGGCGCTACGAACCCGGTGACGACGCCCGCCTCATCGACTGGAGCCTGAGCGCCCGCGCGCTCGACCCGCACGTACGCACCACCGAGGCGGACCGGGAGCTCGAGACGTGGGTCGTCGTCGACCGGTCCGCGAGCATGGATTTCGGTACGGCGCGCTGCGAGAAGCGCGAGGTCGCCCTGGCGGTGACCGCCGCGTTCGGCGTCCTCACCGCCCGGTCGGCCAACCGTTTCGGCGTGCTCGTCGCCGGCCCGGGGAACCTGCGCCCCCGCCCGGCGCGCAGCGGACGGACCGCCGTGATGGCAGCGCTGGCGCAGGTGTACGACAGCCCGCGCCTGGGGCCCGGTGCCGCCGCGGGGAGCGACCTCGCGGGCGCGCTCGCCCGGTTGCTGCGCCTGCAGGTGCGGCGCGGCCAACTGGTCGTGGTCTCGGACTTCCTCGACCGGTCGGCATGGCGCGACCCGCTGCGGGCGTTGGCATCCCGTCACCAGGTCATCGCCGCCCACGTCACCGATCCGCGCGAGCTGGCGATACCCGACGTGGGGATGCTCGCCGTCGTCGACCCGGAGACCGGGCGGCAGCTGCACGTGGAGACCCGCTCGGCCCGGCTGCGCGCGCGCTACGCCGCGGCCGCGCAGGCCCGGCACGAGGCCATCACCGAGGCGCTGCGGGGCAGCGGTGCCGAGTACCTGCACCTGTCGACCGACCGTGACTGGGTCCTCGACACGGTGCGCTTCGTCACCGGACGACGCGCCCGTGTCGCACCCGCGCACCGGCCCGACCACCCGATCGTCTCCGGGAGCCTGCGATGAGCTTCTCCTCCCCGTGGTGGCTGCTGCTGCTGCTCGCGCCCGCAGCGGTCGCCGTGGCGTACCTGCTGATCCAGCGTCGTCGCAGCCGTACGGTCGTGCGCTTCACCAGCGTCGAGCTGCTCGCGTCCGTCGCTCCGCGCCGGCCCGGCTGGCAGCGGCACGTCTCGGCGGTGGGCCTGATCGCCGCGCTCGGGGTGCTCGCCGTCGCGCTGGCCGGTCCCACCGCGACCGAACGGGTCGCGCTCGAACGGGCCACCGTGATGCTCACCCTCGACACGTCGGCATCGATGAAGGCCGACGACATCGCGCCGAGCAGGCTCGCGGCGGCGCAGGCCCAGGCGCGCGACTTCGTCACCGATCTGCCCGACGGGCTGCAGGTCGGGCTGGTGTCCTTCGACACCCAGGCCCGCACCCTCGTCGCGCCGACCGCGAACTACGACGAGCTGGTGGGCGCGATCGACCGGCTGCAGGTCGGCGCCGGGACGGCGACCGCCGCCGGCATCGACACCGCGCTCGCCCAGATCGCGGCGCGCCCGCCCGGCGAGTCGGGTGCGCCGACCCCGGCCGCGATCGTGCTGATGAGCGACGGCTCACCGACCATCGCGACGACCCCGGACCAGAACCCGATCGACGCGGCGCTCGCCGAGGCGGCGGCCGCGAAGGCCGCGGGCGTGCCGATCTACACGATCGCGTTCGGCACCGCGACCGGGACCGTCGAGGTCCAGGGGCAGGTGGTCCCCGTGCCGTACGACCCGCACACCATGGCGCAGCTGGCCGAGGCGAGCGGGGGTCGCGCCTTCACCGCGGAGTCGGCCGACCAGCTCCGTGACGTCTACGACCAGATCGGCCGGGACGTGGCCTACGAGGAGCAGCCGGTCGACCTGACCGGCCGGTTCACGGGGGCCGGTTTGGTGCTCGCGCTGATCGCGTGCTGTGCTGCTCTCTACTGGAACCAGCGCGTCGTCTGACGCGTCGTGACCGCTGGCGAACCTTCGCCGTACCCCTTCGACACCACCGAGGTCCTCTTGCGCGCTCGAACCCGAGCTCTTGCCGCCCTGCTCGCCGCCGGCGCGCTCGCCCTCGCCGGATGCGGCAGTTCGTCGTCGAACGGGTCCAGCCCGGACGCGACGAGCACCGCTACGGCGCCGGTGACCGCGCCCGGCGCGGTCACCCCCGTGGACTGGACGAAGGACGTGCCCGAGGTCTCCGGCAGCTACGGCGAGAAACCGACCCTCACCTTCCCCTCGGACTCCCCGCCGACCGACCTGTCACGGGCGGTGCTCCACGAGGGTGACGGCGCCACGGTGCAGAAGGGCGAGCTGCTCGCCGCCGACTACCTGGGCCAGATCTGGGGCGGCAAGGTGTTCGACAACTCCTACGACCGCGGCCAGCCTGCCGCCTTCGGCATCGGCGTCGGTCAGGTCGTTCCCGGGTGGGACAACACCCTCGTCGGGATGAAGGTCGGCAGCCGCGTACTGATCAGCCTGCCGCCGGACCAGGGCTACGGCGCGGAGGGCAACGCGAACGCCGGGATCACCGGCACCGACACGCTCGTGTTCGTCGTCGACATCGTCGGCGCCTTCCCGCCCGACAAGGGCGGGCAGGCCGATGCGACCCCGGCCGGCAGCGCGCCCGAGGGGATCACCGTGACCGGCCAGCTCGGCGCCGAGCCACAGGTGAAGGTGGCCGCCGGCACCCCGGAACCGAAGAAGGTCGTCACCACCGTCCTCGCGCGCGGTAGCGGCGAGAAGCTGCCCGCAGGTCTCGCCGTGCTGCAGTACGTCGCGGTCGACTGGAAGGACACGCCGGTCGAGTCCACCTGGGACTCGGTGCCCGCGGGCCTGGCGCTGACACCGGGTGATGCGAGCAACCCCTTCGGTTCGCTGCTCGGCGTACCGGTGGGCAGCCGCGTGCTGCTGCAGCTGCCGCTCGGCAGCGGCGGCGGACCGTACGCGGTCGTGGCCGACGTCGTCGCGCACGTACCGACCGCGGCGCAGGCCGCGCGCGGCTGACACCCGCGAACGGGGTCGTCCGTGGGACAGGATGCCGGGGTGGGAACCGACCCTGGCGCCGGTTCGGCGGTGCCCGGTGCACCGCTCGATCGCCGCACGCTGCGCGACGAGCTCGCGATCGTGCTGTTCCTGTCGATCGCCGCGTCCGCGACCCGCTCGCTGCTCTCCCTGATCGACTCGCTGACCAAGAACGTCTCGCTGTCCGGCCAGACCGCGGTCATCGTCGGCACGTACACCCCGGACCGGCCGTGGCTGGATCTGACCTACCAGCTCGTCTACGTGGCCCTCGCGCTGGTGCCGGTGCTGCTGGTGGCCCACCTGCTGCGCCGCAGCGGCGAGGGGCTCGCGGGCATCGGCTTCGACCTGACCCGACCCCGCTGGGACGCCGTGCGCGGCGTCGCGCTCGCCGCCCTCATCGGGTTCTCCGGGCTCGCCCTCTACGTCGTGGCGTACCAGCTCGGGCTCAGCGTCAAGATCGCTGCCGCCGCCGTGGAACAGGTCTGGTGGACGGTGCCGGTGCTGCTGGTGCAGGCGGCGTACAACGCCGTCCTCGAGGAGGTCATCACCCTCGGCTACTTCATGCGCCGGCTCGGCCAGCTCGGAGCGCGGCCGTGGGTCCAGATCGGGGCGTCGGCGCTGCTGCGCGGGAGCTATCACCTCTACCAGGGCTTCGGCGGGTTCGTCGGCAACGTCGTCATGGGAGTGTTGTTCGGCTACCTGTTCCGCCGATGGGGTCGGGTGGGGCCGATGGTGGTAGCGCATTTCCTCATCGATGCGGTGGGCTTCGTCGGGTACCTCTACCTGCACGGGAAGGTGGGCTGGCTGCCGTGAGCTGGAGACCGAAGCGGTGGCGGGGGGTGTCCCGGAATGCCCCGGGGCAGCAGCGGGTTGCCGCTGGTATGACCGACACACCCGAACCGACTGCGGACGACGCGTTCGAGCTGCTCGACGGACCCGCCGTCGAGGGGCAGCCAGTTCTGGTGCACGCCCTCTCCGGCTTCCTCGACGCGGGCAACGCCCGCAAGCTCGCCGTCGACCACCTGCTGGCCACCCTCTCGCACCGTACGGTCGCCTCGTACGACCTCGACGACTCCTTCGACTACCGGGCACGGCGCCCGCGCATGGTCTTCGACTCCGACAAGTTCACCTCCGTCGACCTGCCGGAGATGCTGCTCTCGGAGGTCACCGACGCCGCCGGGACGAAGTTCCTGCTGCTGCACGGACCGGAGCCGGATGTGGGATGGCAGCGGTTCATCCGCGGCGTGCTCGCGCTCGTCGAGCGGTTCGACGTACGCCTGACCGTGGGGGTCAACGCGATCCCGTGGGCCACCCCGCACACCCGACCGGTCGGCGTCACTGCCCACGCCACCTCCTCGGACCTCATCGCGGGCCAGGAGTCGCTGGGCGGGGTCATCGAGGTCCCCGGCCACCTCGGCGGCATGCTCGAGTTCGAGCTCGGCAAGAAGGGCAAGCCGGCGATCGGGTTCGCGGTGCACGTGCCGCACTACCTGGTGGGCGCCGAGTACCCGCGCGCGGCCCTGACCATGCTGCGCGAGGTCGCCAACAGCACCGGGCTGGTGATCCCCGCCGACGAGCTGGTCACCGCCGCCGACACCGCGGACCGGGAGATCGACACCCAGGTCGCCGAGAACCCCGAGAACGTCGAGGCGATCAAGATGCTGGAGGCGCAGTACGACGCGGTCGCCGCGAGCCGTACCGGCGGCACCCCGGGCGCCTCGCTCCCGTCGGGCGATGAGATCGCCGCCCAGCTCGAGGACTTCCTGCGCGATCTCGGCGACGACAAACCCTGACGCGACACCGCGTCCGTACGAGCGCGTCGTGCCGGGCCGGGCCGTCAGTCGGAGCGGGTCGTCAGTCGGGGCGGGTCATCTCCGCGGGCCGGACCGTACGGTCGAAGACGTCCGGCTCGACGTCGAGCGCGAGCGCCGCTTCCCGCAGCGAGAGCCCGTGCACGTGCGCGTGGTGCGCGATGGCGGCCGACTTGTCGTAGCCGATGACCGGCGAGAGCGCGGTCACCAGCATGAGCGAGTTCTCCAGCAGCGCCGTGATGCGGGCCTCGTCGAGCTCCACGCCGTCGATGCAGTGCTCCCGCAGCGAGTCGCAGGCGCCGGTCAGCAGGTCGACCATGCGGAGCACGTCGTACACGATGCCGGGGCGCATGACGTGGAGCTGGAAGTTCGAGCGGCTGCACGCGTGCGCGACCGCAGCATCGAGCCCGTGGATCTGCGCGGCGACCATGAGGACCGCCTCCGGCTGGGTGGGGTTCACCTTGCCGGGCATGATCGAGCTGCCGGGCTCGTTCTCCGGCAGCGCGAGCTCGTGCAGCCCGGCCCGCGGGCCGGAGCCGAGCCAGCGCAGGTCCTCGGCGACCTTCTCGAGCGCGGTCGCGAGCGCGCGCAGGGCGGCGCTCACCCGTAGCACCGGCCCGCTGCTGGACAGCGCGGCGAACCGGTCCGGCGCGGTGGTGAACCGCTCGCCGGTGAGCTCGGTGAGCGCCTCGGCCACGGCGTCCCCGAAGGCGGCCGGCGCGTTGAGCCCGCTGCCGACCGCGGTGCCGCCGATGGCCAGTGGGCGCAGCCCCTCGACCGCCTGCTCGAGCTCGGCAAGCGCGTCCGTCAGGAGCGTCGCCCACGCGCCCCACTCGTGCCCGACCGTGACCGGGGTCGCGTCCTGCAGGTGCGTACGTCCGAGCTTCACCACGTCCTGCCAACGATCGGCACGCGCCCGGATCGAGCCGATGAGCGCCTCGACCGCCGGCCGCAGCCGGCGCCGGCTCTCGAGCAGGATCGCCACGTGCATCGCGGTGGGGAACGTGTCGTTGCTGGACTGTGAGCGGTTCACATGGTCGTTGGGGTGCACCGGCTTCTTGGTGCCGACGGTCCCGCCGGCGAGCTGGATCGCTCGGTTGGAGACGACCTCGTTGACGTTCATGTTGGTCTGGGTGCCGCTGCCGGTCTGCCACACCGAGAGCACCAGGTCGTCGTCGAGGTCTCCCTGGAACACCTCGAGGGCCGCCTGCTCGACGAGGTCGGCGACGTCCGCCGGGAGCGTGCCCAGGCTGCGGTTCGCTTGCGCCGCGGCGGCCTTCAGCGCGCCGTACGCGCGGTGCAGCGCGGTCGGCATCCGCTCGGTGCCGATGGTGAAGTTGTGCAGGCTGCGCTGGGTCTGCGCTCCCCAGAGCCGGGTGGCCGGGACCAGTACGGCGCCGAGCGCATCGGTCTCGACCCGGAACTCGCCGTCCGGGGTGGTCACCGTCTGGCCGGGGGTGCTGCCCTCGGGGGCCGGGCGTAGGTCGTGTTCGGCAGCGTCGCTCATGGCTCGACTCTCCCATGCCGCGACGCGCCGTCCCCACCCGCCCCGCCCTCGTTGATCAAGGAGAAGGTGCCCGGTTCGATCATGAAACGGTGATCGAAAATGTCACCTTCTCCTTGATCAACGAGGAGGGGGTCAGGAGCGGTAGACGTAGACGCGGGTGCCGAGCGGCGCCTGTGCGTACATCTTCTTGATGCCGGCCATGTCCCGGATGTTGACGCAGCCGTGGGAGGCGCCGCTGTAGCCGTCCGCGGCGAAGTACTGCGAGTAGTGCACCGCCTGGCCACCGGAGAAGAACATCGAGTACGGCATCGACGTGCGGTAGAGCGAGGAGATGTGCGAGACGGCCTTGCGCTGGATGGAGAAGATGCCTTCGCGGGTCTGCAGCGCCGGCGAGCTCGTCGAACCGAAACGGGCGTCCAGCGAGATCTTCACCTTGCCGCCGACCACCAACTGCGCGACCTTGCGGGTCTTGTCGATGCAGATCGCCCGCGACACCGAACGGCACGCGTTCGGCAGCCGCTTCAGCTTCAGCTCGCGCAGCTCGGCCGCGGTGCGCTTGTTGACGATCCCGGACTGCGGCAGGAAGAACTTGCCCTGGAAGCGCTTGACCGCGGCGATGGTCCGACCGTCGTAGGTTCCGCTGGCGCGCACGAGCACCCCTGCCCAGCTCAGCTGGTGCTGGGTCTTGCGGACGAGCGGGCCGTACGCGCCCTTGCGCAGCGGCAGCCGCTGCGCCGCGACGCCCCGGACGAGGTGCGTGGTCGTGACGGAGGCGGCGTAACGGTCGGGATGTTTCGGCGTGAACGCGGCGGCGTACGGGTGCTCGCCGCGCTTGGCGGTCAGCTCGAAGATCGCGACGCCGTCCTTGACCTTCGCCGCCGCGACGCCCTTGCCGGCGTCGGTCAGCCGTACGGTGCCGGCGACCTGCGGTGCGACCCGTACCCGAAGGCGAAGCGCCCGACCGGCCTCCACCCGCTCACCGGGCTTCGCGGTGAGGGTCAACACCGTCGGGGCGGGTCCGGCGGGCGGCGTCGGGTCCGGGGCGGCGTGCGCGGACGGGGCGAGCACGACGGCGCCGAACGGGAGGGCAGCGACGCTCACGACCGCCGCGAGGGCGCGTGGACGACAAGCGGGCAGGCGGACAGGCACGGGGTCCTCCGGATGGGTCGGCGACGGGTCGGGGGCACGGTCGGGCCCTCCAGGCGCCATGAGCGCGAGCATTGGATCAGTGCGGGCCGGGTCGATGCAAGTCCGACACCCCTGGGCGCACGTACCGAGGGCAGGATGGGCTCGTGAGCAGCCTCGAGAGCCGTAACCCCGCCGACCTGTCCGACCTGGTGACGACGGTCACGACCGCGTCCAGCGCCGAGGTCTGCGCTGCGGCAGCCTCCGCCCATGCCGCCCAGCCGGGCTGGGCGGAGGTGCCCGCGCCCGCACGCGGGCGGGTGATCGCGCAGGTCGGCAGGCTCGTGGAGGCGAACAAGGACGCGCTCGCCGCCCTCGTCACGCGGGAGGTGGGCAAGCCGTACCGCGAGGCACTCGGCGAGGTGCAGGAGGTCATCGACACCTGCGACTTCTTCCTGGGCGAGGGGCGGCGGCTGTACGGGCAGACGGTGCCCAGCGAGATGGCCGACAAGCAGTTGTTCACCTATCGCGAGCCGGTCGGCACGGCGTTCATCATCACGGCGGCGAACTTCCCGGCGGCCGTACCGTCGTGGTACCTCGTGCCGGCACTGCTCTGCGGGAACTGCGTGGTGTGGAAGCCCTCGGAGACCGCGCCCGCCGTCTCGGCGGCGCTCACCGACCTGTTCCGCGCCGGTGGCGTGCCGGAGCACGTGCTGCAGACGGTCGTGGCCGAGGGACAGCAGACGTACGACGGGCTCGAGGCGGCGCTCGGCAAAGGCCTGGTGCAGAAGATCGGATTCACCGGATCGACCGACGTGGGCCGGCGCATCGGCGAGCTCGCGGGCCGTCACCTGCAGTCCGCATGCCTCGAGCTGGGCGGCAAGAACCCGATGGTGGTCATGCCGGACGCCGACCTGGACCTCGCCGTGGAGGGCGCGCTGTTCGGCGGGTTCGGCACGGCCGGCCAGCGCTGCACCTCGCTCGGAACGCTCTGGGCGCACGAGGACGTCGCCGATGAGTTGCTGAGCCGGTACGTCGCCGCTATCGAGCAGGCCGCGATCGGCGACCCGGTGCAGGACGTCCTGTACGGCCCCATGATCTCGCCGGCGTACCTGGACCGGCACGAGAAGAACCTGGGCCTGGTCACCGACCGTCACCGCGTCCACGGGTCGAGCGGCACCGGGCGCATCACGACGGCCAACCCGCGCGCCGGCTTCGTCGGCGACCCCGATGCGGGGGTGTTCGCGCACCCCACGATCGTCGAGGGCGTACGTCCCGGTGACGCGCTCTACGACACCGAGACCTTCGGGCCGCTTGTCGGGTTCGGCCGCTTCTCCTCGCTCGACGAGGCGCTGGAACTGGCCAACGGGCACGGCTACGGGCTCTCGGCGTCGATCTACACCACCTCGCCGGAGTCGGTCTGGCGTTTCCGGGCCGGTGTCGGTGCGGGAATGGTGTCGGTGAACAACTCCACCTCCGGCGCCGAAGCGCACCTGCCCTTCGGCGGGAACGGACGCTCGGGCAACGGGTCGCGGCAGAGCGGGCTGTGGGTGCTGGACCAGTTCACCCGCTGGCAGGCGGTGAACTGGGACTGGTCGGGCCGGCTGCAGAAGGCGCAGATGGACGTCGCCGATCTGCCGTACGACGCAGCCTTCCGCCTGGCCACCTGACGCGCCCGGCCGCGCGTCCCTGCTCGAATCGTCGTCTACCGGCTCCGGTGACGACGATTCGAGCAGGGACTCGGGGTCCGGTCAGGCGGTGACCCGGGTGCGCAGCTCGTGCTTGAGGACCTTGCCGGACGCGTTGCGCGGGATGGCGCCGATCACCAGGTCGTGCGGGATCTTGTACGAGGCGAGCTTGCCCTGGCAGAACTCCTTCAGCTCGGCGATCGTCAGCTCGGCGCCGTCCTTGGTCGTCACAACGGCGACGATGCTCTCGCCGTAGTCGGTGTGAGGGCGACCGACGACTGCTGCCTCCTGCACGGCCGGGTGCCCGGCGATCACGCTCTCCACCTCGACCGAGTACACGTTCCGCGCCCCTGTGATGATCATGTCCTTGAGGCGGTCGACGAGAGTGAGGTAGCCGTCCTCGTCGACGAGGGCCAGGTCGCCGGTGTGCAGCCAGCCGTCGCGCAGCGTGGCGGCGGTCGCCTCCGGGTTGTTCCAGTACCCCTTCATGATCGTCTCGCCGCGCAGCAGAACTTCACCGACCCCACCGGCTTTCACCTGCTCACCGTCCGCGTCCACGACCCGGACCTCGGTCAGCGGCAGCGGACGACGGCCGCTGGCGTCGGGTCGGGCCCGGACCTCCTCCCCGGTCAGGTAGATCCCTCCGGGGCCGCCCTCGGTCTGCCCGCACAGCTGCATGAACTCGACGTGCGGCAGCGCAGTGACGAGCGCGCTGACCGCCGCGGGCGGCATCGGGGCGGCGCCGAACAGCCCGGTGCGCCAGGCCGAGAGGTCGCGCGCCGCGAGGTCAGGCACCCGCAGCAGGAACTGGAACATCGTCGGGACGCCGAAGAACATCGTGATCCGCTCCGCGGCCAGCGTGTCCGCGACGACGACCGGGTCGAACCCGGAAAGGATCACGTGCTTGGCGCCGACCAGCGTCCCGGGCAGCAGCATCACGCCGAGCTCGGCGGCGTGGTAGAGCGGGGCGACGTGCAGGAACCGGTCCCCGACCCGCATGCCGCACACCGTCATGCAGTTGACCGCCACCCAGATCGCTCGGTGGTGGTCGAAGAGCGCGCCCTTGGCGCGGCCGGTGGTACCGGAGGTGTAGAGCAGCAGCGCGTCGTCGTCCTCGCGTACGTCGGGCTCGGCGAGCCGGGCGGCGCCCGCGACCAGCGCCGGCAGGTCCGGGAATCCGGGGAGCGCTTCCAGTGCGACGAACTCCCGTACGCCGTCGACCTGGCCGCCGTCGCGAGCGGCGACGACCGTGGCCGCGAGAGCCGGGTCGAACAGCAGCACCGTCGCGCCGGAGTCGCTCACCACGTGGGCGACCTCGGGCGGGGCGAGCGCCGGGTTGACCGGGACGAAGATCGCGCCCAGGCGCAGCACCGCGTAGAACGCGATCACGAACGTGTCGGAGTTCGTCGCCATCAGGGCGACCCGGTCGCCCTTGGCGACGCCCAGGGACTGCAGCGCGGCGGCGGCGCGGTCGACGGCGTGGTCGAGCTCGGCGTACGTATACTCCCGCTCACCGAACTTGAGGGCGTCGCTGTCGGGTGCCTGGGCAGCGGTGGCGCGCAGCGTGCCGGCGATGGTCGGCATGGATCCTCCTTGGGGGCCAGGGCCTGCTGGTCAGGCGCCTGGGGGTCATGGCTGGTGGGCCTGGGCGGTGGTCCTGGCGCGTGGACGGTCTTGGCCGGCGGGGCGGGCGGAGCGTGGGTCGGGCAGCAGCGCGCGGCTGATGATCTCTTTCATGACCTCGGTCGTCCCGGCGTAGATCCGAGACACCCGGCCGTCGGCCCAGGCCCGCGCAACCGGGTACTCCTGCATGTAGCCGTACCCGCCATGGAACTGCACCGCGGCGTCGAGGACCCGCCCCTGCAACTCGGTGCACCACCATTTGGCCTTCGCCGCGTCGACCGCGTCCAGGTGGCCGGCGTTGCGTTCGAGGATGCACCGGTCGAGGAACTGCTCGGCGACGTCCAGCTCGGTGTCGAGCTCGGCGAGCCGGTGGCGCACCGCCTGGAAGGAGGCCACTGCGGCCCCGAAAGCGGTGCGCTCCTTCACGTACGAGACGGTGGCCCGGAACGCGGCGCGGGCCTGCGCCACGCTCGAGACGGCGATCGAGAGCCGCTCCTGGGCGAGGTGGTGCATCAGGGATTCGAACCCGGTTCCCGGCGCGCCGAGCAGGTTCGCGGCGGGCACGTGGACGGTGTCGAAGTGCAGCTCGGCGGTGTCCTGCGCGCGCAGCCCGATCTTGTGCATCGGGCCGGTCCGCGCAAAACCCGGCATCCCACGCTCCAGGACCAGCAGGCTCAGGCCGCGGTGCGGGTGCGGTCCGGTACGCGCGACGACGATGACGAGGTCGGCGTTCAGGCCGTTGGTGATGAACGTCTTCGCCCCGTCGAGGCGGTACCCGTCGCCGTCCGGAACCGCGCTCGTACGGATGCCCGCCAGATCCGAGCCGGTGCCCGGCTCGGTCATCGCGATGGCAAGGACCGTGCGCCCCGAGACGATCCCGGGGAGCCAGCGCGCGCGCTGGTCCTCGTCCGCCAGGTCGACGAAGTAGGGCAGGCAGACGTCGGCCTGCAGACCGGCGCCGAGCAGGGCCGGCCCCACGAACCGGGCGGCCGACTCCTCGTGCAGCACCGCGTTGTAGCGGAAGTCGTCGACGCCGTTCCCGCCGTACGCCTCCGGGACCGAGAACCCGAAGGCGCCCAAGGCGCCCAGCGAGGCGAACAGCTCGCGCGGCACGATGCCGTCGGCCTCCCACCTCCCGTAGTGCGGTACGACCTCGGCGTCCAGCAACGCGCCGATGCTCTGCCGGTAGCTCTCGTGCTCCGGCTCGTAGAGCGCGCGGCGCATGCCCTGCCCTTCCCTGTCCTTCGCCTGGCCTAGAACATGAAACCGCCGCCGCAGACCACGGTCTGCGCGCTGACGTAGTCGGAGTCGGGGGTGCAGAACAGGTAGACCGCCCCCGCCGCCTCCTGCGGGGTTCCGGAACGGCCGAGCGGGATCATCGCCTCCAGCGTCCCGAGCAGCTCCGGGTTGACCCCGACCTTGATCTGGCGGCCCTCGATCTCGATCGCGCCGTCCCCGCCTGCCGGTGTCGAGGTCAGCCGAGTGTCGATCATGCCGAAGGCGACAGTGTTCACTGTGACGTTGTAGCGCCCCCACTCCTTGGCGAGGGTCTTGGTGAGCCCGACGATGCCGGCCTTCGCCGCGGCATACCCGGCCTGCCCCGCGTTCCCGCCCAGCCCGGCGATCGAGGACACGTTCACGACCTTGCGGCACGGGACCGGCTCGCCCGCGGCGCGGGCGGCGCGTACCCGCTCGGAGATGACCGGCTGGGCGGCGCGCAGGATCCGGAAGGGCGCCGTCAGGTGGACCCCGAGCATGGCCTCCCACTGCTCGTCGGTCATCTTCTGGATGACGTTGTCCCAGGTGTACCCGGCGTTGTTCACGATGATGTCCAGGCCGCCGAACGCCTCCACGGCGGCGGCGACGAACCCGTCGGCGAACCCGGGCGCGGTGACGCTCCCGGGGTACGCGACGGCTCGCCCACCGGCGGCGGTGAGCTGGTCGACGGTCTGCTGTGCCGGTGCGGCATCGAGGTCGTTCACGACGACGGCGGCGCCCTCGGCGACGAGCCTGGAGGCGATCTGCTGCCCGATGCCCCGGCCCGCGCCGCTGACGAGCGCCACCTTCCCTGCGAGCGTTCCGTTCGGGCTCATGTCATTCGCCTCCGTCGGTGTGCGGATCTATCGTCACGTCCACCTCGGCGTGACCGGTCATGGTGGTGGTGCCGTCGGCGAGCTCCACCCGCAGCTCGAGCGCGGCGATCCCGTTCCGGATGGAGACGACCGTTGCTCGGCAGGTCGGCCGGGCGTGCACCGGGGTGATCGCGACGAACCGGGCGCCGAAGGACCGGATGCGCTGCTGGGGGACGTACGAGGTGAGCAACCGCCCGAGGTAGGCCATGGACAGCATGCCGTGGGCGAACACGTCGTCCAGGCCGGCGGAGCGGGCGGCGTCGAGGTCGATGTGGATCGGGTTGTGGTCCCCGGACGCTCCGGCGAACAGGGCCAGCGTGGTACGGGTGATCGGCGGGAGTGCGAGGGCCGGCAGCTCTTGGCCGGGCTCCAGGCGAACGGTGGGCGCGGTGCGCGGGCCGGCGGTGAGCTGCTCGGTCATGCTGCGCTCCCCGCGGGGTTGCGGACCACGAGCACGGTGCGCATCCGCGCCACCGGCGCATCGCCGCGGTGGACGTCGGTCTCCTTGGTGAGCAGCTCCATGGGCCCGCCCTTCTTGGCGGTCACGTCGGTGATCCGGGACCGCAGCGTGAGTTCGTCCCCGGCGTGGCACGACGTGAAGTACTCGAAGTGCTGCTCGCCGTGCAGGACGTGGCGCAGGTCGATGTCGAGATCCGACAGGAAGCCGAACGGGTCGGGCGCGAACAGCTCCAAACTGAAGAAGTACGTCGGCGGCACCCGCAGGTCGGGTGCTCCGTCCCCGCGGGCCGCCGCGACCTCGTGGCTCGCCGGCCGGTCGTCGCCGGTCGCCTGCGCGAACGCCCGCAGGGCGCCGCGCTCCACCGTGACGGTGCGGTCGGGGATCACCAGGGCGAGCGCCCGGTCGCGGTCGATGGGCATTCAGCCGGCCTTCTCGTAGAGGGTGACGACGGCGGCGCCGCCGAGACCGATGTTGTGCTGCAGCGCCAGTCGGGCATCGGGCACGGTGCGCGCGCCCGCGGTCCCACGCAGCTGCCACACGAGCTCGGCGCACTGGGCCAGACCGGTCGCCCCGAGCGGGTGGCCCTTGGACAGCAGCCCGCCGGAGGGGTTCGTCACGACCCGGCCGCCGTACGTGTTGTCGCCCTCGGCCACGAACTTCTCGGCGCTGCCCTCGGAGGTGAGTCCGAGCGCTTCGTAGGACAGCACCTCGTTGGTGGTGAAGCAGTCGTGCAGCTCGACGACCGGGACGTCGAGCGGGTCGACGCCGGCGTCCTCGTACACCTGCTGCGCGGCCGCGCGGGTCATGTCGTACCCGACGAGGCGGCGCAGGTCCGGAGGCTCGAAGCTCGTCGCCGTGTCGGTCGTCATCGCCTGGGCGCGGATCGCCACTCCCGCCGGCAGGCCGTGGCGGCGCGCGAACTGCTCCGACACCAGGACGGCAGCCGCGGCACCGCAGGTCGGCGGGCAGCACTGCAGCCGGGTGAGCGGGCCGTACACCTGCGGCGAGGCGAGCACCTGCTCGACGGTCACCGGGTCGCGGAAGACGGCGTAGGGGTTGTTCGCGGCGTGCGCGCGCGCCTTCACGGAGACCGCGGCGAAGGTCTCGGGCGGGGTGCCGTACGCCGCGGCGTACGTCGCCCCCGCGCCGCCGAAGTACTGCGCCGCGAACGGCGCGTCACTGGGGCCCTGCAGGTCGAGCACGATCCGGTCCGAGCGGGCGAAGGGGCTGGGCCGATCGTCCCAGAGCGTGCTGAGCGCGCCGCGCTGCATCTGCTCGAAGCCGAGCGCGAGCACGCAGTCGGCCTGGCCGCCCTCGATCGCCTGCCGGGCGAGGAACAGCGCGGTCGACCCGGTGGCGCAGTTGTTGTTCACGTTCACGACCGGGATGCCGCTCTGCCCGACCTCGTACAGCGCGGCCTGGCCGGAGGTCGAGTCGCCGTACACGTACCCGACGTACGCCTGCTGCACCTGCCCGTACTCGAGTCCGGCATCGGCGAGCGCGGCACGGACCGCGGCCGGCGCCATCACGTCGTACGGATCGGCGGTACGCGGCGTGCGGAAGGGCACCATCCCGACCCCGGCCACCCGGGCCTTGCCGCCGAGCGCGCTCACCGCTCGGTACCCGCGCCGAGCCGGGCTCGGAGCGCGGCGTGGAAGTGGCCCAGCAGCTTCTCGTTGTGCGCCAGGAACATCGGCCGTTCGAGGGTGCCCGAGAGCAGGCCCGCGTGCATCGACTCGCAGATGGCGTTGTCCTCCTCACCCACCCGGGTGAGCAGCTCCACGACCTGGTCCAGGTACGCCGGGTCGGCGCCCGGGGGAGCGAGCACCAGGGTCCGCGCCGCGGTGAGCCCGGTGTCCACCGGCCAGTACCAGGTCACCTCGACGGCACCCTGGCCCGGGTAGACGTTGATCGTCGTCGCCGGGAACAGCAGGTGCCACTGGCTGAGCTCGACCGGACCGTCGGTGCGCAGGATCTGCTGCTGGCGGGCCGGGTCGCCGGCGCTGCGGATCGGGGAGCGTGCCGAGAGCAGGTCACCGTCGGGGTCGAGCGCGTACTTCTCCAGGCTGGTGTCGATCACTCGTGCCAGGTCCGGATGCACGCGACCGCAGTGGTAGCACTCCAGATAGTTCTCGACGACGATCTTCCAGCTGGCCTCGATCGACCAGTCGACCGTCGCGCCGTACGGCGCGAGGTCGGCGAACCGGAGACCGGACTCGGCAAGGCCGGTCTCGATCACGTCCAGCTCGTGGCGCGGTGGCTCGGCGGCGCCGTCCAGGTTCGCGAGCACGAGCGGACCCCACTCGTGCACGGCGAGCCGCGGTAGCGCGATCCGGTCCGGGTCGAAGCCCGGCTCGGCGCCGGTGCGGGGCGCGCCGACCAGCCGACCGGACAGGTCGTACACCCAGGCGTGGTTGGGGCACACCAGGTTCCTGGCCGGGCCGCACCCCTCCGCGAGGATCATCCCGCGATGCCGGCAGACGTTGGCCAGGGCGTGCAGCACGCCGTCCTGGTCACGGGTCACCACCACGGGCGTGCCGGCGATCGTGGTGGCGGCGTACGAGCCCGGCTCGGCGACGGCGGCGGCAGGGACGGCGACCTGCCAGCTCCGGCGGAACGCGGCCGCGAGCTCGGCCCGCAACAGCGTGGGATCGGTGTACTCCGCCGCGGCCGGCGCGGTGACCGCAGTGGCGCGTTCCGTGTCGAGCAGCGTCATCCGATTCCTCCGGGAGAGCATTGACTGACCGCACCATAGAACTTCTATGATGAAGAAACAAGACACATGGAGGTGCATGGTGGCATCGGTTTCCGCAGGTCCGGTATCGGCGTACGCGACCGCACGGGAGCTCGGGCTCATGGTGGGATGTCCCCCGCCGCGCGAGGCGCGGGTCAACCGGGGGAACTGGCTCTTCCCGCCGTACAACCGTTGGGCGTTCTCGCACATGACTGAGCTGATGCCGTGTGCCGAGGTCTCACGCGGGAGTGGTGAGGTGCGTGAGCTGCCGGAGCGGTCCGGACACGTCGAGGCGCTCGAGGCGTTGCCCGTCGTCGACCACACCGGCACGGCACGGCCGCTGCGCGAGATGCTGGAGCGGACGTACAGCGACGCCCTGCTGGTGCTGCACCACGGGCACCTGTTGTACGAGCGCTACGACAACGACCTGGCCCCCGACCAGCGGCACCTGCTGGCGTCGGTGACCAAGTCCTTCACCGGCTTCCTGATGCTGCTCGCGATCCACGACGGACTGGTCGACCCGGACCGCAGCCCCGCCGACTACGTGCCGGCGCTCGCCGGGTCCGGGTTCGCCGGCGCCACCGTGCAGCAGGTGCTGGACATGGTCTTCGAGATGGAGTGGGACGAGCTCGAGTGGCTCGGCGACGACCCGGACCCGGGGCAGGAGGAGGCACAGTTCCTCAAGTTCCTGCGGGCGACCGGTTCCTGGGTCGACAACGCGCACGACCCGGGCTGGGGAGTCTGGGACTTCACGCGCACCTTGACACCGCGCGGCACGCCGGGACGCCGGTTCCAGTACCTGACCCCCGCCACCGACGTGCTCGGCTGGATCCTGACGATGGTGCACGGTCAGTCGTACGTGCAGACGCTCTCCGAACGGATCTGGTCCCGGATCGGCGCGGAACGCTCCGGGATGCTGCTGCTCGACCCCACCGGGACGCCGGTCACCAGCGGCGGGCTCAACGTCACGGCTCGCGACCTGGCCCGGTTCGGCCAGCTCGTCCTCGAGGGAGGGCGACGCGGGGACGAGGTGGTCTGGCCGGAGCAGGTGATCGACCAGCTGCGGGCCGGTGGCGACGTCGAGGCCTTCGCCCGGTCGCCCGAGAGCGCGCACATGGCCGGATGGAGCTATCGCGGCCAGTGGTGGGTGGCTCCAGGAGGACGGCCGACGGCGTGGGGAGTCTGCGGTCAGATCCTCTGGGTCGACCACGCGAACGATCTGGTGATCGTCCGTCTCGCGTCCGCGCCGGACGCCGTGAACGCCGAACGCGACACCGACGAGTCGGCGATCTGCGAGGCGATCACGTCCTACATCGAGACCCTCGCCTGACGGTCGCCCCCTGTCCCGCGTCCCTGCTCGAAATGTCGTTATCCCGGCGAGTTGACGACGTTTCGAGCAGGGACACGCGGGGTGAGGGGCGGCGCGCCCGTCAGTCGATGGGTTCGGTGAAGCTGCGGAACAGCGCGATGCTCGCCTCCGCCAGCAGGGACTGGCCCTTGCGGTTGCGCACGATCGTCGGGTCGCTGTGCAGCCGCACCCGGAACCCGTCGTGCAGCGCGGACATCGCCGCCATCAGGTCGTCGAGTTTCCAGGGGGCACGCACCCGCAGGCGCCCCGAGGTCAGTACCGCCTGGTAGATGGGACGTGCCGCGCGGTCCTGCTCACGGTAGGTCTCTCGCAGCGTCTCGCCCACGCGAGGCAGCGTGCTGTACGGCACGAACAGCAGGGCCAGGTCGTACTCCGGGGTGGCGCGGGCCCGGGAGAAGGCCAGGTCGGCGAGCTCGCCCATGATCTGCTCCGCGGGCGTGCCAGCGGCGATCAGCTCGAGCGCTCTGCTGTGCAGCCGGGCGGGCACCGGCAGCGGGGCCTCACTCAGCACGTGGACCATCAGGTCGGCCTGGTAGGCGGCCTGCGAGGGCCAGAGCTGGTAGATCGCGCCGGTCGTGATCGGGGCGACCGGAGCGCCGTCATCTGACGACTCGAGCTCGGTCGCCTTGCGCGCCACCTCGGTGAGGCGGATGTGGGACAGCGCGCGCGCCGCGGCATCCTCGTCGGCCTCGTGAAGGGCCTCGATCGCGAGATCGGTGCCGGCTCGCAGCATGAGAGCGCGCGTGGTCTGCGCGCTGCGACGGCGGGCGCGTGCTGGTCTTTCCTTCGAAACCCTTGACATGCGCCCTCCCATCGTAAACATTCTACGAACAACGTCCGACTCCTATCTTAGCGATTCGGTCGCGTGCACTCTTCCCGCTCCACCCGGCCCCGTGCCACGAACCCGCAGAACGAGGTGGACCCATGATCCAGCGGATCAGGACGATCGTGGCGGTGGGCGCCGCCACTGTCTTGTGCGCCGGCCTGGCAGCGTGTTCGAGCGCTGCGCCGTCCGACGGTTCGACGGTGGTGCCCGGGACACCGGTCACCGGCGGCAGCCTGACCGTCGTCATTCCGGATGCCATCGACGGCTGGGACCCGGCGACCGCGATGCAGGTTTCCACGTACCAGTTGATCCGCGAGGTGACCGCGCCGCTGCTGGAGCTGAGCCCGGACGGCACCGAGGTCGTCCCGGGGCTGGCCAAGTCCTGGTCGTACGACGACTCCCGTACCAAGCTCACCCTGACCCTCGCAGACGGCGCCGCCTTCAGCGACGGCGCGCCGGTGACCCCCGCGGACCTGGTGTTCTCGGTGGAGCAGTGGAAGGCGGGCGCGAACTACGGCCCGCTCTACAGCGGAATCATCAAGAGCGCCAAGGCCTCCGGCGACTCTTCCGTGGTGCTGACGCTGACCGCGCCGTCCTCCGCGCTCGTGCCCATCCTGACCTGGAGCACGTCGGCGGTGCTCCCGGCCGACTTCGGCGGCAAGAGCAAGAAGGAGTTCTTCGCCAAGCCGGTCGGAGCCGGACCGTACGCGATCGAGTCCGAGCAGCCCGGCGACAGCATCACGCTCGTGCGCAACCAGCACTTCTACGCCGCGGGCCAGCCGTACCTGGACAAGCTGACCTACCGGGTGGTCGCCGACACCTCCCAGCGGCTGGTCCAGGTGGCGAGCGGCGACGCGGGGATGGCGGACCGGGTACCGCTGGACTCGCTGGGCACCGTCACGGGGGACCCCCAGATCGTCAAGGTCCCCTCGTCGACGATCAGCCTGCTCATCTTCAACCACGCCGCGGCTCCGACCTCGGACGCCCACTTCCGGCGTGCCGTGTCCCTCTCCATCGACCGCGCCGGGCTGATCTCCGGTGTGTACGCGGGTGACGCCACCGTCGCGACCGGCGTGCTGCCCGCGGTGGTGCCCGGCGACGAGGGCTGCCCGACCTGCGACTGGTCCGCCTTCGATGCGCCCGCGGCCAAGGCCGAGGCCGGCAAGTCCGGCTACTCCGGCGCGCCGGTCGAGCTGCTCGTCGACTCCTCCCGCGGCGTCGATCTGCTCGCCGCCCAGGCGATCGGGCCGATGCTGGAGGCGGCCGGGATCGCCACCCAGATCAAGCAGGTCGACTCCGCGACGTACCTGACCAAGCTCGCCGGCGGCGACTACACCATGGCGATCGGCAACTACGCCGCCATGGCGCCGACTCCCGTCGACCCGCTGTCGTTCGTGGCCGCGACCGGCTTCCTGTTCAGCGGGGCCGATGTGACAGCCGCCGGTACCGCGATCGCCGCGGTCTCCGCCGCCGAGGGCACGACCGGTCAGGCCGCGGCCGTCGCGCCGTTCGAGAAGGACGCGTACGACACCACCGCCGTCGCCCCACTGCTGTCCCCTGCGGTCGCGGCCGTCGCCGGCACCTCCGTGCACGGGCTGGAGCTGCTGCCGTCCGGCCTGTACGACGCGGCGCGGCTCTGGGTCGCCCCGGCGTCGTGACCGGAGCGCGACGGTGACCGGCTGGGCCCGTTACGTCGGCTGGCGGCTGCTGCAGACCGCCCCGCTGCTGCTGGCCGTGACCCTGCTCGTCTTCCTGATCACCAAGGTCACCCCGGGCGATCCGGCGCGGATCATCCTCGGTCCCCGGGCGAGCGAGGAGGCCGTCGCGGCGCTGAGCCACCAGCTCGGCTACGACCGCAGCGTGCTGGTGCAGTACGCCACGTTCCTCGGCAACCTGGTCCGCGGTGAGCTCGGCACCTCGGCGCGCACCAGCCAGCCGGTCGCCGAGGTGATCGGCTCCCACCTCGCACCGACGCTGTGGCTGGTGGCCGCCAGCGTGCTGCTGACCGCGCTCATCGCGGTGCCGCTCGCCTGGACCGCGGCGACGCACCGGGACGGCTGGCTCGACCACGCGCTGCGCTCCGCGAGCATCGTCGTGCTCTACCTGCCCACCTTCTGGGTGGGGCTGGTGCTGATCCGGTTCGTGGCACTACCGACCGGGTGGTTCCCGGTGGCCGGCTTCGGTGAGGACCCGGCGAGCCGGCTGCGGTCCGTGGTGCTCCCCGCCTTCGCGCTGTCGCTGTCCCTGGCCCCGGTCATCGCACGCAGCCTGCGTTCGAGCATGGTGGAGGTGCTCGACTCCGAGTACGTCGCCGCCGCCCGGGCCAGTGGGATCAGTGGCGCGCGACTGTTCCGCTGGTACGTGCTGCGCAACTCCCTCTCGCCCGCCGTGAGCCTGCTGGCCGTGCAGGCGGGGTTCCTGCTGTTCGGCGTCGTGGTGCTCGAGGCGACGTTCGACATACACGGCCTGGGCTCGACGCTGGTGACCGCCGCCGTCGGCAAGGACCTGCTCGTCATCCAGGCCATCACCCTGGTGTTCGCCGTGGCGGTCGTGGCCGTCAACCTGGTCGCCGACGTGCTGCAGGGCGCGCTCGACCCACGGGTGCGTCCCCAGTGACGGCGGCGGTTGTCGCGCGCCCGGCAGCGGCGTCGCGCGTACGCCGGCCCGGCAAGCTGGCGGTCGGTCTGGGCATCGTCGGGCTGTTCGTGTTCGTCGCCCTGCTGGCACCGGTGATCGCTCCCGCCGACCCGTTGGCGCAGGATCTGCTGCACCGGCTCGCGAACCCGAGCGCCAGCCACCTGCTCGGCACCGACGCGCTCGGCCGGGACGTGTTCTCCCGCCTGCTATACGCCGCCCGGGTGGACTTGCGGGTGGGCGTGCTGTGCGCGCTGCTGCCCATGCTGATCGGTACCGCGCTGGGTGCCTTCGCCGGCTTCTTCGGAGGCGTCGTCGACGGTGTCGTGAGCCGGGTGATCGAGCTCGTCCAGTCGTTCCCGGTACTGGTGTTCTTCCTCGCGCTGCTGGCGGCCATCGGCGGCTCCGTCGGCTGGGGCCCGTTCGGGCCCGGGGAGATCCCCGTCATCGTCGTCTTCGCCGTCGTCGGCTGGGTGGTCTACGCGCGCCTGGTGCGCGGCGAGGTGATCCGGGTGCGCGACCTGGAGTACGTCCAGGCCGCCCGTGGCGCCGGCCTCTCGCGGTGGCGCGTGCTGACCCGGCACGTGCTGCCCAACGTCCTGAACCAGACCATCGTCTACGTGGTCCTCGACGTCGGTCTCGCGATCCTCGCCCTCGCGACCTTGTCGTTCCTCGGGCTGGGCATCCCGAGCCCGATCCCGGAGTGGGGCACGATGATCGCGGAGAGCCGGGACCGGTTCGCGCAGCAGTGGTGGCTGATCGTGACCCCGGGACTGGCGATCGCCCTGCTCGGTATCGGGCTTGCTCTGATCGGCGACGCCCTCGACGATCGGCTGAAGCGACGATGAGCCCAGGGTGCGCGGTACTCGCGGTCCGCGACCTGCGGGTGGACGCCGCCGGTGCGCCCGCGGTCGATGGCGTCAGCCTCGACGTTGCCGCGGGGGAGTGCCTGGGGCTGGTCGGCGAGTCCGGCTCGGGCAAGAGCCTCACCCTGCGCGCCGTGATCGGGTTGCTGCCCCGGAACGTGCGCCGGAGCGGCGGCGAGCTGCGTTTCGCCTCGACCCCCGGGGCGGAACCGGTGGCGTACCGCCCCGAGCAGGTGCGCGGTCGGGGAGTCGCGATGGTGTTCCAGGAGCCGATGACCGCCTTGAACCCGACCCGGCGGGCCGGTGACAGCGTCGCCGACGTGCTGGTGGTCGGTTCTGGCGGGCGGCTGCGCCGCAAGGATGCCCGGACCCGGGCGGTCGAGTTGCTCGAGGAAGTGGGGATCTCGGAGCCGGCCCGCCGCGCCAAGGCCTTTCCCCACCAGCTCTCCGGCGGGCTGCGCCAGCGGGTGGCGATCGCGGCCGCGCTCGCCGGCAACCCCCGCCTGCTGCTCTGCGACGAACCCACGACCGCGCTGGATGTCACGGTGCAGGCCCAGGTGCTCGGCCTGCTCGACCGGCTGCGCCGGGAGCGCGGCCTCGCGATGCTCTTCGTGACGCACGACCTCGGGGTCGTCTCCCGGCTGGCGGGGCGGGTCGCCGTGATGTACGCCGGCCGCGTCGTCGAGCAGGGCACGACCGCTGCCGTACTGCACGACCCCCGGCACCCCTACACCGTCGCCCTGCGCGACGCCGTACCCGACGCGTTCGGCGACGGGCGGTTGCCCCACGGCATCCCGGGCAGCCAGCCCGCACCCGCCGCCCGCGGTACGGGCTGCCGCTTCGCGCCGCGGTGCGCGCTGGCCGACGAACGCTGCCGGCTCACGGAGCCGGCGCTGGTGACGATGGATCCGACCCGCTCGGTTGCCTGCATCCGGGTCAGCGAAGGGTCCGAGACGCCTGCGGCGGGGGTGGTACGAGGATGAGCGCCTACCTCGAGGTGCGGGACCTGCGAGTGCGCTACCCGGGACCGCGCCGGTCGCAGGTCACGGTCCTGGACGGGGTGGACCTGACGGTCGCCCGCGGTCGGTCGCTCGGGCTGGTCGGGGAGACCGGCTGCGGAAAGTCCACTTTGGCCAAGGTGATCTGCGGGCTGCTGGCTCCCACCGCCGGGCAGGTGCTGCTGGCGGGCACGCCGCTGCCCGTCCGCCGTGACCCGGTGACCGCTCGCCGCATCCAGATGGTCTTCCAGGACCCGAGCTCCTCGCTGAACCCGCGCCGCACGGTCGGAGGCATCCTGACCGAGCTGCTGCGGGTGCACGGGCTGCGTACCGGGGCGGCCGCCCGGGACCGCGCCGCCGAGCTGCTCGAGCTGGTCGAGCTGCCGGCGGACGTGCTCGATCGCTACCCGGCGGCGCTCTCCGGTGGCCAGCGACAGCGGATCGGGATCGCCCGGGCCCTCGCCGTCGAGCCGGAGGTGCTGCTCGCCGACGAGGCGGTCAGCGCCCTCGACGTCTCGGTTCAGGCGACGGTGCTGCGCCTGCTCGCCCGGCTGCGCGCCGAGCTGGGCCTCACGTTGCTGTTCATCTCCCACGACCTCGGCGTCGTACGCGCGGTGAGCGACGATGTCGCGGTGATGTCGGGCGGACGGATCGTGGAGCACGCGCCCGTGGGCCGGTTGTTCGAGGCGCCCGTGCACGAGTACACCCGCGCCCTGCTGGCGGCGGTGCCCCGGCTGGACCCGGTGGGAATGCCGTGACGGCGGTGACCGCCCCGCTGGCCGGCGCCCGCGTCGTGAGTCTCGCGATCAACCTGCCCGGGCCGCTGGCCGCGCGGCGGCTGGCGGACCTGGGTGCCCGGGTGACGAAGGTCGAGCCGCCGTCCGGCGACCCGCTGGCCGAGGTCGCCCCCGACTGGTACCGCGAGCTCGTCGAGGGCCAGGCCGTACGCACCCTGGACCTGAAGGACCCTGTAGCGCGCCGCGAGTTGGACGGGCTGCTCGGCGACGCGGAGGTCCTGCTCACCGCGAGCCGCCCGTCCGCGCTGGCCCGGCTCGGGCTCTCCTGGAAGCGGCTGCACCGCGACTTCCCGCGGCTCGCCCAGGTCGCGATCACCGGGGGCAGCGGCCCCGACGCGGAGCAGGCCGGGCACGACCTCACCTACCAGGCCGCGGCCGGGCTGCTCGCCGACGACGCGATGCCACGCTCGCTGTTCGTCGACCTGCTCGGCGCGGAGCAGGCCGCGACCATGGGCATCGTGGCCGTCGTCGAGGCGCGCGCGGGGCACGGGACGTACCGGGAGGTGTCGCTCGCCGACGCGGCGCAGTCGCTCGCGTCGCCGCTGCGGTACGGGCTCACAGCTCCCGGCGGGCCGCTGTCCGGAGCGCTCCCGCACTACCGCACGTACCGCACCGCCGACGGGCACGTCGCGCTCGCGGCGCTGGAGCCGCAGTTCTACCAACGGGTCGTCGATCGGCTCGGCCCCCCCGACGGCTGGGATGCGGCGTTCGCCGCCCACCCGACCGAGCACTGGACCGGGTGGGCGAGCAGCGACGATGTCCCGCTGGTCGCGCTCCGCTGAGCGTTCAGCGGGAGTTCTCGGCGATCAGGACGGCGGCCAGGACGATGCCGCCGCCGAGGATCTGCACCGGGGTGAGCGCCTCGCCGAGAACGACCCACGCGATCACCGTGGCGAGCAGCGGCTCGGCCAGGCCGACGACCGACGCCTGCGAGGCGGAAAGGTGTCGCAGCGAGAACAGGATGAGCGCGAACGGCACCACCGTGCCGAGCAGCACCATGTAGGCGACCAGCCACCATCCGGGTATCGCCGTCAGCGGTCCGATCTCGCCGCGCACCGCGGTCACCGCATCCCAGGGGAACGACCACCACGGCGCTGCCACCGCCCACATCGCGGAGGCGGCGGCGAACCCCCACATGGTGAGCGACACCGGGTCGCGCGTACGGACGCCGCGTTCGCCGGACAGGTAGTAGATGGCGAGCGCCGCCCCGGCGCCGAACGCCGCCGCGACGCCGATCGCATCGAGTGCGAACCCCTCCCAGACCTGGCCGACCATCGCCAGCCCCACGAGAGAAAGGGCAAGGGCACCCCAGACGGCGTCGCGTACCGGATGGTGCCACGCGAAACGCACCCACAGCGCGACCATCACGGGCGCGGTGAACTCGATCAGCAGCGCGATGCCCACCGGTAGCCGCTCGATCGCTACGAAGTACAGCCACTGCGTCATGGCGATCCCGGCCAAGCCGTACAGCAGCAGGGTCGGCCACTCCCGGCGCTTCACTCGCAGCGCGGCCGGGCGGGTGAGGGTCACGAACACCAGCAGCACGAGAAAGGCAGCGGTGACCCGCAGCTGCGAGAGCCGGGTCGACTCGACCCCGCCGACCAGCAGCTGCTTGGACACCGTGCCGTTGAGCGCGAACATCAGCGCGGCCGGCAGGTAGAGCAGGTAGCCGACGGCGGCCGCGCGGTGCCGCGGCGGCGAGGACACGATGCTCATGGCGCCGCTCGCGCCGGCCTCGCTGCTCGACCCGGACGGCGGCGTCGGCCCGTCGTCCGGGCTCACCTGGCGCAGACCTCGATCGCCGCGCGGTACACCTCGAGGGTGCGCGCCGCGACGAGGTCCCAACCGAACAGCTCGACCGCGCGAGCCCGCCCCCGCGCACCCATCGTGACCGCGGTACGCGGGTCGAGCGCGAGCCGGTTCACGGCGTCGGCGAACGCGTGTTCGAACGCACGCGGCTCGCGCTCGTCGTACGGCACGAGCAGCCCGGTGCGTCCGTCCTCGACGACCTCGGGGATCCCGCCGACCGCCGACGCGACGACCGCCGTCTCGCACGCCATCGCCTCGAGGTTGACGATGCCGAGCGGTTCGTACACCGACGGGCAGAGGAACGCCAGCGCGCCGGTGAGCAGCTGGCGCAGGGCCGCCGGGTCCAGATGCTCACGGATCCAGTGCACGCCGCCGCGGCTTCGCTCGAGATCCGCGACCAGCCGGGCGGTCTCCGCCCCGATCTCCGGGGTGTCCGGGGCGCCGGCGCACAGCACCAGCTGCAGGCCGGGCTCGAACCGGTCGGCTGCGCGCAGCAGGTGCGCCAGCCCTTTCTGGCGGGTGATGCGCCCGACGAAGAGCAGGTACGGCCGCGCCGGGTCGATCCCGTACGCCTCGACCCGGTCGGTGGCCGGGTCGGGCCGGAACTGCTCGGTGTCGATGCCGTTGCGCACCACGTGGACGCGGTCCGGGTCCAGCAGCGGGAAGGTCTCGAGGATCTCGACGCGCATCCGGTCGGACACCGCGATCACCGCGGCGGCGTCGGCGTACGCGACGCGCTCCGCCCAGGACGAGAGCCGGTAGCCGCCACCGAGCTGCTCGGCCTTCCACGGCCGGCGCGCCTCGAGCGAGTGCGCCGTCAGCACGTGCGGCAGCCCGTGGAGCAGTCCCCCGACCTGCCCGGCCAGGTTCGCGTACCAGGTGTGGGAGTGCAGCACGTCGAGCTCGGCGAGCTCACGCGCCATCTCCAGGTCGACGGCGAGCGTCTGCAGGGCCGGGTTCGCGTCCCGGAAGCCGGCCGGCACCGGGTGCGCGCAGGCGTCCTCGCGGGGCGCCCCGAAGCAGTGCACGCGCACGTCCGCGAGCGGTCGCAGTGCCCGGACCAGCTCGGTCACGTGGACGCCGGCACCGCCGTAGACCTCGGGCGGCCACTCCTTGGTGAGCATTCCGACCCGTAGCACGGACGTCAGCGTACGACCGCGGATACCCTTGTCGCGTGGGCAGGGAGGTGCTCGGGATCGTCCTCGCCGGCGGCGAGGGCAAGCGCCTCATGCCCCTCACCACGGATCGGGCCAAACCGGCCGTCCCGTTCGGCGGCGCGTACCGCCTCATCGACTTCGCACTGTCGAACCTGGTGAACGCCGGCTACCTGCGGATCTGCGTGCTGACGCAGTACAAGTCCCATTCGCTCGACCGCCACATCACGACCACCTGGCGGATGTCGACGATGCTCGGCGACTACATCACACCGGTGCCCGCACAGCAGCGGCTGGGACCGCGGTGGTTCACCGGCAGTGCGGACGCCATCTACCAGAGCCTGAACCTGGTGTACGACGAATCTCCTGCGTACGTCGTCGTTTTCGGTGCCGACCACGTCTACCGGATGGACCCCCGGCAGATGGTGGAGCAGCACATCGACAGCGGCGCCGGGGTCACCGTCGCAGGTATCCGGGTGCCACGCGAGCAGGGCGACCAGTTCGGCATCATCGAGACCGCCCCGGACGGGCGCACCATCGCGGGGTTCCTGGAGAAACCGGACGACCCGCCGGGGATCCCCGGCGACGAGGACAACTGCTACGCCTCGATGGGCAACTACGTCTTCACCACCGAGGCGCTGGTCGAGGCGCTGCGGATCGACGCGGGCGACGAGGGGTCGGTCCACGACATGGGCGGGAGCATCCTGCCGATGTTGACCGCGCAGGGCCTTGCCGGGGTCTACAACTTCGACGAGAACGAGGTGCCGGGCGCGACGGAACGCGACCGCGGCTACTGGCGCGACGTCGGGACGATCGACGCGTACCACGACTCGCACATGGACCTGGTCAGCGTCCACCCGATCTTCAACCTCTACAACCGCAGATGGCCGATCCTGACCCACCTGCCGCCGCTGCCCCCGGCCAAGTTCGTCGAGGGCGGTAACGCGCACGAGTCGATGGTCGGGAGCGGCTCGATCATCGCCGGCGGCCACGTGCGCTCGAGCGTGGTGTCCGCGGACGTGACCGTCCTCGACGGTGCGTACGTCGAGGGGTCGGTGCTCATGCCCGGGGTGCGGGTGGGCCGGGGGGCGGTCGTGCGCAACGCCATCCTGGACAAGAACGTCGTCGTCCCGGACGGGGCCCAGGTCGGTGTCAACCTGCACCTGGACCGTGACCGCTACACGGTGAGCGACGGCGGCGTGGTCGTGCTGGGCAAGGGCCAGAAGGTCGAGCCCTGAACCGGCCCTCGCGAGTCAACAGCCCGGCGCGAACTGGAATCCCCTTCGCCAGCAACGACACGCTGCCGGTCACGGTATCTGGCTCTCCTGACGTGAGGTGGGTCCCGGGCGAAAACGTTCCCCGAGTCCTCTGCTGACCTGTGGGCCTGTCGGCGCCGGCGTGCAGGACGATGCGGATGCTGTGCGACAGGTGCTCTTCGATCTTGTCGGAGAGGCAGGTCTTGTCGGAGGGGACTGTCGGACCCCCCCCTCCTACAGTTGTTCGTATGTTGCAGACGCCGGCAGTCGGGCCGCGGGAGGTTCATGCCGCGCTGGATCGGGCGCGGGCGGATCTTGCTCTGGTGAACGAAGCGGTTGCTGCTGGCGTGTTGATCGATACCGCGGACGAGGCGCTGCCGGAACTGACCGCAGGCCTGCTCGCGGCCGCGGATGCCGCGACCGCTGCCGCGACGGCGGCGTTGGGTCGTACGCACGACTGTGGCGTGCTGCGCGGGCGCGGGTTCGTGTCCACCAAAGCCTGGTTGAAGCAGACGACCCGGTGCGGGGACCGGGACGCCGCTCGCCTGCTGGCCCGGTCCCGGGATCTGCAGCGGCCCGAGTTCGCGGCGACCCGGTCGGCGTGGCTCGCGGGTCGGGTGGTGGGGGCGGGGGTGCGGGAGCTCAGCTTGGGGCTGGTGGCGTGTGAGAAGAAGACCCGCACCGACCCCGAACTGACGGCGTTGGTGTTCGGGGAGTGCCAGCAGGTGCTGCTCGACATCGCGCAGAGTGAGAACGCCGACCACGTCCGCGCCGCGGCCCAGCGGATCCTGGCAACGGTGTTCCCCGACGGGGCCAGCGCCGATGAGCAGGAGGCCTACCACGCCCAGCACCTGCGCCTGACCCGCGTCGGGAATGAGACCGACGTGCGCGGGATGCTGTCGGCCGAGTCCGAGGCCCTCTTGAGTACTGCGTTGGATCGGATCGTGGACCGCTGGTACCGGGAGGGTGTCCTCGGTCCGCAGCCGGTCCTGGACCCGGTCACGGGTGAGATCGACCAGGAGGCCACCGACGCCGCGATCGAAGCCGCGAAGAACGGTGGGACCGGTGGGGTGCAGCGGGGCAAGGCCGACCATTTGCGGGCGTTGGCGTTGGTGGAGCTGGCCCGCCAGTTCCTCGACGACGGCAACGCCGGCACCAGCCACGGGATACGCCCCCATCTGGTGCTCACCGTGGAGCTGGCCGATCTGCTCGCCGGCCGCGGCACCGGCACCCTCGACGTCCCAGGCACCGAACCAGCGCTGGTGCCGGTCGCCACGCTCGCCCGCCTGGGGTGTGATGCCGACATCACTCTGGCGATCACCCGCGCCCTGGACACCCAACACGAGGCCGCCGGCCGTGGCGCGGGTGTGATGCCCGCTGACGGGGACCTGCTCTCGACGCTCGCGGCCAGGCTGCGCGGGGCCTCGCGGGAGGTGCTCTGGCTGGGCCGGGAGCACCGGCACGTCACCCCACGGGTGTGGCGGATGCTCACCCTCCGAGACCGGCACTGTAGGTTCCCGGGCGTGCGCCGTGAGGCGCTTGTTGATCGAGTGGAGGTGAGAGACCTCCGCCGCTGTCCTGCGGCAGCAGGACGGTTG
>JAFIHG010000002.1 GCA_017848795.1 Candidatus Nanopelagicales bacterium | reverse complement strand
TCACCCAGCAATCAGGAACCCCGTACAGCACGGAGCACCTGATTGCCATGAGAACGCAAGCACTCACCCGACCGACCGATGATGAGGTCAACGCCCTCATCTACACCCGCGCCTCGATGGATCGCCAGTACCTCATGCGGTCCACCGACGATCAGGAGACGGACTGCCGCTCCTGGTGCGATCAGCAGACGTGGCACGTTGGCAAGGTCATCACCGACGCTAACCGCTCCGCCTCGCAGTGGCGCACCCGCGAGCGCGAGGGTTTCGAGGAAGCCCTGCGCCTGATCGCCTCCAAGCAGTACGACGCCTTCGTGACCTGGGAGCCGTCGCGTGCAGGCCGCGAGCTGTTGGCCTACGTCCAGCTCCGTGCCGCCTGCCAGGAGGCCGGGGTGCTGTATCTGACCAAGGGACGGGTCTATGACTTCGCCCGGAGCGACGACGCGTTCATGATGGGCTTGGAGTTCCTGACCGCCGAGAAGGACGCCGCGGTGATCCGGGAGCGACAGCTCCGCACGGTGCGGCTGCACGCGCAGCAGGGCAGGCCGCACGGTCGTCTCCCGTTCGGGTACCGCCGTGTCTATGACGAGCACACCGGAGTGCTGCTTCGTCAGGAAATCGACCCGGAGAAAGCCGCGATCATCGTCAACGCCGTGGACGAGATTCTGAGTGGTGTTCCGATGAACGCGATCGTGACCCGTCTGAACAAGGCCGGTGTCCCGACTCCGATGAAGCCGACCTCGGACCACTCGCGCGGCTGGATGAACTCGACGCTGCGGCAGATGCTCAGGAGCCCGACGATCGCCGGCCTGCGGAAGTATCAGGGCAAGGTGATCGGTGAGGCGGAGTGGCCGGCGATCATCCCTCGTGACCGTTGGGAGCAGGTCAACCGGGTGCTCGAAGATCGAGCACGCCGTACCCGGTACGTCGAAGAGGACAACCACAGTCATCCGAAGTGGCTGCTGTCGTTCATCGCGAAGTGCGGCTACTGTTCGGGGCCGCTGGTCCGCCTGCACGGGATGGTCCCTCGTAAGGACGGGACGCGCCGCGACAACTACGCCTGCCCGACTGTCGGATGTCGGAGGATCAGCATCGACATCCCTCGCACTGATGCTTACGTGGTTGGCGCCCTGCTGGGCTGGCTCTCCAAGCCCGAGAGCTTGGCGGTGATCGCCGGGCCAAGCGAGCACTGGCACGAGCGCGTCCAGGAGGCCGAGGCTCAGGCGGCGCGGCTTCGCCAGCGGCTTGACGAGGCCGCCGAGGAATATGCCGCAGGCAGGATCAGTCTCACGATGCTTTCGAGCATCGAGCAGCGCCTGAACCCGGAGATTGAGCAGGCGGTGAAGGCGACGGTGCCTCCGGTCTCCGACGAGGACGTGCTTCGGCTGTTGCAGGCCGAGGACATCGAGAGCGCGTGGGAGCGGCTGGACCTGTTGGAGAAGCGACGGATCGTCAAGCTCTTGCTGGACATTCGCGTGGTCAAGGCACCGCAACTGGGCGGCAAGTTCGACCCGAACCGCATCAAGATCGCTCCCCGTTTCGTTCCTCACGAGCAGTACCGATGGACTCGATCAGAGCAGCCCTGATCGAGTCGGCCTGATCGCTCGACAGCGGCAGGAAGGTAGCACCGAAGTCCTTGCCTCTCTCACGGAGGTCGGCGACCTCGGTGCTTTCCTTCGTTTCGATGCAGGAACTCACGACACTTCTCCGGTGTCCGGGTCGAGGTCGCGGTAGAACGCTTCCTCGGCCTCGCGGCGGGCTTGGACGTCGGCCATGACGAACTCCACGAACTCGGCATCGCGGTCGATGACCGGGATGTCCTCGATCGGGTCGCGGGGTTCCTCGCCGGGCCAGACGGTCTGCCTGGTGGGGCGGTCGTGGTCGAGCCGGGTGCCGCAGGCGGCGACCCATTCGCGGAGCCGTTGGCGGGCGTCGGCGAAGTCGCGGTGCCAGCCGAGCGGTGCGCTGCCGTTCTGGTCGGGGTCGTAGGCGCAGAGCCAGTGAAGGTGCAGCGCGCTCAGCTCCCACAGCAGCTCGGGGTGCATGTGCCAGGCCGGCGGGATCACGGAGGCGGGGAGCCCGTAGGTGTGGCGCAGCCAGTCCACCCAGCGGTTGAGCTCCAGCCACTCAGCCTCGGCGTCCTCGGCACTCAGCAGGTTCCAGTTGATCGGGTGCGGTGGCTCGGCGATCAGCGGCTCGTCGTAGCCGTCGTCGTCCATCTCGTCCATATCCGAGTCGGGGACGTCGTTCGTCGTGGCGTCGCCGTGAGGTTCGTCGGACATGCTGGGCTCCTGTCTGCTCTCCGGCCCCGGTGGCACCGGGCCGTTGTGGCGGGCAGGTGCTCCTTGCCGCGACCGGCGTTCAGGTGTCGGAACGGCGCAGCAGGGCTTCGATCTCGGCGCGGTCGGCGACGAGCTGGCCGGCATCGGGGCGCTTCGGCCACGGGTGCAGGTCGGTGACGATCGGTGGTGCGGAGCGCAGCAGCACGATCCCGGTGCCGAACGGGAGCCGGCGGATGCGGTCGGGCGGGAAGATCGGCACCCGGCGCACGGAGCGCTGGTTGGAGCGGGTGCCGTGGTCGCCCAGCGTCACCGAGTCGGTGTATTCGTCGCGTTCCCCGACCAAGGCGCTCAGGTCTTGCAGGTCCCGGCTGTTGGAAGCCCCGCCGAGGATGACCTTGACGATCGAGGCGTCCCAGATCGCGTTCGCCTGGTGCTCGTTCCATTTGTCCCGCGCCTGCGCGAGCGATTGGAGCACCGGCATCGTCGTGATCCCCGACCCGCCGCCTTCGGCCATGAGCGTCGGCAAGGACGGCAGGGGTGAGAGGTTGGCTATCTCGTCCAGTGCCAGCAGCATCGGCGGATCGAGCCGGGCACCGGCCGATCGTGCGGCCAGGCGGCGGGCGGTCTCGATCAGGTCTTCCACGAGCGCGGCGACCAGCGCGGCGCTGGCTCCGGCACCGGAGCCGGTTGCCAGCAGGAACAACGTGCCGCGGTCGCGGATGAACGCCTCGGGGTCGAACCCCTCGCCGGGGCCGGGCGACACGGCGTCGAGCACGCGCGGGTCGGCCAGCGAGCCGAGCGCCAGGGAGACGCCCTGCCAGATCGAGTCGCGGGTGCGGGGGTCGGAGTCGATCATCGCTTCCAGGGACTCGGCCCATCCGGTCGCCGCCTGGGTGGAGCCGGTCAGGATCGCCACCGCATCAGCAGCCGCGGTCGGATCGAGAGTCCACCGGAACAGCTCGGCGGGCGGCCGGTTGTCGATCGCCGCCGCATGCAGCAGAGCTTGGAGCGCGGCCCGTGTCTTGCCCTCCCAAAAGCCTCCGCCATCGACGCCGCCGGCGGAGAGGCCGGTGCCGGCGGCGAGCCCGGTGGCGCGGATCATCGCCGTCTGCGGTGACTCACAGCCCCGGATCGGTGACCAGCGCAAACCGGCGGGCAGACCCTCGGCCAAGTGCTGCGGGTCGAAGATCGCGACGGGGCCGATCCTGCGGCGGGCACGCATGGTCGCGGTGAGGTTGTCCGGCCTGGTCGAGGTGACGACGACAGCGCCGGGGGCATCCAGGATCGCCGGGATCACCAGATGCAGGCCCTTCCCGGAGCGGGGCGGCCCGATGACCATGATCGAGTCCTCGACCGACGCCCACACGCTGACGCCCTTGGAGGCACCGAGCCGGTAGCCCACGTCCTGCGAGCGCGGGTCGCTCAGACCGGGACGGAGGCTTCCCGCGCGGCGCAGCAGCGCCTTGTCAGACGCAGCGGCGGCGACCTCGTGTCGGGTAGCGATCCCGGCCATGCGGCGCGGATCGGTCTCGATCCGGTCGGTGTGGCGGCGGAGCCGTAGCCACGCCCATAGCCCTCCGGTGACGAGACCGGCGAGCAGCAGCCCGGCGACGAGCCAGTAGACGACCGGGTTCAGGCCGTCCGCGTCGAGCGCCGAGCCGGGATCGCCGGGGCGGAACAGCACTCCGACCCCGGAAGCGGGATCGCCGGTCGGCTGTGGTGTGCCGGTCAGGAACGCGGCCACCGATCCAGCGGCGCGCAGGATCAGCGCGACGCCGAACAGGACGACCAGCCCAATCATCGCGGCGTTGGTCAGCTCGTCCCCGAACGAGCCGGTCTGCCGGCCCTGCTCGTTCACGGCACTCGCTGGATGATCGTTGTGCCGGAGACCCGGCCGAACAGGATGACCTCGATGACCCCGCCGGCCTGGTCGACGCCGATCCCGGCCGGGTCGATGAGGGCGCGCGCGGTGCCGGTGTGGGCGGCGTCGCTGTGCCCGGTGACGACGGCGACCGCCACGTCCTCGCCGGGAACGAACCCCTCGCCCTCGACGGTGTGGAACACCGGCCCGGTTGATGCCTTCGGTTCCGGTTCGGGCTCGGGGCGGGAACGCCGACGGCGGGCGGCGATGATGTCGGTGAAGGTCGTGCCGTCCGCTTCGCGGACCTCGACTCTGGCCGGTGTCGTCCGGTCGTTCGTGGCGCGGTCGATGATCTGCCCGAACGAGGATCGTCGCCACGGCGGTGCGAAAGCGTCGGGGTCCAGCCGTTTCCCGTCGACGGCGACGGTCACGGTGCCGTCCTCGCGCACGTCGAGCACGACGAGCGGGATGGAGACCGGAACAGGCTCAGACTGCGGCTCGGGTTTCCTCATGCCGCGAGGTGAGCCAGAGCCCGACTACGCGCCTCGGCTGCGCCGTTCCGGTCAGGATTCGTGAACTTGCGGGTTTCCGCCGGTCATGCGGGCGGTGGTGTCGAACGCGGCCAGCTCAGCGGGGTGGAGCTGGTGCTGCACCACGAAGGCCCGGTCCTTGATCCGCCAGAGCCCTTGCCCGGTGCCGAGTCCGGGCAGCAGGCGGCGTTCGGTGCCGGTCAGCCCGAGCGCGACGGCGGTAGGGCCGAGCTGATCGGTCTCCTGCCGGTAGACGATCCTCGTCTCCGCGTTCGCCAGCAGGCTGTTCGCCAGCGCCCGGTTCGCCGACCCCGCATCGCCGACGTTCTCCAAATCGGTCAGCTTGTGGAACACGAGCAGATTCGCCAGCCCGTAGTGCCTCGCCAGCCGCCAGTGCGCGTCCATCCTCCGCAGGAGCGCCGGGTGGGACATGAGCCTCCATGCCTCGTCGTAGACGACCCATCTGCGGCCCCCGTTGGGGTCGAGCAGGGCGGCTTCCATCCATGCCGACGAGCAGGTCATCAGCACCGAAATCAGCGTGCTGTTCTCCGTGACGCGCGAAAGGTCGAGGCTGACCATCGGCAGCGAAGGGTCGAACCTGACCGTGCTCGGCCCGTCGAACAGACCGGCCAAGTCCCCGGCCACCAACCGGCGCAGCGCGTGGCCGACCTGGCGGCCGTCCTCGGTGAGCCGGCCGTCCGGGTCGTCGGCAGGGTCGGGGCGCAGCAGCCGGTTGACCACCATCGGCAGGATCGGCACGTCCGCGTCCCGCACCGCCCCGGCCAGTGCGGTGTCGATCGCGGTGTGCTCCAACGGCGCCAACCGCCGATCCAGCACCGTCTCCGTCAAGGCTCCGAGCAGATCGCGGCGCCGCGCGGCGAGGGTGGTGGCCCACTCCTGGTCGGACAGGCCACCGGGCCGGTAGCCCTCATCCAATGGGTTGAGCCTGTTGCCCATCCCGTGCCCGAGGATGATCGCTTTCCCACCGACTGCTTCCGCGACGCCGGAGTGCTCGCCTTTGGGGTCGCCGGGGACATAGACGCGGTACCCGAAGGGCAGGCTGCGGGTGTAGAGGCTCTTGGCGAGCGAGGACTTCCCAGAGCCGACGATCCCGGCCAAGATCAGGTTCGGCGCGGTGATGATGCCCCTGCGGTACAACTCCCACGGGTCGTACACGAACGACGAGCCGCTGTAGAGGTCTTGGCCGATGAAGATTCCCGAGGCTCCGAGTCCGGCTTCGGCCAGAAACGGGTACTGCCCGGCGAGCACGGCGCTGGTGTCCTGATGCCGGGGCACCCGGAACCGGCCCGGCATTCTCAGCGCTGCCGGGCCGGGCTCGCCGGCGGCGGGCAGGTAGACCGTGGCGCGGCGTTCGGCACGTTCGGCGGCGGCCTTGGCCTGGGCCGCTTCCTTCTCGACGTGACGCTGCTCGGCGACGAGTCGGGCGGCGGCCTGTCGCCGCTGCTTGCGCAGCCGGCGCCGCTCCGAGGCGGGGGCGACGAGGACAGCGGTATGCAGCTTCTCGCCCCGGCTCACAACGACCGCTCCCGCGTCCCGGAGACCCAACCGCCGGCGGGACGGTTGAACCATGACGAGTCCGGCGCCGGGCGAGGCCGCGGTGGCATGTCCGGCTTGGGCTGCGGCGCGTCCTCGATGCCGAACAGGTCCAGCGCGTCCGCGTTCTGGCGAGCGGCCTCAGCGACCCAGCCGGGGAATAGACCCTCGTGCTCGGGCCTACTGCCGGGGTTGTCGATGGCGTACTGGCGGGCTTCGCCGGCCGCGGCCAGGTAGGCGGCGAGGTCGCGCATCGCGCGGTCCGGGGCCACGGGTGCTCCGGTGCCGGTGAACAGGTCCCGGCCGTCGAGTGTCTGCCCGGTCGCGGTGTCCTCGATGCGGTAGGCGTACCGCTGGTGCTCGCCCAGCGGCGATTCCGGCCAGACGGTCAAAGTGAGCGTCCCGGCTTGCCGGGACATCGGAGCGGTGGGGTCTGCGCTGTTCATGGCGGGCAGGTGCACGCCGGCGCGTCGCTGTGGTGGCTATGTCAGAGCGACAGCCCGCGGGCCTGCTTTACCGCGGTAACGCCGGGATGCTCGAACCAGCTCCCTTTACGGATGGCGCTGCGTCGAGCTGCCGTCTCGTGGCCAGCGGTTTCTCGGGCTGGCGGGACGTGCGCGGCGGTGGGCGGGTCGATGGCGTCTTCGGCGGGGATCAGGTGCCGCCGGTAGAGCGCGACGTTCCCGGACTGTGGGTTGTAGGTCATGGCGTAGTCGCCGGTCTCGGCCTGCCGGTCTCCGGGGTAGACGGGGGCGGTGTCGTGGACGTCCCCGTTCTCGAAGGCGGCGTTGGTGGTCTCGTCGCCGTAGTCCCACATGGACAGATGCTCGATGCCCGCCTCGTCGCCGCCTCGGTCGATGAGGTCGAGCGTCTGGTCGGCTTCCTCGCCTTGGAGGAACACGACGCCGATCCACCGCTCGACACGTCGGTCCTGCGGGTTCCAGACGATCCGGCCTGACTGGTTGAAGGCGGCGCTGAGGCGGTCCTCGGCCTGGTCGATGAGGGTGCCGGCCTGGTGCAGCTCGTCGGCGGCGGCCAGCGCCGCGGCCGCGCCGGCGGCCTGGTCGCGGGCGTCGTCGGTGACGTGGTGCTGACGGGTCAGATGAGCGGTGGCGAGCTGGTCAAGCACCTGCCGCAACGATCGCAGCCCGCCCAACAGGTCTCCGATCACGGCGTAGGTGTCGGCCGGGTTCTCGAAGGTGCGGGTGGCGTGCGCGAGCCCACGCAACGCCTCGTAGGCTTCGCCGGCGTCGCGGGCCGGATCGGTGAACGTGGGCATCACGGGACTCCTTCAACGAGGGTGGGGTGCCTGCCAGGTGAGCGCGCCGGTCACACCGTGCGGCACAGCGGCAACGCGGCCGCCGTGAAGGCGACCGCTTGCTGTCCGACGAGCCTTCGGGTCTCGCAGGAGGCTTGGATCGCGGCTTGTTCGATCGCGGCGACTGCGGCTTCCAGCTCGTCGACGCTGGGGGCGGAGACGGAGATGAGGCCGGTGACACGCAGTACGCCGTGGCCGGCGGTCAGGTCGGCTTCCTGTTGCAGCACGTCTTGGTATTAGGCGGTCTGGGCGGCGTCCTCGATCTGCCCGATCCGGGCGCGTTGGGCCGCATCCGAGATGTGCTCGACCTTCTTCTTGCGGATGTCGCGGGCGGCCTGGTCAGAGCGCATCGGGGTGTAGATCAGCGACACCGACCGTTGGATGCCGGTGGACAGCAGCACCGGCGCGAGGAACCCCGGATAGACGAGGCTCCTGGGCCATTCCGAGACCCACAGCACGGTGTGCCAAGCGGAGTCTGTGCGCAGGTTGCCCCAGGTCTCGGTGACCGCGACCGGGCCGGCGGCGGCAAGCTCCTGCCCGAGCCGTCCGTGCCGCTCCAAGGTCGCTGCAACCGCGGGGTCGTAGGCCGAGCGGAGGATGACCGCGACCTGGCCGGGACCGAGCCATCCCGAAGGGGTCAGGTCCGCAGACCGCAGCGCGGCGACAAGGGTCGACATCTCCTGCCGGAGCACCGCGGCGGCGCCGCGGATGCCGCCGCCGGCGGTCCTGATCTGTCGAGCGGCAACCTTCATGTCCAGCGAGAGACTGATCGTGGTGGCGTGCCGTTCCCCAGCGGGACCGGCCCGCTCGATCAGCTCGCGGTAGGTGGTCGCGGCCCATGTCCCGTCGTCGGTGCCGTGCTCGGCCCACCACTCGGCCAGCCCGGAGCCCGAATCGGGCAAGGTGCGTTCGAGCACTTGCAGAGTGGTGATCCGCCCCGACCGACAGGCGGTCGCGAGCACTCGCCCCCAGGACGTGACTCGTCGTTGCTGCTCGCCGGGGTCGAGCAGCACGAACGCTGGGTGCGTGACCTCGCAGACCACGGTGAGCGTGGCTTGACGAGGGTCGTGGATCATGCAGGCGCCGGTCTCGGGGTCCAGGTGCTCCCGGAGCCGGGCCATGTCGCCGGGCAGCGCGAGGTTCCCGGCCGGGCGGGGCTTTACTATCCGTCGCCGATAGAGCAGTTGCCCGCCCGTCGTGCGCCATAGCCACCAGCAGGCGACCGGGAGCCATTCGACCATCGGCCGCCCGGCGATGGTCACCCAGGTCAGCACCACGGCGAACAGCCAGACCGGGGCGGTGTAGGCCAGCAGCATCCCGGCGCCGCCGTAGAACGCGGCCAACAGGCTCAGCCCGCCGATGCCGAGGGTGATGAGCTGAGAGGCCGAGAGTCCCAGCAGCACGCCCCGGCGGGTGAGCCGGGAGAACTTCACCGGGGTCAGCTCGCTGCCGGGCGCCTTCCGTTCCGTTGCGGTGGACACGGCCGGTCACTCCTTCCCCGTCGGCGGCGGTGCCGGGTCGGAGGGCGCGGGCGTGCGCGGCTGCGGCGTGGAGGGCGGTGGGACCGTCTGCGACGGCGGGGTGCCGCCGGTCTGGCCGCTGCTTTGGCCGCCAGCGGCGTCCGCGGCGGCCTCGGCCTGCCCGGCCATCGCGCGCCCGGCCTTCGGGCCGGCTTCCGCAGCGTCCTTGGCGACCTTCGCGCCGATCACGACCGCTGCCGCAGGTCCAGCCGCCGCAGCTCCCGCACCGGCACCTGCGCTCACTCCACTCCCGGCACCTGCTCCCGCGCCGGCCGTGCCAGCACCGCTACCGCCTCCCGCAGCCGGAGCCGGGGAGCCTGACGGCGGGGTGCCGCCTGATCCGCCGGAGCCGCCACTGTCCTTGGGGCCTTCGAGGACCTTCTTGGCGTCGCTGCCGCCTTGGGGCTTGGACGGGATCGGGACGGGACGGTTGAGCGCGTTCTTGGCCTCCTGCTCGGTGCCCATCTGCTGGTACAGGTCGAAGCCGACGAAGGAGACGAAGCGGTAGACCATGTAGGGCGCGAACGCCGCGATGCCCAAGAGGACGATGCCGGTGATCGGTTCGGTGACTGCGGCGATGTCCAACTCGATCGGGGTGGCGATCTGCGTGATCGCCAGCAAGAAGATGACGACGAGCACGAGCTTGCTGATGATGAGGGCGATCACGAACGCCGCCCATTTCCCGATCCACCCTTTGGTGGCGTCCCAGGATGCGCCGGCGAACGCGATCGGCGCCAGCACCACGCCGACCAGCAGCAGCGCTTTGCGGATCAACAGCGAGAACCAGACGATCGCGACGGCGGCGATCATCAGCCCGGCCAGGAAGATCGTCACGATCGCGCCGACGCCGGGCGCGGCGATGTTGATGCCGCTGAGCCCGGCGGCGAGCAGGATGATCTTGTCGCCCATCGTCCCTGTGGTCTCGCCGGACGCCTGGATGATGCCGATGCAGAGCTGGTCCACGATTTCGAGCGCGAGCGCGGTCAGCGTGACGACCACGAACGCGCCCAGCACCGACTTCGCCGCGCCGAGCGCGGCTCTGGACAGGGCGGTCGGGTCTCGGCGTATCAGCCCGGTGATGAGTTGCAGGCAGAAGAAGATGAGGACGAGGAAGACGCCGATCCCGAAGATCAGGTTGTAGACGCTGGTGAACCCGTCCGTCTGTACATCGACCAGGGTGGTCGTGTCGAAGACCGACCACATCGCCTCGATCAGCCAGCCGGCCGCGCCGCCCATCGCCTGGGCGAGCCAGTCGAACGGGGCGGCCACGACCGTCGCGGCGGCCTCACCGGCCACGTCGCACACGGTCGAAATCACGGGAACGTCGCAGACACCCATCACGAATCTCCTGCTGTGACCGGCGGCCCTATACGGCCTGGCCCACGTTCCAGAAGAAGTTCACGAGCGTCACCGCCGCGCCGCAGATCACCGCGGCACCGCAGGAGATGAGGACGCCCAGCTTGCCCCTGCCCGAGAGGTGCGGGTTCGAGCTGTTGGCGCCGTAGGCCCACACGATCGCGCTCACGATCAGCGCCAGGACGCTGAGGATGAGGCCGACCGTCATCACGGCGCCGACGATGGTGCGGAGCTGTTCGATGCCCGGAAGGCCGTTGCTGTTGGGGTCAATGTCGATCACGGCGGTTGCTCCCTCGCAGAGTGGATGGCTTGTGGCGGCGAGGTAGGCCGGAGAGCGACTGGACACCGGCGAGCGCGTGAGGGCATGAGAAAGGCCCGCCCACAGGCGGGCCTTCACTCGGTGCGGGGGTCAGAGCTGGTTGCCGAGGGCGATGAGCCAGTTCACCCACGCGACCCCGGCGCCGGCGAGCGCGGCGGCGCCGATCCCGACGAGCACTCCGACCCGGCCTTTGGAGGCGAGGGCGGGATTGCCGTGCGAGGCGCCGAACGCCCAGCAGATCGCGGAGACGATGACCATGAGCACCGCGACGATCAGCACGATCGTCAGCAGGGCGCCGATGACCTGTTTCAGATCGCCGATGCCGCCCAGCCCGTCGAAGTCGGGGAACACATCCATCACGCACCGCCGGCTTGGACGGTGATGTGCAGGTGGTCGAAGTGCCCGCCGGTCACGTTGCCGGGGTCGTGCATCCCGCCGCCGTTGTAGGAGCGCCAGCCTTCGGCATCGCGGGCCAGGGACCATATCTTCCCTTGCCAGATCAGGTACTCCACGCCCAAGACCTCGGCGTGGTCTTTCAGCCAGTTCGTGAGCGCCCATCCGGCTTCGAGCTGCGCGGGCGTCGGGTACTGGCCGATCGCGTTGCCGAACGTGACGTCACAGGCGCGGCCCAGCGGGTGTTCGGAGACGGTGCCGGGACGGGGCGAGTAGCACGCCCACGAGGTGTCGGGGAAGGCGGCGCGGGCCTGGGCCATGACGTGCGCCATGCGCGCGGTGATCTGCCCCGAACTGGTGGGGTCATCGACCATCCGGTCGGGGTCGCCGTCCATCGGTGCCGGCGCGCCCGCGGTGCCGCCGCTGGTGTCGCATCCGGCGGGGCTGCCGACGGTAGCTTCGGGCAGGTCGGCCGCGTTGTGGTCGTTGAGCCACTTGGCCGCGTCGACGGCCTCGCCGTTGGTGCCGCCGGGGCGGACCTCGAAGTGCAGGTGCGGTCCCGTGCTGTTGCCGGAGCTGCCGACATCGCCGATGTGCTGGCCCGCGGTCACCCGGTCACCCGCCGAGACGTGGATGCCGGACTGCCACATATGCGCGTAGGCCGTCGCCACCGTCGCGCCGTCGATCTGGTGCTCGATGACGATGAGCCCGCCGTAGCCGCCGGAGAACTCGGCCACGGTCACGGTGCCGTCCGCGACGGCGAGGATCGGCGTGCCGTCCGGGGCGGCGAAGTCGGTGCCGGTGTGGAACGACGGCTCCCCGGTGATCGGATGGATACGCGGCCCGAACGGTGAAGTCAGCACCCACGTCCCCTCGGGCAGCGGGAACACGACCCGCGACGACTCCGCGACCGGACCCGCCGCCACCGGGGCGGTGGCTGGGCCAGCCACACCCGTCGCGCCGGTGAGGGCGTCGAGGACGCGTTCGGCGACCGGCTCGTAGTTGCGGTAACGGTCGGGGTAAGCACTGACCTCGACGGCCTGCGCGGCCTCGCCGGGGTCCATCTGCGCCCAGCCGGGGATGTCCAGCAGGCCACGCGGCGAGGGATAGTTCGGGCCATCGGGTCCGCCGTAGAACGCGCGGGCCTGATAGGTCGTGTCCATCAGCTCCGCGACGGTTCCCCAGCCGGATTGCGGGCGCATCTGGAACAAGCCGAGGGAGTCGTGGTCGCCGCCGTTGCCGTCGTTGGGGTAGTTCGCGGACTCGGGGTAGGCGCTCGTGTTGGCGAGCTGGCGCAGGGTGCTCTCGGTGAGCGCGGCCATCAGCGCGATCTTGATGCCGGGCCGGCCGACGCCCTCGATGCCGCCTCCGACCGTGATGATCGTGGCCGCGTGCGTGAGCTGGGTCTTGTTCAGCGTGAACGTGGTGCCGTCTTGCGTGGTGACGGTCAACGAGTCAGGGACGTTGCCCACGGTGACGCTGCCGCCGGGGACGGCGCAGTTCGCGGCGGCGGGGTTCATCAGCACGCCGATCGACAGCAGGACGCAGGCAGGACCAAACAGGACGAAGGCGAGTCCGAGGATGAGGAGCTTCTTGACCACGACGTGCCCTCTGTCATCGCAGCGGGTTGTCGAGCTGCGACAGGCGCAGCACATGACACAGGCCGGTGCGGAACTCTGGTGCCGGGGGCGGGCAGGCCAGGAACACGGTGAACGACACCGGATGCTCGCTCGTGATGGTCTCGCCGTTCCAGACGCCCTCGCGGTGCCGGGTTCCCTCGATCGTGACCGCGGTCGCACCACGCGGGAGCTGGCCGGGCTGGGCCTGCTCGACCGCGGTGTCCCATGCTTCGGGCACGAACGAGGACTCGATGGTGAGGTGCTGGGTGGTGGCGTACTTGCGTAGCTCGATCCACGCCTCCCGCGACGGCAGATAGGACGCGATGTCGGAGGCGAGGCCGGCCTGCTCGGTGCCGGACGGATCGCCCACCGCGAGGATCACGCTGGTGTAGTCCAAGGGCATCAGCCCCGAGCCGGTGTCCCACGCGAACAGAGCCTCGGCGACGTTGCGGGCGAACTCGTCGGGATCACTGGACGGCGTGACCTGCGGCAGCCGTGGCGTGCTCGGCCCGGTCTCGCCCGGCGTGGTGACGGTGGGGTCTGATCCGGGATCGGGTGCGGTGGGTCGTTGCGGGCCGGCGATCAGCCCGTAGACGCCGATGCCGACCAGGATCAGCAGGGCGAGGCCGGCGGCGATCACGGCGATCAGGCGGCCACGGGACCAAGAGGCGGGATTCGTCTTCATATCGCCAGGTGCTCGCCACCCGGAATGACGAGAGCGACGGCGGTCTGGGTCAGAGGGCGCGCAGTAGCGGCCGACCGGCCTGCTCGGCGGCGACTGTGGCGCGGGCGGTGCGGAGTTGGTCGGCGAACTCGGTGGTGCCCTCGACGGTGGCGAAGAACGCCTCGGCCTGCTCGTCGGTGAGCTCGACGGCCAGCTCGTCCACGTCGTAGTGGGTCCACCACGCTTCCAGGTCGCCCCAGGTCAGCACGAACGCCCGCACCGGGTACCGCGCCGGCCCCTCGTCCTCAACGACCGGGCGACGCTTCGGCGTGGCCGATTTTGTGGCTTTGCTGGCCTTGGCGGTGTGGACGCGGGCCAGGGCTTCGTCGGCCAACTCGTGCAACCGCCGGTCTCGCTCGCTGTCGGCCTCGGCTTGGGTGTCGCGGAGGCGCTGGAAGATCGGGTTGACCGCCGCGCCGGCCTCGATCTGCGCGAGCCCGTCCCGCGCTCGGGCGCGCATCGTCTCCGGGGTGTTCGGGTCGTCGGCCAGGTGTTGCAGGTAGCCGATCTGTTCCAGCCGGCTGTAGGACGCCGAGCCGGTCACCATCCGCGCCGCCTGTGTCCGAGCGTCCCCGAGCTGGTGGGAGTCCGATGGTCCCGCTGAATCGGCGGGACCATGCTGTCCCGGCTCGTGGCCATCGTGGAACTGGGTCTTGGCCTTGCGGCGGGCGGCGTCCTCGGCCATGAGTTCCTTGATCTCCCGGTACAAGGCGGCGGCCTCGATGGGGGTGAGCGGCTTGTGGAGCTGGTTGTCGTCCTGCTCGGCCAGCAGGTGTCCCAGCCGGTCCGAGATGCCGGAGCGCACCCACACGCTGACGCGGCGCCAGCCGAGCTTCTTGATCGCCGCCATCCGTCGCGCCCCGCACACCAGCACCCCGTCCGGGGTGATCGTCGGGGGCTGCAACAGGCCGTCCCGGTCGATCGACGCCGCGAGCGCGTCGATGTCGCCCAGGTCCCTGCGGTGCCGGTTGCCGACAGTGATGGAGTCCACCGCCCGTTCCAGCTCGATGTGCCCGGCCGGTGCGCTCATCCCGCACCCCGCGCCTTCGTCGTGCCCGGCGCGGCCAGCGAGAGGGTGAGCACGAGGTCGTCATCGCGCAGCAGCACCGGCAGCGTCTCGCCGATCAGCAGCCGCAACAGCACGCCGCGTCCCGCGCCGGTCGCCGCGAGCGCCGGGTCCGGGGTCCCGAGCAGGGCACGCAGCAGCACCGCCCAGGAGCGGCCCGGAAGGTCGATCATGGCTCGGGCGTGCTTGTCGCGTCGCAGCGTCTCGTAGGCGGTGTGCCGGTTCCCGACGCGGGTCAGCGCCACGCAGACGTGCTCCACCGCCGAGCGTGCCGTGCCCTCGGGCCAGTCCAACAGCATCAGCAGCGTGATCGCGTCCTCGACCGCCGCCGCCGCGGTCGTCGCCGCCGGCTCGGCCGGTGCCTGCTCCGGGGCGTCGTCGTCGCGGTCGTGGGCGTCCTTGATCTGGAACGCGGGATGGTAGTCGCTCAGGACGTTCTCGCGGTCGGAGAGCCGTTCGGGGTCGTGGAAGATCGAGTAGCGGGGCCGGCGTGCCTGGTGGGTCGAGCACAGCAGCCCTTGGCCGCGTTCCTCGGCGATGCAGGTGATCCGCACCGCGTGCGTGATGACCGCCCACGGGTCATCGGCGGTGCGGGCGGCCTTGGTGCGCATCACGTCGAACGCCGCC
>JAFIHG010000034.1 GCA_017848795.1 Candidatus Nanopelagicales bacterium | reverse complement strand
GACCAGACCTACGGCACCGGCGGCGGACGCATCAGCTCCCTGCTGGCCGACTCCGCAGGACCGGTGACCCCCGGCACCTACCCCGCCCGCACCGCCACGACCGACACCAGCGGCTCCAACGCGATCGCCTGGACCCTCGTCGTGCGTCCGGCACCCTGAACGGCGAGCTTGTTTCGCCTGGCAAGATGTCTCGCGACATGAGTGCATACCCGACCGTCAGTGTGGGAATACCTACGCGCGACCGGCCTGAGCTCGTTCGGCGGGCGATCGACGGGATCGGATCCCAGGCGTACTCCGGACCGGTCGAGATCATCGTGGTGTTCGACGGGACCGAGCCCGACCGTTCGCTCGAGGCGATTCCCGGCGTCCGGGTGCTGCGCAATGATCACAAGCCCGGCCTGGCGGGGGCCCGCAACACAGCGATCCTGGCGACGTCCGCGCCCTGGGTCGCCTTCTGCGACGACGACGACGTGTGGGAGCCCGACAAGCTCGCAGCACAGATGTCCATGCTGTCAGCAGAACCGAGCGCAGAGTTCGCCTCTACTGGCATCCGGGTCGAGTTCGGCGACCGCAGCACGGTCCGCCGGGCAGGCAGCGACCGGGTCACCCATGCCCAACTGCTCCGTTCACGGATGTCGATGATCCACTCTTCGACGTTCCTCATCCGACGAGCGGCGCTGCTGGACGGCATCGGACTCGTTGACGAGAGCATTCCCGCGGGACAGAACGAGGACTGGGACCTCCTCCTCCGTGCCTCCGCGCGCAACGACATCGTGCACGTGGATCGACCGCTTGTCCGGGTCCTCTGGGGACGAACGTCGCACTTCTCACGCCGGTGGGACGTGAAAGTCGAAGCGCTGGAGTGGCTGCTGGAGCACCATCCCGACCTGGCGCGCGATCCTCACGGCGCCAGTCTGGTGTACGGTCAGATGGCCTTCGCCGAGGCCTGCCTGGGCCAGCGCCGGCGAGCTGGCGCGTACGCCCGCCAGGCGCTCCGGCATCGGCCGTTCCAGTGGCGTGCCGGAGCCTCGTTGTTGGTCGCCGCCGGCATCGTCGACGGTGAAACGGTGCTGCGGGCACTGCATCGCTTCGGACGTGGTGTATGACAGTTGTTCCCGCCCAGTCGAGTCATGGACTGGTCCAGCCATGAGCGAAGGGGCCGTGGTCGTCGCCGTCCTCTCTCACCGCGACCCCGGTCAGCTGCAGCGCCTGGTCGACCGGGTGATCGAGGGCGACCGTACGGTCGTGCTGCTCCATCATGATCCGCGCAGTGGTCCGCACGGGGTGCGTCCCGACGACAGAGTGCTGTCAGTCAGGAACCCACGGCCAGCCCCTTGGGGCGGGCCGGGGCTCGCACGCGCCGTGCTCTCCTGCTGCGCGGAAGCGCAGCGTCTCGTACCCGACCTGCAGTGGTTGTTGATCATCTCCGGTCAGGACTACCCGACGCGCTCCCTTCGCCAGATAGAAGCAGAACTGGACGCGCTCCCCCTCGATGCGACGCTGCGACACCTGGAGGTGGGGGATCCCGCGCTCGACACCCATCCGTGGCAGGCCCGCTGCCGCGCCAGGTACCTGCACCGCTTGCGCCTCCCAATGACGTACCGGTCCGTCCCGTTCCCTCGCAGACCACCCTTCGACAGTTCGACCCGGCTCTTCGTCGGCGACATGTGGGTCAACCTCGGACGCAAAGCGGTGCAGCACGTCCTTGAGCAACGCAAACGCCTCCCGCAGGTGGAACGGTACCTCTCCCGATGCAGCATTCCCGACGAAGCGTTGCTGCCATCGCTCCTGCTGAACGGGTCAGAACACCTGCGGGTGGCAAGCAACAGCCGCCGGTTCATTCGCTGGACAGAAGGAGACCCGCACCCGGCGACTCTGACGCACCACGACCTGCCTGCCGTCAGGGACTCGACTGCCTGGTTCGCTCGGAAGGTCGAACCAGGCACAAGTGCCACGTTGCTCGATCGCTTGGACGAGTTGGCATCGATCAGCGGCTGAGCTAAGCGCGGGTGCTACGGCGCACGAGCGCGTGTACCTCGTCCGCGATCCGGCGTGCCGCGAGTGCACCGCGATCGGCGCGAGGCGCGATGTGCAAGTGCGTGGGGTCGTTGGCGACCGCGTCGAGGACGAAACGCAGCTCGGTTTCGGACTCCGCCAACAGCACCTCGTTCTGCGACGCGAGGTGGCGTGCGAACGCGACCTGATGGTCGTCGACGTGCTCACCCAGGTCGGCCCGCCGCGGTACGACCACCGGCAGCCGGCCCGCCCGCAGGCTGTCGATGATTCCGCCGGGCCCGCCTTGCACGATGATGCCGTCCGCAGCAGCCATCCGGCCGCAGAGCTCTGCGTGTGACAGCACCTCCTCGCTCGGTACATCCACCGGTGGGCGGGAGGTCCCCCGCTGCATCCAGACCTGCACGGCAGGGTTGTCCCAGGCCCACCGCTCCACCCAGTCGACGAGGCGGTCGAACGGATGATGATCGGTGCCGACCGAAACGAGGACCGAAGCAGCGCCGGCCGGCCGGCCGTTCACCACACCGGGCCCACGACGACGGAGCCCGGATAGAGAGCGCGTTGCCGCTCCCACTGGACGAGAAACAGATCGGTGAACGGTCGGCACAGACGCCCGGTGAGAGTCGTACTGTCGATCCGGTCGTAGACCTCGAGGTAGACGGTGCGGATCCGCTTGATCCTCGCGAGGAGGAAGAAGGGCACTGCGATACCCGCTCCGGTCGACATCACGACATCCGGCCGGTAGTCGCGCAACTCCCGCCAGGCCAGTACGGCGTTCTTCGCAAGGTTCGTGAGGTTGCGCGTGGTGGGATGGTGCCCCCAGCCGACAGACTCCTGCGCCAGCACACTGACAGCGTCCGGAGTATCGAACGTGATCCACCGGCGATCTTCGTCCACCCACCAGTCACGCAGCGCGGTGAGTTGTGCCAGGTGCCCACCACTGGAGCAGACGAACAGCACCTTCACGCAGGCAGGATAGATCGACCGCGGGCTGGGCGCGCTCACCGGGCTCACGAAAGTTCGTCGAGACGGCACTCACCGAGCCCTCACCACCGGGATCGCTCCGCCGCCTGCGGACAAGCAGACCCGCCACACGCCGATCGGTGGCGTCCGGTTGACCGAGAAGCATGTGCGAAAGCGTCGACGCGCCACCGTCCTACGATGTGACGCAGAGTGATCGACCGGTGCGATGGGTCGACACACTACGCCGGCGGAGGCATAGATCAGCCGTACGGTCCGCAAGACCCGCGCGAACAGACCATGCCCTGCGCCCCGGGCGCTGCCACGCTTCGCTCGCGGCCACGGGGGGCACGCCGTCCCGTCGTCCGAATGGGGTCCGTGATGCGCCCGACACCTCACCGCCGCCGCGGCCTCACCGCTGCCATCGCCGCGCTGGCTACCGTGGTCGCCACGGTCGTCGTCTCGTTCACCGGTACCTCCGTCGCGGGCGCCGCCGACGGATCCATCGTCTTCGTCGCTGCCGGCAGCACGTCGGGTAACCGCACCGCGCACACAGTGCGGGTCCCGGACGCAGTCCGTGCCGGCGACCTGCTGCTTCTTGCTTTGACCATCAACACCGATTCGTCGATCACCGCACCGACCGGCTGGACGCAGCTGGAAGCCGGGGACACGAAAGGAATGGACAGTCGGCTCTGGAGCCGCCAGGCGACCCCCTCCGACGCCGGGAGCGTGATCACGGCGATCAGCGCGACGATCTCGAAGGGGACCCTGAGCCTCAGCGCGTATCGCAGTTCGGTCGGGCAGGCGACGGTCGCCGCACACGGCCTGACGGTCGCCCCGTCCGCAACGTCGACTCTGACCACGCCGACCATGGCGGTGTCGGCCACCGGATCCTGGCTGGCGGACTTCATAGCCTTCAAGAGCAGTGCCGAGTCAGTCGCAACACTCCCGGCAGGTCTCACCACCCGTAGCACGAGCGCCAACACCGGTGGCGGGCTCGTCGGCATGGCCGTCGCCGACTCGGGCGGCGCTGTCGCAACCGGTAACCGTGGCGGCGCCACCATCTCCATGAGCCCCTCTGTGTCGCGCGGCACTGTGTACTCGGTGATCGTCAAGCCGGGCACGGACGGCGGAGCGACCAACCACGCGCCGAGCGCATCGTTCACCAGTTCGTGCACCGGGCTGGCTTGCACCTTCGACGCGTCGGCATCCTCCGATCCGGATGGTGACAACCTCACGTACTCCTGGGACTTCGGTGACGGATCGACCGGCGACGGTGACATCGCGGCACGGACCTACGGGTCCGCCGGCACGCGCACCGTGACCCTCACCGTCGACGACGGGACTACGACGAGTCGCGCAGCTCGCACTGTGGTTGCCTCCGCATCCGCGAACCGACCTCCGGTCGCGTCGTTCACGAGTTCGTGCAGTGCACTGACCTGCAGCTTCGATGCTTCGGCGTCTTCCGATCCCGACGGCGACCCCCTCGCCTACGCCTGGGACTTCGGTGACGGTGCGAGCGGCAGTGGCGTTACGGCAAGTCGCTCCTATGCCACCTCCGGCACACGCTCGGTGACGCTGAAGGTCAGTGACGGTGCAGCGACCTCAACCGCGACACACACAGTCAGTGCCGCTCCGGTCGTGGTCGGCGGGCCGGGGCACACCCGTTTGGTCTCAGACACGCCGCTGACCAACCAGCCGAAGATCATGACCGGGGAGATCACCGACCTCGCGTACATCGGAGACCGGGTATTCGTCGTCGGCGGGTTCACCTCGATCAGCAACAACACCCCGACCAACAAGACGGCGTACAGTCAGCGCTACCTGGCGTCGTGGAACCGTGTGACCGGTCTTGTGGACCCCAACTTCCGACCGGCCTTCGACGACATCGTCACCGACGTCCAACCGTCACCCGACGGCAGCAAACTCTTCGTTGCCGGACGATTCAACACCGTGAACGGTGTCACCAAGCGAAAGTTCGCCTCGATCAACCCTGTGACAGGTGCGACGATCGCGAACTGGACAGCGAACGCCGACGCCGCGGGTACCGAGCTCGAGGCGACCAACACCCGGGTATTCCTCGGTGGACAGTTCACGAAGATCAACGGCGTGGCGAAGCGTGGCCTTGCGGCTGTCGACGCCACCACCGGCGCGCTCGTCGGCCGGACAGGCGCCGATCCGGCCGGAACGTGGACGGACGACATCAGCGGCGGCATCGGCGTCAACGGTGCGCTCACCGTGCAAGAACTGCTCCTGACACCGGACCAGTCCAGACTGATCGTGGTGCACACCGGGCGGCAGATCAACGGCCAGGATCGCTACGGGGTGGGCGTGATCAACGCTGCGAGCGGTGCGCTGCTTCCGTGGCGGACCCGGCTCTGGGAGGACAACCTCGGTTTCGTCGGCGGTGTACAGCGAGCGTACGGCGGGGCCATGTCGCCGGATGGCGCATCGTTCTACGTCAGCAGCGGTTCGGGCGGCGACCGCCCTCCGATCAACGACACAGTCGTGAAGTTCCCCGTTGCCGGTGACGACTTCGTCGAGCCGCTCTGGGTCTCACGTGCATTCGACAGCGTGTACTCGGTGGCCGCTTCCGAGCGGGCCGTGTACATCGGCGGCCACTTCAGCTGGAGCGAGTCCCAGACCTCGCGTGACCCGTGGCCGGGCCTGGACAACGTCGGTTACGGCACGGGTCAGGGCCTGTCGGGCTACGGGCTGGGCGACGAGGTGCTGCGCCGCGACCACCTCGGCGCACTCGACCCTCAACAGGGCAAGGGCGTGGACTGGAACCCGGGGTCGAACTCGTTCGAGGGCAACGAGGCGATGCTCGTCACACCCTGGGGCGTGGTCACTGGCGGCGACGCGACCACCCAAGGCGGTTACAACGTCGGGCGGATAGCAGTCTTCAACCTGCTGCCCCCGCCTTCGACGACCAACGAGACGACGATCAGCGCGCCGGTCGAGGGACGTGTCGAGGTCGCCGGGGAACCGTTCACGGCAACCGGTACGGCACACGCGGCGAGCGGCGTCAAGCGCGTGCAGGTGCAGATCCGCAACCGTTCGACCAAGCGATACCTGCAGGGCGATCTGACTACCTGGGGCACCACCGCGACCAATCTGCCAGCCACGCTGAGCGCTCCGAACGCAGCGGACTCCGGCTGGTCCCTGGCGCTGACCCTGAGCGGGAATCTCAGCCTCGAGATCTCGGCGCGTACCGTCGCGGTGAACGGCAGCAAGGACACGACCAAGGATGTGAACAAGTTCGAGACCTTCAGCACGACCGACAAGACGCCCACCGCGACGATCACCGGGCCGACCGGGGTGGTACCGTCGACGACCTTCACGATCACGGGGACTGCGACGGACGACTACGGCATCAGGTCGATCGGATACGTCCTCAAGGACTCGCAGAACCGATTTGTGCAAGATGACGGCAGCGTCTCCGCCACCTACAACGCCTTCACCATCGCACCCGACGTTCCCGATGCCAGGTCGACGACCTGGTCCACCGAAGTCACCGTCCCCTTCGAAGGCGAATGGATGCTCGCGGTGACGCCGCGGGACACCGCGGGGCAGTCCTCGCTGGACACCTTCAACCGCCGATGGATCGTGAGCAGCACGAGCGTCGCACCATCGGTGACCATCCTGACCCCGGTGATCATGAACCCGCCGGCTACTGCAACGCCTGTCACCGTCGCGCCCGGCTCCCGCTTGACGTTCACCGGCACCGCGACCGATGACGAGGACCTCGCGGTCGTCGAGATCCAGCTGCGCAACACCTCGACCGGCGAAGCGGTCGCCTCCGATGGCACGTGGCGCGTGCAGAACCCGGGTTGGTACCGCGTCACGCCATTGAACCTAACTGCCAAGACCACGACCTGGTCGTACTCGACTCCCTTCAACTTGACACCCGGCGCATACACGTTCACGGTGCGGGCGTCCGACGACGTCGGTCTGACCACGGCTTCCGCCAACCAGGGCCGGCTGAGCGTCAACGCTCAGATCCCCGGCGACAGCCCACCAGACACGACTCTGGATGTCACCGGAACGGTCTCCGGACTGCAGTCGCTCGCCCTCGCCCTGACCGGAACCGCGAACGACGACCTCGGGGTCGCGAGCGTGAAGCTGGCGCTGCGGGACAACAACACGAACCGGTACCTGCAGGAGGACGGCACGTTGGGAGCATCGTTCGCGACTCTCCCGACCACTCTCGCGAGCCCGGGCGCTACGAATACCACCTGGACATTCGCGCGCACGCTGCCGACCGAGGGCGACTGGCGCGTGACAGCGTACGCCTACGACACCGCCGGCCAGCAAGATCCGTCCACGACCGGCGCAACGGCGGCGTACCCGATCTACCCGGGCGACCAGGCGCCGGTGGTCGTCGACGATCTGCACTCGCCGACCACGGGCACCATCTTCACCGACGGGCGGATCATCGTCTCGGGACGAGTCGAGGACGACCGGCAGATCGCCGGCGCGCAAGTCGCGATCGTAAACGATCTGGGGCAGTACCTCGGCTCGTCCGGAACGTTCGCCGGCACCGCAGAGAGCTGGCGTGCCGCATTCCTCAACTCTCCAGGGTCGCCCGGCTCCAACTACTCGTACACCACACCCGTGCTGCCGGCAGGCACATACACCGTACGCGTCCGGGGTGTCGACAACCACGCCTTCATGACGACACCGACGGTCGACGCCACCGTGACAGTACAGGTACCGGCGAGCCAGCCGCCGGTAGCTGCCTTCAGCGTCACCTGCGGAGTGCCGCCGAACCGGTCGAACACCTGCTCCTTCGATGCACGTGGCACGACTGACGAGAACCCGTCCGCCCTCACCTACGCCTGGGACCTCGGTAACGGCGTCGGTACCGGAGCAGTGCTCAACCGCACGTACACGGCTGCGGGCACGTACACGGTCATCCTCACGGCCAGGGACGAGTGGGGCAACATCGGCACCGTCACTCACCCTGTGACGATCACCGAGCCTAGCGACAACGCGGCTCCGAGCGGGCTCGCGATCGACCAACCAGCCTGCAGTGCGCTCAGCTGCAGTGTCGTCGCCAGGTTCCGCGACAACGTCGGTGACTCGGCGACGAGAGTCTGGTCTTGGGGCGATGGGACCGCGGACACGGCGTCGACCGGAACCGTCACGAGTGCCGGTGACCAACTCGTCGTCACGAGCCATACCTTCGCTGGACCCGGGACCTACAACGTCGCCATCACCGTGGCCGACGGCTGGGGCAGGACCAACACCGTGACTCGGAGCATCACAGTTGGCGCCGGGTAGGTGCGTGTCGTCCTGCACGTCCGCCCGAGCGCACCCAGGGAGTTCGAGCGGGCCCGGAATAGCGACCGCTGCGGCGCCTCACGCAAGAGCTGTCGGCTTGGCGAACATCGCGATGATGTTGGAATACCGCGCCGTGAGATGCCCCATTGATGCTCGCGCAACTAGTTGCAGTCCAAGGTCGGCGGCTCGCGCGAACCGTCCGAAGAACTCAATATGTGAATTGTCTCCGAAGATGGACACCGTCTCCAGTTCGTGGCTCGCAGCCCACCTCTGCAGCCCACTCAGTGACACGACCGGGTCGTAGACCACTGGGTAGGGACCGTGCCCTGGAGTACCTGCAAGCTTCCTTCTCCGAACTACTCGCTTGTACAACACGTGCATCCGATGGGGGGTGTAGCGCGCGAGAAATGCGTATACGGAGTCCCGGTCGGGAATCTTGATGACCAGAAGGCCCCCAGGGCGCAACGCTTCGTACATGCGATCCAGGGCTTGCTCCGCGCCATCGATGTGTTCGAGCGCGTATGCGCTGTGCACCACGTCATACGACTCGACAGGTAGGTCTGCGGATCGAAGGTCGGCGCAGACCGCTTCGGCCAGGTCACCGATAAGGTCCATACGCCTTCGCAACGCTTCCGCGTCGTTGTCGACACCGGTGAGCCGGTACTCGACTCCGGGCAAGCGCCAGGTCCACATTCGACCGCATCCCGCATCGAGGATCTCCAACGGCTTGCTGAGGTCGAAATGTTCGCGGAGCAGAGCAGTCAACTCGTCGTCGGCCGTTCGCCCCCGACACAACACAGGGAGCTCGGCCGGGTTCACGCTCGGCATGCCCGTAGCGTAGGCCCCCACTTGGCGCGTTGCGTCAGATCAACCGAACTGGCGATGCAAGATCAACAGTAGTGTAGCGAGTCGCCCTGTGTCGGTTCGAACGAGGCAACTCCGGTGCGCGGTCATTCCTGTACCGAGCGTGAGGCACGCTTCGCTCGTCCGGGTCGACCGGGTCAGCCCTTCGGCCATATTGTCGCGACGCGCATGGCCCAGGTGAGCAGTCCAGGGCAGCATCGTCGCGACCGCAGGACGGCCTGCGGCCTCGACCCGACGGGGGATCATGCTGGTGCGCGCTGGACGTTCTGTTGTCGTCGTTCTCTCGCTGATCGCAGGGCTCCTCAGCATCGGGATGTTGCAGCCCGCGGAAGCCGCGGCGAGCAGCACCGTCCAGGACCGCGTTGTCAGTCCGACCCCGGCTGCGTGGACCCCGCGTGTCAACGACGGCCGGGTCGAATCGGTCGTTCAAGTGGGTGACACCGTCGTGATCGGCGGCAGTTTCAGCTCGATCAGCAACAGCAACGGCAGCGGCACACTGACCCGTCGCTTTGTGGCAGCGATGGACGCGACCACCGGTGCCATCAGCACCACGTTCGCCCCGACGCTCAACGGCACCGTCAACAAGCTCCTCCCGGGTCCGATCGCGGGCACCGTCCTGGCCGCAGGCGCGTTCAGCACCGTCAACGGAACGGCGCGACGCGGAGTCGCCTTGCTCAACCTGAGCAACGGCTCAGTGGTCCCGAGCTTCAACACCGCCTCGATGAACGGCAACGTCAACGACATGGCGGTCCACGGGGATCGGCTCTACATCGGCGGCACTTTCACGAACGTCGGGGGCAAGACCCATTCCCGGTTGGCCTCGCTCGACTTGCGCACCGGCGCAGTAGACCCGTTCGTGGGGAACCAGTTCAGCGTAAACCACAATTGGTACGAGGGTTGCACCGGCTGCGCGCGTGGCGCCGTGCAGGTGAAGAACCTCGCCGTATCCGCTGACGGATCTACCCTGATCGCCACCGGAAACTTCAAGTTGGTCGACGGCTACACCCGTGATCAGATCGTGAACATAGACCTGACAGGGGTCACGTCCCGCGTGCGCGCCGACTGGAACTCCAACGCATACACCGCACGCTGCTATGACTGGGCGTTCGACACGTACATGCGGGGCCTTGCGATGTCCCCGGACGGCTCCTACTTCGTCGTAGCCACGACCGGCGGCTCCAACGGTGGGCGTCCCGGCGGCACGCACTGTGATACCGCGGCACGCTTCGCCACTTCGGACCGCGGTCAGGACGTGCAGCCGACCTGGTCACAGTACGCGGGTGGTGACACATTCACAGCGGTCGAGGTTGCTGGCGCGGCCATCTACACCGGTGGCCACATGCGGTGGCTCAACAACGACTTCGGCAGCGACCATGCAGCCGCCGGTGCAGTGCCGCGGGCCGGCCTTGCCGCGCTCGATCCGCTGACAGGCTCCCCGCTCGCCTGGAATCCTGGCCGCAACCCACGCGGCTATGGGGTGACGGCGCTCTATGCGACGCCCGCCGGCCTTTGGCTCGGGGCCGACACGGACTACATCGGCAACCGCCGCTACCTTCGGCCGAAGCTCGCATTCTTCCCGCTCGCGGGTGGCTCGGCGCTGCCCGCAGGCCAGGCGATGGACCTGCCGTCCAATGTGTACCTCGGCGGCACGCTGGGCGGATCGGTCGACTCGAAGGTGCTTTACCGCGTCGACGCCGGCGGAGAGATGCTGGGCGCGATCGACGACGGCCCCGACTGGAGCGCGGACGACGGAACGTATCGCTCCGGCGGGAGCTCGGCGGGTTGGGACGGAACCATCCCAGTTGACGCGTCCGTTCCGGCCAGCACCCCTCGTGCTGTCTTCAACTCCGAGCTGTGGGGCGCCCAGAACTGGCAGTTCCCGGTGCCCGCCGGGGAGCAGGTCACGGTCCGGTTGTACTTCGCCAACCGCTACTCCGGAACGTCCGCTGTCGGCCAACGTGTCTTCGACGTGTCGATCGAGGGTGCCACCGCACTGAAGAACTACGACATCGTCGCCGACGTCGGCGACCAGCGCGGCACCATGAAATCCTTCACCATCACCAGTGACGGCGTGATCGACATCGCCCTTTCCAACGTCGTGGAGAACCCGCTCGTCAACGCGATCGAGATCGTGAAGGCTGGCGACGCACCCGCACCGCGGCCCGGCACGCTGTCGCGGCGCTGGTTCGACGGCACAACAGCGTCATCGGACACCCCGATCAGCAGTAGCGGTATCGACTGGGCAAAGGTCAGGGGCGCGGTGCAGATCGATGGCACCTTGTTCTACGGCGCCACCGACGGCAACCTCCATCAGGTCTCTTTCGACGGCCACGCCTTCGGCACCCCGCAGACCCTGGATCCGTACCACGATCCCGCATGGTGCGACGTCGCAACCGGCTCGGGTGACACCTACTGCGGCGCCGATCCGAACCTGACGATCTCGAATGTCTCGGCGATGGCCTACCAGAACGGTCGGCTCTACTACACCCTCCTGGGCAAGAGCGGCCTCTACTACCGCCTGTTCAGTCCCGACAGCGGAATCATCGGGGCGAGCCAGTTCCAGGTCGCGGCCACTCTCCCGCTCGGATCGCCCGCACTGTTGATCTCTGATGACTCGCTCTATTTCGCCGATCGCGGTACCGGAACGCTCTCCCGCATCGCATTCACCGAGACCGGCACAAGCGGATCGGCGAGCGTCGTGAGCGGCCCGGATGTGGACGGACATGACTGGCGCGCCCGCGCCGTCTTCATGGCTCCGGGGCCGGACGGACCGCAACCTCCCAAGCCGCCGAACGCGTCGTTCACCGCATCCTGCGACCAGATGACGTGCACGTTCGACGGTTCTGCCTCGGTCGACCCGGACGGCGAGATCGTCTCGTACCTCTGGTCGTTCGGTGACGGGCGGACGGAGGTCGGGACGGGGATGCCCGGCACAGTGACGTACGCCTACGTCAACCCGGCGTCCTACACCGTGACGCTCAGCGTCACCGACGATTCCGGGCTCACCAACACTGCACAACGAACCGTCAGCGCTTCCGCCGCCGGCCCTGCGGCGATCTTCACATCGGACTGCACGGAACTCGCATGCTCGTTCGACGGCTCCGGATCGACCAGCGGTGCGCCCGGTGCCCTGGCCTACGCCTGGGACTTCGGCGACGGCGGCACCGGCTCCGGTGCGCGGCCCCAGCATGCCTACGAAGAACCCGGCACGTACCCGGTGAAGCTGACGATCACCGACTCACTGGCCCGGGCCGCGACAGTCACGCACCAGGTGACGGTGAGCACCGCGGCGCCGGTGACGCCGATCGGGTTCGTGTCGTCGGTGGGGGCGAATGCGAACGTGACGGGTGCTCAGGTTGTGGTTCCGGATGCGACGCGTTCCGGTGATGGGTTGTTGGCGGTGTTGTCGTTGAACACTGACGCCACTGTCACGACACCGTCGGGGTGGGCGCTGGAGTCGAGCGGGCGGAACAACGGACTGTTCAGCCACGTCTACCGCCGTACCGCGACAAGTGTCGATGCCGGCTCGAGCGTGCGTTTCGCGTTCAGCAAGCGGGCCAAGGCAGCGTTGGACGTGGCTGTCTATCGAGGGGTCGCTGATGGTGATTTCGTGACGGCGACCGGGGCGTTCTACGGTGCGGGCACCGCCCGGCAAGCGCCGGCAGCGGACATCGCCGTCGATGGGTCGTGGGTGGTCTCCTGGTGGACCGACAAGGGTCCGGGCAGCACCACCGGGTGGAACGCGCCGGGCTCGGTGACGGTACGCGCCAGTTCGTTCGGGACCGGCGGCGGGGCGTTGTCCTCGCTGCTGGCCGACTCCGCCGGCCCGGTTGCGACCGGGAGCTATCCGGCTCGTACTGCTACCCGCAACGCCAGCGGCAACAAGGCCGATGCCTGGACGCTCGTGCTCGCCCCGGCCAGCACCGGGGCGCCGGCGCCGGCGCTACCCGTGGCGGCGTTCGACGCGGACTGCGACCAGCTCACCTGCACCTTCGACGCACGCGCCAGCAGCAGCGGGGCACCGGGGGCGTTGCAGTACGAGTGGGACTTCGGTGACGGCGCGGTCGGCGATGCAGTGCGCCCGTCCCACACCTACCGTGCCGCAGGCAGCTACGCAGTGACCTTGACGGTCACCGACTCCCTGGACCGAGCGGCCCGGATCACCAAGCAGGTCAGCGCCAGCGCGCCCGCCCCGGTCGGGGACGTGAGCTTCGTTGCCAGCACCGGCGCGAACGGGAACATGAACACCGCCCGGCTCACCATCCCGGCCACGGTCAAGGGCGGTGACGGGCTGGTGCTGCTGCTCGCGATGAACTCGACCGCCACCACCCCCACCACCCCGAGCGGCTGGACCCTGGCCGATCATGCGACCACCAGAGGCATGAGCAGCTACGTCTACACCAGAACCGCCACCGGCACCGACGCCGGCAGCGCGTTGACCGTGCCCTACACCGGCGGCTACGCCAAGACCGCCATCGACCTGCTCGCCTACCGCGGCGTGAGCACTGGAGCGTTCCTCACCAGCGCGAACACCACCTACAACAGCTCCGGCACGACCCGGCAGGCCCCGGCCACCCCCATCACCACGGCAGGCACCTGGGTGATCTCCTGGTGGACCGACAAGTCCGCCGCCACCACCACCTCCTGGACCCTGCCCAGCACGTTGACCAAGCGCAACGACTCCTACGGCAGCGGCGGCGGCGCCATCAGCACCGCCATCGCCGACACCGGCGCACCCCTCACCACCGGCACCTACCCCGCCCGCAGCGCCACCAGCAACAACCCCGCCGGCAACGCCGTCGCCTGGACCCTCGGCATCACACCTGCGTGAGAGACGCTGGATACGGAGTACGGCCGTTGTCAGTGACCACCATTCGCCAACAACGGGCTTACATGGCCGCAACTGGTTTTCGCCGTCCGGGATCCGACTGTTGATCTTGCTCGTCGGTTGACGGCGTTGACCGTCCTGATGCGTTTCCGCGAACCGCTCAAGAGTGTTTTCCTCGCGCGGCTGGGCTGCTACGCGGACACGATCTACCTGTTGCACGTCTTTGGTGCCGCGGGAATGCGGATCCTGTTGTCCAAGCTCGGCATCGAGGAACCTGTTGTTGTCTTCGTCGCGTGTATGTTCGCGGCGCTCGGACTTCCCATTGTCTTCGAACAGCGTCTCGGCGGGGTCAGATGGATCAGCTGGGCCTTCCTCGGACAAAAGCCGCGTGCCGCGCGTCGGCCGACCGCCGACGCCATCTGACGCGGGGCGCAGCGACGATGGCCAGGTCGGGAGGCGCCTGCCCGCGTCGCGGTGCGCGCCGTCCCTCGCGCTCCGAGTTGCCCGCCCCGCGATCCCCTCAGCCGCGTGCCGCAGCCTGTTGTGGGGAAGCTGCGGCGAGCTGGCCGCAGGCACCGTCGATCTCGCGTCCACGGGTATCCCGGACCGTGACAGCGATGCCGCCGGCTTCGAGCCGGCGCACGAACTCGCGTTCGTCCTGCGGACGAGAGGCTGTCCACTTCGACCCTGGAGTCGGGTTCAGCGGGATCAGGTTCACGTGCACGAGCTTGCCGCGCAGCCGCTTCGCCAGCAGGTCTGCGCGCCACGCCTGGTCGTTGACGTCCTTGATCAGCGCGTACTCGATGGACACCCGTCGCCGGGTACGCGCGGCGTACTCCCAGGCGGCGTCGAGCACCTCGTCGACCCGCCAACGGTTGTTGACCGGTACGAGGGTGTCGCGCAGCTCGTCGTCGGGCGCGTGCAGCGACACCGCCAGCGTGACCGGTAGCCCCTCCTGCGCCAGCTCGCGGATCCGCGGGGCCAGCCCGACCGTGGAGACCGTGACGCCGCGCGCCGACATGCCGAGCCCGGACGGCAACGGCTCGGTCAGGCGACGTACGGCCGCGACCATCGCACGGTAGTTCGCCATCGGTTCGCCCATGCCCATGAACACGACGTTGGAGACCCTTCCCGGACCGCCGGGTACCTCACCGGCGGCGAGCTCCCGAGCGCCCGCGACGACCTGCTCGACGATCTCGGCCGTCGACAGGTTGCGCGTCAGGCCCGCCTGCCCGGTCGCGCAGAACGGGCAATTCATGCCGCAGCCCGCCTGGCTCGAGATGCACATGGTCACGCGGTCCGGGTAGCGCATCAGCACGCTCTCCACCAGCGCTCCGTCGAACAGCCGCCACAGCGTCTTGCGGGTCGTCCCTCCGTCCGCGGTGAGTTCGCGCACCGCTGTCAGCAGCTGCGGGGTGAGCGCGGCCGCTAGACCAGCTCGCTCCCGCACGGGAACGTCGGTCCAACGCTGTGGGTCGGGCTCGAGGCGGGCGAAGTAGTGCCGGGCGACCTGCTCGGCACGGTAGGCCGGGAAACCCGCCTCCGCGACGACGGCACGCCGTTGTGCGGGCGTCAGATCTGCGACGTGCCGCGGCGGCTTGCCGCGGCGCGGCGCCTCGAACGTCAACTCCCCCGGACGTGGGCGGCGCGGCGCCTCGAGATCGATGGCCATGACTCCCGATTCTCCCACGGCCTCTCACCGTGCTGTGCCGGCCCGAGTTCCGGTCGGGGACGCGCGGCGCCGCCTCACGACCCGAGGAACAAGGTGAACAGCGCCCACGAGACAAACGCGTTGGGCAGCAACGAGTCCAGCCGGTCCATGAACCCGCCGTGACCGGGCAGGATGGTCCCCAGGTCCTTCACGCCGAGGTCGCGCTTCAGCGCCGACTCCGCGAAGTCGCCGAACGTGGCCGTGACGGTCAGCACGAGCCCGCTGACCAGCCCCTGCCACCACGGCGCGTCCAGCAGGTAGACGAACAGCAACACGCCGGCGGCGGCCTGCAGCACCAGCGAACCGGCGAGGCCCTCCCATGACTTCTTCGGCGAGATCCGCGGCAGGATCGCGTGCCGCCCGGCGAGCACCCCGGCGGCGTACCCGCCGATGTCGCTGCAGATCGTGAGGATGATGAAGGCCAGGACCCGCCAGTGCCCGTCACCCGCCGCGAGGGTCAGGCCGACGAAACCGCCCATCAGCCCGGTGTACGACAGGACGAACGCGGTGGTGGCCACGTCGCTCGTGTACCCCTCGGTCGGGCCGGCCAGCCGTACGGCCATCGCGAGCAGGACCGTCACCGCGAACGCCGCCGCCATCGGCACGATGCCGTAGAAGTATGCGAGCAGCACCAGCGCCGGGGTTCCGATCGCCAGCGGCCACCGGACCAGGCGCACGCCGCATGCCGCGAACGCCTGCTCGAGCTCGTAGCAGCCGATCAGCAGCGCGAGCGCGACGATGATCGTGAACAGCCACGGCAGGTACAGCATCGGCAGCAGCACCAGCCCGACGCCGAGCAGGACCCCGACCGCGATCGCGGACCACAGGTTCCGCCCGGCACGTCCGTGCCTGCCCGTACCGGTGTCAGCGACAGGCTCGTCCACGATGGCGTCGGTGCGAGGCGGGCAGCGAGGTCAGACCTCGAGCAGCTCGGCTTCCTTGGCCTTGAGCAGCTCGTCGATCCCTGCGACGTACTTGTCGGTGACGTCCTGCAGCGCCTTCTCCGCCCGCCGTACGTCGTCCTCCCCCGCCTCGCCGTCCTTGGCCAGCTTGTCGAGCGTGTCCTTGGCGTGCCGGCGGATGTTGCGGATCGCGACCCGCGCCTCCTCGGCCTTGTGCCGCGCGACCTTGATGTAGTCCTTGCGCCGCTCCTCGGTGAGCTGCGGGAACGACACCCGGATGACGTGCCCGTCGTTGGTCGGGTTGACCCCGAGGTCGGAGTCGCGGATGGCCTTCTCGATGCCGGCCATCGAGCTGCGGTCGTACGGCGAGATGACCACGAGCCGTGCGTCCTGCACCTGGAAGCCGGCCATCTGGGTCACCGGGGTGGGCGTGCCGTAGTAGTCCGCCGTGATCTTCGCGAACATCGCCGCCGTGGCGCGGCCCGCGCGGATGGTGGCGAAGTCCTCCTTCGCGACCACGACCGCCTTGTCCATCTTCTCCTCGGCTTCGAGCAGCGTGTCGTCGATCAACTGTGGCTCCTCGGCAACGACGGATCGGGCAGACCTTCGGCACGAGCCTACCCACCTACGCGAAAGTGCAGACGATCAGTCTGTTCCATCACCGCTACCGAAGCCGTCGCTGCCTCGCGCCGTCGTGACCGATCATGGTCTCGACTACGCTCGACCAACGGACGGGTGCGTCCGCTTTCGACTCAGACCTTCCTGAGTCTCGACCAGGCTCGGCCGACCGCTGATTGCGTCCGCTCTTTCGGAGCACCTTTCGTTACGGTCGTTCCCACTACGTTCGACCGACGCGGGGGTCATTCAGCGCGGGTGAGGCGATGCGTTCACCCCCGGAGTGCCGGGCGGTCAGGAGATGAGAGTGCCGATCCGCTCACCACGTACCGCACGCGCGATGTTGCCCTCACGCAGCAGGTTGAACACGACGATCGGCAGGCTGTTGTCACGGCACAGGCTGATCGCCGTCGCGTCCGCGACCTTCAGGTCACGGGCCAGCACGTCGTCGTGCGTCAGCGTCTCGAACCGCGTCGCCGCCGGATTGGTGCGTGGGTCGTCGCTGTAGACCCCGTCGACCCCCTTGGCCATCAGCACGACCTGCGCGGTCGTCTCGAGCGCCCGCTGCGCGGCGGTGGTGTCGGTCGAGAAGTACGGCGCACCCAGCCCCGCGCCGAAGATGACGACGCGGCCCTTCTCGAGGTGCCGCATGGCACGCCGTGGGATGTACGGCTCGGCGACCTGACCCATCGTGATCGCCGTCTGCACGCGGGTCTCGACACCCTGCTTCTCCAGGAAATCCTGCAGCGCCAGGCAGTTCATGACGGTGCCGAGCATGCCCATGTAATCGGAGCGAGCCCGGTCCATCCCGTGGTGGGAGAGCTCGGCGCCGCGGAAGAAGTTCCCCCCGCCGATCACCACACCCACCTGGGTGCCGCCGCGGACCACCTCGCCGATCTGCCGCGCGATCGCCTTGACCACCTCGGGGTCGATGCCCATGCCCGCGCCGCCGGCGAACGCCTCACCGGAGAGCTTGAGCAGCACCCGCCGGTAGCCGCCCTCGGGCACGCCGGGCCAGGTGTCCAGCGTGCCCTCGAGGGACGGTTGCACCACGACGGGTGGGTGCCCGGTCGTCACGACCGTCGGGCGGGTCAGCTCCACGAAGGCCTCCTCGTCCGTACCCATCGCGTAGCGAGCAGTGTGGCAGGTGCGGGCCTCAGGCGCCCACCTCGAACCGGGCGAACCCGGTCACCGTGGTGCCGGCCTCGTCGAGCAGCGCCTTGACCGACTTCTTGGAGTCCTGCACCGACGGCTGCTCGAGCAGCACGTGCTCCTTGAAGTACCCGCCCAGCCGACCCTCGACGATCTTGGGCAGCGCCGCCTCCGGCTTGCCCTCCTCGCGGGCCGTCGCCTCGGCGATCCGGCGCTCGTTCGCCACCACGTCGGCCGGCACCTCGTCGCGGGTGACGTACTGCGCCTTGAGCGCCGCGACCTGCATCGCGGCGGCACGCGCCGCCTGCTCGTCGCCCTCGTACGCCAGCAGCACGCCGACCTGTGGCGGCAGATCCCGCGAACGCCGGTGCAGATAGCTGGTCGTGACGCCGTCGAGTGTCGCCACGCGCCCGAGCTCGATCTTCTCGCCGATCACCGCCGAGAGCGCTTCGGTCTCCTGCGCGACGGTCTTGCCCGAGGGCAGCACCGCCGCCGCCAGGGTCGCGCTGTCCTCCGGACGTACCTCGGCGGCCAGCTCCACGATGGCGTCGGCGAGCGCGATGAAGTCGGCGTTCTTGGCGACGAAGTCGGTCTCGGCGTTCAGCTCGACGAGCACGCCCGGAGCGGCGGCGACCAGCCCGTTCGTCGCCTCCCGCTCCGCGCCGCGCTTGGCGGCCTTGGCCGCTCCCGAGATGCGCAGCACCTCGACCGCCTGGTCGAGGTCCCCCTCCGCTTCGGTCAGAGCCTTCTTGCACTCCATGAACCCCGCTCCGGTGAGGTCGCGGAGCTTCTTGACGTCCGCAGCGCTGATGTCAGCCACTGGTTCTCCTTCGTACAGCGCCCGATCGGACGCGCTCGATCTCGGAACGGCGTGCGCAGCGGGGTGCCCGCCGCAGCAGCCGGTTACGCGCTGGGCGCCTCGTCGCTCGCCGGCGCGGAAGCGGCGTCGGCCGGCTGGTCGCCTGCCGCAGCCGGCTCACTCGCCGCTGCCGGCTCACTCGGTGTCGCGGTCGTCGCGTCGGCCTGCGGGGTCGTGTCCGCGGGCTCGGCGTCGGCGGCCGGTGCGGACTGGCCGGTCTCGCTGGTGGCGAGCAGTTCGGCTTCCCACTCGGCGAGCGGCTCATCGCCCGCGAGGGCGCCGTCGGCCGCCTCCCCGCGACCGGCGCGGGTCATCAGACCCTCGGCGACCGCGTCGGCCACCACGCGGGTCAGCAGGGCGACAGCACGGATCGCGTCGTCGTTGCCGGGGATCGGGTAGTCGACCTCGTCGGGGTCGCAGTTCGTGTCGAGGATCGCGATGACCGGGATGCCCAGCTTGCGGGCCTCACCGACCGCGATGTGCTCCTTCTTGGTGTCGACGACCCACACCGCGCTCGGCACCTTGGCCATGTCGCGGATGCCGCCGAGCGTCCGGGCGAGCTTGTCCTTCTCCCGCTCCAGGACGAGCAGTTCCTTCTTGGTCATGCCTGAGCCCGCGACGTCGGTGAAGTCGATCTCCTCGAGCTCCTTGAGCCGCTGCAGCCGCTTGTGCACGGTGCCGAAGTTGGTGAGCATCCCGCCCAGCCAGCGCTGGGTCACGAACGGCATGCCGACCCGGGTCGCCTGCTGAGCGACCGGCTCCTGCGCCTGCTTCTTGGTCCCGACGAACAGCACCGTCCCGCCGTGACCGACCGTCTGCTTGACGAACTCGTACGCACGGTCGATGTAGGTCAACGACTGCTGCAGGTCGATGATGTAGATGCCGTTGCGCTCGTTGAAGATGTAGCGCTTCATCTTCGGGTTCCACCGACGGGTCTGGTGCCCGAAGTGCACGCCGCTCTCCAGCAGCTGCTTCATGGTGACGACGGCCATGCCGCTCGCTCCTTCGCACGTCACGCACGGCGGACCGTACGCGACGCCCTTCACTCGGTTCCTGCCGCGCGCCGGTCGGCGCTCGGCCCTGATGACCGACAGGTGCCGGACCCCGAAGGGACCGACCAGCACCCGCCGAACCCTTGAGGAGCGGTTCGGGGACGGTCATGCGATGTCGACCCGCGCACAGCGGGACGCACGGGCATCTTACGCGTACGCGGCGGTGCCGCCGAATCGCCCGACGGCCCCGCGTTGTTGATCAAGGAGAAGGTGACGTTTTCGATCTTGGTTCGATGATCGGAAACGTCACCTTCTCCTTGATCAACGAGGGGCAGTGGGGTTTCCACAGCGGCGGTGGTCGTTCGCTGGTCCACAGGTCCGCGGCTGGACCGGGCGGGCGGCGCTCGGGCCGGGGCAGGGTCCACCCATGCCTTCTGCCACGCTCGTACTGCTCGGAGCCGCCGGTCTGATGGGTGGACTGACCGGGCTCACCGCGATCGCCAGCGCTCCCGGGTCCACCCCGACCGCGGCCGCCCCGTCCGCCGCCGCGTACCGCGGCCCTGTCCACGCGATGGCCGCCCCGCCCGCCGCGGCGTACGGCGGCCCTGTCCACGCCATCGCCGGCACCGCGCCCGGCGCACCGGCAGCGGCCCGTCCGTCACGCAGCGGTGCCACCCGCACCGCGGCGACCTGGCGCTGGCCGTTGCGCGGCACGCCGCGGGTCGTACGTGGGTTCGAGCCCCCGCCACAGCGCTGGCTGCCCGGCCACCGCGGCGTCGACCTGGCGGCCATACCCGGCGACGCCGTCGTCGCCGCGGGTGCCGGGACGGTCACCTTCGCCGGCCCGCTCGCCGGACGCGGCGTGGTCACGGTGACCCACGGCGAGCTGCGTACGACGTACGAACCGGTGACCGCGACGGTGCACGTCGGTGAGCGGGTGGACGCCGGCGAGCAGATCGGCACGCTCGCCTCCGGTGCCAGCCACTGCGGTGGCTACCCCAGCTGCCTGCACTGGGGACTGCTGCGCGGGCAGACCTACCTGGACCCGCTCGCGCTGCTCGGGCTCACCCACCCGATCCTGCTGCCCATCCCCCGCTGACCACGGGTGCGCGTACGCGCCTGCGCGGCGTGAAAGGACCTGTGGCGGGCGCAGTCCCGCTATACCGGCGCCGCACCCGCCAACGAACCTGGCGGGGCGATGAGTGGGGCTCAGCCGTCGGGCGCGTCGGAGAGCTTGGCGCGCAGTTGGAGCACCGCCTTGGTGTGCATCTGGCAGATCCGGGACTCGGTCACGCCGAGCACCTTGCCGATCTCCGCCAGGGTCAGGCCCTCGTAGTAGTACAGCGTTACGACGATCTTCTCCCGCTCCGGGAGCGTGTTGATGGCACGCGCGAGCAGGTACTTGGTCTCCTCGGTCTCGAACAGCGCGACCGGGTCGTCGGCCTTCGTGTCCTCGAGCGTGTCGCCGAGCGTGACCTTGTCGCCCTTCTCACCGCCCGCGTGCAACAACTCGTCCAGGGCGATGACGTTGACGAACGACACCTGGCTGAAGATGGCGTGCAGGTCCTCGAGCGCGATCTCCATCTCGGCCGCGACCTCGGCCTCGGTCGGGGTGCGCTGCAGCCGGCCCTCGAGCGCCTGGTACGCCTTCTCGACCTCCCGCGCCTTGGAGCGCACCGAACGCGGGATCCAGTCGATGCTGCGCAGCTCGTCGATGATCGCGCCGCGGATGCGGTTGATCGCGTACGTCTCGAACTTGATCGCGCGCTCCAGGTCGTACTTCTCGATCGCGTCGATGAGCCCGAAGATGCCGTACGAGACGAGGTCGCTCTGCTCGATGTTCGGCGGCAGGCCGACGCCGACCCGGCCGGCGACGTACTTCACCAGCGGCGAGTAGTGCAGGATCAGCCGCTCGCGCAGCGCAGGGTCGGCCGTCTGCTTGAAGCGCTCCCAGACCGCCCGCAGCTCCGCCTCGCTGTCGGCGCGAGCACGCTCGCGCTCCTCCTCGGTGGGCGTGAGATCCATGGAGTCGAGGGCCTCGAAGTCGAGCTCGGTCATCCCGTCGTCAGTCCCCTCCCGCGCCCGCGGCTTCGGCTCGTCCTGGTCAGGCACGTGGGTGCGCCTGCTCATAGGCTGACCTCAACCGCTCGACGCTGACGTGCGTGTAGACCTGTGTCGTCGCGAGCGTAGCGTGCCCCAGCAGCTCCTGGACGGTACGCAGGTCCGCGCCACCCTCCAGCAGGTGCGTCGCCGCGGAGTGGCGCAGCCCGTGCGGACCGATATCCGGGGCGTCCGGGACGTGCCGTAGCAGCCGGTGCAGGACGCTCCGCACCGTCCGTACGTCGACCCGGCCACCACGCGCGCCGAGGAACAGCGCCGCCCCGCTGCGCGCCGTGACGAGCGGCGGACGGCCGTGCGCGAGCCAGAGGTCGACCGCCCGGCCCGCGGGGATGCCGTACGGCACGGTGCGCTCCTTGGCGCCCTTGCCCAGCACGCGCACCGTACGGCGGCCCTCGTCGAGCGAGCCGACGTCGAGCCCCGCGAGCTCGGAGACCCGGATCCCGGTCGCGTACAACAGCTCGAGCATCGCCCGGTCGCGCAACCCGAGCGGGCTCGCGTCGTCGGCGGCCAGGGCCGCGACGTCCATGAGCGCATCGACCGCGCCGCGGTCCAGCACCGCGGGCAGCTCCCGGGCCACCCGGGGCGCCGCCAGGCGCTGGCCGTTGTCGGCCGTGGTGAGCCCCCGACGGTGTGCCCACGCCGTGAAGGTACGGGCCGCGGCGACCTGCCGGGCCAGCGTCGCGCGCGCCAGCCCGCGCCCGGCCTGCCGGCCGAGCCAGGACCGCAGCAGCGCCAGATCGAGGTCGTCGAGCCCGGTCAGGCCCGCGTCGTGCGCGTACGCGAGCAGCGCGGTGACGTCGCCGACGTACGCGCGGACGGTGTGCGGGCTGCGCCCCCGCTCGTCTGCCAGGTGCCGCGCGAAACCGTCCCTCGCGGACGCGAACGCCGCCGGGAGCGGGTCGGCGGCGGGGGCGGTCGCGGTCACGCCCTCACGTTGCAGGGTGCACACCGACCGGTCAACGTCCCACGCCGCCCGCTGCGCCTGCCCGCAGCCGCTGTGACCCACATCGCCGCTGTGCCCGACGCGCCGCTATGCGTCAGGCGCCGCTGCACCTGGCGCGCCGCTATGCCTGCCGGGCACGGTGCACGACGCGCCAACCGCTGGGATCGCGTCGTACGAACCCTTCCAGCTCGAGCAGCCCGAGCATCGCGAGCGCCGCGCCCTCGGGTACGCCCGCCGTGGTCGCCACCTCGCCGGCCTGCGCCGCGCCGCGCGCGGGCAGCGCGTCGAGCACCCGCCGGCTCTGCTCGTCGAGCCCGTCGAGGGCGGACTGCGGGCCGCGTCGCACCGGGGCGAGGTCGCGCCCGATCTCCCCGACCGCCTCGATCACCTCCTCGGTGCTCGACACCAGCAACGCGCCCCCGCGCAGCGCGCCGTGCACCCCGGCGGACATCGTCGAGGTCACCGGGCCCGGGACCCCCATGACGATCCGGCCGAGCCCCTCGGCCTCACGCGCGGTGGCGAGCGAGCCGCTGCGCAGGGCCGCCTCGACGACGACGGTGCCGCGCGAGAGCGCGGCGATGACCCGGTTGCGGACCAGGAATCGGCCGCGGTACGGCGGCGCGCCAGGGGGCGCCTCGGTCACCAGCAGCCCACTGTCGATCAGCTGCGCGAAGAGCCGCTCGTGCTCGCGCGGGTAGACGATGTCCGCACCGCACGCCAGCACGGCGATGGTGGTGCCGCCCACGGCCATCGCCCCGCGGTGGGCGGCCGCGTCGATGCCGTACGCGCCTCCGGACACCACGGTCCAGCCGGCCTCGGCCAGCCCGGCGCCGAGGTCGGCGGCGACCTCCGTGCCGTACCGGGTGCTCGCCCGCGAGCCGACGACCGAGACCGAGCGCATCGCGGCCAGCCGCAGCGGCGCCGTGCCGCGCAGCCACAGCAGCAGCGGCCGGCGCTCGCCCAGGTCGTCCAGCTGCGTCGGCCAGTCCGCCGTGTCGGGCAGCACGATGCGCGCGTCCAGGTCGCGGGCGGCCGCGAGGTCGTCCGCGACGACGTCCGCGGGATCGCGTCCGGCGGGCAGGCGGGCCCGGTAGACCGCGAGCTCGGCGTCGGCTCCCGCCAGGATCCGTTCGGTCAGGCCGGCCGGACCGTGCACGCGCAGGGCCGCCCCCACGCGCGCGTCGCCGGGCTCGGCGAGGCGCGAGAGCAGCAGTCGCGCGGCCAGTGGGGAGCGGGTCGGGTCGGGGTCGGTCCCGTCCGCCGCCGGAAGGGTCATGCCGCCCACGCGCCCGTCCCGGGGTCGCGGTAGGCCAGTGCGGTCCCGACGTCGGTGAGGGTCGGCGCGTCGCGACCCGCGAGGTCCGCGACGGTCCAGGCGACCCGTGCGACACGGTCCGCGCCACGTGCGGAGAGCAGGCCCCGCGACACGGCCGACTCGATCGGCACCGCGGCCTCGCCGCGCAGCGGGAAGCGGCGCCGCAGCACCGGCCCGGGCACTTCGCCGTTGACCCGGTACGGCGTACCCGCGTACCGGCGCGCGGCCCGCTCGCGCGCCTCCCGTACCCGCGCCGCGACCGCCGCCGTCTCCTCCGCCGACGCGTCGGCGAGTTCGGCGGCGGAGGGCCGGCTCAGTGCGACCCGGACGTCGATGCGGTCCAGCAGCGGGCCGGAGACCCGGCCGAGGTAGCGGCGCCGCTGGGTGGCCGTGCACACGCAGCGGCGCCCGGCCCCCAACCGTCCGGAGTCGTCGTTGCCGCAGGCGCACGGGTTCATCGCGAGGACGAGCTGGAAGCGCGCGGGGTAGCGCACGGTGAACGCCGCTCGCGCGATCACGACGGTGCCGGACTCGAGCGGCTGGCGCAGCGCCTCCATCGCATTCGCGTCGAACTCGGGGGCCTCGTCGAGGAACAGCACCCCGTGGTGCGCGAGGGAGACCTGCCCGATCCGCGGTACGCCGGACCCGCCGCCGACCATCGCCGCGAACGTCGCGGTGTGGTGCGGAGCGACGAACGGCGGGACCCGGATCAGCTCGCCGGCGGTGAGGGTCCCGGCGACGGAGTGGACCGCGGTGACCTCCAGCGCCGCCTGCTCGGCGAGCTGTGGCAGCAGCCCGGGCAGCCGCTCGGCGAGCATCGTCTTGCCAACGCCTGGTGGTCCCACCATGGCGACGTGATGCGCCCCGGCGGCAGCCAGCTCGAGCGCACCGCGCGCCGGCAGCTGGCCACGGACGTCGCGCAGGTCCGGCACCGGCGCGGGCGGCCGCCGTGCCGGGGCGCTGCCCGCGTCGAGCTGCGCCGCGAGCTCGATCTCCGGCGGCGGGTCGTCCCGCAGCTGGGCGGCGAGCCCGGCAAGCGTGTGGAAACCGGCGACCGAGATGTCGCTGACCAGCTCGGCCTCCGCGAGATTGGCCGCCGGCACGACGAGCGAGCGCACGCCGGCGGCGCGTGCCGCGAGTGCCGCGACCAGCACGCCGCGCACCGGGCGGAGCCGGCCGTCGAGTCCCAGCTCGCCCACGAACACGGTTCCGGCAAGAGCGTCCGCCGGCAGCGCACCCTGCGTCGCGGCGATGGCCAGCGCCACGGGCAGGTCGAGCGTGGGACCGCGCTTAGGCAACCAGGCCGGCGACAGCCCGATGGTGATCCGCAGGGTGGGCCAGGGCAGGCCGCTGTTGAGCAGCGCCGAGCGGGACCGGTCCCGCGACTCCCCCACCGCCTTGTCCGCGAGCCCGACGACGCTGAAGCCGACGACCGCCTGGTAGACGTGCGCCTCGACGTCCACCACGTGCCCCTCGACACCCAGCAGCACGACTCCCCGGGTGCGTCCGAGTCCTTCGACAGAGCTCACGCCACGCTCCGCAGGTGCTGCAGGCTGACCGGTCCGCCGCGCGGTACGAGCACGGCGACGACGTCGACCCGTACCCCCGCGGCGTGCTGGTCGTGCTCGTCCAGCCAGCGGTACCCCAGGCGGTAGAGCCGTTGCACCTTCGGCCAGTTCACCGCCTCCAGCGGTGTGCCGTACGCCACGCCGCTGCGCGTCTTGACCTCGCAGACCACGAGGTCGTGGCCCTCGCGCAGCACCAGGTCGATCTCGCCCAGCTCGCACCGCCAGTTGCGGTCGAGCAGCACCAGCCCGGCATTCACCAGCGCGTCCGCCGCGAGCTGTTCCCCGTAGCGTCCCAACGCATCCTTCGCCCGCACCTGCCACCTCCCGGGCCGGCCCGCGCGGACCGGCTGCCGGCAAGAGTGAGCGGTCGGGTCGGCGCCGCGCCGCGCGACGGAGCAGAACTGTGGACGGTGCCGCACCGTGGCGGGCTGGGGAAAACCTTGCTGCGCCGGGCTGCTACGGCTCGCCCGCTCCCGCGACCACCGCGTCACCCGGCATCGGGTCACCGAAGGCCCCGACGTCGTCGCCCGCCTCCGTGGAGTCGGCGGCGAACGCCCCGCCGAGCAGGTTCCAGGAACGGCGGTGGTGCTCGCACGGCCCCAGCTCGAGCAGTGCCTGCCGGTGCTCGGGGCTGGCGTACCCCTTGTTCAGCTCCCAGCCGTACCGCGGGTGGTCGCGCGCGAGCTCGACCATGAGCGCGTCCCGGGTGGTCTTGGCCAGCACGCTCGCCGCCGCGACCGACGCGCACCTGAGGTCGGCCTTGACGCGGGTGCGCACGGGGATCGGTGCGGCGTCGTCCGGCTCGTCGAACAGCGTCGGCTCCGGGCGGCTGATCCAGTCGTACGACCCATCGAGCAGCACCAGGTCGGCCCGCTCGGGCAGGTCGGCGAAGGCGCGCGCACCCGCGAGGCGCAGCGCGCGCAGGATCCCGATCGCGTCGATCTCGGCCGCGGAGGCGTGACCCACTGCCCAGGCCGGGGCCCAGCGCCGCAGCCGGGGCGCGAGCTGTTCGCGGTGGGCCGGGGTCAGCAGCTTGGAGTCGCGCAGTCCGGCGGGTGCGGTGCGCACGGACAGGTCGACGAGGACAACGCCGACGGTCACCGGCCCGGCGAGCGAGCCGCGTCCCACCTCGTCGACCGCGGCGAGCCAGCGCAGCCCCGTGCGCAGCAGCTCCCGCTCGTACCGCAGCGTGGGACGCGTCGTCGTCCGGGTGCGCCTGGCATCGCGGGAACCGCCGGACTTGTCCGCCACGGGGGCACGCTACCCCGGGGCGGTGGGCGCCGGGACGGTGGTGAACGTCGGTGGCGGTCCGATGCGCTGCCAGTGCCCGATCGGCCACACGATGGCGATCACCGGGCCGACGACGTTGGCGAGCGGGACCGTGCCGTTCGCCTTCTCCAGGTGGAAGCGCGAGTCCTCCGAGTGGGCGCGGTTGTCACCCATGACGAACATCCGGCCCGGTGGTACGACGATGTCGAACCGGACCTGGTCGGTCCCGCCGGGTGCGAGGTACGGCTCGTCGAGCGGGTCACCGTTGACGACGATGCGGCCCTTGGCATCGCAGCACCGGACCCGGTCGCCGCCCAGGCCGATCACCCGTTTCACCAGATTGTCGTCGGCGTCGGAGGGCAGCAGCCCGACCCACGTCAGCACCGTGCGCAGTGCACCCACCGCGCCTCCCGGGCTGCGCGGAGGCGGCAGCCAGCCGCCCGGGTCGGTGAAGACGACGACGTCGCCGCGTACGACGTCGGAACCCGTGATGCGCGAGGCGAGGATCCGGTCGTCGACCTGCAGCGTGGGCAGCATCGACTGGCTCGGGACGTAGAACGCCTGGACCAGGAAGGTGCGTACGAGGAACGAGAGCGCGAGCGCGATCGCGAGCACGATGACGGTGTCGCGCAGCGCGCCGCCCTTGCGGCGCGGCGTGGCCGGCGGGGGCGCGTGCGCCGGATCCTTCTCAACCGCCATCGGCGGCCGGTCCGAGCTGGTCGAACGTCTCCGGGATGGGCAGCAGCTGCGCGCGGCCGAAGGGCCAGGCCACGAGGAAGGCCCGCCCGATCACACGGTCCACGGGCACGAACCCGCCGCCCGGGTCGCCGAGATGGGCCCGGCTGTCGCTGCTGGCCGCGCGGTGGTCACCCATCACCCAGAGCTTGCCGGGCGGGACCTGCACGTCGAAGGGCTGGCTACTGGGCTTGTTGCCGGGGTAGAGGTAGGAGCGCTCGTCGAGCGCCACCCCGTTCACGGTGATCCGGCCCTGTGCGTCGCAGCAGGTGACCCGGTCGCCCCCGACGCCGATGACCCGCTTGACGAAGTCCCGCTCGTCACCGGGCGAGGCGCCGACGAGCTGACCGAACCAGTCGACGACCCGGCCCAGCGCATCGGAGGGCCGGGCGATCCGTACCTCCGGGGTGAAGGAGTCGGTGCCGTCGAACACGATCACGTCGCCGCGCTCGACGTCGCGTACGTGGTAGACGAGCTTGTTGACGAGCACCCGGTCGCCGACCTGCAAGGTCTGCTCCATCGAGCCGCTCGGGATGTAGAAGGGCTGCACGACGAACGTCTTGACGAGGAACGCGAGCAGGAAGGCGACGACGAGCAGGATCGGCAGCTCGCGCCAGAACGACGAGCGCCGCGCGGGTGGGGTGATCGGGAGCGCACGTGCGTGTCGCGGGCCTGCAGCGGAGCGCATCGCGACGCCGGGGGGCGGCTCGGGGCTCATGCCCGCGGCTCGCGGTCGACGCTCGCGTACGGGCTCATGGTGCGGCGAGGATAACTGCTCGTCGCCGGGTGGACCGTCGGCCGGTGACACCTGGCGCGGCGCGGGCTCAGCCCTTGACCGAGGTCTCGCGCTTCTCGCGGATCTTGGCGCGCTTGCCGCGGCGGTCGCGCAGGTAGTAGAGCTTGGCGCGCCGCACGTCCCCGCGCGTCACGACCTCGATCCGGTCGATGATCGGGGTGTGCAGCGGGAAGGTCCGCTCCACGCCGATCCCGAAGCTCACCTTGCGGACCGTGAACGTCGCGCGGACCCCGCCGCCATGGCGGGCGATGACGACGCCCTGGAAGATCTGGATCCGGGACCGGGTGCCCTCCACGACCTTCACGTGCACCTTGACCGTGTCACCGGCGCGGAAGTCGGGGATGTCGCTCTTCTGCGACGTGGCGTCGAGCGCGTCGAGCTTGTTCATGGCTCTCCCGGTCGGTGCCTCAGGTCACCCACGGTGGTACGACTGCAACGGTCGGGGCGTACGGCTCCGGAGCGGCCCGGCGCGTACGGGAGGCACCCCCTGAGGCAGGGACTCCCACGCGGCGTACGGCGGGCCAGTCTGCCACAGCCGGTACCGCGCGCCGAAATCGACGGCGGCGGACGAGGGGATTCCCGCGGGTCAGGGCGGCGGCGCGAGCAGGTCGGGGCGCTGCTCGCGGGTGCGGCGCAGCGCCTGCGCGCGGCGCCACGCGGCGATCCGGGCGTGGTCGCCCGAGAAGAGCACCTCCGGCACCGCGTGGCCGCGCCAGACCGGGGGACGGGTGTAGGCCGGTGCCTCAAGCAACCCGGCCATCTCGCCCGCGGCGAACGAGTCGTCGCGCACGCTCTGCTCGTTGCCGAGGACGCCGGGCAGCAGCCGGATCACCGTTTCCAGGATCACCAGTGCGGCCGCCTCTCCCCCGGCGAGCACGTAGTCGCCGATGCTGATCTCGTCGACGGGTAGCCGCTCGCGGTAGTGGTCGACGACCCGGGCGTCGATGCCCTCGTACCGCCCGCAGGCCAGCACCAGTCGGGGAGCGGTGGCGAGCTCGGCGGCCAGCGGCTGGGTGAACCGGCGCCCGCTCGGGGTGGGCACCACGAGCTGCGCCGGCGTGCCCGGGTCCTGGGCGAGCACGGCGTCGAGCGCCTCCCCCCAGGGCCCGGGGGTCATGACCATGCCCGGACCACCGCCGTACGGTGCGTCGTCCACGCTGCGGTGCCGGTCGTGCGCGTGGTCGCGCAGGTCGTGGACCTGCACGTCGACGAGTCCGGCGGCGCGGGCGCGCCCGACCAGCGAGAGCGCGAGCGGCGCGAGGTAGTCGGGGAAGATCGTGACGACGTCGACCCGCACGCGTCAGCCCGCCGGGTCCGGCGCCTGCGGACCGTCCGGGGCGGGCTCGGACAGGTCCTCGAGCAGTCCCGGGGGTGGGGTGAGGACCAGCTGCCCGGCCGCGAGGTCGACCTGCGGGACGAACCGGGTCACGAACGGCACGAGGACCTCCGCCGCGCCCTCCCGGCGTACGGCGAGCAGGTCCTGACCCGGCAGGTGCAGCACCTCGCCGACCGTCCCGATCGTGGTGCCGTCCGCGCTGCGCACCCGCAGCCCGACGAGCTGGTGGTCGTAGTACTCCTCGGGGTCCTGCGGGCGTTCGCGCGGATCGACCTCGGCCGAGACCAGCACTCCGCGCAGCGCTTCGGCCGCGGCCCGGTCGAGCACCTGCTCGAACCCGACCAGCAGCCGCTGCCCCTGCCACCGGGCGGTACGCACGGTCAGCGGGCCGGCGGATTCCGGTTCGGTCAGCAGGACCCGGCCGGGTGCGAAGCGTGCCTCCGCCTCGTCGGTGCGCACCTCGACGGTGAGCTCACCGCGGATGCCGTGCGGGCGGCCCAGCCGGCCCACGACAACCAGCACCGCCGGTCAGCGCTCGTGCACGTCGAGGAAGTCGATGCGGACCGCGCGCGACCCCGCGAGCGCACCGAGGACCGTACGCAGCGAGGTCGCCGTGCGGCCCGCCTTGCCGATCACCCGGCCCATGTCGGACGGGTTGACGCGCACCTCCAGCGTGGTGCCGGGGCCGCGGCGCCCGGACCGGGTGCGCACCTGGACGTCGTCGGGATTGTCCACGATGCCCCTGACCAGGTGCTCCAGGGCTTCCTCGAGCATGTCAGTCCCCGGCGTCCGGCCCGGTCGTGGGCGCCGCGCCGGCCTCGATCGTGGCCTCGTCCTGCGGCACCGTCTCGGCGGCGACCTCCTCGGCGCCCGACTCGCGCGCCTGCGCGGAGGTGCCGCCGGTCGTCTGCGCGGGTGCCGGGCCGGCCTCGGTGACCGCCTCGGCGGCCTCGATCGCGTCGTCCTTGGCGGGCACCTCGGGGGTCGGGTCCTGCGGGGCGGCGCGCTTGGTGCGGGCGGTCGTCGCCGGCTTGTCGTTCTCGTCCGCCGCCGCGCGTGACGCCGCATCGAACGCCGCCCGGCGGTCGGGCTTGGGCTCGGCGACCTTGAGCGTGCCCTCGGCGCCCGGCAGGCCCTTGAACCGTTGCCAGTCGCCGGTGATCTTCAAGATGGCGAGCACCGCCTCGGTCGGCTGCGCGCCGACGCCGAGCCAGTACTGGATCCGCTCGGACTCGACGCGGATCAGGCTCGGCTCCTCCTTCGGCTGGTAGATGCCGACTTCCTCGATCGACCGGCCGTCGCGCTTGGCGCGCGCGTCGGCGATGACGATGCGGTACTGCGGGTTGCGGATCTTGCCGAGCCGCTTGAGCTTGATCTTGACAGCCACGGAGCTGCGTTCTCCCTGTTGACGCCGGCGGGCGCGTACCGACGCCGCGTGGGGCTGCGGACCGGTGCGTCCTTGATGGACACGCGCGAGCACGGGTAGAGGGCCGAGCCGCGCGGTTCAGCGCCCACATGGTGCCAGACCGGACGCCGCGGCCCCAAACCGAGGCCCCGTACCCACCGGCCGGCCCGCCGGACCGCCCTGTGGAAACTGAGGTTAGGCAAGCCTAAAGTGAGAAGTGTTCAGGCACTGATCCGCATTACGTAGGAGGTAGGACAGTGACTATGCAACACGGGACTATCCAACATGGTTCATCCGAGTTCACATCGACCGCCATGGCCGGACACCCGGACCTCGTCGCGCTGCGCGAGAAGTACGCCCAGCGCAGCTCGTCCGGCACCGCCGTGACCGTCCTGGGACTGACCTTCCTGGCCGGCCTGTACGCGGCCATCTCGCCGTGGGTCGTCGGGTTCGACGGCCAGTCCACTCTCGCGGCCAGCAATCTCATCGTCGGCATCGCCGCCGCCGTACTGGCGCTCACCTTCGCCGCGGCGTACGAGCGCACCCACGGCATCGCCTGGGTGACCCCGTTGCTCGGCGTCTGGTTGATCATCACGCCGTTCTTCGTCAGCGGCGTCGTGACCAGCACGGCGATGCTCTGGAGCAACATCGTCGTCGGGGCGTGCCTGGTCGTCCTCGGCCTCGCCGCCACCGGGATGGGGCTGGTGCGCATCAGCCGCGCCGGCGACCTCTGACACGCATCGACACGGCGGCCCGCGCCGGCTCTCGCAGCCGGCAGCGGGCCGTACCGCTGCCCGGGCCGCTCAGCGGTCGAGCAACCCGCGGAACGCCTCGGGCAGTTCCTCGAGCACGGCAGGGTCCAGCGGTGCGGCGCCGTCCGGCTGGGCGTCCTCCCCGGCACGCTGCGCCTGCTGTTGAGCGCGCTTGGCCGGGTTCCCGGACCGTTTGGCGCCCTTGGCCGCGCGCGTCCCGGCCTTCTGCCGGGCCTTGGCCCGCTTCCCACCGGCACCGGGCATACCGGGCATCCCCGGCATCCCGGGAATGGCCGGCATGCCGCCCATCCCCGGCATTCCGCCGCGTTTGCCCATCTGGCGCATCATCTTCTGCGCCTCGGTGAACCGGTCCACGAGCTGGTTGACCGCCTGCACCTCCACGCCGGCGCCCTTCGCGATCCGCGCTCGGCGCGACGCGTTGAGGATCTTGTGGTCGGCGCGCTCGGCCGGCGTCATCGAGTGGATGATCGCCGCGACGCGGTCGAGCTCGCGGTCGTCGAGCGAGTCCAGCTGGGCGCGCATCTCCCCCATGCCGGGCAGCATGCCGAGCAGCTTGGTGAGCGAGCCCATCTTCTTGAGCGCCTGCATCTGCTCGAGGAAGTCCTCGAGCGTGAAGTCGTCCCCCTTGGCGACCTTGCCCGCCATCCGGGCGGCCTGTTCGGCGTCGAACGCCCGCTCGGCCTGCTCGATCAGCGTGAGCACGTCGCCCATGTCGAGGATCCGCGAGGCCATCCGGTCGGGGTGGAACACCTCGAGGTCGGTGAGCTTCTCGCCCACCGAGGCGTACAGCAGCGGCTTGCCGGTGACCGTGACCACCGACAGCGCGGCACCGCCGCGGGCGTCGCCGTCCAGCTTGGAGAGCACCACGCCGTCGATGCCGATCCCCTCGTCGAACAGGGTCGCGGTGGTGACGGCGTCCTGGCCGATCATCGCGTCGACGACCAGCAGCGTGTCGTCGGGGCGGACCGCGTCGCGTACCCGCGCGAGCTGGTCCATGAGGTCGGTGTCGACAGCGAGCCGGCCGGCGGTGTCGACGATGACGACGTCGTACCCCTTGGTGCGCGCGAGCTCCACGCCGGAGGCCGCCACCTGCACCGGGTCGCCCACGCCGTTGCCCGGCTCCGGGGCGTGCACCGCCACCCCGGCCCGCTCGGCGACGACCGAGAGCTGCTCGACGGCGTTCGGGCGCTGCAGGTCGGCCGCGACCAGCAGCGGCTGGTGACCGTCGTTCTTGAGCAGCAGCGCCAGCTTGCCGGCGAGCGTCGTCTTGCCGGCGCCCTGCAGACCGGCGAGCAGCAGCACGCTCGGCGGCGTCTTGGCCAGCCGCAACCGGCGGGTCTCCCCGCCGAGGACGGCGACCAGCTCCTCGTGGACGATCTTGACGACCTGCTGGGCCGGGTTCAGCGCACCGGACACCTCGGCGCCGAGTGCGCGCTCGCGTACCCGTGCGGTGAAGGCGGTGACCACGGGGAGCGCGACGTCGGCCTCGAGCAGCGCGGTACGGATCTCCCGTACCGTCGCGGTGACGTCGGCCTCGGAGAGCCGGCCCTTGCCGCGCAGGTTCTTGAACGTCGCGGCGAGCCGGTCGGAGAGCGAGGTGAACAAGGATCGTTCCTTCTGAGTCGAGGACGCTCCAGCCTAACCGGCCCCGGCAACCCGGCCTGCGGCCTGCCGATCATGAACTTTCCACCGGATGCCGGTGCCGATCATGAGGTTCCGGGCGCCATTCCGGGATATGCCGACCGGAACCTCTTGATCGCCGGCCGGAGTCGGTCGGCATTCCATGATCGCTGGCGCGTGCGCCGTCAGGCGAGCAGGGCGTCGACGAATGCCTCGGGCTCGAACGGCGCCAGGTCGTCGGGGCCTTCACCGAGCCCCACCAGCTTGACCGGTACGCCGAGCTCGCGCTGCACCGCCACCACGATGCCTCCCTTGGCGGTCCCGTCGAGCTTGGTGAGCACGATGCCGGTCACCTCGACCACCTCGCCGAACACCTGCGCCTGGCGCAGCCCGTTCTGCCCGGTCGTCGCGTCCAGGACGAGCAGCACCTCGCTGACCGGGGCCTGCTTCTCCACGACCCGCTTGACCTTGCCCAGCTCGTCCATCAGCCCGGCCTTGGTGTGCAGCCGCCCGGCGGTGTCGATGACGACGGCGTCGGCGGAGTCGGCGATGGCCCGGGAGACCGCGTCGTACGCCACCGACGCCGGGTCACCGCCTTCGGGCCCGGTGACGACGGGGGCGCCCACCCGTTCGCCCCAGGTCTGCAGCTGGCCGGTCGCGGCGGCGCGGAAGGTGTCGGCGGCACCGAGCACGACCCGGCGGTCCTCCGCCACGAGCACGCGGGCGAGCTTGCCGGTCGTGGTGGTCTTGCCGGTGCCGTTGACGCCGACGACGAGCACGACCGCCGGGCCGCCGTCCCGATGGGTGACCAGGGAACGGTCCAGCGCCGGGTCGACGAGGGTGAGCAGTTCGTCGCGCAGCAGCGCCTTGGCGGCCTCCGGGTCCTGCACGCCTTCGGCGCGGGCGCGGGCGCGCAGCCGGTCCACCAGCTCCTGGGCCGGCCCGACGCCGAGGTCGGCCTGCAGCAGGGTCGCCTCCACGTCGTCCCACGTCTCGTCGTCGAGCTTCTCCCGTGACAGCAGCGCGAGCAGGCCGTGTCCGAGGGTGGAGTTGCTGCGGGCGAGCCGCCCGCGCAAGCGGGTGAGCCGCCCGGCGACCGGCGCGGGGCGCTCTGCCTCCAGCACCCCGACCGGTGGCGCCTCCGGCTCGCCGGGCGGTGCGCCGAGCAGCTTCTCGGGCCGCTCGGCCGCCGGCTCCGTGGTGTCGGCGTAGTAGTCGATGCCGCGGCTGCGGCGGTTGCGGACGAACGCGACCGCCGCGACGACGACCAGCACCAGGAAGGCGAAGGAGATGAGCAGGTAGGTGGCAGCAGCGTTCACGGTGCCCCATCCTCCCATCCGCTGCCCGGTGCCCCCTCCGCTGCGCCGCGCCTGCCCCGCGTCCCTGCTCGAAACGTCGTCAACTCGGCGAGTTGACGACGTTTCGAGCAGGGACGCGGGTCAGGCGGGTACGGGAGTGGGGTCTGGGGCGGGGTCGGGGTTGGGGTCGCGCAGCTTCTGGCCGATCACGGTGGTGACGCCGTCGCCGCGCATCGAGACGCCGTAGAGGGCGTCGGCGATCTCCATGGTCCGCTTCTGGTGGGTGATGACCAGCAGCTGGGAGGCCGCGCGAAGCTCGACGAGGATCCCGAGCAGCCGGCCCAGGTTCACGTCGTCGAGGGCCGCCTCGATCTCGTCCATGATGTAGAACGGGCTGGGCCGGGCCTTGAACAGCGCCACCAGGAACGCGACTGCGGTCAGCGAGCGCTCCCCGCCGGAGAGCAGCGAGAGCCGCTTGACCTTCTTGCCCGGCGGGCGCGCCTCCACCTCGATGCCGGTCAGCAGCAGGTCGTCGGGCTCGGTGAGGACCAGCCGGCCCTCGCCGCCCGGGAAGAGCCGGGCGAAGATCGCCTCGAACTCGCGTGCGGTGTCCGCGTACGCCTCCGAGAACACCTGCTGCACCCGCTCGTCGACGTCCCTGACGATGCCGAGCAGCTCGGCCTGCGAACGCTTGAGGTCGTCGAGCTGCTCGGTGAGGAACACGTGGCGCTCCTCGAGCGCCGCGAACTCCTCCAGCGCTAGCGGGTTGACCTTGCCCAGCAGCGCGAGCTCACGCTCGGCCACCTTCAGGCGCTTCTCCTGCTCGGCCCGGACGTACGGGTACGGCTCGGGCGCAGGCGCGTCCGGGTCGACCTCGTCACCCGGAGCCGGCGGGGACGGCGGGACCGGCACGTCCGGGCCGTACTCCTCGCGCAGCGTGGCCGGCTCGATCCCGAACTCCTCCAGCGCGCGATCGGCCAGCGCCGCGATGCGCATGCGCTGCTCGGCGCGCACCACCTCGTCGCGGTGCACGCTGTCGGTGAGCGCCTCGAGCGTGGCCTGCAGCTCGCGGGCCTGCGCGCGTACGGTCACCAGCTCGCTCTCCCGGGCGGTGCGAGACTGCTCGGCGCGGGTGCGCTCCTGCTCCGCGAGCCGCACCGACACCTCCAGCCGGGCGAGCGTGGACTGCGCGCCCAGGCGTACGGCCCGGGCGACCTGCGCAGCGCGGGCCCGCTGCTCGCGGCGGGCGGCGACGCGCTCGCGAGCGGCCCGCTCCTGCCCGGCGGCGTGCTCGAGGGAGTCGGCACGCCCGGCGAGCGCCTGCGCCCGCTCTTCGGCGGTGCGTACGGCGAGCCGCGCCTCGACCTCCTCGGCCCGCGCGGCGGTGAGCGCGGCGGCGAGCCGGTCACGCTCCGCGGTGCTCGGCTCGCCCTCGTCGGGTGCCTGCTCGGCGGCGGCGAGCCGGTCGGCGAGCTCGGTCAGGGTGCGCTGGTCCGCGTCCCGCGCGGCGCTCGCCGCCTCGACTGCGGCGGAGAGCCGGTGCGCCTCCGCAGCAGCCGAGCGGGCGGCCGAGCCGAGCGCACCGAGCTGCTCGGCGACCGCCGCCATGCGCGCGTCGCTCTCGTGCAGGCGTACCAGCGCCGCCTCGACCCGCTCGCTCGCGCTCGTCTGTTCCTCCAGCGCCGCCGCGAGCTCGAAGCGGGTGCGTTCCAGACCGTGCTGGGCCTCACCGAGCCGCGCCCGCGCCTCGTCGACCGCGGCCTGCACCTCGAGCAGGCTGGGAGCGTCCCGGGAGCCGCCGCGCGCGAGCCCGGTTCCCAGCAGCTCACCGGCACGGGTGACCGCACGCAGCGCGGGGTCGCTCCCGAGCACCGCGCGGGCGGCCCGCAGGTCGTCCACCACCACGATGCCGTCGAGCAGCCGCGCGAGCGGGCCGCGCAGCGCCTCGGGCGCGTCGACGACGTCGATCGCCCAGCGCGCGCCGTCCGGCGCCGCCCCGCGGGCGGGAAGGCCGGCCGGCGGACCGGCGACGAGCAGCGCGGCCCGGCCGCCGTCCTCGTCGCGGAGCAGCTGGAAGGCGCGCAGCGCGGTGTCGAGCCCGTCGACGGCGACCGCGTCGGCGTACGCACCGAGCGCCGCGGAGACCGCGGGCTCGAAGCCGGGCTCCACGGACAGCAGCGCTGCGACCGAGCCGAGCACCCCGGAGAGCCGCTCGGCCGCCGCCAGCAGGGTGGCCCCGCCGTCGGCCCGCGCGAGCCCGAGCTCGAGGGCCTCCAGCCGGGCGGCGAGCCCGGTACGGGCACGTTCGGCCTCCTGCTCCTGGGTACGCAGGGCGGCGACCTGGGCGTCGGCGCTCGCGAGCGCCGCGGTGGCCTGCTCGTGCTCGGCGTCCAGCCCCACCTCGCCCTCGTCGAGACCGGCCACCTGGGTCTCGAGCGCGTGGAAGTCGACCTCGGCGCCATGGGCGCGGTCCTGGGCCTCGGCGACCTGTGCGGTGAGCCGTTCCACCTCCGCGCTGCGCGCCTCGAGCCGTGAGCGCGCGGCGCCGACCTGGCCGGCGAGCCGGGCGAGCCCCTCCCGGCGGTCGGCCGCGGCCCGTACCAGCGCAGTGAGCCGGGCCTGTTCCTGCTGGTGCGCACGCTCGGTGTCGGCGCGGGTCGCGACCGCCTGCTCCAAGCGGGCCCGCGTGGCCTGCACCTGGGCGGTCAGGTCGCGCTCCTGGGCGCGGACCTCGCGCGCCTGCGCCTCGAGCTCCTCGGGGTCCGGGCCGTGCCGTTCGGTCTCCGGCTCGGCGTCCAGGTGCCGCACCCGCTCGCCGGCGAGCTGGCCGACGCTACGCACCCGCTCGGCGAGGCTGGAGAGCCCGAACCACACCTCCTGCGCGCGGCTGACGGCCGGGGCGTCGGCGGCCAGCGCCGCGTCCAGCTCGTTCTCGCGGGCGGTCACCGCCGCCAGCTCGGCCTCGACACCGGCGCGCCGCTCGCGCACCGCGTTCTCGTCGGCGACGTCCTGGGCGAGGGTCGCCTCCAGCTCGAGCAGGTCGTCGGCGAGCAGCCGCAGCCGCGAGTCCCGTACGTCGGCCTGGATGACCACGGCGCGCCGGGCGACCTCGGCCTGCCGTCCGAGCGGCTTGAGCTGCCTGCGCAGCTCGGCGGTGAGGTCGTGCAACCGGGTCAGGTTCGCGTTCATGGCCTCGAGCTTGCGCAGCGCCTTCTCCTTGCGCTTGCGGTGCTTGAGAACCCCTGCGGCCTCCTCGATGATGCCGCGCCGCTCCTCCGGGGTGGCGGAGAGCACGGTGTCGAGCCGGCCCTGCCCGACGATGACGTGCATCTCCCGGCCGATGCCCGAGTCGCTGAGCAGCTCCTGTACGTCGAGCAGCCGGGCGCTCTGCCCGTTGATCGCGTACTCCGACCCGCCGCCGCGGAACATGGTCCGCGAGATCGTCACCTCGGCGTACTCGATCGGCAGCGCGCCGTCGGTGTTGTCGATGGTGAGCACCACCTCGGCCCGTCCCAGCGGCGGGCGACCGGCGGTGCCGGCGAAGATGACGTCCTCCATCTTGCCGCCGCGCAGACTTTTGGCGCCCTGCTCCCCCATGACCCATGCGATCGCATCGACCACGTTCGACTTGCCCGAGCCGTTGGGACCGACGACGCAGGTGATCCCGGGTTCGAAGGCGAGGGTGGTGCTCGAGGCGAACGACTTGAACCCGCGCAGCGTCAAGCTCTTCAGGTGCACGCGGCGGACTCCAGCGAGGCGTGGGGACGGAGCGCGGGGAAGACGGCCAGCGTAACCGCCCGCCGGGCCGTCAGGCCGGTGCGCCCTCCGGCACCTCGCGCAGCGCCGCCTCGAGTTCGACCTGCTCGGTGCGGGTCGTGCGGTCGGTCTCGACGAGGTCGGCCAGCCGCCCGTCGGCCACCGCGTTCGCGGCGCTCAGGGCCGCGGTGAGCTCGGCGACCTCGGCGGTCAGCGCGGACACCCGCGAGCGGAGGGACGCGTTGTCAGCGACGAGCCGGGCCATGTCGAGATCCGGTCCGGCGAGATAGCCCAGAAGAGCCTTCGCCATGCAGTACACACCTCGTTCGAAAGCCTCGGGTGGAGGCGGAGAGGGAAACCTGGGGCAGCCGGTCGTGCCGACACCGCTCCGATACCCAGGGTGACAGCGCCGCCGCGGCTTCGTCAAGGTGGCTCCTGTCACCCTCCGCGGTGCGACGCCGCAGGTCACCGGCTATCGGCCGGCCGGCGCGCCGGCGCCCGGCGCTGGCACCGCGGGCAGCGGTAGGAGGACCGACCGGCGAACGCGTCGCGGTGCAGCGGGGTGCCGCAGCGCGGGCACGGCAGTCCCTGCCGTCCGTAGACAGCGAGCTCCCGCGCGAAGTAGCCGCGTTCGCCGGTGACGTCGACATAGAGGGCATCGAAGCTGGTGCCGCCCACCTCCAGCGCCTCGCGCATCACGTCGCGGGCATGGCCCAGCAGTGCCCGCGTCCGCGCCGGGGTGAGGCGCTCGGTCGGGGTGGCCCAGTGCATCCGGCTGCGCCAGAGCGCCTCGTCGGCGTAGATGTTCCCGATGCCGGAGACCAGGCTCTGGTCGAGCAGCGCGCGCTTGACCTCGGTGCGCCGACGGCGCAGCGCGCGTACGAACGCGGCCTCGTCGAACGCCGGGTCGAGCGGGTCGCGGGCGATGTGGGCGACGGCGGCCGGCACCCGGCCCCCCGCACCGTCGTCGACCAGCGGCTCCAGCGCGATGCCGCCGAAGGTGCGCTGGTCGACGAACCGCAGCTCGGGCCCGCCGTCGGCGAAGCGCAGCCGGGCGTGCAGGTGGGGCTCGTCCGGCGCCCCCGCCGGCCGGACGAGCAGCTGACCGCTCATCCCGAGGTGGGCGACGAGGGCGTCCTCGCGCCCGTCGAGGACCAGCCAGAGGTACTTGCCGCGGCGGCTCGCGGCCACCGGGGTGCGCCCGGTGAGCCGGGCGACGAGGTCGGCGGCTCCGGCCACATGGCGGCGCGCCGCCCGCGGGTGGGAGATCTGCGCGGTGGTGATCCGGCGTCCGACGACGTGGTCGGCGAGCCCCCGCCGTACCACCTCGACCTCGGGGAGCTCAGGCACGGCGGTCCGGCCCGGGGCTGCTCACGCGTCGTCGACCGCGGCGACGAGCCGGGTGTAGGTCTGCTGCGCCGCCTGCTGCTCGGCCTGCTTCTTGCTGCTCCCGGTGCCTTCCCCATGGTCCGCACCGCCCAGCCGGACCTGGGCGCGGAAGGTCTTGGCGTGGTCCGGCCCGCTCTCGGTGACGACGTACTCGGGCACTCCCAGCCCCCGGGTGGCGCTGAGCTCCTGCAGGCTGGTCTTCCAGTCCAGCCCGGCCCCCAGCTCGGTCGCCTCGGCGATGAGCGGGTCGAACAGCCGGTGCACCAGCGCGGAGGCGACCGCCAGCCCGTGGTCGATGTAGACGGCGCCGATCAGTGCCTCGACGGTGTCGGCCAGGATCGAGTCCTTGTCCTGGCCGCCGGTCGCGAGCTCTCCCCGCCCGAGCCGGAGGTGGGGACCCACCCCGAGGGCACGTCCGACACCGGCGAGCGCGCGCGCGTTGACCACGGCGGCGCGCAGCTTGGCGAGCTGGCCTTCGGGCATCTCGGGACGCCGGCGGAACAGCGCATCGGTGACGACGAGCCCGAGCACGGAGTCACCGAGGAACTCGAGCCGTTCGTTCGTCGGCAGTCCCCCGTGCTCGTACGCGTACGAGCGGTGGGTCAGCGCCCGTTCGAGCAGCGGCGGGTGCACGTCGACGCCGAGCGCCTGCACCAGGCCGGTCGGCGCCGCAGCGTCGGCGGTACGGCGCCGGTCGCTCACCGGCACCCCGCGGTCAGCGCGGCGGCGAGGTCGGCGAGGGTACGGGCGGCAGCGAGCGCGTCGTCATCGACGTGCACGCGCAGGCCGCGTCCGCGGCACCGCGCCTCGGCGACGTCGGCCCATTGGATGCGGGCGATCGAGTCGACGCCGAGGTCGGCGAGCGGGGTGTCCGCGCGCAGCCCGGCGGCCGGCAGGTCGAGCACGTGGCCGAGAGCGTCCGCGGCGAGCGCCGCAGTATCGGGCGCGACCGCGTCGGACGGGCTCATGCGGGCGTTCCCACCTCGCCGCTCGCGGCGGCGCGGCGGCGCTGCACCCGGTCGCTCGCCACCCGCAGCGCGGTCACCATGGCGCCCGCGTCGGCGGCGCCGTGCGCGAGCACGGCGTCACCCCGAACGCCGAGCAGGACCCCTGCGCCGTAGGGAGGCGCGAGCACCCGTCCGACGGCCGCGCGCGCCGGGGGGCCGGCGAGATCGAGGGTCCAGCGCACCGCCGCCTCGAGCCCCTTGAGCAGGACGTTGCCGGTGAAGCCGTCGGTCACCACGACGTCGGCGCGGTCGCCGTCGAGCACGTCGCCGCCCTCGACCAGGCCGACGTACGCGGCGCCGAACGCCGCATCGAGCAGCGGGGCGGTGCTGCGCCGCAGCTGGTCGCCCTTGCCGGTCTCGGAGCCGATGGACAGCAGCCCCACCCGCGGGGCCGGGCTCAGCCCGGTCGCGATGGCGTGACGGACGCCCGCTGTCGCATGGGAGACGAGCACGTCGGCCGAGGCGTCGGGGGTCGCACCGACGTCGAGCAGCAGGACCGGGCGCGGCCGCGCCGGCAGCAGCACCGCGAGGACCGGGCGCAGCGCATCCGGCAGCCGGCCCCAGACCAGGCTCGTCGCGACGACGGCAGCACCGGTGTGGCCGGCGCTCACCAGGGCGTCCGCCCCGCCGGCGCGTACCAGCTCGGCCGCGGCGCGCACGGTAGCGGCGCGGGTGTCGCCCGCGGTCCGCAGCGCGGTCACCGGCGGGTCACCCGTCGCGATGCTGCCGGTCGCCTCCACGAAACTCAGCCCCGGGTGGGCGGGGTCCACGCCGTGCGCGCGCAGCGCCCGTCGTGCGTCCTCGGACGGGCCGACCAGCACGAGCCGGGCGGCGTCGGTCGGCTCGCCGGAGGAGCCGTCGGCGAGCCAGGCGGCGACCGCCTGCGCGACGGCGTCGGTGCCGCCGTCACCGCCCAGCAGGTCGACGGCGAGGCGGACCGGCGGTGCCGCTGCCCGTACGGGCTCGGGGGCGGTCACCGGCGGATGCTCAGGGCTCGAGGACCCGGCGGCCGTTGTACTCGCCGTCGGCGTCGACGCGGTGCGGCACGACGAACTCGGGCCGGCCGTCTCGGCCCATCACCTTGTTGATCTGCGGCAGCTTCGCTTTCCACTGCGCACGGCGGTGGCGGGTGTTGCTGCGGGAGGTCTTCCGCTTCGGGACGGCCACGGCGCTAGCCCTCTTCCTTCTCGTGGGATCCGTTGATGGTCTCGGACGGCCGACCGGACCCGGTTGGCCGCGTCGGCTCGGTGAGCGACTCCGACAGTGCGCCGAGCGCGGCCCACCGCGGATCGTACTGCTCGTGCCGGTGGTCGGGGTCGTCCGCGAGCCGGGCGCCGCACTGCGGGCACAGCCCAGGACAGTCGTCGCGGCACACGGGAGCGAGCGGCAGCGCGACGACGAGCGCGTCACGCAGCGCGGGCTCGAGGTCGAGCCGGTCCCCGTCCAAGGGCCGCTCGTCCAGGTCCGCGGCCGCCTGCCCGTCGTCGGGCGCGGCCCGCAGCCGACCGCGGGCGTCGGTCTCCGGGTACGCGTACAGCTCGGTCAGCTCGACGGTGATCTCGTCGTGCACGGGGTCCAGGCAGCGGCTGCACTCGGCCCGTACCTGCGCGGTCGCGGTGCCCGACACCAGGACCCCCTCGATCACCGACTCCAGGCGCAGGTCCAGCTCGAGGTCGCTGCCGGCGGGGACGGTGGCGCCCATCGAGGTGAGGTCGGCCGGGGCGGGTACGGTCCGTTCGACCCGGCTCATCGCGCCGGCTCGGCGACCCAGCTCGCGTACGTCGATGACGAACGGGTGGGTGTCGGGCCGGTGATCGTGCATGGTCACCGGGTATTGCCTTCGCTCGGGTTGCGGACAGGATGATCGGTAGTGGACGGCGGGGTCGGTAGCACGCGGATCGATGGCGAGCAGCGTGCACCGGCGGCCGTCGGAGCCGACCCGGCAGCCTAACGGAGCCTCGGGCGGGACCCAAATCGACGGATGCGGCGGAGCCGGTCAGTACGGGAGCGGCGCGGCCGGTTCCTCCTCGACGTAGCGGCTCTGGATCTTCTCCCGGCCCTTCTGCACGGCGGCGAGCGTCTTGTGCAGCGCGACCTCGAAGTTGGCGAGCTTGGCGTCGACGTAGTCGTCGGTCTCCTGGCGCATCCGGTGGGCCTGCTCGGCCGCCTCGGTACGGATCAGGTCCGCCTCGCCGAGGGCGGTGCGGTAGATCTCGTGCTCGCTCACCAGTTCGGCGGCATCGGCGCGGGCCTGCTCGAGCAGCCGGTCGGCGTCGCGCTGCGCCTCGCGCAGGATGTCCGCGCGGTCGGTGAGGACGTCGTCGGCGTGCGCGAGGGCGCCGGGCAGCAACGCGCGTACCTCGTCGAGCAGGTCCAGCACCTGGGTGCGGTTGACCACGCACGACGCCGACATCGGCATCGCGCGGGCGCCCTCGACGAGGGCGGACAGCTCGTCGAGCTTGTCATGCACGTCCACTGCCGGTCCTTCCGCTTCCGCCGGGCGCGCTCAGGGCTGCCGGACCCGCGCGTGCAGCTGGTCCAGCACGAAGTCCGGGACCAGGCCCGACACGTCACCACCGTACGTCGCGACCTCCTTGACCAGGCTGGAGGACAGGTAGCTGTACAGCGGGTTGGTCGACACGAACAGCGTCTCGGTGCCGGTGAGCCGGTGGTTCATCTGGGCCATCTGCAGCTCGTAGTCGAAGTCGCTGACCGCCCGCAGGCCCTTCACGATGGCCTGGATGCCGTGGGCGCGGCAGTAGTCGACGAGCAGGCCGTGGAAGGAGTCGACAACGACGTTGGGGTACGCGCGCACGCTCTCGCGCAGCATCTGCATGCGTTCCTCGACGCTGAACAGGCTGCTCTTCGTCTTGTTGATCAGGACCGCGACCGTCACCTCGTCGAAGAGCGCCGCAGCGCGGCCGAACACGTCGACGTGCCCGTTGGTCACCGGGTCGAACGAGCCGGGACACACAGCCTTCGCCACGCGGACTCCTTCGGTGATCGGCCGGTCCGGGCTTCTGCGGTGCTCAGTCGTGATCGGGGTCGCGACGGTACCAAAGCGCCCACCCCAGCACGGTGTCCCCGTACCGCCGCTCGCGCTGCGGCGCGTACCCCGCCGGCCACGGCACCGACGACCCGCGGGCCCGCTCGACGACGACGCTCGCACCGTCGGCGACCCAGCCGTGTGCCGCCAGCGCTTCCAGCACGACTCTCAGGCGGTCGTCGGGCAGGTCGTACGGGGGGTCGGCGAGCACCACGTCGTACGGCTGCACCGGCGCGTCGGCGAGCACCCGGCGCACCTCGCCCGCTCGCACCTGCGCCCCGTGCAAGCCGGTCCGGTCCACATTGGTGCGCAGCGCCGCCAGCGCCTTGCGGTCGTGCTCGACGAGCAGCGCATGCGCGGCGCCGCGCGAGAGCGCCTCCAGGCCGAGCGCGCCGGACCCGGCGTACAGATCGAGCACCCGCACGCCGGCCCAGGCGCCGAGCGCAGACTCCAGCGCGCTGAACAGCGCCTCCCGCACCCGGTCGGCGGTAGGCCGCGTACCCGTGTGCGGGACGGCGAGCCGCCGTCCACGGGCCGCCCCCGCGATGATCCGCGTCACGGCGCGCGGCCCTCGGTCGTCGCGATGACCAGGGCGTACGGCATGGCCATTCAGCGCACGTTACCACCGCGGCACCCGTTGTTGATCAAGGAGGAGGTGACGTTTTCGATCACTACCCCAAGATCGAAAACGTCACCTTCTCCTTGATCAACGAAGAGGGGGGTGCGGTACGGGTCGGCGTGGGGTCAGGCCTTGTCGAGGAACTCGGAGGCGGTGGCGAGCTCGAGCGGGGCGATCGCGGCAGCGAGCGCGGGTTCACCGGCGAGCTCGGGGTCGGCCTCGACGACCGCGGTCGCGTACGCGCGGGCCTGCGCGATCAGCTCCTCGTCACGCAGCACCTCCAGCAGCCGCAGGGAGGACTTGGTCCCGGACTGCTTCACGCCGAGCACGTCGCCCTCACGGCGTTGCTCGAGGTCGAGCCGGGAGAGCTCGAACCCGTCGAGCGTGCTCGCCACGGCGGCGAGGCGCTCCCAGCCCGCCGAGCCGGGAGGCTGCTCGGTCACCAGTAGGCACAGCCCGGGATGGCCGCCGCGACCGACCCGGCCGCGGATCTGGTGCAGCTGGGACACCCCGAACCACTCGGCGTCCATCACGACCATGACCGTCGCGCGCGGGACGTCGACGCCCACCTCGATCACGGTGGTGGCGATGAGCACGTCGATGTCGCCGGCGGCGAACCCGCGCATCACCCGGTCCTTGTCCTCGGTGGGCAGGCGGCCGTGCAGGACCGCGATGCGCAGCCCGGCGAGCGGGCCGGCAGCGAGCAGCTCGGCGGTCTCCAGCACACCCGCCCCTGGCCGCCTCGCGGGCCCGCTGTCCTCACCGGGTTCCGGCGGCAGCGTTTCCGGCGGGAGCGCCTCGTCGGCGATGCGCGGGCAGACGACGTACGCCTGGTGACCGCCGGCGACCTCTTCCCGGATGCGCTCCCACACGCGCGCCAGGTGCCGCGGCGCCCGCGCGGCGTCGACGACGTGTGTGGTGATAGGAGCGCGGCCGGCGGGCAGCTCGGTGAGCGAGGAGGTCTCCAGGTCGCCGAAGACGGTCATCGCGATGGTGCGCGGGATCGGGGTGGCCGTCATCACCAGGACATGGGGCCGGGTGCCCTGGCGCGTCCGCTCGGACAGCGCAGCCCGCTGCTCGACCCCGAAGCGATGCTGCTCGTCCACGACGACCAGGCCGAGGTCGAAGAACTGCACCCGTTCCTCGAGCAGCGCGTGGGTACCGATCACGATCCCGGCGTCGCCGACACCGATGTCGAGCAGCGCCTCACGGCGCTGCGCGGCGGTCATCGACCCGGTGACCAGCGCGACGCGCGTACCGATGTCGGTGCCGCCGAGCCGGCCGCGCTCCGCGAGGTCGCCGAGCAGCGCCGTGATCGAGCGGTGATGCTGCTGGGCCAGCACCTCCGTCGGTGCGAGCAGTACCGCCTGCCCGCCCGCGTCGACGACGGTGAGCATCGCCCGCAGCGCCACGACCGTCTTGCCGGAGCCGACCTCCCCGTGCAGCAGCCGGTGCATCGGGTGGGTGCGCGCCAGATCGGCGCCGATCTCCTCCCCCACCCGGCGCTGCCCGGCCGTGAGTGCGAACGGCAGCCGTTCGTCGAACGCCGCGAGGATCGCGTCTCCCGGGTCGACCCGCGCGGTCGCCGGCAGCGCCGACTCTGCATGCCGGCGCCGCGCGAGCACGGTCTGCATCAAGAACGCCTCGTCCCACCGCAGCCGGGACCGCCCGGCCTCCGCGTGCTCCCGCGACCGCGGCTGGTGCACCGCCTGGAACGCCTCGCGCAACCCCGACAGCCCGTGCTCGGCGCGCAGCAGCACCGGGAGCGGGTCGTCGAGCTGGGGCGCGAGCTGGTCGAGCACGAGCCGCACCGCGTCGGCGATCACCCATGACTGCACCTTGGTGGTGGCCGGGTAGACCGGGATGAGCGCGCCGGCGAACGACAGCACGACGTCGGGATCGAGGTCGCCGTCCCCCGACCCGTCGGAGCCGCCCGGGCCGGCGGAACCGTCGAACAGCCGGAACTCGGGGTGCGCGAGCTGGCGTACGCCCCGGAACGCCGAGACCTTGCCCGAGAACATGCCGGCTTGCCCGGGCCGCAGCTTGTTCACGATCCAGCGCTGTTTGAAGAACACCAGCTGCAGCGTGGCGTGCCCGTCGGTGACCACCACCTCCTGGCGCAGGCTCTTTCGCCCCGTACGGCGGTCGCGGTACTCGGCGTTCACCGCCTTCTTCACGGTGGCGACGACGGTGACGTGCTCGTCGAGCTCGAGGGACGCCAGGTCGGTCAGCTGGCCCCGCTCGACGTAGCGTCGCGGGTAGTGGCGCAGCAGGTCCCCGACCGTGTGCAGCCCGAGCTCGGACGCGAGCGGTTTCGCCGACGTGCCCAGCACGGTGGAGAGGGTGTCGGTGAGCCGCAGCGGGTCGAGTCGGTCCACGGGTCCAGTCCATCACCCGACCCGGACACCCATCCCGCCTGTCGTTGCTGCTCCGAAAGATGCGGACGCAACCAGCCGTCGGTCGAGGGTCGAGCCCATGATCACCGAAGTGGTCTCGACCACGCTCGACCACCGAGTACTCGCCCGACCTTTCACGCGCCGAGCGACTGTCTCGCGGAGGGCGTCCGTGATCCGGTGACAGATGGCTGCATGCAGCCGTGGGCCGTTCGGCGGGATGGCCACGGAAGCGCCCCAGCGGTCAGCCGCTCTGGTCAGGGGGTGAAGGTGCGGGAGTAGCGGGCGCCGTCGCGGTCGAGCAGCACGACGGCGCCGTCGACCCGCGCGAGCTCGGTCAGCCGTTCCGGCAGCCAGTCGTCGGCGCCGATCCGGAAGCGGCCCTCCCCCACCGGTACGAGCCGCTCGTCGCTCATCGGCGCCTCCACCCCGCCGGGCGCGCAGAGCAGCAGTGCGCCGCCGCGCGGCGCGATGCGGAAGTCGGGGAACCAGGGCGTCCAGGAGCGGTAGTGCCCGACGTACGGCGCGAGGTCCGCACCGGCGCCAGCGACCGCGGTGCCCTCGCCGCGGCGGAAAAGGTACGGACCGACGTCCCATCCCTCGCTCGTCGCGTCGAGGAGGTACGGCCGCAGCAGCGGGTGGTCGGTCACGTAACGACCGAGCAAGGTGCGCCAGAGCCGGCCGGTGCGGCCGCGGGCGTCGCGCAGCCGTACGCCTCGTTGGTCGTCCCGCAGCTCGAGATCCGTGCCGTCCGCGGTGAAGGCGCCGAGCAGGGCGCTGGGCAGCTCGCCCGCGCGGACCTGCAGGTCGGCACGCGGCAGCGCGTCGTACGACGGCGCCGCCTCGGTGAGGATGCCGTGCGCGACCCGCGCCAGGTGCTGGGCGGCGAGGCAGTCGCCGTTCGCGTTGGTGAGCACGCCGATGCCCACGTCGGCCTGCGGGTCGGCGATGACGAACGAGGCGTAGCCGATGTTGCCGCCGCCGTGGGTCAGGCAGGGCCGTCCGGCGATCACCTCGTGGTTCAGCCCGAGGCCGTACCGGCTGAGGGTCACCGGCGGATACCCGTCGGGCGCCAGGACGTCTTCGCCCTCGGGTGCGGCCGGCTCGCCGAGTCGGGACAGCACCGCGGGAGCAACCACGGTGCGGCCGTCGAGCGTGCCGTCGCCGAGCAGCAGCCGCAGGTACCGCCCGATCCCGCGCGCCGTGACCGCGATGCAGCCGTCCGCGCCGTCGAGTTCCACCCAGGCCGCCGGGGCGAGCGGATCGCCGGGCAGCCAGGGCCGGTCGTCGTACGCCGGCCAGTACCCGGTCGCGAACCGCGACCGGTCGGCATGGGTGACCCGGCCGACGGCGTCGTGCTCGATCCCCAGCGGACCGAACAACCGCTCCTGCAGCACGTCGGCGAGCGGGCGGCCGGTCGCCGCGCGGATCACCTGCCCCAGCAGCAGGTAGCCATGGTTGGAGTAGTGGAAGCGTTGTCCCGGCGGGCTGCTGGCCCGCTCGCGCAGCGCCCAGGTGAGGGCTTCGCCGCCGGGCAGCCCCTCGCCGCCCATGACCAGCCCGGCGGTGTGGGACAGCAGGTGTCGCACGGTGATGTCCCCGGTCCAGCGGCCGGCCTGCAGCCAGGGCAGCCACCGTACGACCGGCTCGTCGAGGCCGACGCGGCCCTCCTCGGCCAGGGCCAGGATCACCAGCGCCACGAACGACTTGCTGATCGACGCGATCTGGAAGAGGTCGTTGTCGGCCGGCTCCCGACCGCTCGCCACGTCGGCCACCCCGAACGGGATCTGGTGACGCGGGCCGGCCCGGTCCACGACCACCAGGACACCCCCGGGCATCGGGTGGTGCCGGCAGAGCTCGCGCGCGTACCGGGCGAGGCGGCCCGCGAAGTCGTCGCCGGTCACGTGCGGTCGACCAGCAGCTGCTCGCGCGCGAGCAGGTCGTCGAAGGTCTCGCGGCGCACCGCGAGCCGGCTCTGCCCGTCGCGGCAGAAGACCACCGGTGGGCGGCGCGCGGCGTTGTAGTTGTTGGACATCGTGAAGCAGTACGCGCCGGTGACCGGGACGGTGAGCAGGTCCCCCACCCGCGGCGTCACGAGCGGTACGTCGCGGGCGAGCGTGTCACCGGACTCGCAGTGCCGCCCCACGACATCGCACACCTCGAGCGGGCCGGTGCGGTCGATCACGGCCGGCTCGAACGGCTGGCCGTACAGCGACACCTCGAGGTTGTCGCCCATGCCGCCGTCGACGGCGACGTGCGTGCGCGGCCCGCGCTTGACCGTCACGACGCGGTACGCCGTGATGCCGAACCGGGCCACCATGGACCGGCCCGGCTCGACGAGCAGCTCGACGTCGGTGCCGAGGTGGCGGTGCACCGCGGCCACCACCCGCTCGGCGTACTCCTCGACGTCCGGTGCGGCGTCGGTCCGCACGTAGCGCACGCCGAGACCGCCGCCGAGGTCGTACACGCCGAAGCGTTCCAGCCGGGCGAGCGCGGCCACGGCGGCCTCGAACTGGGTGAGGTCGCCGATGCCCGAGCCGATGTGCGCGTGCAGACCGTGCAGGTCGAGCATCGGCTCACGCCGGATCCGGGCGATCACGTCGGCGATCTGCCCGGACGGCACGCCGAACTTGCTCGCGTCGTGGCCGGTCATCATCGCGCTGTGGGTGCTCGCGTCGACCGCCGGGCTGACGCGCAGCAGGACCGGTACGGGCGTGTGCGCCAGCCGGGAGATCCGGTCCACGTCGTCGAGGTTGTCGACGACGACGTACCGCACGCCGGCGGCGAGCGCGGCGGCGATGTCGGCGTCGGTCTTGGCGTTCCCGTGGAACACGATGCGTCCTGGGTCGGCACCCCCGGCGAGGGCCTGCACCAGCTCGCCCTCGGCGGCGACGTCGGTGCCGCAGCCCTCGGAGGCGGTGAGCCCGATGACGGCGGCGGACGGGAACGACTTGGACGCGAACAGCACCAGGGAGCGCGGATGCCGTGTCGTGAACGCCTGCTGGTAGGCGCGGGCGTGGGCCCGCAGCGCGCCCTCGTCGACGAGGTAGGCGGGCGTGCCGTGCTCGGCCACGACGTCGGCGACCGCGCAGCCGCCGACGACCAGGCGTCCGGCCCCGTCGAGGTGGGTGCCGGGCGGGTACAGCGACAGGTCGAGGTCGGCGCGCGGCCCGGTCACGGCGCTCACCGGGTCACCGTCACCTTCGACAGCCCGGCCGGGTGGTCGGGGTCGCGGTGCACCGCGAGCGCCCAGTGGCACGCCAGCTGCTGGCCGCGCACCGTGGCGGCGACGACCTCGAGCGGCTCGGGCAGCGCGGCCGGCAGCGCGATGTCGGCGCCCGGAGCGGCCGACCAGAGCGAGGACTCCGTTCCCGTGTCGGCGAGCCGCCGCCGCAGCTGCTGCACGTCCGGCGAGCCGGGTCCTCCGGTGTCGAGCAGGACGACCGGAACGCGCGGGTCGAGCGCCGCGATCGGGCCGTGCAGCAGGTCGGCGACCGACAATCCCTGCGCGAAGACGCCGGTCGTCTCCTTGACCTTGAGCGCGGTCTCGAGCACGGCGCCGTAGCCGATGCCACGACCGGTCACCTGCAGCCGGTCACGCCCGGCCCACCGCCCGGCGAGGTCGCGGACCGGTTCCTCGTCAGCGAGCACCCCCGCGACGGCGTCCGGCAGCTCGCGCAGCTGCGCCGCCGTCACCGGGTCGGGCCGGCCGACCGACCGCGCCACCGCCGTGCCGACGGCGAGGACCGCGAGCATCGACGCGGTCACCGTCTTTGTCGCCGGTACGGCCCGCTCCGGCCCGGCCGCCAGCGCGAGGGCGAGCGCGCACGATCCGGCGAGCGGGCCCGCGGGGTCGTTGGTGACGGCGACGGTCGCCCCGCCGGCCGCGCGGGCCGCGCCGCAGACCGTGACGATCTCCGGGGTGGCGCCGGACTGGCTCAGTCCGACGACGAGATGCCCCGCGTGGCGCGCCGTGCTGCCGTACCGCGTCACCAGGCTCGGTGCGGCGAGCAGCCCGGGTACGCCGGCCCACAGCTCGACGACGTAGCGCCCGAGCATCGCGGCGTTGTCCGAGGACCCGCGGCCGACGAACTCGACGCCGACCGGCGGTGCCGCGAGCAGCTCCTGGACCCTCCCGACATCCCGCTCCCAGCGGGCGACGAGGCGGCCGAGCACCTCGGGCTGCTCGTGCATCTCGCGCAGCATCGCGCTCGCCGCTCGTCGCATGGTGCCGTCCTCCTCAGTCGGTCCGGAGCCCGCCGGAGCCGCCCGGGCGGGCGCCGAACAGTGCCGCCCGGGTCGCATCCTGCCGCGCGGCGAGCTGCCGCCACATCCCTGCCGCGTCCGGGTCGGGTGCGAGCGCGACCGCGCCCGTACCTAGCGCTGGTAGCCGTATCCCCACAGCGGTGGCGGCGAGCCGGGCGGCGCCGACCGCCGACTGGTCGGGCTCGTCGGTGTGCAGCCGCACCGGGCGGCCGGTCGCGTCGGCGAGGTCCTGCGCGAACCCGCGGTCCAGTGCGGCACCGGCCATCGCAACCTCCCCGCTTGCGGAACCGGGAGCGAGCTGCCCGAGCACCGCCACGCAGCGAGCGGACTCGGCCACGATCGCGGTCCGCAGCGCACGCGCCAGCTGCCCGCGCGTCGTACCGAGGTGCAGCCCGGTCAGGGCACCGGTGAGCGTCGGGTCCCACAGCGCGCCCTGCTCCCCCGGCGCCAGGTACGCCAGCATCACCGGCGCTGCGGGGGGCGGGACGTCCGCGGCGAGGCGGGCCAGCTCGCCCGGCCCGGCCAGGCCCAGCAGGGCGGCGAGCCAGGCGAGCGCCGAGCCGGTCGCGAGCAGGTCCATCTCGGCGCCGTACCCGCCGGCGGCGAGCGGGGTGACGAGGAACCGGTGCGCCGGGTCCCGCGTGCTCGCCTCCACCCGGCCGAGGATCACGGTGCTGGTGCCGGCGAGGTAGGCGACCTCGCCGGGAGCGTCGATGCCGAGCGCGTACGCGCCGAGCACCGAGTCGGCGGCGCCCAGGACGACCGGCAGCCCCTGCGGCGCGCGCCAGGCGGCCGCGAGTTCGCAGCGCAGTGGCCGCGCCGTGGTCGAGGGCAGCACCTCCGGCAAGCGCCACCGCGCCGGCGCGATCGCCTCGTCCCAGCGACCGCGCGACAGGTCGTAGCAGCCGTACCCGCTGGCCGTGCTCGGGTCGGTCGCCGGCTGCCCGGTCAGGTGCGCGAAGAGCGCGTCCTTCGCCCCGCAGAGCCATTCGGCGTCGGCGGCCGGAGCGCCCTGCGCCGCCAGCCGGGTCATCATCGGGACGAGGTAGCGCCCGTCGACCCACTGCCCGGTCCGGGCGTAGAGGCCCGTGCCCGCGCTCTCGCGGTACCGCTCGCCGTCGGCGTCGGCACGCGCGTCCTGCCAGGTCAGCGCGCGACCGATCGGCTGCGCGTCCCGGTCGAGCCCGACGAGCGTCGGCAGCATCCCCGACAGGCCGATCGCGCACCAGCGGTCCGCGGCCACCTCGCGCCCCAGCTCGCGCAGCGCCTGATCGAGCGCGCGCCACCAGTCGGCGGGTTCCTGTTCGGCGGCACCCGGTTCGGGCCGGTGGGTCGGGTAGTCGGCGCGCGCGCGGGCCAGCACCCCTCCGTCCCCGTCCAGCGCCACCACCTTGAGCGACGACGTGCCGAGGTCGACGCCGACCACCGCCGCCCCGGCCATGGCGCTCACCCTCCCAGGCGCCCGTACGGCATCGACACCGTCACCGGGTGCGGGCGATCGCGGCGAGCGCGTCGCCTGCGGCGTTCAGGGTCTGGTCGATGTCGGCGTCGGTGTGAACCAGGGAGACGAACAGGTTCTCGAACTGCAGCGGGTGGAACAGCACGCCGCGCAGCGACATCTCCTGGTACCAGCGGGTGAACAGCGCCTCGTCGGCGTACGCCGCGGCGTCGCGCCAGTTCTTGATGGGCCGGGAGGCGAACCAGAGCTGGAACACCGTGCCGAGACCCTCGACGTACGCGTCGAAGCCGTTGTCGACCGCGAGCCCGCGCAGCCCCTCGGCGAGCCGGTCGCCGAGCTTGCGGGCCCGGTCGTAGATGCCGGGTTCGGCGAGGACGTCCATGGTCGCCGAGACCGCCGCGCACTGCACGACGTTGGCGTTGTAGGTGCCGGAATGGGAGTAGCGGCCCTCGGCGATCATCCGCATCGCCTCGGTGCTGCCGCCGATCGCGGCGACCGGGAACCCTCCGCCCAGGCCCTTGGCGAGCGTGGTCAGGTCCGGGGTGACGCCGAAGTACTCCTGCGCCCCACCCCGGGCGAACCGGAAGCCGGTGATGACCTCGTCGAAGATGAGCAGCGCGCCGTACTTCTTGGTCTCCGCGCGCAGCAGCTCGAGGTAGCCGGGTTCGGGCAGGATGCAGCCGGTGTTGAACACCGCCGCTTCGGTGATGACCGCGGCGATCTCCTCGCCGCGCTCGGCCATCAGCCGGGTGAAGCTCTCCGGGTCGTTCCAGGTCAGCACGACCAGGGTGTCGGACAGCTCGTGCGGCACCCCCGGTCCGGCGGCGACCGGTCGGGGGTGGTCGGCGGGGCCGGCCAGCTCCGGGTCGACGTGGTTGGACCAGTACACGGTGTCCTGCCAGCCGTGGTAGTGGCCTTCGAAGCGCACCACCAGCCGCCGGCCGGTGGTCGCCCGGGCCAGCCGCACCGCGGCGCCGACCGCTTCCGAACCGGAGTTGGTGAACCGGACCTGCTCGATGCCCGGCACCGCCGCAACGACCTTCTCCGCGGCCTGCACCTCCAGCTCGTACGGCAGCCCGAAGCAGGTGCCGTACTCCCCGATCGCGTCCGCGACCGCCTTGGTCACGACCGGGTGCCGGTGGCCGAGGATCATCGGCCCGAGGCCGAGCAGGTAGTCGACGTACTCGTTGCCGTCGACGTCGGTGATGCGCGAGCCCTGCCCCTCGGCGATGAACAGCGGGTACGGCGCCCAGCCGTGCTTGATGGTGCGGGCGGTGCTGCCGACGCCGCCGGGGATGCTGCGGCTGGCGCGCTCGAACAGCTGCGCCGAGGTGGCCGTGCGCCGCCGGTAGTCGTCCTCGAAGGTCATCGCTCGCTCCCGTCGTGCCGATGTGGTGCGGTCAGCCTACTTCATACTCTGTATACAGACTACCGGAGCTGCCGCTCAGCCGCGGCGGAGCAGCAGTTCGAGCAGCGCCCGCGCGGGCGACCCGGTGGCGCCCTTCGGCCAGGGCGGGCGGGCCAGTTCCAGGTACGCGCTCGAGCCGTTGTCGACGTGCACCCATGGCAGCCCGGCACTGAACGGGCGCAGGTAGGTCGCCGCGAGCTGGCCGGAGTCCGGCACGTCGAGCGGGCAGTTCACGGAGTCGGCGACGTCGGAGGCGAGCAGGCGGGCGTACTCCGGGCGCAGCGGGAGCTCCCAGCCCGGCTCGCCGGCCGCGGCTCCCGCCTCGACGAGCGCGGCCGCCAGCGCGCGGTCGCTGGCCCAGCAGCCCCAGAGCGCGTCGCCGACCCCGCCGCCGTCGGTGAGGGTGCCGACGTCGAGCAGCGCCGCCGGACGCGCCTTGGCCAGGTGCGCGAGCGCGTCGGCGAGCACGAGCCGGCCCTCGCAGTCGGTGTCGGTCACCTCGGTGGTGCGCCCGTCCGGGTGGCGCAGCACGTCGCCGGGGCGGACCGCCGCGCCGCCGGGCAGGTTCTCGGCCAGCGGCAGCACCGCGCGCACCGGCTCGCCGGCCCCGAGCTCGGTCGCGGCGACCACCGCCGCCGCCACGGCGGCCGCCCCGGCCATGTCGGACTTCATCCATGCGATCTCGTGCGGGTCGCGCTTGAGGTTCAGCCCGCCGGCGTCGAACGTGATGCCCTTGCCGGCCAGCCCCCACTCCTTCGTGCGCGGTCCGGACCCGGCGCGCAGCTCGACGACGCACGGTGCGTTCCGGCTGCCTCGGCCCACGCCGAGCACCGCGCCGAAACCCTTGTCCGCGAGAGTCTTTCCGGTCCAGACACTGCTCGCCACGCCGGCGGCCCGGGCGTACGAACGCAGCTCGTCGGCGAGGTCCGCCGGGGTCAGGTCGCCCGCGGGGGCGGTGACCAGTCGCCGTACCCGGTTGGCGGCCCCGGCGGCGACCCGGCCGACGTCGAAGCCGCGACGCACCGCCGCGTGGCGCGCTGTACCCGGTGCGAGGAGCAGCGTCGCCGCCCGCAGCTCGCGACCGTCCTTGCCGGGGTGGTACCCACCGAGCAGCAGGCCCTCGGCGACCGCGCGTACGCCGGCGCCCGGGTCGTCGGCCAGCTGCCCGAGCGGGGTCGCGAGCGCGCGGTGGTCGTGCGCGAGCGCGCGTACGGCCGCGAGCTGCGCCGCCTCCCGGAGCCGGTGCAGGTCCCACGAGTCCGGGCTGCCGAGCCCGACGAGCAGCACGGGGACGGTGGCGCTCCGGGCACCGCTGCCCGCGACCGGGAGCAGCAGATGCTGCCCGGCGGCCCCGGTGAAGCCGCCTACCGCGCCCAGCAGGGCGGTGAGCACGGCGGGATCCGGCAGGCCGGGCCCGTCGCTGCCCGCGGCGAGGGCCGCACCGTCGCGCCCGGTCCAGGCGCCCAGCACCAGCAGCTCGCCACGCGCGCCCGGCCGGGTGGCGAGCCGCAGCGACGGCACGCTCAGCCGGCCTTGTGCACGGCCAGCAGGGTCTGCGTGGAGAGGTTGTTGACCGAGCCGACCAGTGGCGACATCACGAACCCGTCCCACTGCGGGCTGTGTGCCTCGATGACGTTCGGGTAGTTGAGGACGATGTAGGGCCGGTCGTCGAAGATGATCTTCTGCATCTCGTTGACGACCTGCTGACGGGCGTCGCGGTCCAGCAGCGTGCTCTGCTTCTGGTACAGCTTGTCGTACGCCGGGTTGCAGTAGCCGCTGTCGGACAGGTTGCCCCACTGGGCGCAGGTCATCGCGGCGAGCACGGTCTGCGGGTCGGGCGGCAGCACCCAGTCCCACATCGCCAGGTCGTAGTCCTGGTACTTGTCGTCGTCGCCGGCGATCGCCGACCACGCGGCGTCCGGGTCCATCCGGTGCTGCTTGAGCTCGATCCCGACCTGCTTGAAGTCGCCCTGGATGATCTGGAAGGTACGGTCGCCGGTCCCGGCGATCTCGGTCGGGAAGACGAGGTCGTAGCTCATCTTCTCGCCGTCGGGCGCGACCCGGATCCCGTCGGAGCCCTTGGCGAGCCCGGCCGCGTCGAGCAGCTGGTTCGCCTGGTCGAGGTCGAACGGGAGCGGCTTGATGCTCGGGTCGTTCCACCCCGACGCCGGCTGCACGATCGAGGCGCCCGGCACCGCCTGCCCGAGCCAGGCGGTGTCGATGATCTGCTGGCGGTCGATGGCGTACTCCATCGCCTTGCGCACGTTCGGGTCGAGCAGCTCGTGGTGCGCCTTCTTCTTCGGGTTGGTGTTGATGATGAAGGTCATGAAGGTGAGGCTGTCGCCGGTGAGCACCTTCATCCCGGCGCCGTTGAGGGTCTCGATGGCGGTCGGCGGCGTGGCCTCGCCGATCATGTCCAGCTGACCGGTCTTCAGCGCGGTCACCATCGCGTCGTCGTTGGCGAAGAACTGGAACCCGAACCCGTCGATGTGCGGCGCCGGACCGAACCAGTTGGGGTTGCGGGCGAAGAGCGCGAGCTGGTTCTTCGTGTACTTGGTCATCGTGAACGGCCCGCCGGCGACGATCGGCGCCGGGTTCTGGAAGGTCGCGATCTTGCTGCCGTCCCCTTCCGCGAGCGGACCCCACACCTGCTCGGGGTAGATATGGACGCCCTGCATCTGGGCGAGCACGTTGGCGACCGGAGCGTTGTAGGTGAGCACCAGCGTGTTGTCGTCGGGCGCCGTCGCCGTCTTCAGGTGCTGCACCAGCCCGGCCAGCAGCGCGGTCGGCCCGGACTGGAACTTCACCATCATCGTCAGCGTGAAAGCGGCGTCCTTGGCGGTGAGCGGCGCGCCGTCGGACCACTTCGCCCCGGAGACGGTGTGGAAGGTCCAGGTCTTGCCGTCGCTCGAGGTCTCCCACTCGGTGGCGAACGACGGGACCAGGTCGAGCTTCTCGTCGTACTCGACCAGGTGCGGGTAGAGGTACTGGTAGGCGACCGAGCTGTAGTCCGACTGGGACACGAACGGGTTCAGCGAGTCGATCGTCGCCGTCGCGCCGATGCGCAGCACGCCGTCTCCGCCGCCGCCGGAGCCGTCGGTGGGTGCGCCGCCACCGCCCGCGCTGCCGCTGCTGCAGGCGGTCGTGACGAGCGCGAGGGCGGCGAGCGCCGCGACGAGTGCGATCCGGATCCTGCCCATGTGCCGTCTCCCCTGGTACGGCGCGAGCGGACTGGCACCCGACCAAACGTCGCGACCGCAGTTCCTGGTCGGGTCAGTCTGCTCAGTATAAGGTCTGCCCGTCAAGGATCACCGCGACGTGTTTCGAGAGGGTGAGCAGTGCGCCGCTCCGGGTACCTGTGGAAGCGGTCGATGTTCGCCGCGGTCACGGTCCTCGTCGCGATCACGCTCAACTTCGTGCTGTTCCGGGTGCTGCCCGGCAGCGCCGTCGACCGTTTCAGCAAGGTGCCCAACGCGACCCCCGAGCTCAAGCGCGCGCTCGCGGCCCAGTTCGGCCTCGACAAGTCGCTGTGGGAGCAGTACTGGCGCTACCTGGTCGAGCTGGTGCACGGCAACCTCGGCATCAGCTTCGCCAACCAGCAACCGGTCACCGACAACCTGCGCACCGCCTTCGCCAACACGCTGCCGATGGTGACGACCGGGACCGTGCTGGCACTCGTCATCGGCATCGGCTTCGGCGTGCTCTCGGCGATCCGGCGCGGGACGGTGGGCGATCACGTCGGCACCAACCTCGCCGTGCTCTTCTACGCCTTCCCCACGCAGTTCCTCGGGATGATGCTGCTCATCCTCGTCGCCGGGCGGCTGCCCGCCGGCGGCATGAGCGACCCGTTCGCCGTAGACCAGACCTGGGTCGAGCAGTGGCGCGATGTCGGGATGCACATGATCCTGCCCGTCGCCACGCTCGTCCTCACGCTCTACGCGGAGAACACGCTGATCGTGCGGTCCGCGATGCTCGAGACGCTCGGCGAGGACTACGTCCTGACGGCCCGCGCCAAGGGCGTTCCGAAGCGGCGGATCATCCGTTCGTACGCGCTGCGCAACGCGATGCTGCCGACCGTCACGATGGTCGCCCTCTCGCTCGGGTCGATCGTGACCGGCGCGATCCTGATCGAGATCATCTTCTCGTGGCCCGGCATCGGTCGTGAGCTCTACAACGCGGTCCTGGCCCGCGACTACCCGATGCTGCAGGGCGGCTTCCTGGTCATCACGGTCGTCGTAGTCGTGCTGAACCTGCTGGCCGACCTGCTCTACTTCAGCCTCGATCCGCGGATCACCGAATGAGCAGCAACACGATCAGCACCGGCGAGGTCGCCGTCGAGCTGCACGCCGACCAGGGGCTGTGGGCGACCCTGCGCGGGGTGATGCGCGAGCCGAGCGCGATCGTCGGCACCGCCGTGATCGTCTTCTTCGTGCTGGCGGCACTGTTCGGGCCGCTCGTGGCGCCGTACAGCCTGACCGAGCCGAGCTGCGCGGTGTACGAACCGCCGTCGAGCGCGCACTGGCTCGGCTGCGACGACGGCGGGATCGACGTGCTCAGCCTGGTCCTGCAGGGCGGGCGGATCTCGATGATCGTCGGGGTGGTCGCGACGGTGATCGCCATGACGCTCGGCGCCGTGATCGGCGTCCTCTCCGGCTACTTCGGCGGGGCCACCGACGTCGTACTGATGCGCATCACCGACTACTTCCTCGTGATCCCGCAGATCGTGCTGATGATCGTGACCGCGGCGGTGTGGGGGCCGAGCCTGTCCCACGTGATCGTCGTGATCGGGCTGCTGATGTGGACGGGCACCGCGCGGGTCATCCGCGCGCAGGTCAAGAGCATCCGGGAGCGCACCTACATCCGGCGCGTCGAGTCGCTGGGCGCCGGACACGTACGGATCATGCTGGCGCACGTGGTCCCGCAGGTGGGCCCGCTGCTGGTGGCGAACACCGTGCTGGCGATCACCGTCGCCATCTTCAACGAGACGGCACTGGCCTTCCTCGGGCTGTCCGACCCCACCGCGATCACCTGGGGCACGATCATGGAGCGCGCGTTCGAGCGCTCCGCGGTCAGCGCCGGTGCGTGGTGGGCGATTGTGCCCGCGGGCCTCGCTGTCGCGTTCTTCGTGATGGGCTGCTACCTGCTCGGCCGCTCGATCGAGGATTCCCTCAACCCGCGCCTGAAGGTCTCCTACCTCTCCCCGTGGTCGTGGCGGCTGCGTCCCCTCGTCGGCCGGGACAAGGAGGCGGTGTGAGCACCAGCGCGCCCGTACCGACCGTTCCCGCTCCCGTGCTCGCGATCGAGGACCTGAACGTCTGGTTCGACCACCCGCACCGGCGCGGCGCACCGGTGCACACCGTGCGTGACGTGAACCTGACCGTCCCACCGGGCGGGCGGCTCGGGCTGGTCGGCGAGTCCGGTTCGGGCAAGACGACGACGATCCTCGCGGCCATGGGCCTGCTGCCGCGGACCGCGACGGTGAGCGGGCGGATCCTGCTGGGCGGCACCGACATCCTCGCCGGCGGGGAACGCACCGTGGCCCCGCACCGGTGGAACGAGATCGCCATGGTGTTCCAGGGCGCGATGAACGCGTTCAACCCGGTCAAGACCGTCGAGTGGCAGATCGTCGAGGCGTTGCGGGTCCACGGGGTCAGCCGCGGCCGGGCGGCGCGTGCCCGGGCCCGCGAGCTGCTGGAACTGGTGGGCGTACCCGCGCAGTGGGGCGCGCGCTACCCGCACGAGCTCTCCGGCGGGATGCGCCAGCGCGCGGTGATCGCGATGGCGCTGTCCTGCGAGCCGCGCGTGCTGCTGGCCGACGAACCCACGACCGCGCTCGACGTCGTGGTCCAGGACCAGGTGCTGCGGACGCTCGTACGGCTCGCCGACGAGCTGGACCTCGCCGTCGTGCTGGTGACCCACGACCTCGCCGTCGTCGCCCAGACCTGCGACCGGGCCGCGGTCATGCTCGAGGGCGAGATCGTCGAGCAAGGACCGGTCGACACGCTGTACCGGGGCGCCCGCCACCCGTACACCCGGCGCCTGTTCGAGGCCACGCCGGACCTGGCCGCGGTACGGCGGGCCGACCCGCCGCCACCGACCGAGCCGCTGCTGCAGATCTCCGACCTGCAGGTCACCTACCGGGCGCGGCGCGGTGGGGAACCCACGCCGCCCGCCGTCGACGGCGTCTCGCTGCACGTGGACCGCGGCGAACTCGTCGCGCTCGTGGGCCAGTCCGGGTGCGGCAAGACCACGACCCTGCAGTGCGTGCTCGGCATGGTGCCCGCGACCTCCGGCTCGGTGCGGATCGCCGGCACCGAGGTCACCGGCCTGACCCGCCGCCAGTGGCGACCGCTGCGCCGGCGGGTCCAGCTGATCTACCAGGACCCGTACGAGTCGCTCGACGTGCGGTTCCGGGTCCGCCAGACCCTCGCGGAGCCGCTGCGCATCCACGGGATCGGGAAGAACGCGGCGGGTCGGCGGGCGCTCGTCGTCGAGGCGCTGGAACGGGTCGGGCTCACCCCGCCCGAGCGCTACCTGGACCGCTACCCGCACCAGCTCTCCGGCGGCCAGCGCCAGCGGGTCGCGATCGCCTCCGCGCTGGTGCTGGGCCCCGAGCTGCTGCTCGCCGACGAACCGGTGTCGATGCTCGACGTGTCGGTACGCGCCGGCATCCTCGAGCTGCTCGACGAGCTGCGCGACCAGTCCGCGATGGGCATCCTGATGATCACCCATGACCTGTCCACGGCGGCGAGCTACGCCGACCGCATCGCCGTCATGCACCAGGGCCGGCTCGTGGAGACCGGCCCGACCTGGCAGGTCGTGAACCAGCCCGCCGCCGACTACACCCGGACCCTGCTCGCGGCGGTGCCGAGCCCCGACCCGTCCCGTGGGCCGGACCCGGTCACGACGGCGGGCTGAGCGGGCGTACCACCCACTCGCCGAGGTCGTGCGGTGCGAGCAGCTGGCGGTTGTTCGACCCGGCCGTGTAGAACACGAAGTCGCGCGCCCGGTAGGTCTGCTGGAAGCAGTCGAACGCGACACCCGCGTCGTCGAAGCTCACGCCGCGGACACGTACGACCTGCTCGCGGCGGGTCAGCTTGAGCCGCGCCCGCTCCCGCTCGTCGGGGGTGTCCACCTCGAGGGACTGCTCGACGTAGTCGTCGGTGAACCCGTAGCGCTCGGCCAGGTAGCGGTAGAGCGAGCCGCCCTCGGCGAGCAGCGCCTCGTCGAGTGCGGGTACGCGGCGCAGCGGCAGCACCGCCTGCTCCAGGATGGCCGGGGTGGTGCCGATGGCACGCAGCCGCAGGATCTCCCAGACCGGCTCGCCCGGCTCGATCGCGAGCGCCCGCACGATGTTGTGGCTCGGGACGCCGACCGACACCCCGAGCAGCTCGGTGGTGAGGACAGGCTCGCCGGCGCCGTCGGCGAGGGTCTCCAGCAGCTCCCCGGGACGGGCCGGGTGCGACGGGATGCGACCGCGCGCCACGAACGTGCCCACGCCCTGGTGCCGGCGCACCTTGCCCGCCCGCTCCAGCTCGTCGAGGGCACGCCGTACCGAGATCAGGCTGACCCCGGTTCGCGCGGCCAGGTCGGTCGCGCTCGGCAGCCGGTCCCCCGCCTGCAGTCCCTCGTCCTCCACGAGCTGCACGACGTAGTCGTAGACCTGCTGGTAGCGCAGCACCCGGCCCGGCGCGGCGGCCGGTGCCGGCTCGGGGGTCATCGCGGCTCGGGGGTCATGGCGGCTCCTACGGCCCGCAGGCGGTGTCGCCCGCGCCCGCGGACCACGTGCGGACAACATAGTGAGTATGTCAACCGGCCCGCCCCACCTACCCGCGTCCCTGCTCGAATCGTCGTCAACTTCGCGCGTTGACGACGATTCGAGCAGGGACACGGGTCATTCGACGCCGAGGATGAGCGGCCAGTACGGCTGCCCGCCGTGGAACACCTCGAGTTCGACGCCCGGATGGGCCTGGCGCAGATGACGGCGTACGCCCGCCACGCTCGACCCGTCCTCGTCCTGCCCGGTCACGACGGTGACCTGCTCGCCTCCCGCCTGCAGCAGGCGGTCGAGCACCCGCAGCGCCACCTCGGGGACGTGCGCACCGATCTCGGCGACGTCGCCCTCGACGATGCCGAGGACGTCCCCGGGCCGGCAGGGCCCCGCCATCGTGATGGCGGCGCGGACGGCGGTGGTGACTGCGCCGTACCGGGTCTCGTGCGCGGCCCGGGTCATCCCGATGACGTCGTCGTCGAACGCCAGGCCCGCCTGGTGCACGGCGACGGCGGCGAGCGACTGCACCACCGAACGGGTCGGGATCACCGCGACCCGCAGCCCCTCGTCGCGCGCCGCACGGGCGGCCGCCTCGGCGGCCGGGTGGACGTCGGAGTCGCTGGTGAGTACGACGACCTCGGCGGCGCCGGCCCGCCGGATGCCGTCGAGCAGCTCCCCGGTACTGGGCGCCTGGCGCGGGAGGGCGGCCACCGTCACCACGCCGTCGTGCGAACCGAGCAGCTCGGCCATGCCGGGGCCGTGCGTGACGACCACGACGGCGCGCCCGGCGGGTGCCGCGACCCCGGTCACCTCGCGCAGCGCGGTGACCCGGATGCGGTACGGCCGTCCCGCCTCGATCCCCGCCTCGATCGCGGCGCCGACGTCGTCGGTGTGCACGTGGACGTTCCACAGCCGGTCGGCCCCGACCACCACGACCGAGTCCCCGAGCGCGGCGAGCGCGTCGCGCAGCGCCGACACCGGGCCTGCCGGCGCGTCGAGCAGGTACATCACCTCGTACGCGCCGCCGCTCTGCTCCGGTGCTGCGGACCGGACCGGCTCCGGCAGCGGCCGTGGCGAGGGCGGGTGCACGACGCCGGTGACGACCTCCTCCAGCGCGTCGTACAGCACGACGAGCCCGCGCCCACCCGAGTCGACGACGCCGGCGCGGGCCAGGGCCGCGAGCTGCTGCGGCGTGCGCTCGAGCGCCTCGCGCGCGGCCCGGGCCGCCGCGCTGACCACCGCGACCAGGTCCTCGGGCGCCGCCGCGGCGGTACGCGCGGCCTGCTCGGCGGCCTCGCGGGCCACGGTGAGCACCGTCCCCTCGACCGGGGTCGCGACCGCGTCGTACGCGCTGCGTGCAGCGCAGCCGAGCGCGTCCGCCACCGCGACCGCTGCGGGCCGGCCGGCTGCGGTCGCGGACGTGAGCCCGTCGACGAATCCGCGTACCAGCTGGCTGAGGATGATGCCCGAGTTGCCGCGGGCGCCGAGCAGCGCGCCTTGCGCGAACGCCTCGCCCACGGCGGCCGCGTCGCGCGCAGCGTCCGGGTCCGGCCGGCCGTCCAGCGCCTGCTCCATCGCGGCGCAGGCCGCCTCCTGGGTGAGGTAGAGGTTGGTGCCGGTGTCGCCGTCCGGTACGGGAAACACGTTCAGCGCGTCGATCTCGGCGCGTGCCTCCCCCAGCGCTGCCAGGCCGCGGTGCGCCCAGGACCGCAGCAGCGCGCCGTCGGGAGCCACCACCCGTGCCGCCTCCAACCCGCTCATGTCCGCCCGCGGCCCGAGCGTAACGATCCGGCGATCACCTCACCCCGTTCCCCGTGTCCCTGCTCGAAACGTCGTCAACCGGCTCCGGTAACGACAGTTCGAGCAGGGACACGGAGCCGGCGCGGTTTGGGTACGGCGGCGGGCGTCGTATACCCTCTTCGGGTTCCGCCCTGTGATCCCCGAGGAGAAGACCGTGGCTGCCACCTGCGACGTCTGCGGCAAGAGCCCCGGCTTCGGCAACGCGATCTCGCACTCCCACCGCCGTACCCGCCGGCGCTGGCTGCCGAACGTGCAGAGCGTGCGCACCGTCGTCGGCGGCACCCGCAAGCGGCTGTCGGTCTGCACCTCCTGCCTGAAGGCCGGCAAGGTCACCCGCGCGTAGTCCGCGTACGACCCACGGGCGCTAGCCGCCCCGCTGCGCGCCGCCCGCGGCTCCCAGCGCCCATCCGTGGTGCACCGGTCCGATCCCGGTGCCGAGCGCGAACCCCTGCGACAACGCTCCGGTGACGTACGCCTTGGCCTGCCGTACCGCCTCCGGTACGTCGTCGCCGCGCGCCAACCACGAGGCGATCGCCGACGCCAACGTGCACCCGGTCCCGTGGGTGTGGCGGTTGTCCTGCCGCGGCGCCTCCAGCAGCACCTCGGTCGTGCCGTCGGTGAGCAGGTCCACCGCGGGGCCCGCGAGATGACCGCCGGTGAGCAGCACCCAGCGCGGTCCGCGCTCGAGCAGCCGCTCCGCCGCGTCGCGCTGGCTCGCCGCGTCGGTGATCCGCAGCCCGGTCAGCGCGGCCGCCTCCGCGAGGTTCGGCGTGACGACCGTGGCACGCGGCAGCAGCACGTCACGTACGACCTGCTGGGCGTCGGGCGCGAGCAGCGTGTCACCGTGCTTGCTGACCGCCACCGGGTCGACGACGACGGGGACGTCCGGCGGGAGCGTGGTGAGCAGGTCGGCGACGCACTCCACGAGCGGTACGGACGAGAGCATCCCGGTCTTGACCGCGTCGACGCCGATGTCGTCGACGACGCTGCGGAACTGGGCGCGCACCGCCTCGACGGGCACCTCCCAGGCCCCCTGCACGCCGAGACTGTTCTGCGCCGTCACCGCCGTCACGACGCTCATGCCGTGCACGCCGAGCGCGAGCATGGTCTTGAGGTCGGCCTGGATGCCGGCACCCCCGCCCGAGTCCGAGCCGGCGATCGTCAGCACGCGGGGCGGGGCCTCGTTCACGTGACCACCGTACGCGGTGCCGTTCGCCTCCAAGGGCCGCTCAGCCCGCCTCCGCGACCGAGGCCTCGCGGCGCTCGGCCCCGGGCCCGCGCGTGCTACCTCGCTTCGCTCGGGCGTCGCCCGTCGGCGGTACGCGTTCCCATCCCACAACGCGCGTTGATCGCGATCATGATGTGATCGGTCTCAAACTCCGCTTCGAACGCACACCGTCATGATCAACGGGAGTTCGGGCGCACAATCCCATGATCGAACCTGAGCGGGCGGCTGGTCAGGCGAAGTGGTCGTAGCCGGCGGCGGCCTCGTACGCGCGGCCGTCGACGAGCACCGGCCCTTCGCCCGGCTCGCCGACCTCGCCGATGACGACGAAGCCCTCCGGACGCCAGAAGTCCGGCGGGAAGGTGGCCACCAGCGCGTGGTCGTCGCCGCCGGTCAGCACCCAGGTGAGCGGGTCGAGGTTGAAGGCGGCGGCCGTCTCGGCGAGCGGTGACGCGACAGGTACGGCGGCGCTGTCGAGCCGGATCGTGACCCCGGAAGCGGTGGCCACGTGCCCCAGGTCGGCGAGCAGCCCGTCGGACACGTCGATCAGCGAGGTGGCGCCGGCGCGGGCGGCCGCCGGTCCGAGCGGGTACGGCGGCTCCGGCCGGCGGTGCGCGTCGACGAGCGCCCGCGGGCTGCGAAAGCCGCGGGAGAGCACGGCGAGGCCCGCGGCGGCCCAGCCGAGGCGGCCCGCCACCGCGACGACGTCCCCCGGCCGCGCGCCGCCGCGCAGCACCGGCTCCCAGCCGTCGAGGTCGCCGAGCGCGGTCACCGACACCACGACCCGGTCGCTGCGTACGACGTCGCCGCCCACGACCGCGGCCCCGACCTGCGCGCACTCCTCACGCAGCCCGTCGGCCAGCTCCAGCGGCCAGTCCGCAGGCAGTTCGGGCGGCACTCCGAGCCCGACGAGCAGCGCGGTCGGGCGGGCGCCCATGGCCGCCACGTCGACGAGGTTCTGGGCCGCGGCCTTGTGGCCCACGTCGAGCGCGGTGGACCAGTCGCGGCGGAAGTGCCTGCCTTCGACGAGCAGGTCGGTCGTCGCGACCACCCGCCCGCCCGGTGCCGCGAGCACGGCGGCGTCGTCGCCGGGGCCGACGAGAGTGTGCTCCCCCTGCGGCAGCCGGGCGACGACCTGGTCGATCAGGGCGAACTCGCCGAGCGCGCCGACCGTACCGCTGGCCGTCACGGTCCCTCCCTCACGTCCGGGGCGTACGCCCGCTAGTGTCCGACACGCGTGGGGTGCCCGTCCGCCACGCGCGTCCGCGTGTCCCACCACCGAAGCGGCAGGAGGGCGACCATGTCGGTCAAGGCCTACATCCTCATCCAGACCGAGGTCGGAAGGGCCGCAGACGTGGCCGCACGGATCCGAGAGATCTCCGGAGTGACGCAGGCCGAGGACGTGACCGGCCCCTACGACGTGATCGTACGGACCGAGGCGAGCTCGATGGACGAACTCGGCGACCTGGTGGTGACCCAGGTGCAGGCGGTGGACGGCATCACCCGCACCCTCACCTGCCCGGTCGTCAACCTCTGACCGGGCCGGGGCGCCGGCGCCGCCGCGCGGCCGGTGCGGCCGCGGTCGCCCTGCTCGTCGTCTCAACCGCCCTGGCGGGCTGCTCCCGGGAGGTCGCGGTGAGCGCGCCGACGCCGGACGCCGCTAGCGCCGAGGTCTGCGCCCGCGTTGCAGCCGCCCTGCCGGGCACCCTCGCGGGCGCCGAGCGCCGGACGGTCACGCCCGCGGCGCCCACGACCGCCGCCTGGGGCGACCCGCCGATCGTGCTGCGCTGCGGCGTACCCCGCCCGGCCGCGCTGCAACCGACGTCGGTGCTCGCCGACGTCGACGGTGTGTCGTGGTTCCCCGAACAGCTCACCGCAGGGTCGCTGTTCACGACGTACGGCCGGCAGGCGTACGTCGAGGTCGCGATCCCGCAGGACTACCAGCCCGCGACCGTGCTGGGCGAGCTCGCCGCCGCCGTCGCGGCCGACCCACGCGCCGGAGACTGACGCCGGTACGTGGGCCACGCTCTGGCAGAGTGCGGGCGTACTGCCCGCCCCCTCGAGGAGTGCCCGTGCCCGTCCCGCTGCCCGTCGGCACCCGGCTGCTGCACATCGGGCCGCACAAGACGGGCACCACGTTCCTGCAGGGCGCGCTGCACCACAGCCGGAGGGACCTGGCTGCGCACGGCGTGCACTACGTCGGCCACTCCCGCCAGCAGCGCGCCGCCGCGATGGCCGCGGTACGTGGGACGCCGCTGCCCGGTCGCGACGAGGCGTCCATGGCGGCCTGGCCGCGGCTCGTCGCGGAGGTGGCGGGCAGCACCGCCGACCGGGTCGTGATCAGCTCGGAGACGTTCGCGGGAGCCGGCGCGGAGCAGGCCCGCAAGGTCGCCGAAGCGTTCGGCCCGCGCACCCACGTGGTGATCACCCTGCGCCCGCTCGTGCGGCTGCTGCCGTCGCAGTGGCAGCAGTACGTGCAGAGCTGGGCGACGGTCGACTACCCCACCTGGCTCGACAGCGTGCTCAACCAGCCCCCGCCCAGCCCGCACACCCCCTCGTTCTGGGTCCGCCACCGGCACGACGAGCTGGTGCGGCGGTGGGCCGACGTGGTCGGGCTGGACCGGGTCACCGTCGTCGCCCTGGACGAGAACGACCGCGGCATGATCCTGCGGTCCTTCGAGTCCCTGCTCGACCTGCCCGCCGGGCTGCTCACGGCGGACGGCAAGAGCAACCGGTCGCTCACGCTGCCGGAAGCCGAGCTGGCGCGCGAGATCAGCCGGCAGTTCCGGGAGCGCGGGTGGCCGCGCGGGGTGCACGAGTCGTACGTCCGCTTCGCGCTGTACGACCGGCTCAAGGAACGTCCCGCCGACCCGGACGCGCCGGCGATCGCGACCCCGCAGTGGGCGATCGACCGGGCCGACGCGATCTCCGAGCAGATCGTCTCCGGCATCCGCGAGTCCGGCGTCGAGGTGATCGGCGACCTCGCGCACCTGCGGGTGTCCGCCAGCGGTCCGGAGCAGGTGCCGGAGGTCGACGCGGTCAGCGTCGGGCTCGCCGCGCACGCGGTGCTCAGCACGCTCGACGCGACCGTCGTGCGCGAGCAGGAGCGCGCCGGCCGCGCCACGCCGCTCGCACGTTCCATCGACGGCATCCCGACCCGAGCCGTCGTGGGTCAGCTGCTCGGCCGGGTCCGGGGCCGGCTGCGCCGCCCGGCGCGCTGATCCTGCCGGACCTGTTCGAGGCCAGCCGGGACTGCTCAGGGGGCCGGTGCCGTACCGCCGCCCGGCGACGGCGCAAGTTCGGTGACCCGGGTGACGGTCCAGCTGCGGTTCGACACCGGCTGGTAGCCGTGCGCGGCGAGCACGGCGAGGTCGTGCGCCCGTGGAGCGGCCCACCGCGCCTTGCGCGAGTTGTCGCTGATCAGCCAGATCCGTTCCGGGTGGCCGAGTGCGGGAAGGACCGCCCGCATCGGGCGGCTGCGGGTCCAGAGCACGCCGTGCACCGCCGGGTCCTTGCCGACGCCGACGTCGCGCAGGTCGGCGAACGCCCAGGGGTAGCCGACGGCGATCTTGCGCGTGGTCTGGAACCGTTTGTGGGCGAGCCGGGTGAACAGCACGACGTCGCCGGGTTTCGCCTCGGCCTGCACGTACGCCGCGACGATGGACCAGTCCGAGCCCTGCTTGGCCGTCACCGACCGCTGCACGGCGTACACGGGCACGAACGACACGAGCACGACCGCCACCGCCACGACCTGCAGCCAGCGCCGGCGCAGCCCGAGGAGACCGGCCGCCACGAGCAGCGCGACCGCGGGCGCCGAGACGATCAGGTAGCGCGGCGCGTACAGCGGCGCCCGGACGATCGAGTAGGTCAGCAGCACGACGGTGGGCAGCACGAGCCACGGCAGGGCGAGCTCGAGCAGGGTGGGTCCCTCGCTCGCGGCGCGCCAGGTGAACACGGCGACGACGACGAGCAGCAGGCAGGCGAGCGCCATCACGGTCGCCGCGATGCCCCAGTTGAACGGCGGTTCCCAGAGCACCGACCCGCGCATCCGGATGGGGATCGCTCCGAGGAACCACTGCGAGACCAGCACCTGGGAGCTCGCGCGCCGCAGGCCGGGGGCCGCGTGGTGGATCTGCCCGGCCTGGCGGGCGACGGTCAGCACGTACGGCACCGTCACAAGGCCGGTGACCGCGATCGTGCCGAGTCCGAGGACCGCGGGTCGGGTCCAGCTCCGGGTACGCAGGCACCACAGCAGCACGGTCAGGGCGTGCGCCGCCACCACGAGCGCGACGTAGACGTACACCGCGACACCGAGCAGCGCGAGCGCGGCGTACAGCACCCACCACCACCGTCCGCGCTGCAGCGCGACGAGCAGCGCCAGGCTCACGAATACCGCGAACGCCGCCGCCAGCGCGAACGTCCGCGCCTCGGTGCCGGCCCAGGTCATGCGCGGCAGCACCGCGAACGCGAGCCCGGCGACGATCGCGAACCACGGCCCGGCGTAGCGCCGCGCGACGAGCACCACGCCGGCGGCCGCGGCCCCGACGGCGAGCGTGCTGGGCAGGCGCAGCATGCCCTGTCCGATGCCGAAGACCGACGTCCATACGTGCATGAACAGGTAGTACGTGGTGTGGACCAGGTCGCGGTGGGAGGCGAAGTCGAAGATCTGCGGGACGGTCCGTGTGGAGATGGCGATCGTCGCGACCTCGTCGGTCCAGAGCGACGGCCGCCACGACCACAGGCCGGTGAGCAGCGCCGCGATCACGCCGACCGACACCGGTGCCGCCCAGGAGGTGCCGGTGACGATCGCACCCACCCGGCCGAACGTGGCATCGCGTGATGCTGCCCCGCCGTTCAGCTCGGCTGCGCTCACGCTGCCTCCCGTGGTCGTGCGGCCGTCGTGACGACAGCGGTGTCGCCGCCCGGTTGACGAATCTCAGCGCAGTCCAGTGCCCCGGCGCAGCGCGTCCTGCAGCAGGTGGTCCACCAGGGCCGGGTAGTCCATGCCGGAGGCGGCCCAGGTGCGGGGGAACATCGAGATCGGCGTGAAGCCGGGCATCGTGTTGACCTCGTTGACGAGCACCTCGCCGTCGGGGCGTACGAACAGGTCGCAGCGGGCCAGGCCTTCACAGCCCAGCGCCTCGAACGCGCGTACCGCCACGTCCGCGACCCGGGCGGCGATCTCGTCCGGCAGCGCGGCGGGCACGACCAGGTCGGCGGCGTCCTCGAGGTACTTGGCCGCGAAGTCGTAGAACTCGCGGCCGTGGACCACGATCTCCGCGGGTACGGCCACCTGCGGCAGACCTGCCGGGTCGGTGAGCACGCCGCACTCGATCTCCCGGGCGTCCTCGACGGCCGCCTCGACGACCACCTGCGGGTCGTGGGCGCGGGCCGCCTCGATCGCGGCGGCCAGGTCCCGGTCGGCGGTGACCCGGGTGATGCCCACGCTGGAACCGGCGCGGGCCGGTTTCACGAACAGCGGGCGGCCGAGCCGCTCCGCGCGCTGCAGCACCCCGGCGCGGTCGGCACGCCATTCCCGGTCGCCGACCACGACGTACGGCGCCTGCGCCAGCCCGGCGGCGGCGAACAGGGCCTTCATCCGGCTCTTGTCCATCGCCGCGGCGGAGGCGAACACCCCGGAGCCGACGTACGGCACGCCGGCGAGCTCGAGCAGGCCCTGGATCGTGCCGTCCTCGCCCCACGGGCCGTGCAGCACCGGGAAGACGACGTCGACCGCGAGCAGCCGCTGCGGCACGTCCGCGGCCGCGTGCACGAGCACGCCGGGCGTGGTCGGGTCGGCCGGCAGCGAGACGGCCGCGCCCCCGCGCACTTCCGGCAGCCGCCCGTCGGTGATGGCGAGCGCGTCCGGGTCGTCGGCAGCCAGGACCCACTGCCCCTGCGGGGTGATCCCCACCGGGACCACGTCGTAGCGCGTACGGTCCAGCGCCCGCAGGATGCTCCCGGCGGAGACGCAGGAGATGGCGTGCTCGCTGGAACGGCCGCCGAAGACGACCGCCACCCGGATGCGCCGGCCGGACGCCGGCGGTGTCGAGGACGCCACGGTCGGGCAGCGTACGGCACGCCGCTAGCGTCGCAGGCATGCCGAACCCGCCCGCCTCGCTGCAGTCCAGCCCCGCCACCGTCGTCGTCCACGCCGGCCGCCCTACCCGTACGCCCGGCGGTCCGCTGAACCCGCAGCTGACGCTGTCGTCGACGTTCCACGCCGGTGGCGAGCGGGTGTACGCACGGATGGCGAACCCGACCTGGGACGGCTTCGAGGCGCTCCTCGGCGAGCTCGAGGGCGGCGCGGCGCTCGGCTTCGCCAGCGGTATGGCGGCCGCCTGCGCGGCGCTCGAGCTGGTGCCGGCCGGGGCGAGGGTCCTGGTGCCGACCCGGCTCTACAACGGCGTGAGCGACAGGCTCGCCGACCTCGCGGCCGACGGGCGGGTCGAGCGGGTCGACGTACCCGTCCACGACGCCGCCGCCCTCGCGGCGGCGGTCGCTACGCACCGCCCGGCGCTGGTGTGGCTGGAGTCCCCCACCAACCCGACGCTCGAGGTCTGCGATCTACGCGCGGCGGCGCGGGCGGCGCACGCCGTCGGTGCGCTGGTGGTGTGCGACTCGACGTTCGCGACCCCGCTGCTGCAGCGCCCGCTCGCGCTCGGCTGCGACATCGTCGTGCACAGCGCGACGAAGTTCCTGGCCGGGCACTCCGACGTGCTGCTCGGCGCCGTCGTCACCGCCGACCCCGAGCTCGCGGCGCGGCTGCACCGGATCCGTACGCTCACCGGCGGCGTACCCGGCACCACCGAGTCGTGGCTGGCGCTGCGCGGCGTACGGACGCTCGCCCTGCGCCTGGAGCGGGCGCAGGCGACGGCGCTCGACCTCGCGGGGCGGCTCGCGGCGCACCCGGCGGTGGCGCGGGTGCGCTACCCGGGCCTGCCGGGCGACCCGGGGCACGCGGTGGCGAGCGCACAGATGCGCGGATACGGCGCGATGCTCTCCTTCGAGACCGTCGGCACCGGCGCCGACGCGCAGGCCGTGTGCGAGCGCGTACGGCTCTGGGTGCACGCCACCAGCCTCGGCGGAGTCGAATCGACCCTCGAGCGCCGCCGGCAGTCTCCCGTCGAGAGTCCCGAGGTCCCCGAGACCCTGATCCGGCTCTCGGTCGGCATCGAGGACGCCGCAGACCTCTGGGCCGACCTGGCAGCCGCGCTCGCGCCGCTCGCTCCAGGGTGAGCCGGCACGTTGGCGGGTGTGGTGCGCGTATACCGGCACTGCACCCGCCACCCGAACCGGTCGGTTTCGTTGGCGGGCGTGGTGCGCGTATACCGGCACTGCACCCGCCAACGGGCGGGCGGCGGGGTCAGGCGTACTCGGACTTGGTAGCCCGGGTCATCAGGCGGTTCACGACCTCCGGCAACGCGGCGTCGCGGTGCACGACCTCCACGACCTGCTCGGTGATCGGCATGTCCACCGCGTGCTGGTTCGCCAGCGCCAGCACCGGCTGGCAGCTCTTGACGCCCTCGCAGGTCTGCGTGGACAGCGCGGACGCCTCCTCGGTCGTACGCCCTTCCCCCAGCAGCACCCCGAAGGAGCGGTTGCGCGACAACGGCGAGGAACAGGTCGCGACAAGGTCGCCGATGCCGGCCAGGCCGAGGAACGTCAACGGGTTCGCGCCCAGCGCGACCCCGAGCCGGGTCATCTCGGCCAGCCCGCGCGTGATGAGCGAGGCCTGCGCGTTCTCGCCGAGCCCGAGCCCCACGATCATCCCGGTGGCGAGGGCGATGACATTCTTGACCGCGCCGCCCAGCTCGGTGCCCAGCACGTCGGTCGCCCAGTACGGCCGGAAGTACGCCGTCGTGCAGCTGTCGGCGAGCGCCCGGGCCAGTGCCTCGTCGGCGCAGGCGACCGTCGTCGCCGCCGGCTGGCGCTGGGCGATCTCCCGCGCCAGGTTCGGCCCCGAGACCACGGCCAACCGCTCCTGCGCCACTCCCGCCGCCTGCGCGACGACCTCGGTCATCCGCAGGCTCGTACCGAGCTCGATGCCCTTCATCAGCGACACCACCGCCGCGCCCGGCTCGATCGACGCGCCCCAGGCGGCCAGGTTGTCGCGCAGGGTCTGCGACGGTACGGCCAGTACGATGACCTCGGCGCCCGCGAGGGTGGCGACCGGGTCGGTGCTCGCGCTGATCGTCTCCGGCAGCGAGATCCCCGGGTGATAGCGCGGGTTCTCGTGCTGCTGCGAGATGGCCTGCGCGACCTCGTCCTCCCGTGCCCAGAGCGCGACGTCGTTGCCGGCGTCGGCGAGCACCATCGCGAAGGCCGTCCCCCACGACCCGCCGCCCATCACCGCGTAACGCATCAGCCACCCCGTTCCGCGCGCCGGTCCGGCGCGCTCGTACGCCGCCAGGTGAATCGTGCCACGGGGGCCTGCTCGCCTCGCAGGTCTTCGACGAGCCGGGTCAGCGCCGCCATGATCCGGTCGGTCGCGATCCGCAGCGTCTCCGTGTCCTGTGGGCGCCCGCGCAGGTCGTCGAGGTCGACGGGCGGGCCGGCGAGCACCTGCAGCCGCCTGCGCGGTAGCAGCCGCAGCACTTTCCGGTACGGCGGCATGATCTGCTGCGCGCCCCACATGCCGAGCGGGATGAGCGGCGCACCGGTCGTGAGAGCGATGCGCGCGGCCCCGGTCTTGCCGGTCATCGGCCACAGGTCCGGGTCGCGGCTGATCGTCCCTTCGGGATACACGACGACGCACTCACCCGCTTCCACCGCCGCGACCGCGTCGCGCACCGAACGCGCCGCGTCGACACTGTCGCGGTACACCGGGATCTGCCCGGCGCCGCGGATGATGCGGCCCACCAGCGGCACCCGGAAGACGGCCTCCTTGGCCAGGAAGCGCGGCGGTCTGCCGTTGTCGTAGAGGAAGTGCGCGCACTGCAGCGGGTCGAACCAGCTGATGTGGTTGGGGCACACGACGATGCCCTGCTGCGTACCGTCCGGTCGCACGTCCGCTCGCAGCTCACCGGCGCCGCGCCACTCCCGCCTGGTCAGCGCGAGCAGCGGTACGCGCAGCAACCCGATCGCGAGCTGGTACCAGCAGCCGAGCGACTTGCCGTGACGTACGCGCCGCACCGCACCTCCTGTGCCATGGGCCGTCCACGGCGCTCGGGTCTGTCTGCGCAAGTATGGCGCCGTGTCGCGCGAACCCGGATCAGGCTGGGCAGTGGTGGTCCCGGTCAAGCGCCTCGCGCGGGCCAAGTCCCGGCTGTCGACCCGACCGGCTCCGGTGCGCCGGGAGCTCGCGCTCGCGTTCGCGCTCGACGTCGTGGCGGCGTGCACCGCCGCGCCCTCGGTCCGCGCTGTCGTCGTTGTCGCCGACGACGCGCACGTGCGGTCCGGTGCAGAGGAGCTCGGCGCGTACGCCGTACCCGACGATGCGGGTGCCGGGCTCGTACCGGCGCTGCTGCTGGGTCGCGAGCGCGCCCTCGCCCGGCGCCCGGACTCTGCGGTCGCCATGCTCGCCGGCGACCTGCCGGCGCTGCGCGCTGCGGATGTGGAGTACGTGCTGGACCGGGCCGCCGCGCACGAGCGCGCGTTCGTCGCCGACCTGATCGGCACTGGTACGACGATGCTCTGCGCCGGGCCGGGTGTGGACCCGCGGCCCCGTTTCGGGCCCCGTTCCCGCGCCGCTCACGCGGCCTCCGGCGCCGTAGAGCTTACCGGGCCGGAGCTGGTGCGCGTGCGCTGCGACGTCGACACCGAGGTCGACCTCTGGTACGCCCGTACCCTCGGCGTCGGTCCCCGTACCGCGACCGTCCTTTCCCACCTCACCTGACCCCAAATCCCGCGTGTCCCTGCTCGAGATGTCGCCAACTCGCGGAGTTAGCGACATCTCGAGCAGGGACACGGGGAACAAACGCGGCGGGGAGCCGACCGCGATGCGGCTGGCTCCCCGGTGCGTGGAACGGTCTAGCGGCGGGCGGTCTTCTTCGCCGTGGTCTTCTTGGCGGTCGTCTTCTTGGCGGCCGGGCGCTTGGCCGCGGTCGTCTTCTTGGCCGCGGTCGTCTTCGCGGCCGTCGTCGTACGCCGCGCCGCGGGCGCCTTGGTCGCGGTCTTGCGCGTGGCGGTCTTCTTGGCCGGGGCCTTGGTGGCCGTCTTCTTGGCCGCAGTCGTCTTCTTGGCGGCTGTCGACTTGGTCGCCGTGGTCTTCTTCGCAGCGGTGGTCTTCTTCGCCGTCGACTTCTTTGCGGTGGCCTTGGCGGTGGTCTTCTTGGCAGCGGCCTTCTTACCGGCGCGCTTCTTGCCCCCCACGACCTGCTTGAAGTCGACACCGGCACGGAACTTCGGGACGGCGGTCGCCTTGATCTTCACGGTCTCGCCGGTACGCGGGTTGCGCCCGACGCGAGCGGCGCGCTCCTGCTTCTCGAAGACGCCGAACCCGCTCAGCGACACCTTCTCGCCGGACGCCACAGTACGGGTGATGTGGTCCAGGACGGCCTCGATGACCTCGCTCGCCTCCTTCTTCGTCTTGTCGAGACGCTCGGCGATCACGTCGATGAGGTCGGATTTGTTCACAGCAGTGGCCCTTTCGAGGGGTTCTACACCGGACACGTCATCCGGCTCGCAGCGTGCAGGGTAGACCCCCTGCGCCTCCGGCGCCACCACCGAGGGCCTGATTCCACTTGTGTCGCAGCGCCGATCCTGCCCGTCGCCGGCCCTTCCGGGCCGCCCGCGAGCCGCCCACCTCAGCCGGTCGTGACCGGGAAGAACGGAGCGCGGCGCTCTTCATACGCTGCGATTTCCTCAGCGTGCGCAAGGGTTATCCCGATGTCGTCGAGTCCCTCGAGCAGGCGCCAGCGTACGTAGTCGTCGACCTCGAAGGGCACGTCGAGGTCGGCTGCGCGCACCCGCCGCTCCACGAGGTCGACCGTGACCGGGATCGCGGGATCCGCCTCGACGAGGTCCCAGAGGGCGACGACCACGTCCTGGTCCACGACCGCCGTGAGCAGCCCGGCTTTGCCCGAGTTGCCGCGGAAGATGTCGGCGAAGCGGCTCGAGAGGACCACTCGGAAGCCGTAGTCCTGCAACGCCCAGACCGCGTGCTCCCGGGAGGATCCGGTGCCGAAGTCCGGGCCGGCGACCAGGACGCTGGCACCCGCATGCTCCGGGCGGTTCAGGACGAAGTCGGCGTCGCCGCGCCAGGCCGCGAACAGGCCGTCCTCGTACCCGTGCCGGGTGATCCGCTTGAGGTACACCGCCGGGATGATCTGGTCGGTGTCCACGTTGCTGCGGCGCAGCGGTATGGCGGTACCGGTGTGCACGCTGAACTTCTCCATGAGCGTCTCCGTTCGGCGGTCAGGCGTCGGCGGCGGGCAGGTCTGCGGGCGCGGCGAGGTGGCCGGCGACGGCGGTCGCGGCCGCGACCGGCGGTGAGACGAGGTGCGTACGCCCGCCCTTGCCCTGCCGGCCCTCGAAGTTCCGGTTCGAGGTCGACGCGCTGCGCTCACCCGGGGCGAGCTGATCGGGGTTCATCCCCAGACACATCGAGCAGCCCGCCTGGCGCCATTCGCCGCCGGCCGCGGTGAAGACCTCGTCCAGGCCCTCGGACTCGGCCTGCATCCGGACCCGCACCGACCCCGGGACGACCAGCAGCCGGACACCTTCGGCGATGTGCCGGCCGCGCAGCACGTCCGCGACCTGGCGCAGATCCTCGATCCGCCCGTTGGTGCACGATCCGATGAAGACGGTGTCGACGGCGATGTCGCGCAAGGCCGTACCGGGCTGCAGGTCCATGTACTCCAGAGCCCGCGCGGCAGCGGCGCGTTCTACCTCGTCCCCGAAGTCCTCGGGCGCGGGGACGACACCCGAGAGCGCCGCGCCCTGGCCGGGGTTGGTGCCCCACGTGACGAACGGCGTCAACGTGGACGCGTCGATGCGGACCTCGCGGTCGAACGTCGCGTCCGGGTCGGTGACCAGGGTGCGCCAGTGGGCCACCGCCTGGTGCCACAACTCGCCTTCCGGCGCGTGCGGCCGGCCCTGCAGGTAGGCGAATGTCGTCTCGTCGGGCGCGATCATCCCGGCGCGCGCGCCGGCCTCGATCGACATGTTGCAGACAGTCATCCGAGCCTCCATCGACATGGCGCGGATCGCCTCGCCGCGGTACTCGATGACGTAGCCCTGACCACCGCCGGTCCCGATCCGGGCGATGACCGCGAGGATGAGGTCCTTTGCCGTCACACCGGCGGGGAGCCGGCCGTCGACGGTGACGGCCATCGTGCGGAACGGCTTGAGCGGCAACGTCTGGGTGGCGAGTACGTGCTCCACCTCGCTGGTGCCGATGCCGAAGGCGAGCGCGCCGAACGCGCCGTGTGTGGCGGTATGGCTGTCCCCACAGACGACGGTCATCCCGGGCTGGGTGAGCCCGAGCTGCGGGCCGACGACGTGCACGATGCCCTGCTCGACGTCGCCGAGCGGATAGATCGGTACACCGAACTCGGCCGCGTTGCGCCGCAACGCCTCGACCTGGGCGCGGGACGTCGGCTCCGCGATCGGCTTGTCGATGTCGACGGTCGGCACGTTGTGGTCCTCGGTGGCGACCGTCAGGTCGGGACGGCGGACCCGGCGATCAGCCTCGCGCAGTCCGTCGAACGCCTGCGGGCTCGTCACCTCGTGCACCAGGTGCAGGTCGATGTAGAGCAGGTCCGGCTGTCCCTCGGCCCGGCGCACGACGTGCGCGTCCCAGACCTTCGCCGCGAGCGTCGATCCCACCGCTCCACCTCCTGTTGTACGACGAACGACTTGCATCCCAAATATTGAGACGGCAATATCAGAGCATGGACAACTCTAGCGGAGTCGGCGTACTGGACAAGGCGGCCGTCGTGCTGGGCGCACTGGAGGCCGGCCCCCTCACGTTGGCCGGGCTGGTGCAGGCCACCTCGCTGGCTCGCCCGACCGCGCACCGCCTCGCCACCGCCCTCGAGTACCACCGCTTCGTGGCCCGCGACCTGCGTGGGCGCTTCACTCTCGGACCGCGGCTGGCCGAGCTCGCGACCGCGGCCGGCGAGGACCGGCTGCTCGCGGCGGCCGGGCCGATCCTCGCGGCGCTGCGCGACGCGACCGGGGAGTCCTGCCAGCTCTACCGCCGTCAGGGCGAGCAGCGGATCTGCGTCGCGGCGGCCGAGCGCCTGACCGGGCTGCGCGACACCGTGCCGGTCGGCGCCGTCCTCACGATGGCGGCCGGCTCGGCGGCGCAAGTCCTGCTCGCGTGGGAGGAACCCGAACGGTTGCACCGCGGACTGCAGGGCGCGCGCTTCAGCGCGACCTCGCTCGCGGGCGTACGGCGCCGTGGCTGGGCGCAGAGCATCGCCGAGCGCGAGCTGGGGGTGGCGAGCGTCTCCGCACCGATCCGCGGTGCAGGGAACAAGGTGGTGGCAGCGCTCTCGGTGAGCGGTCCGGTCGAACGCCTCGGGCGGGCACCGGGACGCTTGCACGCCGGGGCGGTCGTGACCGCGGCCGCCCGGCTGACCGAGGCGCTGCGTCGCAGCGGCACCGACTGACGGGGCACGAGCTCAGGCGGCGACCGCCAGGCGCGTCGCGAGCGCGGCGCCCCAGCGGCGGGCGAGTTCACGCTGCCCGCCGAGCAGCAACCCATCGCTCGTGAGCAGAAAGCTCTCCGGTTCGTGCACGAACCGTGCGCCGCGCTCATGCAGGCACGCGGCGAGCCGCGTCAGTTCCGCACTCGTCGAGGGGCCGGCGCAGCGCACCTCGTACAGCGCCGCTGCGCAGCGCAGCCGCGGCCCGGCGGCCAACCGCCGCCGCACGGCCGACCCGGTGGGCTGCGCACTGTCCGGGCGCCCCTGCGCGGCCGTGCAGCCGGCGGAGCCGGGCCACCCGCACGTCGCGATCCCGACCACCAGCAGGTCCGCCCGGCGGAGTGCTGTCTGGTCGAGATCCGCGGCTGCCCGCAGCTCGACCGTCGCTCCGCCGCGGAGCCCTTCGGCCAGCCCGGCCGCGATCTGGCGGGTGTTGCCGAACTGCGCCTCGTAGACGACGACTGCGTGCATCACGCACCTCCCCGGCTCGCGCTCGCGAGCCTGGCGCGCCAGCGCAGGGGAATCCCAGGGTCTTTGGTCCCGTACGGAGCGACCGACCCGAGTCGAGTCACTGTGGGACTGTCACCCTCACAACCACGCCAACCAACCAGTACGGAGCCTGTAGGCCACCGGCCAGAGTGCTCAGGATGCGGCGTACCGCTGCCGTACGGCTTCGCCGCTGGTACCGATCGCTTCGCCGAGCTCCCGCCAAGACAGGTGGGCCTCCCGGGCAGCGTGGATGGCCTCGGCGAGTTCCTTCTCCGCCTGCAGGCGGCGAAACGCAGCGAGCTTGACGGCCAGCAGCGGGGGAAGCGGCGCGTCGAAGTCCTCCGGGCTGGGCTCATAGTTCTCGAACGCGTCGGCGAGGGAGTCGGCGCTGGCGATCAGGTCGGCGAGTGAGCGTCGCATGGGGATCACCTGAGGTATCTACGTCGGGCGGGTCTCATGGCGTGGGCGATGGCGAGGTCCTCGCCCCGCCACAGCACGACGCCCACCTCGATGGGCTGACCTGCTCGGTCGGGTCCGATGAACATCACCATGTCGTCGTCCTGGCGGACGTGGTAGAGGGAAAAACGCAACGCATGCAACATGTCCTGGTCGAGCACGCCATGCCGATGCGCAGAGTCGAGGATGAGGGGTTCGGGTTGCTCGTCCTCCACTGCACAAGGTTACTTGTCGTAGGACCGGCTGCCAAGCACCTCGAAGTGGACCCCGAGCACCCGGCCGGCGCCGATCAGCGGGCGACGGCGCGTGCCGTGCAGGGTCGGACGTGGTGGCTCGTGCCGATCTTGACCACATCGTGCTGCGGTCAGAATGTGTTCAAGATCGTTCGGATGATTGGCTGCGCGGAGCGATCATGGTCCTGATCGCGCGGTGATGCTGGTAGCCCCGACGGGATTCGAACCCGCGCTACCGCCTTGAGAGGGCGGCGTGCTAGGCCGCTACACAACGGGGCCCTAGCTGCTGGACCCGGCCACCAGGGGCCGGCTCCGACGAGTCTGCACCGTACCGAACCGCTCGGCGGCGGCCAAATCGGGGATGCGGACGACTGCGCTGGGGTACCAGGACTCGAACCTAGACTAACTGAACCAGAATCAGTTGGGCTGCCAATTACCCCATACCCCATGGGACGGCGGCGTGCGCCGACGCCGGAAGAGCATACCGGGTGGCTCCGGCGGCGCCCAATCCTGGTTCGCCGCCGGACGCGGGCTCACGGGGAGCGGTCGAGGGCCGCGCGCAGTCGGGCGAGCGTGCGCTCGCGGCCGAGCAGCGCAAGCGACTCGAACAGCGGCGGGGACACCCGCCGCCCGGTCACCGCCACACGTACCGGACCGAACGCGACCCGCGGCTTGAGGCCGAGCCCGTCCACCAGCGCCGCGCGCAATGCCTGCTCGACAGCGCCGTGATCGAAGGCCGGCAGCGCCGAGAGTGCGTCGTACGCCGCCTGCAACGTCGGCTCGGCATCGGCGCCGAGCACCCGTGCCGCGTCCTCCGGGTCCACCTGGAAGGCCGCGTCCTCGACGAGCAGGAACGCGAGCGAGCGGGCACCCTCGCGCAGCGTCTCCATCCGCTCCTGCACCAGCGGTACGGCGGACGCGACGAGGTCCAGCTGGGCCTGCGCCGGCTCGCTGCGCAGCACTCCCTCCGCTTGCAGGTACGGCACCAGCCGCTCGCGCAGGTCCGCCGCGTCGATATGGCGGATCCATTCGGCGTTGATGGCGACGCACTTCTTCGGGTCGAACCGCGCCGGGTTCGGCTGGACGCGGGACACGTCGAACAGTTCCGCGAGCTGCTGCGGGGAGAAGAACTCCAGGTCGTGCCCGGGTGACCAGCCGAGCAGCGCGAGGTAGTTGAGCAGCCCCTCGGGCAGGTAGCCCTCCTCGCGATAGTGGTTCAGGCTGCTGCTCGGATCGCGCTTGGAGAGCTTCTTGTTCCCTTCGCCGGTGACGTACGGCAGGTGCCCGAACACCGGCGTGCGCCCCGAGCCGACGCCGATGTCGGCCAGCGCCTCGTACATCGCGAGCTGCCGGGGGGTGCTCGAGAGCAGGTCCTCCCCGCGCAGCACGTGGGTGATGCCCATGAGCGCGTCGTCGACCGGGTTGACCAGCGTGTACAGCGGTTCGCCGTTGCCGCGGACGATCACGTAGTCCGGCACGTGCGCGCCACGGAACGACAGCTCGCCGCGCACCACGTCGTCCCAGGTCCACGCCTCGCGCTCCGGCATCCGCAGCCGCAGCACGGGGGCGCGGCCCTCGGCCCGGTACGCCGCCTTCTGCTCCGCGGTGAGGTCCCGGTCGGCGTTGTCGTAGCCGAGCTTGGGATCCTCACCCTTGGCGCGGCGGCGCGCCTCGACCTCGTCGGGGGTGGAGAACGACTCGTACGCGTGACCGGCTGCGACCAGTCGATCCGCCACATCGGCGTACACCGCAAGGCGCTGGCTCTGCCGGTACGGCGCGTGCGGGCCGCCGACCTCCGGTCCCTCGTCCCAGTCCAGGCCGAGCCAGCGCAGCGCGGCGAGCAGGTCCTCGTAGGACTGCTCGGTGTCGCGCGCCGAGTCGGTGTCCTCGATCCGGAACACGAACGTCCCGCCGGTGTGCCGCGCGTACGCCCAGTTGAACAGGGCCGTGCGCACCATCCCGACGTGCGGGTTGCCGGTGGGCGACGGGCAGAACCGGACGCGCACGTCCGACGAGCCGACCGGCGGCAGGCCTTCAGCCACGGTCGACCACCCCGTTGGTGAGCCGGCCCACGCCCTCGACCGCGCAGCTGACGGTGTCGCCCGCGACGAGCGGCCCGACGCCCGCCGGCGTCCCGGTCAGGATCAGGTCGCCAGGCAGCAGCGTCATCACGCTGCTGAGGTACTCGACCAGCCACGCGACACCGAAGGTCAGGTCGCTCGTACGTCCGGACTGACGCACCTCGCCGTTGACCGTGCAGGTCACCTCGAGGTCGGTCGCCGGGTCGGCGAGGTCGAGCCCGGTCTCCACCCATGGACCCACCGGGCAGAAGGTGTCGAACCCCTTGGCCCGGCCCCACTGTCCGTCGCTGCGCTGCAGGTCGCGGGCGGTGACGTCGTTGGCGACGGTCGCGCCGAGGATCACCGACCCGGCGCGTTCCGCCGGGACGTCGGTCGCGAGCGCGCCGATCACCACAGCCAGCTCCGCCTCGTGCTCGACGCGGGAGCTCTGCCGCGGCCGTGCGATCCGGTCCCGCGGTCCGACCACCGCTGTCGAGGGCTTGAGGAAGACGATCGGCTGCGCGGGCACCTCCCCACCCATCTCGGCCGCGTGGTCGGCGTAGTTCTTGCCGATCGCGATGATCTTGCTCGGCAGGACCGGCGCGAGCAGCCGCACGTCGGCGTACGGGTGGCGGATGCCGGTCGTCGCGAGCTCACCGAACGGGTGGCTCGCGAGCGCGGCGAGGTAGGTCTGGTCGGTCGGCTCGCCGTCCGGGCCGAGCTCCTCGACGACGCCGTACCCGACCTGCCCCCCGACGGTGTAACGGGCGATCTTCACCCCGGCAGCCTACCGACGCCCCGCGTCGGCGCTCGGAGGTCGCTCGTGATCCCCCATGGACCGCGGCGCGCGTGCTGGAATACCCCGGTGCGCAGGATCCTCGGCGTACTCGTGACCGTGCTGCTCGCCGGCTCGCTCGCCGCGCCGAGCGACGCGGCCCAGCCTGCGGACGCCGGCGGGACGGCGACGCCCGCCGCGGTACGGCCCGCCATGCTCGGCACCACGACCGCCGCGGGCCGGTGGTGGCGCCCCACACCCGGTACGCCGATCAGCTGGCACTGGCAGCTCTCCGGGCGCTTCCGCGTTCCGCGGGACCTGCGCCCCGATGTCTACGTGTACGACGTCGACGGCGAGACGACGCGCAAAGCCGACCTGCGCCGGCTGCGGAAGTGGGGTGCCGCACATGGCAAGCAGGTGATCGCGATCTGCTACATCGACGTGGGCGTGTACGAGGGCTACCGCGGCGACACCCACCGGTTCGCCAAGGCACAGCGCAAACTGCGTGCGCGCACCGGCAATCCCCACGCCCGGCTGTGGGGGAACAAGGACGTCGGCTGGGACGACTCCTGGTGGCTCGATGTGCGGCAGCGGGACCTGCTGCGCCCGATCATGAAGCACCGCATCAAGGACTGGTGCGTCCGCAAGGGTTTCGACGCGGTCGAGCCGGACGAGACCGAGGTCTGGGACAACAACCCCGGATTCCCCATCAGCAAGAAGCAGAACCACCGCTACACGCGGATGATCGCGCGGATGGCGCACCGGTACGGGCTGTCGGTGGGGCTCAAGGGCAACACCGGCGAGGCGAAGGCGCTCGAGCCGTACCACGACTGGGCACTCGCCGAGGAGTGCTTCCAGTACGACGAATGCGGAAAGCTCGTGAGGACGTTCGTACGCGCCGGCAAGGCGGTGTTCGACGTGGAGTACGCCCGCGACCCGGACTGCCGGTACGCGAACCGGAACCGGATGAACGCCGTACGCCGCGACCTGGACCTGGTCGGCCCGCACCACCGCGGTTACCGCTACCAGCCCTGCCGGCCCGACGGCGCCAGGACGTGGTGATCCCCGGCCCTTCCCGGCCGTGCTCGTGGTGCGTTCCCGGTTCCGTCGGGCCGGCGTTCACTCCCGGTCGGCGCGCAGCAACCCGTAGGTGAGGGCGTCCTCGAGGGCGAGCCAGGACGCGGCGATGACGTTGCCGTGCACCCCGACGGTGTCCCAGCGCGCCTGGCCGTCGCTGGTCTCGATCAGCACCCGGGTGACGGCGTCGGTGCCGCCCTTGCCGTCGAGGATCCGCACCTTGTAGTCCGACAGCTCGAGCTTGTCGATCTCGGGGTAGATCCGCGCCACCGCCTGGCGCAGCGCGTTGTCGAGCGCGTTGACCGGACCGTTGCCCTCGCCGGTGGCGATGATGCGCTCGCCGCCGGCGTGGACCTTGACGGTCGCCTCGCTCACGACCGACCCGTCCGGACGCTGCTCGACGATGGTGCGCCAGGACTCCACCTCGAACTGGCGCCGGTGCACGTTGCCGACCTGCTCGCGCAGCAACAGCTCGAAGGAGGCGTCGGCCGCCTCGAAGGACCAGCCGCGCGCCTCCAGCGACTTGACCTTCTCGACCAGCGCGGAGAGGCCCTGCGGGTCGCCGGACAGGTCGTACCCGAGCTCGCGGCCCTTGAGCTCCACGCTCGCCCGTCCGGCCATCTCGGTGACGAGCACCCGCGTGTCGTTGCCCACGAGGGTGGGATCCATGTGGTTGTAGAGCGCGGGGTCGACCTTCATCGCGCTCGCGTGCAGCCCCGCCTTGTGCGCGAACGCCGACACGCCCACGTACGGCTGGTGGGTGTCCGGCGGGAGGTTGGCGAGCTCGGCGAGCGCGTGCGACACCCGTACCAGCTCGCGCAGCTTCCCCTCCGGGAGCACCCGGCGGTCGAGCTTGGTCTCGAGGTTGCCGACCACGGCGAACAGGTCGGCGTTGCCCGTCCGCTCGCCGTACCCGTTCGCCGTGCACTGCACGTGCGTCGCGCCCGCCTCCACCGCGGCGAGGGTGTTGGCGACCGCGCAGCCGGTGTCGTCCTGGCAGTGGATGCCGAGCCGCACCCCGGACCGGGCGGCGACCTCGGAGACGATCTCGTGCACGCGCAGCGGGAGCATCCCGCCGTTGGTGTCGCAGAGCACGCCGACCGACGCCCCGGCCTCGAAGGCCGTGGTCAGCAGGCGTACGCCGTAGTCGCGGTCGTGGGTGAAGCCGTCGAAGAAGTGCTCGCAGTCGACGAACACCCGCCGGCCCTCCCCGACCAGGTACGCGACGGTGTCGCGCACCATCGCGAGGTTCTCGTCCGCCGTGGTGCGCAACGCGAGGTCCACGTGCCGCACGTCGGACTTGGCGACGAGGCACACCACCGGCGCCTGCGAGTCGAGCAGGGCGCGTACCTGGCCGTCCTTCTCGACGGCCGTCCCCGCCTTGCGCGTCGAGCCGAACGCGACCAGCTGGGCGTGTTCGAGGTCGAGCTCGGCGCGCGCCCGCTCGAAGAACGCAGTGTCCTTCGGGAGCGCCCCCGGCCAGCCGCCCTCGATGAAACCGACGCCGAGCTCGTCGAGCAGCCGCGCGACCGCGAGCTTGTCGGACAGCGAGTACGAGATGCCCTCGCGCTGGGCTCCGTCGCGCAGCGTCGTGTCGTAGACGTGGAAGGCGTCGTCCGGGCGGCTCATCGATGGTCCTGTCGATCGGGAGCGGGCAACAAAAAACCTCCCGCACGGGGGTGCGAGAGGAGGCGCGTCAGGGCCGGTGGCCGCGACGCGCTAGGTAATGATGACGAGGTCGTGCACGCGGGCATTGTGGCACGCCGTTCGCGGTTCGGCACCGTGCGTCTCACGATCCGACCCTCCGGGCGCGGGCGCGGTTCGCCGGGCGTGCTCGCCGCCTCGTAACCTAGCCCGGTGACCGGCCATCCCGACGGCGCCGCGGGCCGCACCCCGAGCGACGACGCCGACCTCGCGGACACCGCACCGCAGCCGGTGCTGCGCCCCGCCGTCGAAGAGCCGGCCACCGCGGACCGACCCTTGCCCGGAGCCGACGGCACGGTCCTGCCGCGGGCGCCGCGTTCCCGGCGCCGCCACGTGTGGTTGGTCGTCGCCGCGACCGTGCTGGTGGCCGGCGGCGGGGCCGCGACGTACCTGGTCTCGCGGCAGGCACCCGCGGCGGCCCGCACGCCACCGTCTGCCAGCCCGACCCCGTCGGGCCCGCTGCACGACACGGTCCCGCAGCTCGTCCCGGGCACGCCTGCCGCGCTGCCCCCGGGGTCGGACACCATGGTGCTCGGCGACTCGTTGGCGCTGATCGTGTACCCGTGGCTCGCCGACCTGCTGCCCGACCGTTACGTGTCGTACGTCGCCGAGGTCGGCTCCGGCACCGACTGGGCGCTGCGCGCACTCGAGCAGCGCAAGACCGACCGGCAACCGATCCCCCGCGTCGTGCTGGTGAGTGCCGGTACGAACGACTGGTACGCGGCCGACTTCCGCGCTCAGGCCACCGCCGTGCTCGACCTGCTCGGCCCCAAGCGCTGCGTTGTCTGGACGACGGTGGACCGGCCGGCCGAGGTCAACGGGATGACCGTCGACCCGGCGGCGGATCTCAACGCGGTGCTGCGGGAGCTGGCACGCACGTACCCGAACCTGCACCTGGTCGACTGGGCGGCGATGACGGCCAAGCATCCGGAGTGGCTCGCCGGCGACGGGGTGCACCCGATCGAGGAGGGCGCCCAGGCCCGCGCCAAGGCCTTCGCCCGCGCCGCCACCGACTGCTCGCCGCTCGACCCCGACGCGCCGCGGGCCGAGCGGCAGTACCTGCCCGACAGTGCGTTCTTCGTCGGGGGCAGCACCAGCACGACCGCCGCGACCAGTGCGAGCTCCTACCGCACGGCGAGCACCGCACCGACCCGGACGACCGCACCGGTGAGCCGGCCCACGACGCCGCAGCGCACCCGGGAACCGGTGCCGCCGCCGCCTCCGCAGCGCACCCGCTCGCCGCGTGCGCCGCAGCCGCCGGTGTCCGAGGCTCCGCCCCCACCGCCTGCCGACCCGGACCCGGTGGACGCGCCACCGGCGCCCGAGCAGGACTGAACGAGCCGGCTCAGCCCGCCACGGTCGGGCGCATCCACCCGTGCGGGTCCGGGGCCACCCCGGTCTGGATGTCGAGCAGCGCGTCGCGCAGCTGCTGGGTGACCGGACCGGTGCTGCCGTCGCCGATCGTCCACTCGCCGTGGGCCGACTTCACCGCACCGACCGGCGTGATCACGGCGGCGGTGCCGCAGGCGAACACCTCGGTCAGCTCGCCGGAGGCACTGGCGTCGCGCCAGTCCTCGACGCTGATCCGGCCCTCCTCCGCGGCGTAGCCGAGGTCCTTGGCGAGCACCAGCAGCGAGTCGCGGGTCACTCCCGGCAGCAGCGCACCGCTGAGCTCGGGGGTGACCAACCGCGCGTCGGGTCCGGACCCGAACACGAAGCACAGGTTCATCCCGCCCATCTCCTCGACCCAGCGCCGCTCCACGCCGTCGAGCCACACGACCTGGTCGCAGCCCTGCCCGGACGCCTCGAGCTGGGCCCGCAGCGAGGCCGCGTAGTTGCCGCCGCACTTCGCCTCACCGGTGCCGCCGGGGACCGCCCGGACGTACTCCTCCGACAGCCACACGGTGACCGGCGTGACCCCGCGCGGGAAGTACGCCCCCGCCGGTGAGGCGATCAGGGCGTACAGGTAGCGGTTGGCCGGGCGCACCCCGAGGCCGACCTCGGTGGCGAGCATGAACGGGCGCAGGTAGAGCGACTTCTCCCGGTCGGCGGGCACGTACCTGCCGTCGTGGGCGAGCAGCACGTCGATCGAGGCGAGGAACAGCTCCTCGGGCAGCTCGGCCATCGCCAGCCGGCGCGCCGAACGCGCGAAGCGGCGCGCGTTCATGTCGGGTCGGAACGTCGCGGTCGAGCCGTCGGGCTGCCGATAGGCCTTGAGCCCCTCGAAGATCTCCTGCCCGTAGTGCAGCACGTTCGTGGCGGGGTCCATCGGGATCGGGCCGTAGGGCACCAGCTGCGCGTCGTGCCAGCCCCGGTCCGCCGTCCAGGTGATCGTCACCATGTGGTCGGTGAAGTGGGTACCGAATCCAGGTTCCGCCAGGATGGCCTCGACCTGCGGGTCGGTGCGCGGGCTCGGGTTCGGATCGGCGCTGATCGTGCTGGTCATGACGGGAACGTACCTCTCCGGGGGTGGGTATGGGCGGTCGGCGACCTGACCGGGCCCGCCCTCGGCGAGCGGGGCCCGGTCAGCCGGCTACTCGCGCGGCGAGCGCGTCGCCGACCTCGCGGGTGCTGCGGGTCCCGGCGCGATCGACCAGGTCCGCCGCCACGGCGGCCTCGACCTCGAGCGCCGCCTTCTCCTCGCCGAGGTGATCCAGCAGCATCGCCACCGAAAGCACGGTCGCCGTCGGGTCGGCCAGTCCCTGCCCGGCGATGTCGGGGGCCGAGCCGTGAACCGGTTCGAACATGCTCGGGTGGGTCCGGCTCGGGTCGAGGTTGCCGCTGGCGGCCAGGCCGATGCCTCCGGCGATCGCCGCGCCGATGTCGGTGAGGATGTCGCCGAACAGGTTGTCGGTCACCACGACGTCGAACCGCTCGGGGTCGGTCAGGAAGTACATGCTCGCCGCGTCGACGTGGCAGTAGTCGGTGGTGATGTCCGGGAACTCGGCCGCGATGGCCTCGAAGACCCGCTGCCACAGACCCCCGGCGTGGACGAGCACGTTGGTCTTGTGCACCAGCGTCACCTTGCCGGGCTTGCCGGCCGCCTTGCGCCGGGTCGCGCGGGCGAAGGCGTCCCGCACGATGCGCTCGACGCCGTACGCGGTGTTCAGGCTCTCCTCGGTGGCGACCTCGTGTGCGGCGCCGGGACGCAGGTGCCCGCCGGCGCCGGCGTACGGCCCTTCGGTGCCCTCCCGGCAGACGACGAAGTCGATCTGCTCGGGACCCTTGCCCGCAAGCGGGGTGGCAACGCCGGGGAAGAGCTTGACCGGGCGCAGGTTCACGTGGTGGTCGAGTGCGAACCGCAGCCGCAGCAGCAGTCCGCGTTCGAGCACTCCCGGTGGCACGCTCGGGTCCCCCACCGCGCCGAGCAGGATCGCGTCGGCCGCGGACAGCTCGGCCAGCACCGAGTCCGGGAGCACCTCGCCGGTGGCGTTGTAGCGGCGCGCGCCCAGGTCGTACTCGGTGCGCTCGAAGGTGATCCCGTGACGCGCACCGACCGCGTCGAGCACCTTCAGGCCCTCGGCCACCACCTCGGTGCCGATTCCGTCGCCGGGGATGACAGCCAACGCGTACGAACCCATGTGGCAACCGTACTCACCGGTCCACTCCTCGGTACGGCCGTCCCATCGTTCGGACGGCACGGTAGAACCACTGCATGGCCGTGCCCGCTGCGCGCCGCAACCGCGGCGACCTGCTCACCTGGATGGCAGTCGCGTTCGTCGTCACGGTCGTCGGCACCCGGGTGTACCTGCAGCTGACCGGCTTCCCGGAGGTCGGCAGCGGAAACCTGCACATCGCGCACTCGGTGTGGGGCGGTCTGCTGCTCATCGTCGCGCTGCTGCTCCCCCTGATGTACGCGCCGAGCCGGCTGCTGCCGCTGGCGGCGCTGCTGGGCGGTATCGGCGCCGGCCTCTTCGTCGACGAGGTCGGCAAGTTCTTGACCAAGGACAACGACTACTTCTTCGCTCCCGCAGCTCCGCTCATCTACGGCACCGGATTGTTGCTCGCGGGCATGGCGGCACGCTCGCGCGAGCACCGCCCGTCGAGCGACGCGACGCGCTGGTACGCCGCGCTGGATCTGCTCGGCGAGGCCGGCGACGATCACCTGACGGTCCGGGAGGCGCGGACCGCGCGCCGACTGCTGGAGAAGATCGCGGCGCCAGACTCGGGCGAGGCGACGCCGCTGGCCCGCAGCGCGGCCGCGCTGTGCCGGGAGGTCGACGCCTGGGACCAGCTCCCCGAGCACCGCTCCGGGTGGTTCTCCCGGTTCGCCCATGCACTCGACCGGGTCGATCGCGCAGTGGTGCCGCGGTTCCTCTACGGCACACTCGCGATCCTGTTGTCGGTCGGGCTGCTCGGTTACGCGTTGCTCGCCGGTGCGGCAGCCACGCTGCTGGCCGTCGATCCTGGCCTGCGGGACCAGCTCGGCGGCGCGATCGACAGCGGCGACCTGGTCAGCACTCCGGTCGCGGTCACAGTGCTCTGGATCAGCGCAGCGAGCTGCCTCGCCACCGTCGTCATGCTCGTCCTCGCGCTCGTGCAACGCATTCGTGGCGAACAGCGGGCCGCCGCGGACTGGGCGATCCGTGCGATGGTCCTCGTCCTGGTCGTCGTCAACCTCGCGGCGAGCTACATCGACATCAGCGTGCTCGCGGTCATCATGGTGTTCCAGCTGTTCGGGCTCGGCGTACTGGTGCGCTACCGCACGCGGACCTGACGCGCTCGCCCGAGCCCACGGTCGCCCGGTTGTGGCGGTGTGCCGGCTCGGCCCGAAGGACCACGCCGCGCCACCTGCTACCCTCGACGGGTGCGTTTCGCGGAGCTCCTCCTTACCCGCCGCAGCGGGGCCTAGCAGACCGGCCTCCTCGCTGCGGCAGTCTCCTGCGCGCCGGTCGTCCCACCCGACGACGTAGACGAGGACCCCCCGTGAGCAACGCGTACGAGATCCGGAACGCACAGCAGCCTTCGCCGATGGCCTACCAGCGCTATCGCCCCTTCACCCCGATCCCGCTCGCCGACCGCACCTGGCCGTCGCAGGTCATCACCCAGGCCCCGCGCTGGTGCGCCGTGGACCTGCGCGACGGCAACCAGGCACTGATCGACCCGATGACCCCCGCCCGCAAGCTGCGGATGTTCGAACTGCTCGTACGCATGGGCTACAAGGAGATCGAGGTCGGGTTCCCCTCGGCGAGCCAGACCGACTTCGACTTCGTACGCCAGCTGATCGAGCAGGAGCTGATCCCCGACGACGTGGTGATCCAGGTCCTGACCCAGTCGCGTGAGCACCTGATCGAGCGGACGTACGAGGCGATCGCCGGTGCGCCACAAGCGATCGTGCACCTCTACAACTCGACCTCGACGCTACAGCGGCGGGTCGTGTTCGGGCTGGACCGGGACGGCATCAAGGACATCGCGACCCACGGCGCCCAGCTGTGCCTGAAGTACGCCGAGAACCTCACCGGCACCGAGGTGTTCTTCGAGTACTCCCCCGAGTCGTACACCGGCACCGAGCTGGAGTTCGCCGTCGAGGTGTGCGACGCCGTGTTCGACGTGTGGGAGCCGACCCCCGACCGCAAGGCGATCGTCAACCTGCCCGCGACCGTCGAGATGGCCACGCCGAACGTGTACGCCGACTCGATCGAGTGGATGCACCGCCACCTTTCGCGCCGGGACTCGCTGGTGCTCTCGCTGCACCCGCACAACGACCGCGGCACCGCTGTCGCCGCCGCCGAGCTCGGGTATCTCGCGGGTGCCGACCGGATCGAGGGCTGCCTGTTCGGCAACGGCGAGCGCACCGGCAACGTCTGCCTCGTCACGTTGGGGATGAACCTGTTCTCGCAGGGCATCGATCCGCAGATCGACTTCCGCGACATCGACGAGATCCGCCGCACCGTGGAGTACTGCAACCAGCTGCCGGTGAACGAGCGGCACCCCTACGGGGGCGACCTGGTCTACACCGCGTTCTCCGGATCGCATCAGGATGCGATCAACAAGGGCCTGGCGGCGATGGACCGTGACGCGGCCGAAGCCGGTGTGGCGGTCGACGACTTCCGGTGGGAGGTCCCGTACCTGCCGATCGACCCCAAGGACGTCGGGCGCAGCTACGAGGCCGTGATCCGCGTGAACAGCCAGTCCGGCAAGGGCGGCGTCGCGTACATCATGAAGACCGAGCACAAGCTCGAACTGCCACGCCGGCTGCAGATCGAGTTCAGCGGCGTCGTCCAGTCACACACCGACACCGAGGGCGGCGAGGTGTCGCCGGCGGCGATGTGGGACTTCTTCGTCGACGAGTACCTCCCCAACCCGGACGCGCCATGGGGCCGGTTCTCGCTCGTCAACATCTCGCAGGAGTCCGCGGTCGAGGGCGACACGGCCGTACGCGTCTCGCTCGTCGACGACGGCGTGCCCGACGAGGTCACCGGCACCGGGAACGGACCGGTTGCGGCGTTCTGCGACGCCCTCGCCCACCACGGCGTGGACGTACGGGTGCTCGACTACAACGAGCACGCGATGTCAGCCGGCGGCGATGCGGTTGCGGCGGCGTACCTCGAATGCGCGGTGGGCGGCCGGGTGCTCTGGGGCGTAGGGATCGACCCGTCGATCGTCACCGCCTCGCTCAAGGCGATCGTCTCGGCCGTGAACCGCGCCGACCGCGACGCTCCCTGACTTCCCGGCCCGAGACCCGGGTCGATCATGACCTCATGGCTCCTTCCACCCGTTGATCATGATGTCGTGGGTCTCAAACGGGATCAGAGACCCACAACATCATGATCAACACTGCACCCGGCGTGGGATCCCATGATCAATCGGCGGGTGGGCGCCAGAGCGTGAGCCGCGGGATGCCGGGCGGGTCGAAACCCATCACCTGGCCGTAGAACGACAGCGCGGCCTCGGCGGCGTCGACGACCGTCTCGGCCTTGCGGAAACCGTGGGATTCGCCCTCGTACGCGCGGTAGGAATGCGGGATCCCTTGACGCAGCAGGGCGTCGCGGAAGCTCTCGGCCTGTGAGGGCGGGACTATCGGGTCGTCGAGCCCCTGCAGGAGCAGTACGGGGCACGACAGGCCGTCCACGTTGTGCAGCGGCGCGCGGGCGTCGTACAGTACGCGCGCTTCGGGGAGCGGGCCGATCAGTCCGTCGAGGTACCGCGACTCGAAGTCGTGGGTGTCCTCGGCGAGCCCGACCGCGTCCGCGACGCCGAAGTACGAGACGCCGCAAGCGAATACCTCGGTCGTGGTGAGCGCCGCCAGCACCGTCCAGCCGCCGGCCGAGCCACCCTCGATGGCGAGCCGCCCCTGGTCCGCGAGCCCGGCATCGGCCAGCCCGCGGAGCACCGCGACCGTGTCCTCGACGTCGACGACGCCCCACTGACCGCGCAACCGTTCCCGGTACTTGCGGCCGTACCCGCTCGATCCGCCGTAGTTGACGTCGACGACCCCGATGCCCCGGCTGGTGTAGTACGCGATCCGCGGCTGCGAGGCGGGCGAGACGTGCGCGGTCGGTCCGCCGTGGACGAACGCGACGTACGGCGGCCTCTCCCCTTGCGGTGCCTGGAAGTCCGGGTTGTGCGGCGGGTACACGATCGCGTGCACCTCCCTGCCGCCCGGGCCGGGGAAGGTCATCGGCCGGGCTGCCGGCAGGTAGCCGCTCGGCAGCTCGTGCTCGGCGTCCTGGCGCAGCACCGCGGTCTCGCCGGTCGTGACGTCGACCGAGCGCAGCGCCGTCACCGAGTGCGCGCCACCGCTGCGCAGCAGCACCCGGGTGTCGTCGAGCGAGGCCCAGCGCAGCGTCTGCAGGTCGCCGAGGTCGAGGTCGGTGAGTTCCCCGGTCGTGGGGTCCAGGACGCCCAGCGTGTCGATACCGCGGGTGCGGATGGTGAGCAGGCGGCCGTCCGGCAGGATCCCGTACGTGCGCGCGCCGAGGTTCCACAGCGGTGCGCCGAAGTCGGCGTCCATCGGGCACAGCGCGGTGAGGTCGCCTGCGAGGTCGCTGCGGTAGAGGTTCCACCAGCCGGTGCGGTCGCTGACCAGGTACAGGTGCTCGTCGCCGGCCCACTCCGGCTGCAGTACCGACTCGGTCGTCGATCCGGCGAGAGTGCGGTACGTCGCGACCGTCCCGTCCGCGCCGAGCTCGCCGACGCGCAGCTCGGTGCCGTCCCACGGCATCTGCGGGTGCTCCCAGGCGATCCAGGCGACGCGGCGCCCGTCCGGGGAAACGGTTGCAGCGGCAAGGAAGTGCGAGCCGGCGCCGACGGACCGCACCGCGGTGGGCTGCAGTGCGGCCGAGCCGTCCAGCGGCACCGCGACCAGGTCGCGGGCAAGCCCGCTCGCGGCGTCGTGCGACTCTCGTACGCACCAGACCTCGCCCGGACGCGAGGCGACGAGCGTGAGGTCGCCGTACCGCAGCGCGGCGGGCTGCTGCGGCTCCGGGGTGAGGGCGACCGGTTCGGACCCGGGATCGACCCGGTAGAGCCGCTGGTCGGAGAAGTTCGCGAAGACCAGCACGCTGTCATCGGTGACCACCCAGGCGCCGCCGCCGTACTCATGGACACGGGTACGGGCGTTCCAGGGCGCGGGCAGCACTGTCGTCTCGCTGCCGTCCGCGGCGCGGCGCCGCACGGTGTAGCGGCCGCCCTCGTCGGTGCGCAGTTCGGACCACCAGAGCTCGTCGCCCACGAAGCGTCCGCCCTGGACCGGGTGCGCCCCGCGGGCGAGGTCCGCGGCAGTGATCGGCGATACCCACGATCCGTACGGTGCGGTCGTCACGTCCGCAATCCTCGCCCATCGCGGTGTCTCATGCGGGCGACGCGATCCCCCTTTGGGCGACGGTCCGCCACTGCGCGAGCAGCGCCGCCTCGTCGCCCTCGTCCAGCCCGATGCCCGGTCGGCGCGGAACCTCGGGGACGCGGCCGGCCGCCGCGTCCTGCAGCCAGGCCCAGGTGTCGGTGACGGTGAGCCGCACCGGACGACACCGCAGCCCCCAGGCGTACGCCCGCGCGGTGTCGCCACTGTGCATCGCGTAGCTCTCGTGCTCGCGCGGGATCCACACGGGCAGCTCGGTCCACGGCTCGATGCCGCGCTCGAGCAGCCAGGGGGCGTCGACCCAGACCGGCGAGGCGTCCGATCCGGTCGCCTCCACGCAGGCGCGCAGCAGCTCGCGCGTCGTCGTGTGTCCGGGCGGGGACACGGTGTCCACCGGGCCGTGACGTCCGTCGCGTACGCAGTCGAGCGCGAACTCGGCGAGGTCGCGGGCGTCGACGTACTGCAGCGGCAGGTCGGGCGGACCCGGCGCGAGGAACGGCCCACCGCCGGCGACCCGGCGCAGCCACCACGGCAGGCGGTAGATGTTCTCCCGCGGCCCCAGGATCAACCCCGCACGCAGGTGTACGACGCGCTCGGCGCCGACCTCGCGCTCGTACGCCAGCTCGGCGCCGCGCTTGTCCTGCGGGTACGCGCTGGCCTCGGCGTCCGGGTCCGCGTCCACCAGGCGGGCGGACTCATCGGCCCCGGCCGGCGGGTCGTCGTACACCGAGCGGGTCGAGACGTACGCCCAGTGGCCCACGGCCTCCCGCAGCGCGCGCGCCGTGTCACGGACGACGTACGGGGCACCGGACCAGGTGTCCACTGCGGCGTCGTACCGCTCGCCGCCGACCTGTCGGAGGAACGCCTCGTCGGTACGGTCCCCCCGCAGCACGGTGCACCCTTCGGGCGGCGCGCCGTGCCGTCCGCGGTTCACGCAGGTCACCTCCCAGCCGCGCGCGAGCGCGGCCTCGATCACCGCGGGACCGACGAAGGACGTACCACCGAGTACCAGCAATCGCATCGGCCCAGCCTGGCAAAGCGGCTCACCGACCGCACGTCGCTTCGCTCACAGCAGCCCGGCCTACGCCCACGGCGGCTGCGCCCCCACCGGGCCACGGATCACCGCCAGCAGCAAAGCGTTCGTCTGCACCTCACGCGGACATCGGATTGACCGTCGTCACGTGCAGAAGCCTGCCACCGGTGAGCGGCCCGCTGCTGGGCGAACGAGTCGACCGCGGCGTACAGCAGAACATTTGTGTCGGGATGGTCACGGACGCGTCGCGGCCGCCGCGACGTCATCGTCGTCGACCTCATCGAGGAACTGGTTCAGCCGGGCCGGATCGATGCCCGGTCGTATCTGCGAGTGATGCACCGGCATCCGGTACGGGGCCGTCTGCTGCCCAGGACCGAGTGCCCGGCGCAGCGCATCGTTGACGACGTCCTTCATCGAGCGGCGGTGGCGGTGGACGGCTTCTTCGACCAAGCGCGCGACGTCGTCCTCGAGCGTCAACGTGGTGCGCATGCGGACATCGTGACGGCAGCTCGCCCACGCATCACGACGCTTCGACCAGGGCTGTGGTCACGCCGACGATGGGTCAGGCTGGCAGGTCGACGGTCCGTCCCGAGTCGGCACCGATCTGGTCGCTGATCTGCGCGACGACCTGGCCGGGAATGCCGCTGTCGACGGTGAGCACCATGAGCGCGTGCCCGCCCTCGGAATCGCGGCCCACCTGCATGTTCGCGATGTTGATCCCGGCCTCGCCGAGCAGCCGACCGGTCACCCCGACCACGCCCGGCTTGTCGACGTAGCGGAAGAAGGCGAGGTGCTCGGCCATCGGAACGTCGACGTCGACACCGTCGACCTCGACGATGCGCTCGATGTTGCGCGGGCCGGTGACCGTACCGCCCACGATGACGGTCCGCCCGTCGCTCAGCACCAACCGGACCCGTACCTCGTTGCGGTACTGCTCGCTCTCGGGCTCGGTGCGCAACGACACCTCCACGCCCCGGTCGGCGGCGAACAGCGGCGCGTTCACGTACGACACCGGGTCCTGCACCAGTGCCGAGAACAGCCCCTTGAGTGCAGCGAGCTCGAGGACCTTCACGTCGTGCTCGGTGACCTCACCGAGCACCTCCACCTCGACCGCCTCGACGGCTGCCTCGGCGAGCGAGCCCGCGATCCGTCCGAGCTTCTCGGTCAAGGGCAAGCCGATCTTCACCTCGTCGGCGATCGCACCGCCCTCGACGTTGACGGCGTCCGGGACCAGCTCGCCGGCGAGCGCGAGCCGCACCGAACGGGCTACCGCGATCCCGGCCTTCTCCTGCGCCTCGTCGGTCGAGGCCCCGAGGTGCGGTGTGACGACGACCGAGTCGAACTCGAACAGTGGCGAGTCGGTGCACGGCTCGCTCGTGAAGACGTCGATGCCGGCGCCGCCGACCCGGCCCTCCTTGATCGCCACGTACAGCGCGTGCTCGTCGACGATCCCGCCGCGTGCCGCGTTGATGATCCGTACGGTCGGCTTCACCCGGTGCAGCGCCTCGTCGCCGATCAGGCCGACCGTCTCGGGCGTCTTGGGCAGGTGGACGGTGATGAAGTCCGAGACAGCGAGCAGCTCGTCGAGCTCCACCAGCCGGATGCCGAGCTGGGCGGCGCGGGCGGGCTGCACGTACGGGTCGTACGCCACCAGGGTCATCCCGAACGCCGACAGCCGCTGCGCCACGAGCAGCCCGATCCGCCCGAGCCCGACGATCCCGGCGACCTTGTCGGTCAGCTCGATCCCGGTGAACTTCGATCGCTGCCACTTGCCGCCCTTGAGCGCCGCATTCGCCGGTGCGATGTTCCGCGCGCTGGCGAGCAGCAGCGCCACCGCCAGCTCCGCGGCCGAGACGATGTTCGAGGTCGGCGCGTTGACGACCATCACGCCGGCCTGGGTCGCCGCCTTGACGTCGACGTTGTCCAGGCCGACGCCGGCACGGGCGACGATCTTGAGGTTGCGTGCGGCGGCGAGCGCCTCCGCGTCGACCTTGGTGGCGGACCGTACGAGCAGCGCATCGACGTCACCGATCGCGGCCAGCAGCGCGGCGCGGTCGGCGCCGTCGCAGTGACGGATCTCGAAGTCGGGTCCGAGCGCGTCCACGGTGGCGGGCGAGAGCTCTTCGGCGATCAGGACGACGGGCTTGGTCACGAAGGGACCCTTCAGGTGCACGCGGGACGGAGACGGCGGATCGACCGCCGAGCAAGTCTACCGGCCTGCTTGTGAACACCTTCACGAGGTCGAGGCGGGTGACTGGTACGACTCCATCGGGATGCCGGGCGAGGAAGGTGGATCTACTGTCAGGGAGGAAGGACGACCCCGAGGGGACGCGATGACGGTACGCGGCGCAGCAGCAGGGCGACCGGTCGTCGAGGTACGGTCGATCGACTACGTGCCCCACCGCGAGCGGCGCGGAAAGGTGTGGCACCAAGCCCCCTTCTGGTTCACCGGGAACTTCGTGCTCGCCACCATGGTCACCGGGTTCATCGGGCCGGCGGCGGGCCTGGCCGTCGGTTGGTCGGTGCTGGCGGCGGTCCTCGGCGCCTCCTTCGGGACGCTGTTCATGTGCTTCCACGCCAACCAGGGCCCCACCATGGGGCTGCCCCAGATGATCCAGTCGCGCGCGCAGTTCGGCACCCGGGGCGCGATCGTGCCGTTCATCGCCGTCGTCTTCGTCTACATCGGCTTCAACGTGTTCGACGTGATCCTCGCGAGCGACGGGCTGGACACCGTGCTGCCGGCCCCGGACGTGGTCTGGTACGCCATCCTCATCGTCCTGGCAGTCGTCATCGCGATCGTCGGCTATGACCTGATGATGGTCGTGCAGCGCTGGCTCACGTACCTGCTGATCCTGGTGTTCGGGATCCTCACCGTCTACGCGGCCCTTCACCTGGACATGGGCGCCGCGATCACAGGTGGCGGCTCCTTCTCGTGGGGGATCTTCCTGGTCCAGTTCGCCGCCGCCGCCGGATACCAGATCTCGTACGCCGTGTACGTCTCGGACTACTCCCGCTACCTTCCCGAGGACACGCCCGCCCGCAAGGTCATCTGGTTCACCTACCTCGGTGCCGCCGGTTCGGCGATCTGGCTGATGTCCTTGGGCGCCATGCTCGGCTCGGCGCTGCCCGAACCCGACGCCGTCGCGGCGGTGCAGTCGGTGGGCAACGACCTGTTCGGCGGCTTCGGTACGTTCGCCGTTGTCGTCTCCGCGATCGCGCTCACGACGATCATGTCGGTGAACGCGTACGGCGCGATGCTCACCAGCGCGAGCGGCATCGACGCGTTCCGGCCGCTCAAGCCCACGGTGTGGCTGCGCGTGGCCGGCATCGTCATCATCTCGGTCATCGTGTTCGTCGTGGCACTCGCGATCCCGGCCGACTATCTCGACAGTTTCAACAACTTCGTGCTGCTGATGCTGTACTTCCTCGTACCGTGGACGGCTGTGAACCTCGTCGACTTCTACTTCGTCCGGCACGGGCACTATGCGATCACCGAGATCTTCAACCCGAACGGCATGTACCACCGGTGGTCGTGGCGTGGCCTGACCGCCTACTTCGCCGGACTAGGAGCCATGATCCCGTTCATCTCGTTGACGTTCTTCCAGGGCCCGGTGACCAAGGCGCTCAGCGGCGCCGACATCTCGTTCGCCGTCGGGCTCGTCGTCGCCGGCGGCCTGTACTTCCTGCTCACCCGCGGTCTGGACCTCAGCGCCGAACAGGTCGCCGTGGAGCGCAGCCGCACCGCACTGCGAGAGCTGGAAACCGCATGAGGGTCGCATGCGCGCAGCTTTCCCTCGTGGTCGGGACCGACACCCGGGCGCGTACCGAACGGGCGGTACGCGACGCCGCCGCTGCGGGTGCTGAGCTCGTGGTGCTGCCCGAGCTCGCGAGCAGCGGGTACGCGTTCGAGGACCGGGGCGAGGCAGCTCGGCACGCGGAGCCCCTCGACGGCCCGACGGTGGCCGCGTGGACCGCGTTGGCCGCTGACCTCGACCTGGGCATCGTGGGCGGGCTGTGCGAGCGAGGAGAAGGCGGCGATCTCTACAACTCGGCGGTCGTGATCGACGCCGACGGGGTGCGGGGTGCGTACCGCAAGGTGCACCTGTGGGACCGCGAGAAGGGGATCTTCACGCCCGGCGAGGCCGCCCCGCCTGTCGTCGAGTTCCGCGGCCACCGGATCTCGGTCATCGTCTGCTACGACCTCGAGTTCCCCGAGTGGGTACGCGGCCCGGCGCTGAGCCGGGTCCGGCTGCTGTGCGCACCGGTCGCGTGGCCGCGCTATCCGCGGCCCGAGGGGGAACGGCCCGCAGAGGTGCTGCGCGTCCAGACCGGCGCCGGCATGAACCGGATGTTCGTCGCTGCGGCCGACCGGGTGGGACGCGAGCGCAACATCGAGTGGACCGGCGGCTCGGTCATCGTCGACGCGGACGGCTGGCCGCTTGCCGGACCGCACCCCGACGGCGAGGAGCACCTGCTCGTCGCGGACTGCGACCTCGCAAGCGCCGACGACAAGGCGATCAGCGACAACAACGACGTGATGGCCGACCGGCGACCGACGCTCTACGGCGCCGTGGTCGAGGAGGTGTCGCGGTGACCACGCCGAACGGGCCCGTCGGGCCGCCCGACGCCACAACCATCCCCCGGTACGCCGGCCCCATGACCTTCGCGCGACTGCCGCGCTTGGACGAGGTCGGGCGGTGCGACATCGCCGTCCTCGGCGTGCCTTTCGACAGCGGCGTCAGCTATCGACCCGGCGCCCGCTTCGGTCCGGAGCACATCCGGGCCTCGTCCAAGCTGCTGCGGCCGTACAACCCGGCGCTGCAGGTCGAACCGTTCGCGATCCAGCAGGTCGCGGACGCCGGCGACCTCGCACCCAATCCGTTCAGCATCGACGAGGCCATCCGACACATCGAGGCGGGTGCCGAGCGCATCACCAGCGACGGCGCGCGCTTGCTCACCCTCGGCGGGGACCACACCATCGCGCTGCCGCTGCTGCGGGTGGCGGCGCGTACCCACGGCCCGGTCGCGGTGCTGCACTTCGATGCGCACCTGGACACCTGGGACACGTACTTCGGCGCGCCGTACACCCACGGCACCCCGTTCCGGCGAGCGTCCGAGGAGGGGCTGATCGACCTCGAGCGCTCGATGCACGTGGGCACCCGCGGCCCGCTGTACGCCTCCACCGACCTTGCCGACGACGCCCGGCTCGGCTTCCAGGTGCTGCCCAGCGTCGAGTTCGACGGCCTGGGCACCGCCGGCGCCATCGAGGCGATGAAGGCGCGCCTGGGCGACGCGCCCGTCTACGTGTCGGTCGACGTCGACGTGATGGATCCCGCGCATGCACCCGGCACCGGCACGCCGGAGGCAGGCGGGCTCACCTCCCGCGAGCTGCTCGCGATGCTGCGGGCGTTGGCCGACCTGCAGGTCGTGGGTGCGGACATCGTCGAGGTGGCGCCCGCGTACGACCACGCCCAGATCACCGGCATCGCCGCCGCCCACGTCGGCTACGAACTCATCTCCGCCATGGCAGCGACCCGCTCGGCGGGTTGAGGACCGGTCCCCTGCCGACGCCCGTGCGAGCGGGCCCGTCAGTCCGGCACGAGCAGCCGCGCGACCGGCGTGCCCTGCTCGGCCGCCTCCTGCGCGAGCCGCGCCGCGACCTCCACCGCGATGCCGGCGATCGCCGCGTTGCATTCCTCCACCCGCCCTCGCAGCGAGGCCAGGGCGCCCTGGACGTCCCCTGCGGCGGCGCGGCCGCCCGTGCGGTCGAGCACCGCGTCCAGCTCGAGCGAGGCGTCGCGGACGTTGTCCAGGTGCAGCGTCGCGTCGGCGACGTGCCTCATGATCATCTCGTTCCCCCCGCTCGCCACGAGGAACTGCGACCACACGCCGAGAGTCGTCGCCAGGTGGCTGCGCTCGCACACGACGGCGGCACGTAGCAGGTCCGCCGTCTGGCGCAGTTCGTCGGGGCTGGCGGTCGTCTCCGGTACGGGAAGCCGGCGCGGTACGAGCTGCCCGCGGCTGAGCTCGCTGCGTTCCTCGTCGGCCAGCTCGTGCAGGATCTCGGTGAGTGCGAGCCGGGTGACCGGCGCCCAGCGGCGCTCCGCGGAGCGCTCGAGGAACCGGTCGATGAACAGCGTGGTGAGCAGGAACGTCACCACGCCGGCCGCCAGGCCGGAGATGATCACCATCTCCTGCCAGATCGAGGTCGTCACGTCGATCCAGATGACCAGGGCGATCAACGTGCCGGCCGCGATCAGAGCGGCGACGTGGCGTGCTCTACCCGACATCGGAGCTCCTCGGCTTCAGGGGTTCCGGGCGAACCGCACCGCGTCCCAACGACGTCACTGTGCTGGTGGTCGTTTACCGGGCCCAGAACGACCGATAAACAACCCCCAGGGCAGTGACGCGGGTACTAGCGGGCGGCGGAGCCCTCGACGTAGTCGCCCTCGTCGCTCTTGACCCACGCCATGAGACCGCGCAGCGTGCGACCGGTGGCCTCGATCGGGTGCTGCGCACCCTTCTCGCGCAGCGCCGTGAACTCCGGCGCGCCGGCATCCTGGTCGTCGATGAAGCGCTGCGCGAACGTGCCGTCCTGCACCTCGGCGAGGATCTTGCGCATGTTGTCCTTGACGTGCGCGTCGATGACGCGCGGGCCCGAGACGTAGTCGCCGTACTCGGCGGTGTCGGACACCGACCAGCGCTGCTTGGCGATGCCGCCCTCGTACATCAGGTCGACGATCAGCTTGAGCTCGTGCAGGCACTCGAAGTACGCGACCTCCGGCTGGTACCCGGCCTCGGTGAGCACCTCGAACCCGTACATCACCAGCTGTGACGCCCCACCGCACAGGACCGCCTGCTCGCCGAACAGGTCGGTCTCGGTCTCCTCGGTGAACGTCGTCCTGATGCCGCCGGCGCGCAGCCCGCCGATCGCCTTGGCGTACGACTTCGCGATCTCCCATGCCTGCCCGCTCGCGTCCTGCTCCACCGCGACGAGGACCGGTACGCCCCGGCCCGCCGAGTATTCGCGGCGTACCAGGTGCCCGGGACCCTTCGGCGCGACCATGATCACATCGACGTCCGCCGGTGGCTTGATGAAGCCGAAGCGGATGTTGAACCCGTGACCGAAGACGAGCACCTTGCCGGCGGACAGGTGCGGGGCGATCGACTCGTTGTAGAGGGCGCGCTGCGCCGGGTCCGGCGCGAGCACGACGATGACGTCCGCCTCGGCGCACGCCTCGGCCGGCGTGACGACCCGTAGCCCCTCGGCCTCGGCCTTGGGGCGCGACTTCGAGCCCTCCAGCAACCCGACGCGCACGTCGACCCCGGAGTCGCGCAGGTTCAGGCTGTGGGCGTGGCCCTGGCTGCCGTACCCGAGGACGGCGACCTTCCGTCCGGAGATGATCGACAGGTCGGCGTCGTCGTCGTAGAACAGCTCGGCCACGGCGGGCTCACTCCTTGGTTCGGGTGCCTTGGTTGGGGTGCCTGGGTTGGGGTGCCTGGGTTGGCGTGCACGGCGATCCGGCCACGACGGGCGTGGCGGGACGGCGGGGTCAGGTTACGCGGTGCGTTCGACGGCGTGCAGCGAGCGGTCGGTGATCGAGCGCCCGCCCCGCCCGATCGCGACCATGCCCGACTGCACGAGTTCTTTGATGCCGAACGGTTCGAGCATGCGCAGCAGCGCGTCGAGCTTGTCGCGCGAACCGGTCGCCTCGATGGTGACCGCGTCCGGCGCGACGTCGACGACCTTGGCGCGGAACAGCTGCACCGTCTCGAGCACGTGCGAGCGCGACTCCAGGTCGGTACGCACCTTGACCAGCAGGATCTCGCGCTGCACGGAGGCGTCCGGGTCAAGCTCGACGATCTTGATGACGTTGACGAGCTTGTTGAGCTGCTTGGTGACCTGCTCGAGCGCATGGCTGGCGTCGATGCTGACGACGATGGTCATCCGCGAGATGCCGGGCAGCTCGGTGGTGCCGACGGCGAGCGACTCGATGTTGTAGCTGCGCCGGCTGAACAGCGACGCGACCCGGGCGAGCACGCCGGGCTGGTCCTCGACCAGCACCGACAGGGTGTGGCGGCTCATCGTCAGTCCTCCCGCTCCCACGACGGCGCGAGGTCACGCGCCACCTTGATGTCGTCGTTGCTCGTACCGGCCGCGACCATCGGCCACACCATCGCGTCCTTGTGCACCACGAAGTCGATGACCACCGGCGCGTCGTCGAGCGCCATCGCCTTCTCGATGGTGGCGTCGACCTGCTCCGGGCTCTCGCACCGCAGGCCGTGGCAGCCGTACGCGTCGGCGAGCTTGACGAAGTCGGGCAGCCGGTGGCTCTCCAGGTCGGTGTTGGAATAGCGCTGGTTGTAGAACAGGGTCTGCCACTGGCGGACCATGCCGAGCGAACCGTTGTTGATCACCGCAACCTTGATCTGGATGTCGTTGACCGCGCAGGTCACCAGTTCCTGGTTGGTCATCTGGAAGCAGCCGTCACCGTCCACCGCCCAGACCGTCGCGTCGGGCCGGCCGACCTTGGCGCCCATCGCCGCCGGCACCGCGTAGCCCATCGTCCCGGCGCCGCCGGAGTTGAGCCAGGTGCGCGGGTTCTCGTACGAGATGAACTGCGCGGCCCACATCTGATGCTGCCCGACGCCCGCGGCGAAGATCGTCTCCGGCCCCGCGATCCGGCCGAGGCGCTCGATGACGTACTGCGGGGACACCGACCCGTCGTCGGGCATCTCGTACCCGAGCGGGTAGGTCTGCTTCATCTTGTTCAGCAGCTTCCACCACGCCTCGTAGTCCCCGGTACGACCAGCGGCGTACTCGCCCTCGACGGCGGCGATCAGGTCGGCGATCACCTCGGCGGCATCACCCACGATCGGCACGTCCGCGATGCGGTTCTTGGAGATCTCCGCAGGGTCGATGTCGGCGTGGACCACCTTCGCACCGGGCGCGAAGGTGTTGAGCTGGCCGGTGACCCGGTCGTCGAACCGGGTCCCGATGGCGACGAGCAGGTCCGCCTTCTGCAGGGCGCCGACGGCCGTCACCGACCCGTGCATGCCGGGCATGCCCAGGTGCTGGGGGTGGCTGTCGGGGAACGCCCCGCGTGCCATCAGGGTCGTGACGACCGGCAGCCCCGTGACCTCGGCGAGCTTGCGCAGCCCGGCGGTGGCACCGGCGCGGATCACGCCGCCACCGATGTAGAGGACCGGGCGGCGTGATTCGAGGATCAGCCGGGCGGCCTCGCGTACCTGCTTGGCGTGGGGCCGGGTCACCGGGCGGTACCCGGGCAGGTTTAGCGTCCGCGGCCACCGGAAGGTCGTGTCGTGCTGCAGCGTGTCCTTGGCGACGTCCACGAGCACCGGACCGGGCCGGCCGGTCGAGGCGATGTGGAACGCCGCCGCGACCGCGTGCGGGATCTCGTCCGGGTCGGTCACCAGGAAGCTGTGTTTGGTGATCGGCATCGTGATGCCGCGGATGTCGGCCTCCTGGAAGGCGTCCGTACCGATCGCGGTGCTCGGCACCTGCCCGGTGATTGCGACGAGCGGGATCGAGTCCATGTACGCGTTGGCGATCGGCGTGACGAGGTTTGTCGCGCCCGGCCCGGAGGTGGCCATCGCGACACCGACCTTGCCGGTCACGTGCGCGTAGCCTTCAGCGGCGTGACCCGCGCCCTGCTCGTGGCGCACCAGCACGTGGCGTACCGCGGAGGAGTCCATCAGCGGGTCGTACGCGGGCAGGATCGCACCGCCCGGGATGCCGAACACGACCTCGACGCCGGCGTGCTCGAGGGAGCGTACGAGGGACTCCGCGCCGGTCATCGGCGTGGCGTCGGACGCTGCGGGGCCGCTGTGCTGCGGGTCGGTCATCTCGTCTCCGTACGGGTCGCGCTGTCGCTCCGGCACCTGGTGGCCGCTCGTCATTGTCCTGCTTTCGGCTCGGGCACAAGAAAACCCCCCGGCCACGAAGGGCTCCGAGGGGTGCGCGCGAGTCGTCGGCGAGGGCGTCAGACGGCGCGCCTGCCAAGTACGATTCGGAAGGTTGTCACAGGCCGTACCGTCTCCCCCACCGCGTACCCGTGTCAAGCCGCGCCCCGTTCCGTCTCGCGATCCGGGACACCTCACGCAACGGGGTAGTTCACCCAGGCTCCGGACCGGACGAATCCCGTTGCGCGCGCGGCTCAGCCGCAGACGGCGCCGTAGCGGGCGGAGCCGACGAGCTTGCGGTACTTGCCGAGCACGCCGCGCACGTACGCCGGCGGCTCGGGCGCGGCCCAGCCCTCCGCCCGCGCCGCCAGCTCCGCCTCGTCGACCAGCAGGTCGAGCGTGCGGGCCGCGACGTCGAGCCGGATGCGGTCCCCGTCCCGTACGAACGCGATCGGCCCGCCGTCGACGGCCTCCGGCGCGATGTGGCCGATGCAGAGCCCTGTCGTACCGCCGCTGAAGCGTCCGTCGGTGAGCAGCAGGACGTCCTTGCCGAGCCCGGCGCCCTTGATGGCGCCGGTGACGGCGAGCATCTCGCGCATCCCGGGCCCGCCCTTGGGACCCTCGTACCGGATCACCACGACATCACCCGCGGCGAGCCGGCCCTCCTCGACCGCCTGCATCGCCCCGGCCTCGCCGTCGAACACCCGGGCGGTGCCCTCGAACACGTCGGTGTCGAAACCGGCGGTCTTCACGACGGCCCCCTCCGGCGCGAGCGTGCCGGTGAGGATCGTCAGCCCACCGGTGCGGTGGATCGGGTCGGACATCGCGTGCAGGATCTTGCCGTCCAGGTCGGGCGGCGCGATGTCGGCGAGGTTCTCGGCCAGCGTCTTGCCGGTGACCGTCAGGCAGTCCCCGTGCAGCAGGCCGGCGTCCAGCAGTGCCTTCATCACGACCGGTACGCCTCCGACCCGGTCGACGTCGGTCATCACGTAGCGGCCGAACGGCTTGACGTCGGCCAGGTGCGGCACCTTGTCCCCGACCCGGTTGAAGTCGTCGAGGTCGAGCCGTACGCCGGCCTCGTGGGCGATGGCCAGCAGGTGCAGCACCGCGTTGGTGGAACCGCCGAGCGCCATCACGACGGCGATCGCGTTCTCCAGCGACTCGCGGGTGACGATGTCGCGGGTCGTGATGCCGCGGCGCAGCAGCTCGACGACGGCCTGCCCGGAGCGGCGCGCGTACTCGTCGCGGCGGCGGTCCACGGCGGGAGGCGCGGCCGACCCCGGCAGCGACATGCCCAGCGCCTCCGCGGCGGACGCCATCGTGTTCGCGGTGTACATGCCGCCGCAGGCGCCCTCGCCGGGGCAGATCGCGCGCTCGATGGTGTCGACCTGCTCGCGGGTGATACGTCCGGCCGCGCAGGCGCCGACCGCCTCGAACGCGTCGATGATCGTGACGTCCTTGCCGTCGACCTGCCCGGGGAGGGTGGAGCCGGCGTACAGGAACACCGCGGCGACGTCGAGCCGGGCGGCGGCCATGAGCATCCCCGGCTCGGACTTGTCGCACCCGGCCAGCAGTACCGCGCCGTCGAGGCGCTCGGCCTCGAAGACCGTCTCGACGGAGTCCGCGATCACCTCGCGGCTGACCAGTGAGTAGTGCATGCCGATGTGACCCATGGAGATGCCGTCGGAGACCGAGATCGTGCCGAACTCCAGCGGGAATCCGCCGGCCTCCCGTACGCCCTCCTTGGCCGCCTTCGCCAGCCGGTCGAGTGAGAGGTTGCACGGGGTGATCTCGTTCCAGGACGACGCGACGCCGATCTGCGGCTTCTCCCAGTCCTGGTCGCCCATGCCGACGGCGCGCAGCATGCCGCGTGCGGCGGCGCGCTCCACCCCGTCGGTGACGACCCGGCTGCGCGGCTTGATGTCCGGCTGGTTGCTCCCCTGTGCGCTCACGCCCGCGAGCCTACGGCCCGGCATCGCGTTGATCATGATCTGGTGGGTCCTGACCGCGGTCGATCATGGGATGGTGCGTCCCAACCGGCGTTTGGGGCGTACGACGCCATGATCAACGAGAGGTAGCGTGCGGCGGCGTGGCGCGGGGAGGAGCGCGCGACGGCGTGGCGCCGGGAGGGAGCGCACGACGGCGCGGCACGGGGCGCGCCGGCGACCGTCCGCTCAGTGGTGGCGCAGCGTCAGCCAGGCCCCGGCCGCGTGGCCGCCGACCCAGGCACCTGCGTACGCCGCCAACGTGGCAGCGGACGCGACCGCCGCCAGTTGCGTGGCGAGAGTGAGAGCCTTTCCCATGCAAGAGGTATCGGATCGCGTCCGGCCGACTTGAGGCGCAGGGTGCGTACGACCCGGGCGCGTCAGCCCGCCCCGAGGATCCGCGCCCGCGCCGCGCTGCGTTCGGCCGCGTCGATCGTGCCAGCGGCGTAGAGCCGCTCGATCTCGGCGAGCCGCTCCTCCACCGGCCGGTCGGGAGCGAGCGCCTGCGCGTGCGCGATGGTTCCCATGACCTGGATGTCGGCCGCGAAGGGGTCGAGGCCGGCCGCCTTGGCGGCACGGGCGCGTTTGACCGCCGTGACGACGATCAGGACGACGACGGCGACGAACAGCACGCCGACGATCGCGAAGACCACGCCGACGACGCCCACGACGAGCTCGTCACCGGGAAGGTCGAGGACCGCGTCCGCCTGCAGCGCGCTCATGGCAGCCTCCGTACGACGAGGGGTGGCCATGGTACGGCGCACCGGCCGCCGGTGCCGTCAGCAGCGGCCCGTCAGGCGGTCATCCGGTTCACCAGCGGTTCCCCGGTCCGCCAGCGGCGCAGCTGTTCGGCCACCAGGCGCCGGGCGCGGGGCAGGAACGCGCTGGTGTTGCCTCCGACGTGCGGGCTGATCAGCACACCGGGCGAGCGCCACAGCGGGTGCTGCGGGGGAAGCGGCTCGGGATCGGTCACGTCGAGCGCGGCGCGCAGCCGGCCGCTCGCGGTCTCGGCGAGCAGGTCGCCGGTCACGACGACCGGCCCGCGGGCGACGTTGACCAGCAGCGCGCCGGTCCGCATCTGGGTGAGGAACGCGGCGTCGACCATGCCGGTTGTCTGCTCGGTGAGCGGTACGACGAGCACCACCACGTCCGCGGCGGGCAGCAGCTGCGGCAGCCGGTCGTACGCGTGGACCTCCAGGCCCTCCTCGGTGCGTGCCGTGCGCGCCACCCGGACCACGTCGACCTCGAACCCGCCGAGGCGCGCCTCGATCGCCTGGCCGACCCGGCCGTACCCCACGATCAGCACCGTCTTGTCGGCCAGCGCGTCGTACCGCCCGGAGATCCATTCGCCGGTCGGCATGGCGCGGGCGAAGTCGTCGATGCGGCGCAGGCTCGCGAGCATCAGCGCTACGGCCAGTTCGGCAGTACTGGCGTCGTGCACCCCGGCCGCGTTGTGCAGCGAGACCCCAGGCGGCAGGTACGGCCAGACGTTGTCGACCCCGGCCGTCAGGGTCTGCACCGCGGTGAGCCGGGGCATCCGTCGCATCGGCTCGAGCGATGCGGCGCCGCCCATGTACTGCGGTACGAAGAACTCCACCTGCGCGAGCACCTCGTCCGGCGGCGCCGTCGGACCGTCGAAAACCGCCACCTGCAGCCCGTCGGTGGCATCGCCCAATGCCTCGCCGTAGTCCGGCCAGGGCAGCATCACGCGCGCTCCTGTCATGCCCGCACGGTAGCCAGCCGCGTCATCGGGGGCCCGCCGCGGGGCTGGCGCGGATGGGGAGAATGACGGATGCACCTTCGTACGCTCGCCGCAGCGCTCACCCTCGCGGTCCTGCTCGCCGGCTGCGCGACCGGCACGCCCGCGCCACCCGCCTCATCCGGTTCCGCATCGCCGACGCCCTCCGCGGGCACTGCGTCCCAGAGTGCCTCTCAGCTGCCCTCGCTCGCGGTCACCGGGGCCGTGACGCGGGACCTGACCGCGCCCTGGGACCTGGCGTTCCTCCCCGACGGCTCGGCGCTGGTGTCGGAGCGCGACAGCGCCCGGGTGCTGCGGGTACCGGCGGGCGGCGGGCCTGCGCGCGAGGTCGGCCGGGTCGACGGCGTGGTCGCCGGCGGCGAGGGCGGGTTGCTGGGCATCGCGCTCGAGCCCGCGGGCGACCCGACGTACCTGATGGCGTACTTCACCGCCGCCGACGACAACCGGGTCGTACGGATCACCTGGGACGGCGAGCGGCTGGGGGCGGCGCGGACCGTCCTCGACGGCATCCCCAAGGGCGGGATCCACAACGGCGGGCGACTGCGGTTCGGCCCCGACGGCTTCCTCTACGTGCCGACCGGTGACACAGCCGACCGTGCCTCGGCGCAGGACCGCGAGAGCCTCGCGGGCAAGATCCTGCGCATCACCGTGGACGGCGAGCCGGCCCCCGGAAACCCCTGGGAGGGGTCGCCGGTCTGGTCGATGGGTCACCGGAACGTGCAGGGCCTGGCGTTCGACTCGCAGGACCGCTTGTGGGCCAGCGAGTTCGGGCAGGACGACTGGGACGAGCTCAACCTCGTACGCCCGGGCAAGAACTACGGGTGGCCGGTGCACGAGGGCCGGGCGGACGACCCGGCGTACGTCGACCCGCAGGCGACCTGGCCGCCGGCCGAGGCGTCACCGTCGGGCATCGCGGTCGTCGACGACGTCGTGTACGTCGCCGCGCTGCGCGGGCGCCGGCTCTGGCAGGTCCCGGCGCCGGACGGCCGCGCCGGGAAGCCGCGGGCGTGGTTCACCGAGGAGTACGGCCGGCTGCGCGCCGTGGCACAAGCGCCGGACGGTGCACTCTGGGTGCTGACCAACAACACCGACGGGCGGGGCGACCCGCAGCCCGGCGACGACCGGATCCTGCGCGTAGAGCTCCGCTGAGGCGCCCACCGTCCATGGCAGCCCGAAGGGCCCGGGGTTGCTGCTCCGAAAGGGCGGACGCAACCAGTCGTCGGTCGAGCGTAGTCGAGACCATGATCACTGACGTGGTCTCGACTACGCTCGACCGACGAGTACTCGCCCGGTCTTTCCCGCCCCGACCCCTCTGTCAACTGCTCCGAAAGAGCTGACGCAACCATCCGTTGGTCGAGCGTAGTCGAGACCATGATCACCGAAGTGGTCTCGACTGCGCTCGACCACCGGGTACTCGCCCGGTCTTTCACGCGCCGACCGGCGCGCCACCAGGCCCAAAGTGACTCGACTGCGCTCGACCACTGACGGGTAGTTGCGTCCAAAGGGCGCGCGATCCGGCCTGATACGACTCGTCCATCGGCGGATCGCCGGGCGTTGTGCGGGTACGCACTATGCTGGGTTGCATAGTGCTGGTCTGCGCCACGAGGAGGCGACGTTGCCGAACCCGTACCACTACGGCACGCCGGTCTCCGGCGAGCAGTTCGCCGGCCGCGCGGACGAGTTGGCCGCGCTGGAGCGGCGGATGCGCGACGGCATCAACGTCGTGCTCAGCTCACCGCGGCGCTACGGCAAGACCTCGCTGCTGGCGCGGGCGAGCGCCGATCTGGTCGCCGAGGGCGCCGCCGTGGTCTCGGTGAACGTGCTCGCGTGCCGCGACCTGCCGACCTTCGCCGGCCGGCTGGTCTCGGGCACCTACCGGGTCCCGGGCGGGCGCTGGCACCGGCTGAAGGAGGCGCTGTCGGCGTTCGTCTCCCGGCTGCGGGTCTCCCCCGTCGTGACCTTCGACGGCGACCAGCCGCGGTTCGCGTTCTCCGCCGCGCTCGCCCCGGCCGACGCGCACACGGTGATCGAGGACGTGTACGCCCTGCTGGCCGAACAGGCGGCCAAGCGCCCGGCGGTGCTGGTGCTCGACGAGTTCCAGGCGATCATCGACCTGGGTCCGGACCTGCCCGCGCTGTTCAAGTCGCTGGCCGACACCTACCCGGCCGTCTCACTGGTCGTCGCCGGTTCCCGCCAGCACCTGATGGAGGCGCTCACCGGTGCCCGCAGCGCCCCGCTCTACGGCCTCGCCGAACGGTTCGCCCTCGACGTGCTGCCGGAGGACGAGATGACCGCGTTCCTGCGCGAGCGCGCCCGGGCGGGCGGCAAGACGATGGGTGCGGAGGCCGCGGCGCGCGTTTACGCGCTGGCGGGGCCGGTGCCCAACGATGTGCAGCGCCTGGCGTACGAGGCGTGGGTGCACGCCGGCCGTACGGTGACCGTCGCCGACGTCGACGCCGCCATGGCGAGCGCCGTCGCGCACGAGGCGTCGCAGTACGCCGAGCGGTACGCGACGCTCTCGCCGGGCCAGCGCCGGGTGATCTCGGCGATCGCCGCGGCACCGGTGAGCGAGCCGTACGCCGCGTCGTTCGCGGCGACCGTCGGGCTGGCCACCGCCGCCTCGGTGCGCCGCGCCCTGCAGGCGCTGCTGGCCGCCGAGCTCGTCACCCGGCGCGGTGCGGACCTGCAGGTGCTGGACCCGTTCTTCCGCGCCTGGCTGCTGCAGACGCTCTGACGCCTCGACGCCGGCGCCGCCCGACAGCTGCCGTCAGGAGCCGGCGAGGCGCTCGAGGATCAGCTCGCGCACCCGTGCCGCGTCGGCCTGTCCGCGGGTCGCCTTCATGACGGCGCCGACGACGGCGCCGGCGGCCTGTACCTTGCCGCCGCGGATCTTGTCCGCGACGTCCGGCATCGCGGCGAGCGCGTCGTCGACGGCCGCCAGCAGGGCGCCGTCGTCGCTCACCACCGCGAGTCCGCGAGCGGCGACGACCGCTGCGGGCGAACCCTCACCGGCCAGGACGCCCTCGAGGACCTGGCGCGCGAGCTTGTCGTTGAGCCGGCCGGAGGCGACGAGGTCCTCCACCTCGGCGACCTGCTCCGGTGTCACCGGGAGGTCGGCCAGCTCGACACCACGCTCGTTCGCGGTGCGGGCGAGCTCGCCCAGCCACCACTTGCGCGCCCCGGCGAGGTCGGCCCCGGCGTCGACGGTCGCCTCGACGAGATCGACGGCGCCCGCGTTCACCACGGCGCTCATGTCGAGGTCGGAGAGCCCCCACTGCTCCTGGAGCCGCGTGCGGCGCACCGCCGGGTTCTCCGGAAGCTCCGCGCGCAGCGCCGCCACCCACGCGGGGTCCGGTGCGAGCGGCACGAGGTCGGGCTCGGGGAAGTAGCGGTAGTCGTCCGCGTCGCTCTTGACCCGCCCCGAGGTGGTCAGCCCCGTGTCCTCGTGCCAGTGCCGCGTCTCCTGCACGACCGTGCCGCCCGCGCTCAGCACCGCCGCCTGGCGCATGATCTCGTAGCGTGCGGCGCGCTCGACGGACCGCAGCGAGTTGACGTTCTTGGTCTCGGTCCGCGTGCCGTACGGCTCGTCCGGACCGCGGCGCAGCGACAGGTTGACGTCGCAGCGCAGCGATCCCTGCTCCATCCGGACGTCCGAGACGCCGAGCGAGCGCAGCAGTTCGCGCAGCGCGGTGACGTAAGCGCGCGCCACCTGCGGGGCGTACTTCCCCGCCCCGGCGACCGGCCTCGTCACGATCTCGATCAGCGGCACCCCGGCGCGGTTGTAGTCCACCAGCGAGTACGCCGCGCCGTGGATGCGTCCGGCCGTGCCGCCCTGGTGGGTGGTCTTGCCGGTGTCCTCCTCCATGTGCGCCCGCTCGATGCCGACGCGGAACGTGCGGCGACCCTCGTCGGTGTCGACGTCGACGTCCAGCCCGCCGTCGTAACAGATCGGCTCGTCGTACTGGGAGGTCTGGAAGTTCTTGGGCATGTCCGGGTAGAAGTAGTTCTTGCGCGCGAAGCGGCAGCGCTCCGCGATGCGGCAGCCCAGCGCCAGGCCGATGCGGATCGCCGACTCGACCGCGGCGCGGTTCACCACCGGCAGCGAGCCGGGCAGCCCGAGGCACACCGGACAGGTGCGCGAGTTCGGCGGCGCGCCGAACTCGTTCGCGCAACCGCAGAACATCTTCGTCGCGGTGCTCAGCTCGACGTGCACCTCGAGCCCGAAGACCGGGTCGAAGGCGGCGGTCGCCTCGTCGTACGACAGCACGTCACCGGCGGCCCTCGTCACAGCGCGTTCGCCTCCTCCAGGATCGGATGCCCGCGTCGCTCCTGCAGCGCCGCCTCCACCGCGGCCGCCACGTTGTACATCCGGTCGTCGGCCAGCGCCGGCGCCATCACCTGCAGGCCCACCGGCAGCCCGTCCTCGGGTGCGAGCCCGATCGGCACCGACATCGCCGGGCTACCGGCGAGGTTCGCGGGGATGGTCGCCACGTCGTTGAGGTACATGGCGAGCGGATCGCCCACCTTCTCCCCCAACCGGAACGCCGTCGTCGGCGCGGTCGGCGAGACCAGCACGTCGACCTGATCGAAGGCGGCCGCGAGGTCGCGCTGCACCAAGGTGCGTACCTTCTGGGCCTGCCCGTAGTACGCGTCGTAGTAGCCGGCCGACAAGGCGTAGGTGCCGAGGATGATCCGCCGGACCACCTCCTCCCCGAAGCCGGTGGCGCGGGTGTGCGCCATCACCTCCTCGACGGTGCGGTCGGCGTCGTCGCCGGTCCGCAGCCCGTAGCGCATCCCGTCGAAGCGGGCCAGGTTGCTGGACGCCTCGCTCGGCATGATCAGGTAGTAGGCGCCGAGGGCGTGCGGGAAGTGCGGGCAGGACACCTCGACGACGTCGGCGCCCAGCCCGGTCAGCAGCGCGACCGCCTCGTCGAACCGCTGTCGGACCCCCGCCTGGAACCCCTCGCCGCCGAGCTCGCGCACCACCCCGATGCGTACGCCGGCCACGTCGGCACGGCGGGCGGCGCCCACGACGCCGGGCAGCGGCTCGCGCACCGAGGTCGAGTCGCGCGGGTCGTGACCGCCGATGACGCTGTGCAGCAGCGCCGCGTCGAGCACCGTGCGGGCGCACGGGCCGGCCTGGTCGAGCGAGGACGCCATCGCGACGATGCCGTAGCGCGAGACGCCGCCATAGGTCGGCTTGGCCCCGACGGTGCCGGTGACCGCCGCCGGCTGCCGGATCGAGCCACCGGTGTCGGTGCCGATCGCGAGCGGCACCTCGTACGCGGCCACCGCGGCCGACGACCCGCCACCGGAACCCCCCGGGGTCCGCTCCAGGTCCCACGGGTTGCTGCTCGCCCCGTACGCCGAGAACTCCGTCGAGGAACCCATCGCGAACTCGTCCATGTTCGTCTTGCCGAGGATCACGAGCCCACCGGCCCGGATCCGCTCGGTGATCGTGGCGTCGTACGGCGGGCGCCAGCCGTCGAGCATCCGCGACCCGCAGGTGGTCGGCATGTCCGCGGTCGCGACGATGTCCTTGAGGGCGAGCGGCACACCGGCGAGCGGGCCGAGCGCTTGCCCCGCGCGGCGTCGCTCGTCGACCGCCCCGGCCGCGGCGAGCGCGCCCTCGCGGTCCACGTGCAGGAACGCTCGGACGCGGTCGTCGACCGCGTCGATCCGGTCCAGGTGCGCACGCGTCACCTCGACCGCGGACACCTCGCCCGCGGCGAGCGCGGCGGCGGTGCGCGCGGCGTCCCAGCCGACCGGCTCGGGCGGGGCGCTCACTCGGCGTCCAGGATGCGCGGCACCCGGAACCGCTCGTCCTGCACGGCCGGGGCGCCGGCGAGTGCCTGCTGCGCGCTCAGCCCGGGCCGGACCACGTCGTCGCGCCACACGTTGACCAGTGGGAGCGGGTGGCTGGTGGCCGGGACGTCGGCGGTCGCCACTTGCGCCACCGTCGCGACCGCGCCGAGGATCTGTCCCAGCTGGTCGGCGTAGTGCGCGAGGTCGGCGTCCGGTATCTCGATGCGGGCGAGCTCGGCCAGGTGTGCGACGTCAGCAGGCGTCACGGTGACGGCGTCGGGCATGGCCTCGATCCTAGAGAGGTCGTGGCCAGGGAACCGGACCGCCCGCTCCCGCGTCGATGTGCCGGCACCTCTTGACACCCGGCGGCCCCGATCGTACGTTCTCGGAACAGCGTTCCACTTTAATCTCGCGTACAGTCGTCCGTTTCCGCCCCATGCTCCCCGGAAGGAATCCCGTGGCAACCACCCGACGTACCGGCCTCGCCCTGCTCCTCGCGAGCGGCCTGGCCGCCGCAACCCTGCCGTTGGCGGTCGGCGTGCCGGCCTCCGCGAGCACCGCTCCGGCGACCGTGACCAGCGCCAGCACCAGCGCCAAGGCGCCGCTCGCGAAGAAAAAGAAGAAGAAGAAGGCCGCGAAGATCAGCCTCTCGAGCAGCACGGTCCGCGTCGGCCAGAAGGTCACCGTCACGGGCAAGGGCTTCGCCAAGAAGAAGACGGTCCTCGCGCTCTCCATCTGCAAGCTGCCTGTCGGATCGTCGACCTGCAACCACGCCCCCAATGCGATCAAGCAGTTCAACTACAAGGGCAAGGGCAAGTTCAAGACGAAGTTCAAGTTCAAGAAGTCGGCCGTCAAGTTCAAGGTCGGCACGACGACGATCAACTGCAAGAAGAAGAAGACCAAGTGCGTCGTCGGCACCGTGAACATGTACGCGTTCGCCGACCGCAGCTGGCAGGCCGTGGCTCCCTTCCGGATCGCCTGACCGCACGCCTCGACCAGCGCACGGCCTACGAGGGGGCCGGTTCCCAGCAGGGGACCGGCCCCCTCGCCGTCGGTACGCGACCGGCGTGGGACCGCCCTGACGCACCTCCCGTACCGACGTCACTGTCCTCAGGGCGGTCTATCGGGACCGGACGGGCCAGTTTCTCGCCATCAGGACAGTGACGTCGCGATGAACCTGGGGTGTCGTCAGCTGCTGACGCCGACCCGCGGCGCCGCGCCCGGGCGCCGCGGGCCGGGCGTCGCCTGTTCCGGGGTGACGACGACCCGTTCGAGCAGCCATCTCGTCGCCTGCGGCCCCGGCATCGGCACCGCGACGCGGAAGCCCTGCGCGATGTCACAGCCGTGGGTGCGGAGCTGCTGCCACGCCAGCGTGGTCTCCACGCCCTCGGCGACCACCGTCAGTCCGAGCCCGTGGGCGAAGCCGATGATGCTGCGGACCATCGAGTCGTCGCCACCCACGTCGTCGAGCCGCCGTACGAACGACCGGTCGATCTTGAGCTCGCGCACCGGCAGCTGCTCGAGCAGCAGCAGCGAGGAGTACCCGGTGCCGAAGTCGTCGAGCGAGGACTGCACGCCGAGCTCGGCGAGCTCGCGCAGCGTCGCGACGGCCTGGCCCGGGTCCTGGACGAGCACGCTCTCGGTCACCTCGAGCACCAGCGCCTCGGCGGGAAGCATCCGCCGGTCGAGCTGCTCGACGACCAGCTCCGCGAGGTCGACCTCCTGCAGGTCGCGCATGCTCACGTTGACCGCGACGGGCACCTGCAGGCCGCGCGCCCACCAGTCGGCCGCCTGGGCGAGCGCGGCTCCCAGCACGTACCGGGTGATGCGGTGCACCAGCCCGGTCCGTTCCGCGAGCGGTACGAACTCCTCGGGCGGAACCAGCCCGCGTTTCCGGTCCCGCCACCGCACGAGCGCCTCGGCGCCCATGACCGCACCGTCCGAGAGACGCACCTTGGGCTGGTAGTGCAGCTCCAGGTGGCCGCGGTCGAGCGCCTCGCGCAGCGCGGTGACGGTGCCCAGCCGTTGCGGGGAGTTCGGGTCTCGGGCGGCGTCGTAGACCTCGATGCCGGTCTGCTCGCCCTTCGCGACGTACATGGCGACGTCGGCGCGGCGTACGAGCAGCTCGACGTCCCGGCCGTGCGCGGGCGCGAACGCGATGCCGATGGACACGTCGACGTCCATCAGGACGCCCTCCAACCGGAAGGGCTCGGCGAGCGCCGCGCGGATCCGGGCCGCGACCTCGATCGCCGCGCCGGAGTCGGTGACATCGGGCAGCAGCACCGCGAACTCGTCGCCGCCGAGGCGGGCCACCACGTCGGCCGGCCGTACGGCGCTCAGCACGCGCCGCGCGACAACCTCCAGCAGCTGGTCGCCGGCCGAGTGCCCGAGGGTGTCGTTGACCTCCTTGAACCGGTCGAGGTCGAGCAGGAACACGGCCACGCCCTTGCCGTCGCGCTCGGCCAGGTCCAGCGATTCCTGCAGGCGCTGGGCGAACAGTGCACGGTTGGGCAGGTCGGTCAGCGCGTCGTGCAGCGCCTGGCGCTCCTGCTGGCGGGCCAGCGACGCGGTCTTGTACACGCCGAAGAGCGGCAGCAGCAGCAGCGGGACGAACTGCCAGGACTCGGCGGCCATGACGACCACGAACGGCGAGATCGCGAGCACCGCGAACATCGAGAACGTGTAGTACCAGATGTCCTCGACGAACGCTTCCCACCAGCTCTGGCCGTCGCTCTCCGCGGTGCCGGCCACGAGCGCGAGGTTCACGACGTGGAATGCGGCCCAGGACAGCACCACCCAGCCCAGGTCCTGGGCATTGAAGAAGGCACGACCGGTCGCCATGTCGGTGGACACGCCGGCGGCGACGAGCACGCCCCAGGCCGCGAGGAGCGACAGCGCGTACTGGCCGACGTTGAACGAGACCCGCCACGGCGCGCGCTGCAGGAGCACCTGCTGGAGTACGACCGCGAGCGTCTGCAGCAGCAGCGCCGGGACGATGCCCCACAGGTAGAGCGCGGCGAACACGAAGGCCCAGGACATGGGCACGCCATCGGACTCGTGGGTCGAGGACGCGACGACCGGGCGCAGCTCGCCGAGCACGACCATCGCCGTGAGGATGAAGAGCGTCGGCCCCATGCCAGCGATGCTCGGGCCCGCCGCGAGCATCAGCAGGACCAGGCACGCCGCGACGGCGCCGAGCCCGACCCACACCGACAGGTGCCAGGTGAGGGCGAACATGCTCCAGCGGGCGAGCGAGGGCCGCTCGGGCGCAACCATCCCTCGCACCACCTCCCGCGTCGGCCCCCGGGGCCCGCCGTGGTGCCGCGCCCTAGTTGCCTTCGGCGCCGATCTCGGCGGACTTGACCGCCCGGGGCCGGCGATCAGTCGTCGGCGGGCACCAGGTGCTCCTCGGCAGCAGCCGGCCCGGCGTCGAGCAGCGCCTGGAACCCGGTCGCGTCGAGCACCGGGCGGCCGAGCGTGCGGGCTTTGTCCAGCTTGCTGCCGGCGTTCTCCCCGGCGACGACGAAGTCGGTCTTCTTCGACACCGACCCGGCGACCTTGCCGCCGCGCTCCTGCACCGCGGCGGTCGCGGTGTCGCGGGACCAGCCGGGCAGCGTCCCGGTGATCACGACGGTGAGCCCGGCGAGCGGGCGGGGCCGGCTCTCGTCGCGCTCGTCGGCGAGGCGTACGCCCGCCGCCCGCCACTTCTCGACGACCTCGCGGTGCCAGTCGACGGTGAACCAGTCGGCGACCGAGGCCGCGATGGTCGGGCCGACGCCCTCGACGGCGGCGAGCCGGTCGACCGGGGTCGCGGCGATCACGTCGAGGTCGGCGAACTCCCGCGCGAGCGCCTGGGCGGCGGTGGGTCCGACGTGCCGGATGGAGAGCGCGACGAGGACCCGCCAGAGCGGGCGTTCGCGCGCCTGGTGCAACTCGGCGAGCAGCCGCTCGGCGTTGGCCGTGAGGACCCGACCGCCGGGCTCGTCCTTGCCGGCCTCGCGGGTGAAGAAGGTGCTGCGGCGCAGGTCGGCGGCCTGCAGCCCGAGCACGTCGCCCTCGTCGGCGATGATGCCGTCGGCGAGCAGTGCGTCGGCGGCCTTCCACCCCAACCCCTCGATGTCGAGCGCCCCGCGCGAGGCGAGGTGGAACACCCGCTCGCGCAGTTGTGAGGGGCAGGACCGCGTGTTCGGGCAGCGGATGTCGACGTCGCCTTCCCGAGCGGGCGCGAGTGCGGTGCTGCACGAGGGGCAGTGCGTGGGCATCTCGAACGGCGTCTCGCTGCCGTCGCGTTCCTCCACCACCGGCCCGATCACCTCGGGGATCACGTCGCCGGCCTTGCGCAGGAACACCAGGTCACCGACCAGCAGACCCTTGCGGGCGATCTCGTGCTGGTTGTGCAGCGTCGCCATCGCGACGGTGGAGCCGGCGACCCGCACCGGCTCCATCACCGCAAACGGGGTCACCCGCCCGGTGCGCCCCACGTTCACGTCGATCCGCAGCAGCCGGGTGCGTACGACCTCGGGCGGGTACTTGTAGGCGATCGCCCAGCGCGGCGCGCGCGAGGTCGACCCCAGCCGGCCCTGCAGCGCCAGGTCGTCGACCTTGACGACGACCCCGTCGATCTCGTGCTCGACGTCGTGCCGGTGCTCGCCGTAGTACGCGATGAACTCCCGTACCTCGTCCACCGTCCCGACGACGCGGGCCCGGTCGGACGTGGGCAGCCCCCATCCGCGCAGCGCGTCGTACGCGACCGACTGCCGCTGCGGCTCGTGGCCGTGCCAGGCGCCGATGCCGTGCACGACCAGCGCCAGCATGCCCAGCCGGCGGACCGCACGGTCGAGGTCGTCCTGCAGCCGCGCGACGGTGGAGCTGGCGCGCTCGCGTGCCGCTGCCAGCTCCTCCTCACGCCGGTCGATCCGCTGCCGCAACGTGCCGGCGCCGGCATTGCGCGCGTTGGCGAACGGCGAGCGCCCGAGCGCGAGCATCTCGTCGTTCAGCGCGGTGAAACCGGACAGCGGGAAGTAGACCTCCCCGCGCACCTCGACGAGCGCGGGCACCGGGTGGGTCCCGTCGCCGCGCAGCCGCCGGGGGATCGCCGGGATGTAGCGGACGTTGGCCGTGACGTCCTCACCGACCCGGCCGTCGCCCCGGGTCGCGAGCGAACGCAGCCGGCCGTGCTCGTACACGATGTCCACGGCCAGCCCGTCGACCTTGAGCTCGCACAGCAGCTCGGGCAGCGAGCCGAGCTCGCGCTCCACGCGCCCGAACCACCCGTCGAGCTCCTCGAGGCTGAACACGTTGTCCAGGCTGAGCAGCCGTTCGAGGTGGGTGACCGGCTCGAACATGTCCGACTGGGTGCCTCCGACGCTCTGCGTCGGCGAGTCCGCGCTCACCAGCTCGGGATGGCGGGCCTCGAGCTCGACCAGCTCGCGGAAGAGCGCGTCGTACTCCGCGTCGGAGATCGTCGGCGCGTCCTGCTCGTAGTAGCGCTCCCGCGCCGTCTCGATCGCCGCGACGAGCTCCTCCCACCGCTCCCGTTCGGTCGCTGTCGCGGGGTCCGCGGACGCGACCTCGTCGGTGTCGAGCCCGTCGGCGGACACGTCGGCGTCGTTGCTCACCCGCGCGACGCTAGCGCGTGGCACCGACGCCCGCCCCAGCCGCCGTGTCCCTGCTCGAAACGTCGCTTAGGGCTATCCATCTGAGCCGACTAGACTGTTGGCGTGCTGAGCGGTCCGCGCCGTGGTGGTCTGGACTATCCACGCTCGCTGGGGGAGTTCCAGGCGTGGTTCGCGACGGACGCGGATTGCTTGGACTACCTGGCGTGGCTGCGCTGGCCCGGCGGGTTCGTGTGCCCGAGGTGCGGGCGGGTCGGTGGCTGGCAGGTCGCGGACGGGAGCTGGAAGTGCGCCGGGTGCAAGCGGCAGACCGCGATCACCGCAGGGACTCTGTTCGACCGGCGTCGGACGCCGTTGACGGTGTGGTTCCAGGCGTGCTGGGAGTTCGCGACGGCCAAGGACGGCGTGTCGGCGTTGGCGTTGCAGCGGACCTTGCAGATCGGCTCGTACCAGACGGCGTGGGCGATGCTGCATCGTCTGCGTTCGGTGCTGATCAGGCCCGGTCGGGAGCTGTTGTCCGGGTGTGTGGAGGTCGATGAGATCTACATCGGCGGTGAGGAGGCCGGCCTGGCCGGTGGACGCGCCAAGGGCAAGAAGGCGCTGGTCGCGGTCGCCGTGGAGGTGCGCTCGCCCAAGGGGTTCGGTCGCGCCCGGATGCGCATCATCGCTGACGGGTCGGCCGTGACCTTGCACCGGTTCATCGCCGAGAACGTGGCGGGCGGCTCCACGGTGATCACCGACGGGTGGAGCGGCTACTCCGGGATCGAGAAGAAGGGCTACACCCACGACCGACGCAACCAGCGTGCTGCCAAGGCGCTGGGCGAGGACATCGGCAAGCTGCTTCCGGGCGTGCACAGGATCGCTGCGCTGGCCAAGCGTTGGCTGCTGTCCACACACCAGGGCGCGGTCAACATCGAGCATCTGGACGGCTACCTCGACGAGTTCTGCTTCCGCTTCAACCGCCGCCGCTCCCACAGCCGCGGCCTGCTGTTCCTGCGCGTGCTCGAACTGGCTATCGGCCACGACCCGGTGCGCTACCGAGAACTCGTCGCCAACCCCACACCCAAGAAGGCCCCGCCGGCACCGCCCGGTTCACGAGGACACCCACCGAGCCTGGACCGGCCCCGCGCCGAGCGGCCGTGGCGCCACGCCCACCAGGCGATAGTCGAAGAACAAGTCGGCTCAGATGGATAGCCCTAACGTCGCTAACTCGGCGAGTTGACGACGTTTCGAGCAGGGACACGGGTCAGGGGGAGCGCTCGTCGCGCAGCGCGCGGGCCACCGCGACGGTACGGCGCACCCGCTCGGCGGCGTCCTGCGGCGTCAGCGCGGCCAGCCCGCACGGCGGGGAGACGGTCAGTACGGCGCCGAGCTCCTCGAGCGGGAAGCCGAGACGTCGCGCCAGCTCGCTCACGGGCGTGACGGCATCGGCCACGTCGCTCGCGCGACCGGCACCGACGATCCCGAACCCGAGCCGGATGCCCGCCTCGACGCACTCACCGAGCTCGTCGAGCAGCGATGCGTCGCCCGTGCCGGCGCGCAGCGGCGTGCCGCCCGTGCCGGCGAGCAGCCCGAGCGCTGCCGGGTCGAACCCGATCCCGGCCAGGCCGGCCTCGCGCAGCAGGCGGAACGGGACGTCCGGCGCGCAGCAGTGCACGCCCAGCTCGGTCGCATCGGCCGCGAGCCGGTCGTTGGCCGCCCGCAGGGCCGACCGGACCTCGCTCGCCTCGACCGCGCGGTAACGGTGCCGCCCGCTCGCCGTCGGCACCGCACCGGCGAGGACGGCCCCCAGGGCCGGTTCGTCCGCCTGCAGCACCGGCGTCGCGCCGGGCAGCCTGCGGCGCACGTCCGCGGCGTACCCCGCGGCGGCCTCGACCCAGCCGGCGGCCAGGTCGCGTACGGCACCGACGTCGCGCAGCAGCCGCTCCCCGCTCGGGAGCTCGACGGTGGCCGCGAGGGTCCACGGGCCGGCGAGCGGGAGCACGAGCGGCCCGCGCCAACCGTCGTACACCTCCTCGAGCACGTCGAGGTCCTGGCCGAGGTACGAGCGGGCCCGGCGCAGGTCGCGGCCCGGGGCGTCGGCCAGCCGCCAGCCGCGCGCCGTCGTCTCCCCGGCCCACGCGGGCCAGACCTCGGCGAGCAGCCCGAGGGCCCGGCCGACCATGTCGGCCCCGGGTCCGCGCGCGGGCAGCTCGGCAAGGTGCGGGACGCCGTCCTCGGCGAGCTCGTCGCGGATCAGCCGGGCGGTGGCGAGCACGTCGGTGCCGGGCATCGACCCCACGCCGGTGGCCGCTGCGGCCGGCCAGTCCCGTACGCCGCTCACGGATCAGGCGGGTCGGGCGATGGCGCGGGTGATGGTCGCCGAGCCGAGGACCCGGGTGTCGTCGTAGAGGGCGAGCGCCTGGCCGGGCGCGACGCCGCGTACCGGCGCGTCCAGGTGCACGCGCACCGCCTGGGCGTCGCTGCGGGCGACCCGGCCGGGTACGGGTTCGCCGTGCGCACGCACCTGGGCGAGCACCGTCGCTCCCTGCTGTACCGGGCCGTTGCACCATCGCGGGTCCGCGGCATCGATCTCGTCGACGTCCAGCCGGGTCGGCATCCCGACCAGCACCGTCCCGGCGGCCGGTTCGATCCCGACCACGTAGCGGCGTGCGCCGCCGGGTGCCGGCTCAGCCAGACCCAGACCGCGCCGCTGCCCCACCGTGAACGCGTAGCTGCCGTCGTGGGCGCCGACGGTCGCGCCGGAGTCGACGTCGACGATGTCGCCCGGGCGCGGCCCGAGCCGCTCGGTGAGCCAGCCGGCGGTGTCGCCGTCGGGGATGAAGCAGATGTCGTGGCTGTCGGGCTTCTCTGCGACGAGCAGCCCGCGGCCGGCGGCCTCGGCTCGTACCTGGGCCTTGGTGCTCTCCCCCAGCGGGAACATCGCGCCGGCCAGCTGGTCGCCGGTGAGCACGGCGAGCACGTACGACTGGTCCTTGCCGGTGTCGACGCCGCGGTGCAGCTCGCGGCCCGCGGGCCCGTCGACCAGGCGCGCGTAGTGACCGGTGCACACGGCGTCGAAGCCCAGGGCACGCGCCCGCTCGAGCACTGCGGCGAACTTGATGCGCTCGTTGCAGCGCAGGCAGGGGTTCGGGGTACGCCCCGCGGCGTACTCGGCGACGAAGTCGTCGACGACCTCCGCCGTGAACTGCGCCGACACGTCCCAGACGTAGTAGGGCAGGCCCAGCACGTCCGCCACCCGGCGCGCGTCGCGGGAGTCCTCAAGGCTGCAGCAGCCCCGGGCCCCCTCGCGGTGCGCGCGGGGGTTGGGCGAGAGCGCGAGGTGCACGGCCGTCACGTCGTGGCCGGCGTCGCGGGCCCGGGCGGCCGCGACGGCCGAGTCGACGCCACCGGAGAGCGCGGCGATGACACGCACTAGACCGCCACCCCCGCGCCGGAGCGTACGCCGGCCCGCTGCGCACGCTCGACGACGGAGGGCAGCACCGCGACGAGCGCGTCGATGTCCGCGGTCGTGCTGCCGTGACCCAGCGAGAAGCGCAGCGAGCCGCGCGCGGTCTGCTCGTCCAGCCCCATGGCGAGCAGCACGTGGCTCGGCTGGGGGACCCCCGCGGTGCAGGCCGACCCGGTGGAGCACTCGATGCCCTGCGCGTCGAGCAGCAGCAGCAGGGCATCGCCCTCGCAGCCCGGGAAGGAGAAGTGGGCGTTGCCCGGCAGCCGTTCGTCCTGCGCTTCGGGCAGCGGGCTGCCGTTGAGGACCGCGTCCGGCACCGCGGCGCGTACCCGGGCGACGAGCTCGTCGCGCAGCGCGGCGGTACGCGCGGACCGTTCGCGAAGGCTCGCGGGTGTCGCGGTCAGCGTCTGCAGCGCGGCGGCGAGCCCGACGATCGAGGGGGTGTCCAGGGTGCCGGAGCGGATCTCGCGCTCCTGACCCCCGCCGTGCAGGAGCGGCTCGATGCGGATCCCGCGCTGCACCGTCAGCGCGCCGCTGCCCAGCGGTCCACCGAACTTGTGCCCGGAGAGCGCCAGGGTGGAGGGCAGCGCCGCATCGACCGGCAGGTGGCCGACGGCCTGGACGGCGTCGGTGTGGAACGGCACCTCGTACCGCGCGCACAGCTCGGCGACCTCGGCGACCGGCTGGATCGTCCCGACCTCGTTGTTCGCCCACATCACCGAGACGAGCGCGACCTCGTCCGCGTGTGCGGACAGCGCGTCGGCGAGCGCGTCGAGGTCGAGCCGGCCCCGGGGGTCGACCGGCAGCAGGTCGACCTGGGCGTGCTCGTGAGTGGCCAGCCAGTGCACCGGGTCGAGGACCGCGTGGTGCTCCACCGCCGATGCGAGCACGCGGGAGCGGCGCGGGTCGTCACTGCGGCGGGCGCAGAAGATCCCTTTGACCGCGAGGTTGTCCGCCTCGCTGCCGCCGGCGGTGAAGACGACCGCGCCCGGTTCCACCCCGATCGCCGCCGCTATCGCCTCGCGCGACTCCTCCACGACCCGGCGCGCACGCCGCCCGGCGGCGTGCAGCGACGACGCGTTGCCGGTCCGGGTCAGTTCCGCCGTGACGGCCGCGACCGCTTCGGGCAGCATCGGGGTCGTGGCGGCGTGATCGAGGTACGCCACGGCTGAATCCTAACGATCCGGGGCTGCTGCGCCCGTCCGCGCCCGAGGGTCAGCCCTTGCGCTTCTTGATCTCCTCGGTGAGCTGTGGCAGGACGGCGAACAGGTCGCCCACCACCCCGAAGTCGGCCAGCTCGAAGATCGGTGCCTCGGCGTCCTTGTTGACGGCGACGATGGTCTTGGAGGTCTGCATCCCGGCCCGGTGCTGGATGGCGCCGGAGATGCCGTTGGCGACGTACAGCTGCGGCGAGACCGTCTTGCCGGTCTGCCCGACCTGGAACGCGTGCGGGTACCACCCGGCGTCCGTCGCTGCACGCGACGCGCCGACCGCCGCGCCGAGCGCGTCGGCGAGCGCCTCGACCGGACCGAAGTCGCCGCCGGTACCGCGGCCGCCGGAGACGACGATCGCCGCCTCGGTGAGCTCGGGCCGGCCGGTCTGTTCCTTGGGGGCGCGCCGGGTGACGCGGGCCGCCTTGGCGAGGTCACTGAGCTCGACGGTGACGGGGACCTGCTGCGGGGTCACCTCGTGCGGCTCGGGAGTCGCCGCGTTCGGCTTCACCGCGACGATCGGGGTGCCGGTACGCACCCGGGAGGAGACGACGTACGAGCCCGCGAACACCGACTGCTTGGCCGTGAGGTCGGCCGCGAGGTCGACGGCGTCGGTCAGTACGCCGGACCCCAGCTTCACGGCGAGCCGGCCGGCGATCTCCCGGCCCTCGTTGCTCGCGGTGACGAGCACGGCGCCCGGTGCGGCCTGCGCGGCCACGGCGGCGAGCGCCTCGGCCTTCGGCGCGACGAGGCACTCGCCGAACGCCGGGTCGTCGACCGCGTAGACCTTCTCGGCGCCGTAGCGGCCCAGCGTCTCGCTCGCCTTGGCGAGGTCGGCCTGCGAGCCGAGGAACACCGCGGCCGGGGTGCCGATGCGGCGTGCCAAGGTGAGCAGCTCGGTCGTGGGCTTGGCGACCGCGCCGGAGTCGTGCTCGACCAGAACGAGGATCTCGGACATGTCGCTGCTCTCCTAGATGAACTTCTGGGACGCGAGGAACTCGGCGAGCTTGACCCCGCCATCACCCTCGTCGTTCACCTTGACGCCGGCCTGGCGGGGTGGGCGTGCCGTCACCTCGACCACCTCGGTGGCCGCCCCTCCGAGACCGACCTGATCGGGCGCGACCCCGAGGTCGGCGAGGGTGTACGTCGTCACCGGCTTCTTCTTGGCCGCCATGATCCCCTTGAACGACGGGTAGCGCGCCTCGCCGGTCTGGTCGGTGACCGACACCAGCGCCGGCAGCGTCACCTCGACCGTCTCGCTGGCGAGGTCCCCGTCGCGCCGGATCGTCGCCTTGCCGTCCGCGACGCTGAGTGTGCTGGCGAAGGTGGCCGCCGGCAGCCCGAGCCGCTCGGCGAGCATCACCGGGACGACGGACATGCCGCCGTCGGTGGAGGCCATCCCCGCGACGACGAGGTCGTACTCGAGCTTCTCGAGCACCTTCGCCAGGACCAGGGAGGTGCCGAGCGCGTCCGTGCCGTGCAGCGCGTCGTCGAGGACGTGCACGGCCTGGTCGCCGCCCATGGAGAGCGCCTTGCGCAACGCCGCGCCGGCGTTCTCCGGGCCCATGGTGACGTACGTGATCTCGCCCTCCCCCGCTGCCTCGATCACCTGCAGCGCCTGCTCGACCGCGTACTCGTCGAGCTCGGACAGCAGCCCGTCGACGCCGACGCGGTCGGTTGTGTGGTCCGCGCCGAACGCCCGCGCCGCTGTCGCGTCCGGGACGAACTTCACGAGTACGACGATCTTCATGTCGCGGCGACCTTCCTGGCTGCAGTGGCGTTCGGGCGTGCCGGCCCGTGCCGTACCGGACCGGGCCAGAATGCCCGATGGCTGCACCCGCACGCACGCGGGGGTCTCCGGCGTCCGCGCGCGCAGCCGGTCGTACGCCCGCCGGTGCATAGGCTCGCGGGGTGGCGCACCCCCTCCCGCTGACCGGCGAACGGACGCTGCCGGGGGTGGCAGGCGAGGAGTACTGGTTCGCCCGTCACGAGCGGGTGTACCGCTGGGTGAGCGAGCGGTACGCGCACGCCGCGACCCTCGTCGTGGACGCGGGCGCCGGCGAGGGCTACGGGTCCGCGATGCTGCGGCGCTCGAGCGCCGGCCCGGTCGTCGCCGTCGACTGCGACCCGGCCGTCGTACGGCACGTCGCCGCGACCTACCCGCTCCTGCACGTGGTACGCGCCAACCTCGACACGCTGCCGCTGCGCGACGGTGCGGCGGACCTGGTCGTCGCGCTGCAGGTGGTCGAGCACCTGTGGGACGTGCCCCGCTTCCTGCGCGAGTGCCGGCGGGTGCTGCGCGGGGGTGGTGCGCTGGTGCTGTCGACCCCGAACCGGCCGGTGTTCTCCCCCGGGCTGGGGCGCGGCGAGGCACCGCTCAACCCGTTCCACAGCCAGGAGTACGACGCCGACCAGTTGGCCGAACTCGTTGCCGCGTACGGCTTTCCCCAGGTCCGGCTCGCCGGCGTGCAGCACGGCGCCCGGATCAGGGCATGGGAGCGGGCGCACGGGGTGGGCGTTGTCGCGGCTCAGGTCGCCGCCCTCACGGCCCGGGAGCCCGACCGCGAGCTGGACGCGTTCGTGTCGACCGTCACCCAGGCCGACTTCGACATCGGCCGGACCACGGACGCGCAGGACCTGCTGCTGACCGCGGCCGCCCCGTGAGCGCACCGGTCGGGTCGTTCGCGCTCGTGCTGCACACCCACCTGCCGTGGCTGGCGCACCACGGGGCCTGGCCGGTCGGCGAGGAATGGCTGCACCAAGCGTGGGCGGGCTCGTACCTGCCCGTCTTCGAGGTGCTGCACCGGCTCGCCGCCGAGGACCGCACCGGGCTCGTGACCCTCGGCGTGACCCCCGTCCTGCACGCCCAGCTCGACAGCGCCTACTGCCGCAAGGAGTTCTCCTCCTGGTTGGGGTTCTGGCAGGTCCGTGCCGAGGAACTCGCCGCCCGCCGCGAGCAGCCCGCGCGGCAAGCGGCCGAGCGGGAGTTCCGCGCGTCGCAGCACGCGATGGCGCTGCTCGCAGGCCCCTGGTCGGCCGGGCTGTCCCCGGTGCTGCGCCAGTTGCAGGACGCCGGCGCGGTGGAGGTCCTCGGCGGACCGGCGACCCACCCGTTCCTGCCGCTGCTGCCCGAGCGCACCGCCCGGTTCGCGTTGCAGGCCGGGCTGGACGACGCCGCGGCCCGGACCGGGCGACAGCCCCTCGGCATCTGGGCCCCGGAGTGCGCGTACCGGCCGGGCCTCGAAAAGACGTACGCCGCGCTCGGCGTGCAGCACTTCGTCGCGGACGGTCCGACGCTGCGCGCCGCCGGCGCCGACACCGCGGACGCCTGGACCGTCGGCGGAACCGACACCGTGGTGTACGGACGCGACCTCGACGTGACGTACCGCGTGTGGTCGCCGCGCCGGGGCTATCCCGGCGGGCGCTGGTACCGCGACTTCCATGCGTACGACCCGGCATCCGGGTTCCGCCAGCAACGGGTCACCGGAACGTCGGTGGAACCCGCGCGCAAGGCGCCGTACGACCCGCAGCGTGCGGCACTCGCCGTGGCCGCCGACGCAGCCGACTTCGTCGACGTCGTACGGCGGCGCCTGCTCGCTGCAGCCGAGCAGCGCGGGCGGCCCGGACTGGTCGTCGCGGCGTACGACACCGAGCTGTTCGGGCACTGGTGGCACGAGGGTCCGCGTTGGCTGGAGGCGGTGCTGCGCCTGCTGCCGCAGGCGGGGATCCGGCTCACGACCCTCGCCGCGGCGGCCGAGCACGGGCACGTCGCCGGACGGGTCGATCCGGGCCCCGGTTCCTGGGGCTCGGGCAAGGACTTCCGGGTGTGGGACGGGCCGGCCGTCCGCGAGGTCGCGGCGGACAACCACGCACTCGCGCAGCGGCTCGCCAAGGTCTTGGACCGGCCCTGGCGCGCGGCGCGGGACCACAGCGCCGACCAGCTGGCGCAGACGGCGCTGCTCGCGCTCGCCAGCGACTGGTCCTTCATGATCACCAAGGACTCGGCAGCCGACTATGCCCGCGAGCGGATCGCCTCGCACCACAGCGGGTTCCAGCTGCTCGCCGACGCGATCGAGCGCGGTGACACGGTACGCGCGGCCGCGCTGGCCGCCCGCCAGTCGGCGGTGGACGGTCCCTTCCCGCTGCTCGATGCCCGGACGTACCCCGCCGCTGCGGGGTGAGGGCGCCCGGATGCGCGTGCTGCACCTGAGCTGGGAGTACCCGCCGTTGCTGTACGGCGGGCTCGGTCGCCACGTGCAGGGGCTCGCCGAGGCGCAGGCACGCGCCGGGCACGACGTCGTCGTGCTCACGCAACAGGTCGCGGGTGCCGCCCCCGACGCGCGGAGCGCCGGAGTACGCGTGTTGCGCGTGCCCTACCCGTCGCCGACCGCGCCCGGGACGGATCTCTTCGCCTGGGTGGCCGGTTTCGGCCGCGTCCTGGCAGCCGCGGCGAGCCGGCTGTCGGACCACTGGACCCCGCAACTGCTGCACGCCCACGACTGGGTCGTGGCGCCCGCCGTCGACCGGCTCCGGCCCGCCTTCGCGGTGCCGCTCGTCGTCACGATCCACGCGACCGAGGCCGGACGCCACCAGGGCTGGCTGCCGGACGAGCGCAGCCGCGCCCTCCACGCCACCGAGGGCCGCCTCGCGTGGCAGGCGAACCGCGTCATCGCCTGCTCGGAGCACATGCGCTGGGAGCTCACCCGCTTGTTCGCGCTGGAACCGGCGCGGGTCGCGGTCGTGCCGAACGGGATCGACCTGCGGCGTTGGCGCCGCGACCCGATGGGCGCGGCCGCGGCTCGGGCGCAGCACGCCGGCGCCGGTCCGCTGCTGGTCTGCGGCGCGCGGCTGGAGTACGAGAAGGGCGTGCAGACCGTGCTGGCTGCGATGCCGCGGCTGCGGCGCCGCTTCCCCGGCCTCCGGCTGGTCGTCGCGGGGCGCGGCGGGTACGACGCCGAGCTGCGAGCCCGCGCCCGCAAGCTTCGCCTTGGCACATCCGTGCGCTTCGCCGGCTGGTTGGAGGCGACGGAGCTGCGGGCCCTTGTCGCGGCGGCGGACGCCGCGGTGGTCCCGAGCATCTACGAGCCGTTCGGGTTCGCTGCGCTGGAGGCGATGGCGCTCGGCACTCCGGTCGTCGCGGCCGCCACCGGCGGCCTGGCCGAGCTCGTCGTGGACGGGCGTACCGGTACGACCTTCCCGGCGCAGGACGAGGCGGGGCTGGCCGCTGCCGTCGGTGCCGTGCTCGTTGACGAGAATCAGGCGCGCCGGCTCGCCCGTTCCGCGCGGGCCCGGCTCCGCAGCGCGCACGACTGGGTGGCGGTCGCCGAGCGCACCACCGTCGTCTACAACGAGGCGCAGCGGTCGAGCCGCCCGCCCGCCCACGCGCAGCCACCGCCCCCGCCCGACGGAAACCTGTTGCGCCCCTGAGATTTCAGTCGAGTCACCTCGCGCCTCGTGGCGCGCCCGTCGGCGCGTGAAAGACCGGCCGACCCCTCGGTGGTCGAGCGCAGTCGAGTCAGCTTGGGCCAGGTGGCGCGGCCGGCGGTGCGCGAGGAGACCGGGCGAGTACCCGGTGGTCGAGCGTAGTCGAGACCACGTCAGCGACCATGGTCTCGACTACGCTCGACCAACGGACGGTTGCGTCGCGCTCTTTCGACTCAGGCCACCAGAACCACTCCGCCTCCATCGCAACTGCGACCGCAAACACGTCGGGCCAGCGCAGTCGAGTCACCTTGGGCCCGGTGGCGCGCCCGTCGGCGCGTGAAAGACCGGGCGAGTACTCGGTGGTCGAGCGTAGTCGAGACCACGTCAGCGATCATGGTCTCGACTACGCTCGACCAACGGACGGTTACGTCCCGCTCTTTCGACTCAGACCATCAGAACCACTCCGCCTCCATCGAAACTGCGACCGCAAACACGTCGGGCGAGCGCAGTCGAGTCAGCTTGGGCCAGTTGGCGCGCCCGTCGGCGCGGTGAAAGACCGGGCGAGTACCCGGTGGCCGAGCGCAGTCGAGACCACGTCGGTGATCATGGTCTCGACTACGCTCGACCAACGGACGGTTGCGTCGCGCTCTTTCGACTTCAGACCACGTCAGTGGCCCACCTCGAGTGAGAAGAACCAGACTTCGCGTCTCGTCTCAACCCGGGACGCCGGCCGCGCGTGCCGTCTTCGCGGCGATGTCGGCGAGCGCTGCGCGCGTGGCGGCCGCAGCGGCGTACGCCTGCTCGCGGTCGCGCAGCACCCGGCCAGGCACGCCGCCGACCACCGACCGTGGCGGGATCGGGCCGCGGACGACGGTGTGCGCGGCGAGCACGCTGCCCGCTCCGACGTCGGCCCCCCGCAGCACCGTCGCCTTCACCCCGATCCACACGTCGTCGCCGACGCGCACCGGCGACTTGACGATGCCCTGGTCCTTGATGGGCACGTGCAGGTCGGCGTGGACGTGGTCGAAGTCGCAGACGTACACCCAGTCCGCCACGATGCAGGCGGCACCGAGGCGGATGTCGAGGTAGCAGTTCACGGTGTTGTCGCGGCCCAGCACGCACTTGTCGCCGATCCGCAGTGTTCCCTCGTGCACCCGCAACCGGTTCTCGTCGCCGAGATGGACCCACCGTCCGAGCACGAGCCGGCCGTAGCCGCGGCGTACGTCCAGAGTGACCCGCCGCCCGAGGAACACCATCCCCTCGAGCACGACCTCGGGGTGGAGCAGCCGCAGCCGCAACAACCGCAGGTAGCGCAGCAGATACCAGGGACGCCACGCCCGGTGCCGCACCATCCAGCGCAGCGAGGCGAGCGTCAGGAAGCGCGCCTGGCGCGGATCGCGAGGCGGCAGCCCGCGCAGCCGACGCGCCAACGTCCCGAGCGCTCCCAGCACACCGGCACGGTACCGGGAGCCTCCACACCTGTCCGTCCCGCACGAGGGCCGGCGGGTTCTGCGCTATCGGATCGCGAGCACCCTCGCGCGCACTAGCCTCCGGCGCGTGGACATCGCCGACGTGGTGCGACAGCGGGGATACGTGAAGCTGCTCGTGATCGGCTTCGTCGTGGGCCTGCCGGCCGCAGCCCTCGCGCTGGGGTTCGTCGCGCTCGTGCACAGCGCGACGCTGTGGGTCTGGACCGACCTTCCGCATGCGATCGGGCGCAGTTCCCCGCCGACCTGGCTGGTGCTGGCCGTGCCCGTCCTCGCGGGCGGGCTGGCCGTGCTGCTCGGGCGGCTGCCGGGGCGCGGCGGGCACGTCCCGGCCGACGGGCTGAGCATCAAGGTGACCCCGCTCAAGGACCTGGGATCGGTGCTGGGAGTCGCGTTCGTCTCGCTCGTCGGCGGCGCAGTGCTGGGTCCGGAGGCACCGGTGCTCGCCCTCGGCGGCGCGATCGGCGGGCTCGTCCTGGTCTCCCGGGCGACGCAGGACGCGGACCGGGTACGGCTGATCCTCACCGTCGCCGGCGTCTCCGGCGCGATGTCGGCACTGTTCGGAAACCCGCTGGCCGCAGCGGTGTTCGTGCTCGAGGCGCTGCCCGTGGCGGGAGGCGAGGCGATCGCCGTGATGCTGCCCTCGCTCGCGGCAGCGGCCGGCGGGTGGGTGCTGTTCACCGGACTGGGCGCGTGGGGTGGCATCGCGGCACCCACCCTCAGTCTCGGCCAGCTCCCCGCCGCCGGGACGCCCCGGCTGGTGGACTACCTCGCCGTGGTGCTCGTCGCCGCTGTGGCCAGCGGCGGCGCCGCGGTCGTCCGGCGCTACGCATCGCGCCTTTCCCAGCTCACCCGGTCGTTCCCGGCGCTTCCGCTCGGCCTGGCCGCAGGTCTGGTCGTCGGCACGAGCGCGTGGGCGTACGGCGCCATCACCGGTGACGATCCCCAGTGGGTGCTCTTCAGCGGCCAGAGTCACCTACCCGCGCTCGTCACGAGCGGCACCGCCTTGGGCGTCGGCGCACTCGTCACGCTGCTGGCGGCGAAGGGGCTCGCGTACGCGGCCTGCATGGGATCGCCCTTCCGCGGTGGGCCGATCTTCCCGGCGCTGTTCCTCGGCGGCGCCCTCGGGACGCTCGTCGCAGCGCTCGTACCGAGCCTGAGCCCGCTGCCGTTGTTCGCTGCCGGTATGACCGCGGCCGCAGCGGCGATCATGCGCCTGCCGCTGTCCGCCGCGGTGCTCACCACCGTGCTGTTCGGGGCCGCCGCCGTACCGAACCTGTCCTCGATCCTGCTCGCGGCCGTCGTCGGCGTCGTCGTGGCGGGAAGGCTCGCCGGACCAGGCCGCGCCGAGCACGAGAACGCGCTCACCGCCGCCGCGCCCGTTCCCGGCTGACCGGGAGGGGTCTGCCCGCGGTCGCGGTCAGCCGGGGCGTACGCCGGTGACCGACACGTTGTAGAACACCTCGGCCGGGACGATCCGGGCCAGCACGCGTTCGTCGAGCCACGAGAGCTGCTGCCAGGTGCGGTAGGCGAACATCGCCCACCCCCACCCGAGCGCGCCCGGCCGGACCGCCGCCTCGAAGGTCCGCACCGGCCAGCCGAACCAGGACGCGGTGAGCTCGTCGGTGACGGTTCGCACGTCGATCGCTCCGGCACGCTGGCAGAGCGCATTGAGCCGGTCCGGGTCGAAGGTGTGCAGGTCGACCACCGCTTCCAGCGCCGCCGCCTGCGAGTGTTCGGCGAGCTCTGCCGGCGGCCGGGCCCAGCGCTCGCGCAGCGGCGGCCACTGCGTCACCCGCGAGGCGGTCCACCACGTCAGCCGGGAGAGCCGGCGCGCGACCCAGTCGCCTTTCCGTGTCGGTTCCCCCGCGAACACGAACCGGCCACCCGGCCGCAGCACGCGGAGCACCTCCCGCACCGCCTGCTCGACGTCGGGGATGTGGTGCAGGACGGCATGCCCGACGACGAGGTCGAAGGAGTCGTCGTCGTACGGCAGGCGCTCCGCGTCCGCGACCCGGCCGTCGACCTGCAGCCCGAGCGAACGCCCGTTGCGTACCGCGACCTGCACCATCCCCGGGCTGAGGTCGGTCACCTCGCCTTCGGAGAGCACACCCGCCTGCGCGAGGTTCAGCAGGAAGAACCCGGTGCCGGCGCCGACCTCGAGCGCCCGCGGGTACGGCCAGCCGTCCACGCCCGCCACGTGTACGAACCGGTCGCGCGCGTAGTCGATGCAGCGCTGGTCGTACGAGATGCCCCACTTGTCGTCGTACTGGCCGGCCTCCCAGTCGTGGTAAGCGACGTTGGCGGCCTTCGCGAGCTCACCGTGCCGGTCGGTACCGCGCGCGGCAAGGACCTCTGCCGGATCGAGTGGCATACCGGCAGGCTACGTGGTCGCCGGATCCGGTTACGTAGGCTGGAGACGGCTCGGTCCGCAACGGGAGACAGCGAGGCGACGCAGACAATGACCACGTACGACATCGATCCCACCAGTGCGCTGATCGTCGTTGACGTGCAGAACGACTTCGTCGACGGATCCCTGCCCGTCTCCGGCGGCGCCGAGTGCGCACGGGCCGTGGGCGAGTACGTCGCGCGTACGGCGGACTCGTACCAGCTCGTGGTGACGACGCAGGACTGGCACGTCGACCCGGGCCACCACTTCTCGGACGAGCCCGACTTCGAGGACACCTTCCCACCGCACTGCCGCGCGGGTACGGAAGGTGCAGAACTGCACCCGGCGCTCGACGAGGGATTCGGCGGCGATTTCACCTCCGCCGTGGACGCAGCGGTGCGCAAGGGCCAGGACAACTCCGGCTACTCGGGTTTCCAGGGCGTCGACGCCAGCGGGCGTGACCTCGACAGCATCCTCCGCGCGCACGGCGTCGCCGCCCTGGACGTGATCGGTATCGCCTCGTCCCACTGCGTCGCTGCGACGGCGCTCGACGGTCTGGAGCGCGGGTACCCGGTACGGGTCATGCTCGAGCTCAGCGTCGGGGTCAGCGAGGCCGGTGAGAGCGAAGCGATGACGCGCGTCCGCGACGCAGGCGGCATCGTCATCGAACGCCCCGCGACCTGAGCGCTAGGAGCCGATCAGTACCTGCAGTTCGCCGACGGTCAGCGATGCGGTGCTGGTGCGGGTACGGGTCATCGCCCCGCTGTCCCCGCCCCCGCTCCAGGTGATGTGCCAGGTCGTGGTGGCGGTGAGCGGGTAGCGCTCGTTCGGCTGGCGGGCCGAGGAGCGCAGGTAG
>JAFIHG010000033.1 GCA_017848795.1 Candidatus Nanopelagicales bacterium | reverse complement strand
CAGCCCGGACCAGGGCGCGACCAAGGACCTGCAGTGGAAGAGCCGGACAGACCGGCGGCTCCCACCCGCCCCACCACCCGCGGCAGCCATCAGAGATCAAAATTGAGGCGCGCCAATGTTGGTCGGTGGATCAGGGCTCAGTTCGCGGATCTGTTCACGAACCGGCAACTGACGGCGCTGACGACATTCAGCGACCTGGTGGCCGAGGCCCGCGAACAGGTGCTCAAGGACGCCCTCGCCGCCGGCCTCTCCGAAGGCGACCGTCTCGAAGCCGGCGGAAGCGACGCCGCCGCCTACGCCGACGCCGTCGCGACCTACCTTGGCATGGCTGTTGATCGCCTTACCTCGACGAACTGTTCGCTCTCTCGATGGAACTCGGCACCCTCAAAGGAGAGCGTCACTGATGTCTTCGGACGTCAAGCAATTCCGATGGTCTGGGACTTTGCCGAAGGCAGCCCATTCAATCCTGGACCGTGTGAACTGAACTGGAGCGTCACCTGGGTTGCTCGCGCCGTGGAGCGGTTACCCGCAACTCCTTACGCGAGCGCTCTGCAACTCGACGCCGCCAGCCCGGGCATGAACGCCCATGCAATAGTTTCCACGGATCCGCCGTACTACGACAACATCGGATACTCCGACCTATCGGACTTCTTCTACGTCTGGCTTCGTCGATCACTACAGACAACACATCCGCGTCTGCTTACGACCCTTCTTGTGCCGAAGGCTGAGGAGCTCGTCGCAAACCCGTATCGGCATGGAGGGAGAGACGAGGCGTCGCAGTTCTTCGAGGACGGGTTCGAGCGCGTGTTCGCTCGCGCCCGCGAAGGTGCGCATGAAGACTTTCCGATCACTGTGTACTACGCGTTCAAGCAGGCCGAACTCGAGTCCGAGGGTGTTGCATCCACGGGCTGGGCGACATTGCTCGAAGGCATGATCCGCTCTGGCTGGAGCATCACCGCCACCTGGCCAATCCGCTCGGAAAGGTCTGGCCGTATGACCAGCGTCGGCACCAACGCGCTGGCCTCTTCCATTGTGCTCGCGCTTCGACCGCGTCATGACAGCGCCCAGGCGACGACGCGGCGTGGCTTCCTCGCCGCGTTGAAGGTGGAGCTGCCGCAGGCGCTGCGCGAGATGCAGCAGGGCGCCATCGCACCCGTCGACCTCGCCCAGGCAACTATCGGTCCAGGGATGGCTGTCTTCTCCCGGTACAGCAAGGTCGTCGAGGCAGACGGTTCCGCGATGTCCGTCAAGACGGCGCTCGCGCTGATCAACCAGTCGCTCGACGAGGTGCTCGCCGAGCAGGACGGCGATCTCGACGCAGACTCGCGGTTCTGCCTCAAGTGGTTTACGCAGTATGGCTGGGAGACCAAGAGGTTCGGCGAGGCGGACGTGCTGGCCCGCGCGACGAACACCTCCGTCGACGGCCTCGCCCGCGGCGGAGTGCTCACCTCCCGCAGCGGTGACGTGCGGCTGCTGCCGCCCGCTGAGCTGGAGCCGGCCTGGGACCCGCTGGCGGACGAGCGGATCAGCGTCTGGGAGGCGACTATGCACCTGGCGCGGGTGCTGGACGCCGATGGCGTCGAGGCTGCCGGTGTGCTGATGAGTCGGGTCGGGCAGCGGGTCGACCTCGACGCGGTGCAGCTGCTCGCGTACCGGCTCTACGAGCTCACCCAAGCCTCGCGCCCCGGCGACGCGCTGCTGTTCAACGGCCTCGGCACCTCCTGGTCCGACCTGACGACCGCCGCGCGGCGCAGCGAGCAGCAAGCGACGTTCACCGAGCCGCAGCTCGTGTACGACGAGGGGGAGTGAGGTGGGGTTTCAGACACCGCAGTACCGGATCGGGACGCTGCTGGAGGCGATCGGCAAGGGCGACATCCAGCTGCCCGACTTCCAGCGGGAGTACCGCTGGGAGGACGAGCGGATCCGCCAGCTGCTGGTGACCATCCTGCGGGGTCACCCAATGGGTGTGGTGATGCTGCTGCAGACCGGCAACGACCAGGTGCGCTTCAAGCCCAAGCCACTCACCGGTGCGGAAGGCGTCACGCGTGCCCCGAAGTGGCTGCTGCTGGACGGCCAGCAGCGGCTCACTTCGATGTTCCAAGCACTTACCGGCAGCGGCGTCGTGCACACCGCCGACGACCGCGGCAAGAAGCTGACCCGGCGTTACTTCCTCAACGTCGAGCTCGCCATCGGCGACAGCGGCGACCAGGAGGACGCGGTGCTGTCGCTGCCCGTGGACGGCATCGTCCGGGAGAACTTCGGCCGCGACGTCGTGCTCGACGTCTCCACCCACGACCGGCAGATTGCAGCTGGCCTGATGCCCGTCACCGTGTTGTTCGATCGCAGTGCCACCGGGTGGCTGTTCGACTACTTCGGCTGGGGGTCCGAGGCGGAGCAGCAGCATCGCCGCGAGGTGAGCAAGACGTTCAACGACCGGGTGCTGCAGCAGGTCGGCGCGTACGAGATCCCGGCGATCGAGCTCGACGATGCGACTTCCCGCGACGCGGTCGCTACCGTCTTCGAGAAGGTCAATACCGGCGGCCTGCCGCTGGATACCTTCGAGCTCTTGACGGCCACGTTCGCCGGCGATCCGGACTACCTCGACAAGTACGGCGAGGCGTTCCGACTCGGTGAGGACTGGAAGCAGACCCAGCTGGTGCTCGCCAAGCACCCCGCGCTGGCCAACGTGTCGCGGATCTTCTTCCTGCAAGCGGTCTCCCTCCTGGCGAGCCGAGAACGTCGCCTAGCCGACATCGCGGTCGGCAAGGCCAAGCCGGCGCCGCTCAGCGCGAAGCGGGACGACATCCTGCGCCTGGAGCTCTCGGAGTACCTGACTTGGGCGCCGCGGGTGCGGGACGCGTTGCCGTGGGTCGCCCACTTCTACACCTCCCAGCACATCCACAGCGCCGGGTTCGTTCCGTACCACACTCAGGCGGTGCCGCTCGTGGCGATCCGGGTGCTGCTCGGCGAGCAGGCCGACTCGTACGCGATCAAGGAGCGGATCGCGCAGTGGTATTGGTGCGGGGTGCTGGGGGAGCTGTACGGCTCGACGACCGAGTCGCGGTTCGCCCGCGACGTCGACCAGGTGCCCGGCTGGGCTCGGGCGGCGGTCACGGGGGAGCCGGCGCCCACCCCGGAGACGGTGCAGGCGGCCGTGTTCGTGGAGTCCCGGCTGCTGTCGCTGCGGACCCGGTTGTCGGCGGCGTACAAGGGCATTTATGCATTGATGATGCGCCGCAACGTGCGCGACTGGCAGTACGACCAGCCCATCGACCACGCCAACTACTTCGAGCAGCAGATCGACATCCACCACATCTTCCCGCGGGCATGGTGCGACAAGGTGGGGATCGACCCCGACCAGCGTGAGTCGATCGTGAACAAGACACCACTGGCGAAGAAAACCAACATCATGCTCAGTGGGGACTCGCCTGCCGAGTATTTGCCGCGGCTTGCTGCGCGTACCGCGCTGGAACCTGACCAGATCGACGAGCTGCTGCGCGCGCACCTGATCGACCCGGCCGCGCTGCGGGCTGCCGACTTCCGAGCGTTCTTCGAGGCCCGCCGGGCCACGCTGCTCGCGATGATCGAGGACGCGATGGGCAAGACCGCGTTGCGTGACCTGAGCCCCGTCGATGGCGCGCCGGCCCCCATCGAAGCCCCGGAGATGTTCGAGCGGGTGCCGGACGACCCGGCGGACGAAGAAGAGGCGCCGTGAGCGTGGGCGCAGAAGGAGCTTGACGTGGCACTGAGCAACCGGGACAAGGTCGACCGCGGGCTGGCAGCCCTCGCCGATGGGCTGCGCCCGTTCGTCGAACGGCACATGAGCGCCGCCGCGCCGGCCGGGCAGGACTGGGTCGCGATGCTTGAGGCACGCGACGCCGCCAAGCACGGCAGCGCGAAGAAGTTGTCCACCGAGGACCCGCGCTTCCTGCTACGGGTGCTGACGGAGGAATGGCGGGCGTTCGGCTCCGACCTGTCGCGGGTCGATTCCTCCTACGCCTCCGAGCTGCGCGATGCTGCCAACCGGCTGTACCACCACGAGTCGTTCAGTTCCGACGACACCACCCGGGCCCTCGACACGATCGAGCGGCTGCTGACCTCGATCGGGGCACCCGACCAGGCCGCGATGGTCCAGGCGCTGCGGGTCGAGCATCAGCGCGCCGCGTACGAGGAGCTCACCCGCAAGACCGTGCGTGCCGCCGTAGGCACCGTCAGCACCCCTGGGACCGGGCTCAAGCCCTGGCGCGAGGTGATCGCGCCACACCCGGACGTGGTGGGCGGCGCGTTCAACGCGGCTGAGTACGCCGCGGACCTGCACCACGTCGCCACGGGGCAGACGCAGGCGCCGGAGTACGCGGACGCCGTCGAGTTCTTCGCCCGCACCTACCTGACCGAGGGCCTGCGGGACCTGCTGTCCCGTGCGGTTCGGCGGATCTCTGGGGACCCCAACGCCTCTCCGATCGTCAACCTGCAGACAAACTTCGGCGGTGGCAAGACTCACTCGATGCTGGCGGTCTACCACCTGTTCAGCGGTCGCCCGGCGCGGGAGTTCCCGCAGGCGGTGCAGGACATCGTCGGGCCGGTCGACCTGACCGCGATGAACGTGCGCCGGGTGACGCTGGTGGGCACGCACCTGGCGCCCAACCAGCCGCGCGTCAAGGACGACGGCACCGAGGTGCGCACGCTGTGGGGCGAGCTGGCCTGGCAGCTCGGCGGCCGGGCGGCGTACGACACGATCGCCGACTCGGACCGCGCCGGCACCCCGCCCGGTGACGCGCTCGCTGCGCTGCTGCGGGAGCACGCGCCCGCGCTGATTCTCATCGACGAGTGGGTCGCGTACGCCCGCGGACTGTCCGACGAGCCCGGTCTTGCTGGTGGGATGTTCGACAGCCAGTTCACCTTCGCGCAGTCCCTCACCGAGGCGGTGTCAGCGATCCCCGGCGCGATGCTGCTGGTGTCGATCCCGGCCTCCGACACATTGGACGCAGGTGGGCCCGGCTCGGCCATCGAGGTCGGCGGCGAGCGGGGCCGGCGGGCTCTGGCGGCGTTGCAGAACGTGGTGGGTCGCAAGGCCGACCACTGGCGGGCGGCATCGAGCCTGGAGTCGTTCGAGATCGTGCGGCGACGGCTGTTCGTGGAGCCGGACGCCGCCGCGCGTACCGACATCGCGGCGGTGGCCCGACAGTTCGTGACCTTCTACCGGGAGAACCACGGCCAGTTCCCGCGGGAGGCCGAGGACGCGGCGTACGAGGATCGGCTCAAGGCGGCGTACCCGATCCACCCGGAGCTGTTCGACCGGCTGTACGAGGACTGGTCGACGTTGGAGCGGTTCCAGCGCACCCGCGGCGTGCTGCGCCTCATGTCCATCGTGATCCATCAGCTGTGGTCCGCCGGCGACGCCAGTCCGCTGATCATGCCCGGATCGGTGCCGCTCCAGGCGCCGCTGCTGAACGCCGAGCTCACCAATTACCTGCCGGATGTGTGGAAGCCGATCATCGACACTGACATCGACGGGGAGGGCTCCACACCCGTCGCGATCGACGCATCGCGGTCGACGTTCGGTGCGCGGTCGCTGACCCGTCGGATCGCCCGGACCATCTTCCTCGGCTCGGCGGCGACGCTCGGCACCGACCACAAGGGTGTCGAACGGCCCCGGGTGTGGCTCGGCGTCGCCGTCCCCGGCGACGCGGTCGGCAACTTCGGGGCGTCACTCGAGGTGCTCGGCCAACAGGCGACGTACCTGTACTCCGAGAACGCGCGGTACTGGTTCTCAACGACGGCGTCCGTGACCCGTACTGCCTCCGACATCGCCGACCGGCTCCGTCAGGAGCCCGAGCGGGTGTGGGCGGAGGTGGTCGCTCGACTGCGAGTGCTGGCGCGCGATCGAGGTGGTTTCGCCGGCGTGCACGTCGCCCCAGACGGATCGGGCGACGTCCCGGACACCGACGAGGCACGGCTTGTGGTGATCCACCCGCGGTGGCGGCACGCGCGGGGAGAGTCAGACTCCGAGGCGATGAACTTCGCGACCGAGTGCCTGGCGCGGGCTGGCAGTGGCCAGCGCCGCTACCGGAACATGGTCGTCTTCGCCGCTGCTGACCAACAGCGGTGGGACGACCTGGATGCGGCGGTGCGCAACTATCTCGCCTGGTCGCAGGTGGATTCGCAGGCTGCGGTCCTCAACCTCACCTCGCAGCAGGCGGCCCAGGCGAGCACTCGTCGGTCGCAGGCTGAAGAGGACGTGACCAACCGGCTCCGGGCGACGTACACCTACCTGCTGGTGCCGGTGCAAGACCCGCCGACCGCGCCGCCGACTGTCCGCGCCGACAAGATCGGCGAGTCGGCGACCGGGCTCGCGGTGCGTGCAACCGACAAGCTGGTCCGCGGCGGCGACCTGGCCTCTGACTACGGTGCGTTCTCAGTGCGGATGGCCCTCGACGGACCGCTATCGGCGGTATGGGCATCGGGGCATGTTTCGGTGGGGGAGCTGTGGTCGTTGTACGCGCAGTACCCGTACTTGGACCGCCTGCGGGATCGCAGCGTCCTGGAAGCCGCGCTGCTGTCGGTGCTCACCCAGATCACCTGGAACACCGAGGGCTTCGCCCTCGCGGCGGGGTTTGAGGACGGTCGCTATCAGGGGCTCGTCCTGCCCGGCGACAGCTCCCATCCGACCTCGCTGGCCGACTCCTGGCTTCTCGTGCGTGCCGACCTGGCGATCCAGCAACGCGATGCTGAGCTAGCCGACGCTGGAAGCGCTGAGCCGCCTGCACCGAGCGAGAGTGACGGCGCCGATGTCGAGACGGAGGAGGGCGGCGGCTCGACCGGCCCCACGCCGCCGTCAACTCCGACTCGGCCGACGCGCTACTTCGGATCAGTGCGAGTAGATCCGGAGCGCTACGGTCGCGACTTCGGTCGGATTGGTCAAGAGATCATTCAGCATCTGGCGGCGGCACCGGGTATCGAGCTGCAGATCACCGTCGACATACAGGCCAGGACCGCGGATGGGTTCACACCGGAGGCGGTGCGCACCATCGGCGAGAACGCGGCGACCCTGAAGTTCGACGTGACCGACTTCGAGCACGGGTAGCACGGCCGGCTCAAGCACGCCGACCTCACGTCCGAGGATGGATGAATAGGCTCAAGGTTCGCGAAGCACCAAACAGAATAACGTGGCCTGTTCGAAGACGAGTTGGAACCGGTCCGCATGGGCCGCGACCCGATGGGGGTGCAATATTGTCGATGCTGTCCGAAGAGCTGATTCGGTCAACGCACGGCTATCACCCCGTCACGACCGATCTCGAACAAATTCTCACAGCCGGGCGGTTCACACAACTACTGGTGTTTGGACCAGGAGTCAACGACGTAGTCGATCAGGTCGCCGATGTCCGCCTTGTCAGCGAGCCGCCGGTCAAGCTTCCCCAGGGCGTCTACTGGTTCAGTGGCGTTGAGCCCTCCGTCGTTCTGGCAGTGACGACCGGCGCGGGTCCCGTCGCGAGCATTTCCAGCCCGGCGAATGCCGTCCCGACCGGATCAGCCTTGGACAACGCGTTGGGCTGGGTCGACCATGTGTGGGAGTCGGCTCACGTCGTGTCGAAACCGCTGTTCGCCGTGGGGCAAGACGTCATCATCGACGGCACGGGACGAGACGGGGTGGTCCGGCCCGGTCGCCGGTACGTAGCAGGGCAGTGGCTCTACAAGGTCTTCTCGGGCGGCCAGAACGTCCGCAGGGAGGAGCGCTCACTCTCCGCACGTCCGGTAGTGGACGACGCTGCTGCGTGGGTGACCGGCTCCCCAGTGGCTCCCGAACGCTTCGCCGCCACACTCACGCGGGCCAAGCTCGAGGGGCACTTCACAGACACGATGTTCTCCTTCCGGGCGACTCGCACCATCTTCCGCCCTTACCAGTTCAAGCCGGTACAGAAGCTTCTCGACACCGGTGCATTGCGGCTTCTCATCGCGGACGAGGTCGGCCTGGGCAAGACGATCGAGGCTGGCCTGGTCTGGACCGAGATGGAGGCGCGCCGACAAGCAGATCGCGTCCTCGTCGTCTGTCCGAGCTCCCTGGTCGCGAAGTGGAAGCGGGAGATGGAGGACCGGTTCGGCTTCCTGCTCCGCGACCTGGACGCCGGGGGGCTCGACGATCTGCTGGACCGCCTCGAGACGAACCGCGTTCCGCGGCGGGTGGCCTACATCACGAGCATCGAACGCTTGCGGATGTGGAGCGGACTGGAGCGCGCAACCGAGCTCGGCATGCAGTTCGACCTCGCGATCGTCGACGAAGCGCACGCCTTCCGCAACTCCGAGACCCGAAGCTACGAACTGGGCGAGCAGATCCAGGGCTGGTCAGATGCCCTGGTGATGCTGTCGGCGACTCCGGTGAACCTGCGCAACCGTGATCTGTACAACCTGTTGTCGATCCTGGTTCCAGGCGAGTTCGAGGATGTCGAATCACTGGAGGCGCGGCTGGCTCCCAATCGGCTACTTCACCGGCTGACGCGTTCCCTCACCGATCTCGGCGTGACCAACAGCGCGCGGCGTGAGTGGCTGCGCGAACTCGAGGCCGACCCCTTTGGGCTCGTCCTCACGCTGCGTCCCGACTTCGCGGTACTCCGCGACGCCTTGTCCAGCGCACAGCTCGACGCGGGAGGCGCGGTTACCGTGAAGCGCATCTGTGCGGAGCTGCATGCGCTGTCAGCCCAGGTAACCCGGACCCGCAAAGTCGACGTGCTGGAGGAGAAGCCGCTTCGCGAGCCACACTCGATCTCGGTAATGTTCAGTGATCAAGAGGCGTCGTTCTATGAGCAGTATCTCCAATGGTGCATCGATCGTGCCGAGCTGGCGCGATCGCATCCGTACTTCGCGATGCAGATGCCGCTGCGCCTGGCTGGAAGCTGCCTGCCGGAGGCCGCTCGTTACGTGCGGGAGTGGCGGCATTCACAGGATGTCGAGGCCGAAGACCCGACCGACGTGCCACGGGCGAAGTCCGCAGACCTCCCACCCTCGCCAGAACTGCTGGAGCTCGCCCGCTCGCTGCATGGCGACAGCAAGTACGACCAGCTGGTGATCGCGCTCGCCGACCTCGTGCGCCAAGGCAAGCGCGTACTTCTCTTCACCTTCTCGCGCCGAACGCTCCGGTATCTCGAGCGGCGCCTTGCCGATGGCTTCCGGATCGCGGCGCTGCACGGCGGTGTTCCTCAGCACCGGCGCGGGCGAGTCATGGCGGAGTTCCGCGCGGGTACCTTCGACGTGCTGCTCGCCACTCGCGTCGCCAGCGAGGGTCTCGACTTCGAGTTTTGTTCTGCAGTGATCAACTACGATCTGCCATGGAACCCGATGGAGGTCGAGCAGCGCATCGGCCGGATCGACAGGATCGGGCAGATCGAGAAGAAGATCGGTGTGCTGAACTTCCACACTCCAGGCACCATCGAGACGGACATCGTCGAGCGCATCATGGCCCGGATCGAGGTGTTCGAGCACTCGATCGGTGAACTGGAGCCGATTCTCGAATCGGAGTGGAAGAACGTGGAGAAGCTCCTGTTCGACTTCTCCCTCAGTGCCGAACAGCGTCGTCTTCGAACCGAGCAGGCGATCCAGGCGATCGAGATGCAGGCGAAGGACCGCGAGTTCGTGGAATCTGCGGCTCCGATGTTGATCAGCAGTGACGGTGCGGACATCGAGGGCCTGGAACGAGACCTGCTGGACACCGGTCGGTACGTGGGTCAGGAGGAGCTGGGACTCCTGGTGCGGGATTGGGTCGAGACCTTCGGCGGCCGTGTCGAGCGGGACGGCCTCGTCTTGCGAGTGCGGGGGAACGTAGAGTTGGCAGACCATCTGCAGACGCTGGTGCGCAGCGGAGAGAGAACCGCGTCCGAGGTGCAGGAGTATGCCGCGGCGTTGCGCTCCGAGCAGGTCATCACGTTGTCGCTGGACCAGGAGTTCTCCCGAGCCTCAGGGGTGCCGCTGCTGACAGCGACCCATCCCTTGACCCGGGCGGCCACCAGTACCCCGGGGCACCGCCACGGGCGTTTCACGACGCTCCGAATGAGTCCAGACACAGCGAAGGTGCCGCCCGGGAGCTACCTGTCCTTGCTCGCGGTCGTCCACTGGAGCGGTGTCCGTCCGCTGCACGAAGTGTGGACATCCAACATCAGTCTCGCCAGCTTGTCAGAGGTCTCTGGTTCGCTCGGGGACGCACTCATGAAGCAGCTGGCAACCGCTTCGTACGAACCTGGACCGGTCTGCGAGCACCCGAACCTCGGCGAGGCCGTCGATCTCGCAACGATGAACCTGGAGGCCCGCGTGGCAGCACGGCGAGCCGAACTCATGAAGGAGAACGATGCCTTCATCGCTACTCGGCGGGTGTCGTTCGAGGAAGTGCACAAGAGGCGGACGCGTCAACTCGAGAGGACGCTCCAGACGAACCGAGAGTTGAACCGTCAGCGAGGCATCCCGCTCGCTGAAGCGAGGCTTCGCAAGGAGCAACACCGGTTTGCCACCCAGATCGCGTCACTGGATGGCGCCGCGATGCCTTCGCTGACGACCGACGACCTGGCAGTGTGCGTCGTGGAGGTCAGCGAGTGACGACTCACCCTGACCTTTCCTACGAGCAGGCGAGGAACCAGGAGTACTTGGCGAAGCTCGAGAAGAAGCTCTCCTTCAACTCGCTTCGACCAGCATCGCGCGGCGCGCGGCGGACTGCGCCGGTGAACGGCCAGGCCCAGGACGCCGGCTACTACCACCCGTTGATCGGTCGGGTGGGCTGTGACACCTCGGATGGAGATTTGACTGACTTCTACCTCGGTCCGCGATTTGTGGATGACGGTGACATGCGGGTCTACAGCTGGGCGGCACCTGTCGCGAGGCTTTTCTACGAGCCGGACACCGAGGGATCGGAGGACGTCGTAGTCCGGCGTACCTACGAGCATCACGTCTACGAGATCGTCGACCTCGACGACGAGTGGGCCCACGAGGCGGCGCAGTCGCCCTTCGTGCCGCGTGAACTTTCCGTTCCCGCTCCGAGCCGGCCCTCGACAACGGGTCGTCGACGCACATCGACTGCATCCTGGCCGTCCAACAGCGAGGTCGATCCGGACGGCGACGTCCGATCTGTCCGCTCTGCCGTCCCGTCCTCGGCTCGTTTAAATGACCAGCACTCGCGACGAGCGCAGTCGAGCACCGCCGGCATGCGCGCGAAGGATGCGGTGCTGAAGCGCCTGGCGGCACCTCGGCAAGAACGACTCGTCTCGATTCTCGCCCTGCTACAGGCCGACCAGTACGCGCTCGTGTCATGGCCCGTGGACCAGTCACTCGTGATCCAGGGCCATCCGGGGACCGGAAAGACGATCGTCGCCGCTTACCGGGCGGCCTACCTGACGGACCCGGCATTACACGACAAGGGTGGGGCGCTCTATGGAATGAGGCCCTTACGCGTACTCGTGGTTGGTCCGACCGAAGGATATGTAAACCACGTCGGGACACTGATCGGAACGCTTGCCGACACAGATGGCGTCCGAGTCACCCACCTTGCCGAGCTTCTACGCCGCACGACGGGCTTGAAGGTCTCGTGGCCAGGGCCGCTTGGTGGCGAGCACGATGACGTCGATCCCCAGGCCCGAGCGCTGGCCGAGCGGGCCGCACGCATCCTGGAGGGACAGCAGGCGTTTAGAACCGGACCGTCAGCGACCCGGGCCAACCTCAAGTTGGTGTACGAGCTCGTCGCATCCAACGGCTCCACAAGCGAGCGTCTCGCCACTGACCCGAGCGTGGTCGCTTGGATGAAGAAGTTGCCTCCGTTCGAGCAGGCGTTCAAGCGACGCTACTTGCCGTTCATGGCGCAGTGCCGCCTCGCGTACAAGGCCGTTGCGGCGGCCGAGCGTTACGACCACATCATTGTGGACGAGGCGCAAGACGTGTCGCCGATCGAGTGGAACGTGCTCGACCAGTACCTGAAGCGCGGCGGGGTGTGGACTCTGGTCGGCGACATCAACCAGCGCCGCTCCGACAGCACCTACGGCTCTTGGCAGGAGATCGCCGACCATCTGGCTCTCGCCGAAGAAGGACGCTTCGCGCCCCAGGTGATGCAGCGCGGGTACCGGTCGACGGGCGCAATCCTATCCTTTGCCGACAAGCTGCTTCCTACAGCTCAGCGGGGCAACCAGTCCATCCAAGCTCAAGGTGAGCCGGTTCGCATAGAGCGCGTCACACGGTCCGATGGCCTGGCCATCAGGGCGATTACGTTGGCGACCGAGCTGTCCGCGAAGTACGACAAGGGGACGACCGCGATCATCACGGTCGACCCTGGGTCGATCATGAAAGAGCTTGGTCGTAGCGGCTGGCGGCGTCCAGGATCGGCGCTTGGCATCTGGAGGCGGGACGGTGTGACGCTGCGGTTGTTCGTGCCTGAAGATGCACGAGGGCTGGAGTTCGATGCTGTGGTCGTCGTCGAACCAGGCGACTTCCCCGAAAACCTAGGTCGGACGGGGCAGCTCTACACGAGCCTCACCAGAGCAAACCGTGAGCTCGCGGTTGTGTGGCATCGCGGTCTCCCCGACGCACTGCGCCGCTTCGCACGCGCCTAAACGATGTGGGCGCTACAAGCGAGCGCAACTGGGGTTGGCCAGTCGCTGAGGCGTCACCCGAGCCAGAGCAGATCCCGGGCGCGGGTCATCCCGGACTTCCGAAGATCATGAGCACACGATCGCCTCGATGTGCCGTGTGACCTGCGGAAACGCCGTGGCGGCGGCTGGGGGTCGTGTTACTACAAGACCCGGGCGCTGAGCGTGGCTCAGGTGGCCGAAGCTGGCACGGT
>JAFIHG010000032.1 GCA_017848795.1 Candidatus Nanopelagicales bacterium | reverse complement strand
GCCAGCGTCAAACAACTCGTCACCGCGATCCGCACCTTCATCGAAGGCTGGAACGACCGCTGCCACCCGTTCACCTGGACCAAGACCGCCGACGAGATCCTGCCCCACGCCCGTAAAGGAGATTCAGACGCGCGACACTAGCCCACCGCGTCCTACTGGGCGGAGTGATGCGGCGCCGGAACGTTGGAGCTGGATGCCGGCCATCGGCCCGCTCTGGCGACGGCAACCGAACGTCGCGAGGCCGAGCGGGTCGCCGCGCCGGTTGGGCGGGCCGACCGGGCGATCGGCACGGCCCGATCCACTTCGCCGCCCAAACCGCCACTCCCGTCACCAGCCGATATCCGAGAGCGGCTCACGTAAGCCGTCCTACTTTTCGATCCGTGCCGGTCGCAACGCAGTGCTCGGTACGGACGTGCAGTCCGGCGGCTCGCGTGAGCCGTTTCGATCAAGGCCAGCGGACCGGCGGCGTCGCGCCTCTCAGGTCGCTGGCCGCTGAAGAAGCTGGCGCTCAGTCGCCGGTGGCGTACTGCGCGGCCCAGTCGGCGACCCGCCGCGCACTCTCCTGCTCGGACAGGTCCTCGACACGGGTCATGATCGACCAGCGGATGCCGTACGGATCACGGATGCTTGCGAACCGGTCACCCGAGACGAAGTTCGAGAGCGGCTCGCGCACCACCGCGCCGGCCGCCTCCGCACGAGCGACGACCGCGTCCGCGTCGGAGCAGTACAGGCCCATCGAGTAGCAGTCGTCCTCGCCCTCCGGCGGCGCGACGAGGTGGTAGTCGGCGACCGGCTCGCCGAGCTGCAGCTGCCCGTTGCCGAAGTCGAGAACGGCGTGCGCGACGACCCCTCCTATCTCGGTCACGTCTACGACGCGCGCGCCGAAGACGTCGCGGTAGAACTCGATCGCCGCGCGGGCGTCGGGGATCACCAGGAACGGGGTCAGCGCGGTCACGCCGTGCGGGACGCCGTTCGTCGTGTGCTGTCCAGTGGCAGCGCTGGGCTGGGTGTCGCTGTGCTGTGTCATGGCAGCGACGGTACGGAGCACGTCGACGGCCGGCTAGGAGATTCGCGCCAACTCCGTAGGCTGCCGGGGTGGGCGGCGATCCGCGCGGCATCCTCTACCCGGCCCGGATGCCGACGTTCACCCGGCTACCTGCACCGGAGCCGGTCGCGGCGCTCGTCCGCTGGTTCTGGATCCCGGAGTGGGCCCTGGCCCCCGGGCGCACCTCGCGCCAGCAGGTGCTCGCGTTCCCCGCGTGCAACCTCGTCGTCGAGCACGCCGGGGCGTACCCGGTCGGCCTGGCCGGGCCCACGACCCGCCTCTCGTACCGCGACCTGCACGGCACCGGCTGGGCGGTCGGCGCGCTGCTGCGACCGGCCGCCGTACCGCACCTGACCGACGACCCCGGGGCACTTCGCGACACCTACCGGGCGCTCGCGCTGCCGGACCTGCACGACGCAGTGGCCGCCGCGATGACCGGACCTGGCGAGGACGGCGTACGACGCGCGCGTGCGGTCACGGCGTTCGCCGACTGGATCGCGGCGCAGCTGCCCGCGCCGGACGAGGAGGGGCGGCTCGCCAACGAACTGGCCGAGCGGGTCGACGCGGACCCCACGCTGCTGCGCGTGGAGGACGTCGCGAGCGCGCTCGGGGTGTCGGTACGCACGGTGCAGCGCCTCGCCGCCCGCTACGTCGGGCTGCCGCCATCGGCGATGATCCGCCGCAGGCGGCTGCAGGAGGCGGCGGTCCGCCTGCGCGAGGACCCCACGACCGACATCGCCACCGTCGCGGCCGACCTCGGGTACGCCGACCACGCCCACCTCTCGAGCGACTTCCGCACCGTCCTGGGATTCACTCCGAGCGGCTACCGACGCGAGTCGACCGACCGGTCGGGGTGAGACTCGGGCAAGGGTGTCGACCAGCCCGCGCCGCATGCCTCATACTGACTCGGGAGTCAGTAGCGATCAGGAGGTCCGGTGGCGGAGCGGTACGACGTCGCAGTTGTCGGCGGGGGTCACAACGGGCTGGTCGCCGCGGCGTACCTCGCCAAGAACGGGCTGCGCACCGTCGTCCTCGAACGCCGGCCGATCGTGGGCGGCGCAGCCGTCAGCGAGCAGCCGTTCGGTCCCGACTTCACGCTGACGAGCCTGTCGTACGTCGTGTCCTGGCTGCCCCCGACGCTCGTGCGCGACCTGGACCTGGTGCGTCACGGCTACCACGTGTACCCGCAGGGACCGTACTTCGCGCCGCGTACGGACGGCCGCTACCTGCAGCTGCCTGACGACAAGTCCGCCCGCCGCGAGCAGATCGCCAAGTTCAGCGCCAAGGACGCCGACGCGATCGAGCGTTGGGACGCCTGGTTGGACGGGCTCGGCCAGATCCTCGGCCCGCTGATGACCGAGGTACCCCCGCACCTCGGCTCGCACCGGCCCGCCGACCTGGCCCGGCAGGCCTGGCTGCTGCGCCGCCTCACCGGCATCGACGGGCGCAAGGCGGTCGACCTGACCCGGCTGCTGACCGAGAGTGCCGCCGACCTGATCGAGGACCACTTCGAGTCCGACGCGATGCGCGGCGTGCTGTCGGTGTCGTCGGTCATCGGCTCGTGGGCCGGCCCGCGCACCCCGGGCACCGCCTACGTGATCGCGCACCACCACATCGGGGACCTGGGCGACGGCCGCATCGGCGCCTGGGGTTTCCCGCGCGGCGGGATGGGCGGGGTGACGCAGGCGATCGCTGCCGCAGCGCGCGGCTTCGGGGTGGACATCCGCACCGACGCGGAGGTCGCCCGCATCGACACCCGCTCCGGCGCCGTCACCGGAGTCACGCTCGCCGACGGCACGCAGCTCGCGGTCGACACCGTCATCACGACCGCCCACCCGCAGATCTCGTTCCTGCGGCTGCTGGACCGGCACGAGCTCCCCGAGGACTTCGTCGCGGACATCGAGCGGTACAAGTCGCGCAGCGGCACCGTCAAGGTGAACGTCGCGCTGGACCGGCTCCCCACGTTCACCAGCCACCCGGCGTACGACCCGCAGGTGCACGGCGGCACGATCGTCCTGGCGGAGAGCCTGGACGAGGTCGAGCGCTCGTTCCAGGAGGCGGCTGCCGGGTCGCCGAGCACGCTGCCGTTCGCCGACATCTGCATCCCCAGCGCCTTCGACCCGACGCTCGCCCCCGAGGGCAAGCACGTCATGAGCATGTTCACCCAGTGGGTGCCGCACACCTGGAACGCGGAGCCGCACCGGGAGGAGCTCGACGCGTACGCCGACCGGCTCTTCGCCCGGATGGAGGCCGTCGCCCCCGGTTTCACCGATTCCGTGCTGCACCGGCAGGTCCTCGGCCCGTACGACATCGAGCACGAGTACGGCCTCGTCGGCGGCAACATCTTCCACGGGGAGCTGACGATGGGTCAGATGTTCCACGCCCGTCCCGCTGCCGGCTACGCCGACCTGCGCACCCCGATACACGGCCTGTACCAAGCAGGTTCGGCCACGCACGGCGGCGGCGGGGTGACCGGTGTGCCCGGCCGCAACGTCGTACGCCAGGTGCTCGCCGACCGGCGCGCGGTCCGACGCCGCGCCGCGCTGCGGCTGCCGGCACGCACCGGAGGCCGCTGAGATGGCCGGACTGCAGGCGGCGCTGCCCCGCGAGCACTACGTCGACCCGGACACGTGGCGCACCGAGCGCGAGCGCGTGCTGCTGCGGGAGTGGACCTGCCTGGGCCGCCTCGACGAGCTCGGGCTGTCCGCGCCGGGCTCGGGGACGCTGCGACCGGGCCGTCGCGCCGTCGTGGACCTGCACGGCGAGTCGGTCGTCGTCACCACCGGACCGGACGCTCGCCTGCACGCGTTCGCGAACGTGTGCCGCCACCGCGGCTCGCAGCTCGTCCCCGTCGACCCGGCCGGCGAGCTCCCGGCGCCGTGCGATGCGAAGGCGCTGCGCTGCCCGTACCACTCCTGGACCTACGACCTCGCCGGCGACCTGCTCCACGCGCCGCACACCGACGGGGTCGGGATCGACCCGAAGGCGTTCTCGCTGCACGCCCTCGCCGCGGACAGCTGGGGCGGGTGGCTCTGGCTGAACGGCGACCGCGACGCGGCCCCGCTGCAGGACGCGCTCGGCGCCGTCCCCGAGCGGGTGCGCCGCTATCCGCTGGCGACGCTCGTCGTCGGGCTGCGCTTCCAGTACGAGGTACGGGCCAACTGGAAGGTCGTCGCGGAGAACTACAACGAGTGCTACCACTGCGGGCCGGTGCACCCCGAGCTGTCCCGCCTCGTCCCGTCGTTCGCCGGAGGCGGCGCCGAGCTCGCCTGGGAGGACGGCATCCCGCACCGCGACGGCGCCTGGACCTTCACCCTCAGCGGCACGACCGACCGTGCGCCCTTCCCCGACCTCGACGAGACGGAACGGGTGCGGCACAAGGGCGAACTGGTCTACCCGAACCTGCTGCTGTCGCTGTCCGCCGAGCACGCAGCGGCGTTCGTCCTGCGCTCGGTGGCGGCCGACCGCACCGAGATCACCTGCGAGCTGCTCTTCGCGCCCGACGAGGCGGCCAAGCCCAGCTTCGACCCGTCGGATGCCGGTGATCTGTGGGACCTGGTGAACCGGCAGGACTGGGCGATCTGCGAGTCGGTGCAACGGGGCATGTCCTCGCGCTATTACACCGGCGGCTGGTACGCCCCCATGGAGGACGCGAGCCTCGACATCCGGCGCTGGCTGCTGCCCCGGCTCGCGGGCACTGGGAGGGCCGAGGCATGAGCAGCTACGACCTGGTCGTCGTCGGGCTCGGCGGCCTCGGCAGCTCCACCTGCTGGCACGCCGCTCGCCGTGGGCTCTCCGTGCTCGGGCTCGAGCAGTTCGAGCTCGGCCACGACCGCGGCGCCTCCCACGACACGTCGCGGATCATCCGGCACAGCTACCACACCCCGGGCTACGTCGACCTCACCTTCGCCGCGTACGACGACTGGGCCGACCTCGAGGACGAGACCGGCGAGCAGCTCGTGACGATCACCGGCGGCATCGACCTCTTCCCCGCCGGCGGTGTCATCCCGATCACCGACTACACGCAGTCGCTGGCCGCCCGCGACGTGCCGTACGAGCTTCTCGACCCGGCCGCGGTGCGCCAGCGCTGGCCGCAGTTCCGGCTCCCGGTAGGAACGACGGCGCTCTACCAGGAGCGCACCGGGATCGTCCCGGCCGCGCGCGGCACGGCCGCGATGCAGCGCGCCGCGGTACGCCACGGCGCGACCCTGCGCGACCGCACCCGCGTGGAGTCGATCGTGCCGCGCGGCGACCAGGTCGACGTGCTCACCCCGGACGGCGTCGTGTCGAGCGCCCGGGTCGTGGTGACGGCGGACGCGTGGACGGCGCGGCTGCTGGCACCGCTCGGGGTGGACCTGCCGCTCAGCGTCCTCGAGGAGCAGGTCACCTACTTCACGCCGGATGACCCGGAGTCGTTCTCCCCGAAGCGGTTCCCCGTGTGGATCTGGATGGACGAGCCGTGCTACTACGGGTTCCCCACGTACGGGGAGGCGACCGTGAAGGCCGCCCAGGACTGCGGCGGTCCCGAGGTCAGCGGGGACGATCGGTCCGGCGAGCCGGACGCCGAGATGCGCGAACGGCTCTCGCGCTTCATGGGCGAGCTGCTGCCGGGCTCGGGACCTGTCACACGGTCCAAGCGCTGCCTCTACACGCTCACGCCCGACCGTGACTTCGTGATCTCCCGCGTCCCAGGGAACGACGCCGTCACCGTCGGGCTCGGGTCCGCGCACGCGTTCAAGTTCGCCGCGACGTTCGGCCGGCTGCTCACCGGCGTCGCCGTCGACGGTGGGACGAGCGCCGATCTGAGCGGGTTCGCTCTCGACCGGCCCGCGCTCACCGACCCCGACTACGTCACCCACTGGATGATCTGACATGGGCCACCCGATCCTCCAGCGCCGCCGCACCGCCGTACGGCGCGCGCCCCATGGCCGGGTCCGGTCAGGCGAGCAGCTCCGGGTCGATGTCGAGCTCGTGCGCGGCGTTGTTCCGCACCCAGCTCGCGAGCTGCTTCTTGGTGAGGGTGCGGTGCACCATCACCTGGACCGCCAGCCCGTCGAGCAGTGCGGACAGCCGCCAGGCGGCCCCCTCCGGGTCGGCGCACCGGAAGTCCCCGGCGGCGACGCCGTCGCGGATGGCGCCGGCGAGCACGTCCTTCCAGCGCACGTCGAGGCGGCGGCTGGCCTCCCGCATCTCCTGCGAGCGCAGCGCTTCCGCCCAGCCGTCCACCCAGATCGTCCAGCCCGGCGCCCGGCCCTGCGGCTGGTACAGCGCCAGGATCCGGCGCACCGCGTCGACCGGGTCGGTGGCGCGGGCGGTCGTACGCCGCAGCCGCTCCAGGTCGGCCTCGGTGGCCCGCTCGAGCGCGTCGGCGAGCAGCCGCTCCTTGGTGCCGAAGTGGTAGAACACCAGCCCGCTGCTGATCCCCAGGGCTTTCGCGACGTCCGCGACGCGGGTGCTGGCGAACCCGCGCTGCTGCACCTGCGCCACGGTGGCGTCGAGGATCTCCTCCCGCCGCACCTCGACCTTTCGCCGCTTCATCCGCGCACCCTACTGAGCGCACCGACCCCACGGAGGACGACATGACGGTGTCCAACCTGAACGCCCCGGCGGCCCCGCTCGACCCGGAGCAGCTCGCGAGTGCGCTGCTGCCGTTCGGGCAGTCGACGATGCTCCCCGCCGACGCGTACACGAGCAACGCGGTGCTCGACTGGGAACGCCGGCATTTCATGGCCGGGTCCTGGCTGTGCCTGGGCCGGGTCGCGGACGTGCTCCCCGAGGGGATGACCCAGCGGGCGCTCGTCGCCGGTGACATCCAGGTGCTCCTCACGCGGGACCCGTCCGACGGCGCCGTCCACGCGCTCGCCAACACCTGCCGCCACCGCGGTCACGAGCTGCTGCCGACCGACGAGACGGCGTCCGGCCGGACCGTGCTGTGCCCGTACCACGCATGGACGTACAAGCTCGACGGGTCGCTGAACCAGGCGCCCGGGTTCCGCGACAACGAGCACTTCGCCGCGAGCGACTACGGGCTGGTGCGCCTGCCGCTCGAGGTGTGGCACGGCTGGGTGTTCGTCAACGCCACGGGCACCGCGGCGCCGTTCGCGGAGCACGTCGGGGCGTTCGAGCAGATCGTCACGCCGTACGCCCCGGAGTCCCTGGTCGTGAAGGCGCGTCACACCTACATCGTCAACGCCAACTGGAAGCTGGTCGTCGAGAACTACCACGAGTGCTACCACTGCCCGCTGATCCACCCGCAGCTGTGCGAGGTGTCCCCGCCCACCAGCGGTGACAACTACGACCTGCCCGGCGCGTTCGTCGGCGGCACCATGACGTTCCGCGATCACGCGGAGACCATGGCCCTGGACGGTGTCTCGCGCGGCAAACCGATCGACACCGCACCGCAGGACGTCGTGTCGTACGTCGGGCTGTTTCCCAACCTGCTGGTGTCCGGTCACCCGGACTACGTGATGACCCACCGGCTCGTCCCGCTCGCGCCCGACCGCAGCTGGATCGAGTGCACCTGGCTGTTCCCCAGCGAGGACGTCGACCCCTCGTACGCCGTCGACTTCTGGGATATCACCAACCGTCAGGACTGGGGCGCCTGCGAATCGGTCCAGCGCGGGCTGAACTCGCCGCACTTCAAGCCCGGACCGTTCGCGCCCAGCGAGGACGCCGTCCACCAGTGGGTGACCATGCTCGCGCGCGGTTACCAGGGCAAGCCGCTGCACCTCGGCTGACCCCACCCCCTACCTGTTGATCATGACGTTGTAGGTCGCAAACGCGGCATGCGACCCAGCACGTCATGATCGACAGCCTTCGGGAACCGGGCTGAGCGGCGAATCGACACTCCAGGTGCGATCGGGCGCGTGGGTCAGAGCTGCAGGCGCGCCCACGCCTCGGCGCGGCCGGGCAGGTCCCGCCCGAAGGTGTCCGGGTCGGTGCCCCGCGCCTCGGCCATCTCGGCGGCCAGCTTCTGCACGACGACGGTGAGCGGGAAGATCGACAGCAGCTCGCCGAGGTCGCGTCGGGTGAAGCGGTGGACGGCGCTGCCGTGGGCGCTCACCACCTCGGCGAGGTCATCGAGCCGCGCGGCGCCCGGCCCGCCGCCGTCCAGCACCACGAGGGCGTCGCTCTGCCCGAGGGCGACCGACGGTCCGTGGATCAGCTGCTCGCACCAGCCGCCCTCGGTCGCCAGGTAGGACGTCTCGCGGACCTTGAGCGCGCCCTCGCTCGCCGTCCAGGCGTTGATACCGACGCCGGCGACCTCGAGCAGCCGCGCTGGCGGCGCAACGCCGGTCGCGGGCGCCGCCAGCTCTGCGGCGACCGCGTCCGGCACCGCGGTGAGCGGGCCGAGCTGTGCGCCGAGGGCGGACGCCAGCTGCGCGACCCGCAGCAGCGCTCCCAGATGGCTCGCAGTGAACGCGGACGACGTCTCGGCCGGGACCGTGTCGAGGTCCGCCTCGGGGTTCCCGATCCGCGACACGAGGACCACGGGCACGTCCCGTTCCCGCGCGAGCCGCGCGACGTCCGATGTGTACCGCTTGGTGCCGCGGTGGGTCAGCAGCACCAGCGCATCGTCCGGGTCGGGGAAGGGTCCGCCGAGGGCGGCGTCGGCCGCCTGCACCGCCCACGCCTGCACCCCGGCCGCGCGCAGGAACCACGCGCCCTGGTTGGCGGCGTGCCAGCTCGTTCCTGTACCGACGATCATCACGCGCCGCCCGCGGATGCGCTCTGCCGCGCGGGCTACCGGCGCCTCGTCGTCGAGGATGCGCTGCAGCGCCTCCGGCTGGCTGCGCATGGTCTCGCGCATCGCACTCATGGTCGGGCCTCCGGGGACGCGGCCGCTCCGCGGCGGAGCCGGCTGCCGCAATCGTAGGTTGGCCCCCACCCGTCCGGCAGGTGTTCGGCGCGCTCCGGCGCGAGCCGGCTCGACCTGCCGTACCGCTCACTGCTTCTTACCCTGAAAGCCGGAGGGTCCTGCTGCACCGTCCTAGGAGATGATCACCATGAGTGATCCGCAGTCCCAGCCGACACTACGTGTGGTTCCCGAGCCGAAGGGTCTTCGGCGCGGCACGCTGGCCGTGCCCGAGCTGGTCGCCAACAACATCGCCGAGGTCGCCCCGGCGATCGCCACGATCTTCGTCTTCGCCGCGATCGTCGCGGCGGCCGGTGTCGGTTCGCCGTTCGTCATCCTCATCGCCTGCATCGGGTTCGCCTGTCACGTGAACTCGACCGCCGAGTTCTCGCGCGTGAGCCCGAGTGCGGGCTTCTACGCCACGTACTGCGCGCGGGCGTTCGGGCCACGCGTCGGCGCCACCATCGCGGGCGGATACCTGCTCGCAATGTTCGTGTTCTACTCCGCCGTCTTCTTCCAGATCGGTGTCTGGGTGTCGACCGTCGTGCAGAACGTGTGGGCGTTCAACCTGCCCTGGTGGGTCGCCGCCCTGGTACTCGAAGCGGTCGTCATGGCGCTGCTGATCCGCGGCGTGCGGATCTCGGTGCTGACCGCCGTCTCACTGTTCGCCATCGAGGCCACGCTGCTGTTCATCTGCGCGATCGTGATGCTGGTGACGTCCTGGAGCTACATCAGCGGCGCCGGGTTCAACCCCGCGAACATCACGGGCGGCGCAGGCGGTTTCGGGCTCGGGTTCGTGCTCGCGATCTTCCTCTTCCTCGGTGCCAGCGGTTCCTCCCCGCTCGCCGAGGAGGCCCGTGAGCCGCGGCGTGCCCTGCCGCGCGCGATCTGGGCTGCGACCATCGTCGCCTTCTGCATCTACCTGTTCATGGCCTGGGCGATGGTCGTCGGATCCCACAACGACGTGACCGTGCTGCAGGCGGCCACCTTCCCGTTCGTCGGCGCCGCTGCGTCGGCCGGTTCCTGGTTGCCGTACCTGTTGTACTTCGCGGGTTTCACCAGCGCGATGGGAGTGCTTTTCGGCACGGGCAACGCCGGTTCCCGCGTGCTGTTCAACTCCGCGCGCGACGGGCTCTTCCCGAAGGTCGTGACGCGCATCCAGCCGCGGTACCAGACGCCGTGGGTCGCGATCGCCGCCCCGATCGTCCTCGCCATGATCGGCACGCTGATCCTCGGGTCGCGGGTCGGCGCGGGGAACGCGTTCAACTACACCGCCACGCTGGCGACCGACCTGTTCATGGTCGTCTTCATCGTGACCAACCTCGCCACCATCCCGTACTTCTGGCGCCACCACCGCTCCGAGTACTCCTGGTTCCGCCACTTCGCGGTGCCGCTGCTCGGTGTCGTGGCGTTCGGGTACCCGCTGTACGAGTCGGTGCTTCCCAGCCAGGCCGCGCCGTACAGCTGGTTCGGTATCGCCGTGCTCGTGGCGTACGGGCTGTCGTTCGGCTGGGCGCTGGTGCGCAACCACCAGATCAAGGACATGGGCCGGCTGCTCGCCGACGACGTCGTCACCACCGAGGAGCCGACACCGGGTCCGACCGCTGCCGCGGCCTGACCGGACGCGCGCGGGTCAGGCGAGGTCGCGGGGGAAGCGGCGCTCCCAGCGGCGCTCGCCGACCACCCGGTCTCCCTCCTGGCAGGTGAGGTCGATGGTCACGTCGAAGTGGTCCTCGCCGGCAGTCACCAGCAGGGTGGACCGCGCACTGCACCGCACCGGCCGGCCGCCACCGTCGTCCGCATAGTCCAGCGCGAACGACACGTCCGCGGTCGCCCGCTGGGCGAAGTCGCGCACGTCGACCGCGACCTCGCCCTGGTAGTGCTCGCTCGCCGAGCCGTACCCGGTGTCGTACGTGGAACCGTGGTCGACGCGCGCCGACGTGGTCCGGCCCAGCACGTCGCGGCCGTACGCCCACAGCACCTCACCGGCGCCCTCCGGGTCGTCCCCGGGCGCGAACACCGGCTCCGGGTACGGCGAACCGTCCGGGTCGTACGTCGGCAGGACGAGCTCCCCGCCGTGCACCGTCAGCGTCACCGGCCGCGGCGGCGCGACCGTGTTCGGCCAGTCCGCACCGGCCAGCGAGAGACGCAACGTACGCCCGGCCAGCCACCGCCACGCCGTCGCCTCCAGGGTGAGCTCGACGTCGTACTCCCGTCCCGGTTCGAGCGGCTCGGCCGTCGCGGTGCCGCCCCGCCGGGTCAGGTTCAGCAACCCGCGAGTCACGAGCGTCGAGGTGCCGTCGGCTGCCACGTCGCACAGCTTGGCCGAGACCGTGGCAACCGGCTCGGTCGCCGAAACCCGCAAGCGCAGCACCGGGTATCCGGCGATCTCCAGCGGCTCGGTCACCGGCTCCTCCCACTGCAGCGAGTCCGCGTCGTCGTAGCGCTGGTCGAGCGGCTGGCCGTACGGCAGGTGCCCCGCGCAGGAGTTCCATGCGGCGAGCCCGACGTCGGGGACGACCGCGTACGGTGCGCGCGCGTCCAGGCGCATCACCCGCTGCCCCGACCGCGGCGAGGGCCACTCGTCGGCGCGCCAGATGCCGGGCACCGTGTCGAGATCGGCCGCCGGCGCGTGCGACTCGCGGGCATACCAGCGGGCCACCGGCAGCTCCGCGGTCGGCTGCGCACCGCGCAGCCACCGGTCCCACCACGCCACCATCTCGGGGACCAGGTCGATGCGTGGGCCGGGCAGCGAGGAGGACGTGGCCGCGTGCGACCACGGTCCGGCGAGCAGTTCGACCGGCGTACCGGCACGGCGCAGCGCCTCGACCGTGCGGAAGGTGTTGTTGCGGTAGCCGTCCGCCCATCCGGCGACGATCAGCACGGCGCACTCCACGTCGTCGTACGCAGGCCGGATCGACCCGTGCTGCCAGTACTCGTCGCGGCGCTGGTGCTCGAGCCAGCGGAACAGCCACGGTTCGTGCTCGGCGACCCGCGCTGCCCACTCCGCGCGCCACCCGTCACCCCACACCGCCGGTACGGGCGGCAGCGCGTTCATCGGCGTCATGTAGTGGCAGTAGTCGATGAGGTCGAGCCACCGCAGCGACCCGCCCATGTAATGGACGTCGTCCTCGTGCCGGTCGTCCGTGGCGTAGATCGCGATGACCGCCTTCAGCGCCGCGGGCCGCTCGGCGGCGAGCTGCAGCGAGTTGAAGCCGCTGTACGACGTGCCGTACATCCCGACGTTGCCGTCGCACCAGGGCTGCTGCGCGAGCCAGGCGATGACCGCGAGCAGGTCCTGCTGTTCTCGGGCCGGGTACTCGTCGGTCGCGCGGCCGCCGCTGCTTCCGGTGCCGCGCAGGTCCAACCGCGCCACCGCGTAGGAGAACTCGTCGCGGAGCCGGACGTACTCCGGGCGGTAGCTGGAGGTGAGGTCGTCCTTGCGGTAGGGCAGCGCCTCCAGGATGCACGGCTGCGGGCCGAGCGCCGCGTCGGGCAGGTAGAGGGTGACCGACAGGCGTACGCCGTCGTCCATCTCGATCCACTCGTCGCGCCGGATCGCAGCATTCGGCGCGGCGACACCGGCGGGTGAGGCGTCACCCGGCACAGCGGTGGAGGTGTTCTCAGCCATGGGTTCCTTCCACGAGCGTCCGGACGTGCTGTGCAGGCAGCGCATCGATGGTGCGGCCACCGGTCCCGGTGGTCGTCGTCGCGTGGAGCAGCGAGTTCAGGACGGCCTCCTCGGAGGCGTCGACGACCGCGCCGAAGTAGTCGTCGAGCTGCGGCCCGGAAAGCGGTCGTACGGCAGGCACTTCTCCACGCGGAGCGCGCATCCCGGTGGCGAGCGCGAGGAAGATCTCCCCGGACCCGTGGTGGGCCGTGGAGCCGGTACGCGCCAGGCCCAGCCCGACGCGGCGGGCGAGCCGCTCGCACCCGTGATGGTCGATCGGGGCGTCGGTGAGCACCACCCCGAGGCACGACCCGGCCGGGGGCGCCCCGAGGTGCGGCGGCGGACCGAGCTCGGGTCCGATGCGCCGGCCGGCGAAGGTGAGGCGCTCCCAGCTGCCGAAGTTGGTCAGCAGCAGCACCGCGAGGACGTGCCCATCGGGCAGCACGCGGGAGGAGGTCCCGATGCCGCCCTTCCAGCCGAAGCAGCACATCCCGGTGCCCGCGCCGACCGTGCCCTGCTCCGGCGGCGCCGTGGCTCCCGTCGAGGCTCTCGCAGCCGACACGGCTTGCGCCACATCGGATTTTGTGACGTGCATGTGGCGTGCGTCGTTCAGCCAGGAGTCGTCGCACTCCCCCACCAGGGGGATGAGCACGTCCTCCGCGCCGATCCGTGCCTGCTCCGCGGCGAGGAGCTCGGAGGCGGCGTCGTAGACCCGCCCCACCTGCATCGTCGAGGTGAGGAACACAGGGGTCTCGGTGACGCCCCACTCGTCGACCTGGGTGCGCCCGGTCAGCTCACCGGCTCCGTTGAGCACCGCGACGCCCGCGGGGACGGGCGCGGCCCACACGTCGCCGCCCGGGTCGATCACCGTCACGCCGGTACGGGCCAGCCCGCGACCGGCCGGCGGGTCCGGCTCGTCGTACACGACGGTGGCGTGGCCGACGCCGGCGCCGGGGACATCGAGGATCGAGTTGGTGCGGCCGGTCGGCAGCGGCCCGATCCTGATTCCCCAGTCAGCAAGCATCACGGCCGCCATCCTGCCGTACCGGGACCGTCACTGGCATGCTTCACGCCGTGACACCGTGCCCCGTCGTGGTCCATCCCGACTGTGTCCGGCACGACCCGGCAGCGGAGATCTGGCTCGGCGTGCGTATGCCGGGAACCGAGGTCGCCGCGCGCGTGACCGTGCTCGAGGCGGCGCTGACGGGGGCCGGACACCCGGTGCTGCCCGCACGGGCCCACGACGATGCCGTCCTGCGGGAGGTGCACGGTGACGCCCTCGTCGGGTTCCTGCGTACCGCGTGGGAGGGCTGGGTGGCTGCCGGCTACCCCGACCTCGGGCCGGACCGGGTGGTGCCGTACCTGTTCCCGCATCCCGAGATGTCACCGCCGTACGCGCGCACACCCACCGCACTGCACGCCCGTACCGGCGGATTCTGCTACGACACGATGACCCTGCTCGGCCCGGGCAGCTGGGAGGCGATCCGCGGTGCGGTCGACGCGGCGCTCACCGCGGTCGACGTGGTGCAGGCGGGGGCACCGCTGGCGTACGCGTTGACGCGGCCGCCCGGCCACCACGCCACCCGCGAGGCGTACGGCGGCTCGTGCTACCTGAACAACGCCGCTGTCGCCGCGCAGGCGCTGCGCCACGCGGGCCACGAACGGGTGGCGATCGTCGACCTCGATGCGCACCACGGCAACGGCACGCAGGCGATCTTCTACGAACGACCCGACGTGCTGTACGCCTCGCTGCACGTCGACCCGGGCGCCGGCTGGTTCCCGCACTTCGTCGGTTTCGCCGACGAGACCGGGACCGGAGCGGGAACCGGTGCCAACCGCAACGTGCCGCTCGCGCCGGGCACCGCAGACCCCGGCTGGCTGGCAGGCGTACGTGCGTGCGCTGCGGCGGTCTCCGCGCACGGCGCCAGCGCGCTGGTCGTCTCCCTCGGTGTGGACGCCGCGGCGGACGATCCGGAGAGCCCGCTGCAGGTCACCCGTGACGGGTATGCGGCAGCGGGGCGGCTGCTCGCCGAGCTCGCCCTGCCCACCGTGGCGGTCCAGGAGGGCGGCTACCACCTGCCGACGCTCGGCGACCTCGTCACCGCCACCCTTCATGCAATGGGGTGATTCACCGGGTCCGGAGGCTGGGTGAACGTCCCGTCGCGTGAGGTGTGAGAGAGTTCTCGGCCGTGACGCAAGGACTTCCGCTCGCGGTCGACGGGCTGACCAAGCAGTTCGGGCCGGTCCGCGCCGTCGACGACCTCAGCTTCACGGTCGCCCCCGGGAAGGTGACCGGCTTCCTCGGTCCGAACGGGGCAGGCAAGACGACGACGCTGCGCTGCCTGCTCGGGCTCGTCGCCCCGACCGCCGGTACGACCCGCATCGGTGACCGCGATTACCGCGACCTGCCGCGCCCCCTCCACACGGTCGGCGCCGCACTCGAAGCGACCGGCTTCCACCCCGGTCGCAGCGCGCGCGAGCACCTGCGGGTCCTCGCCCTCTCCGGCGGCATCGCGCTCGAGCGGGTCGACCAGGTGCTCGCCCAGGTGGGGCTGAGCCAGGCCGCCGAGCGCCGTACCGGAGGGTTCAGTCTCGGCATGCGCCAGCGCCTGCAGCTCGCCGCCGCGATGCTCGGCGACCCGGGCGTGCTACTGCTCGACGAGCCCGCGAACGGGCTGGACCCTGAGGGCATCGCCTGGCTGCGCGGCTTCCTGCGCCATCTCGCCGGCCAGGGCCGCACTGTGCTCGTCTCGAGCCACGTGCTGGCGGAGGTGGAGCAGACCGTGCAGGACGTCGTGATCATCGCCGGTGGGCGGCTGGTACGCGCGTGCCCGCTCGCGGAGCTGCGCGGCTCCGCCGGCGGGGTCGTCGTCCGTACGCCGGACCCGGAGGCACTGCGCGCGGCGCTACCGCCGGAGTCGGTGCGCGCGCAGGACGACGGCACGCTGCTCGTCAGCGGCTTGGAGCCGCACGCTGTCGGCCACGCCGCCTTCGTCGCGGGCGTCGAGCTGCACGAGCTGCGCGCCGCGACGACCGAGCTGGAGGACGTGTTCCTGGAGCTCACGCGCGCCCCCGCGACGGGGGCGGTCGCATGACGACGACCGCGGTCCCGCGGCCGGACGGACGACCCCGGCTGCTGCGCGCCGAGCTGCTCAAGGTCGCCTCGACGCGGATGTGGGTCGGGCTGCTGATCGGCGCGGTGCTCTACGTCGCGCTGCAGGTGGTCTCGCTCTACTTCGCGACCCTGACGGCGAACACCGGAGGCGGGCCGACGGTGCCGACCCTGCGCACCGCGGAAGGCGTACGGAACCTGTTCGCCGGTGCGGGCGGCGCGTACCTGTTCGCCCTCGTGGTCGGCATCCTCGGGATGACCCAGGAGTTCCGCTTCCAGACCATCACCGGCGCGTTCCTCGCGGTCCCCCGCCGTGGCCGGATCGTGGCGGCGAAGATGGGTGCGTACGCCCTGGTCGGAGCGGCGTACGCGCTCGTCGGGCTGGTGGTCGGCTACCTGCTCGCCGTCATCCTGCTCGCTTTCACCGACCACGCCCCGATCGGCCTCGCCACGCTGGGGCAGATCGCCGGCGGTGCGGTGCTCGGCGCGGCGCTGTACGCCGTGCTGGGTGTCGCCGTCGGCACCTTGGTGCGCAACCAGATCGCGGCGCTGCTCGGCGCGCTCGTGTGGGTGCTGCTCGTGGAGGCGCTGCTGGTGGCCTTCCTGCCCGCCGTCGGACGCTGGCTGCCCGGGGGTGCGCTCAGCGCCGTGCTGCAGTCGACCGGGTTGGGGAACGCGACGTATCTGCCGGTCTGGGGCGGCGCGCTGCTGCTGCTGGGGTACGCACTCGTGCTCGCCGGGGCCGCTGCCGCCACGACATTGCGCCGTGACGTCAGCTGACGCGTACGCCGCTGCTGGCGCCCGGGAAGCGCCGACCGCCATCGCCGCAGTAGTCTTTGACGAGTGACATCCCCTCCCGCGGTCCGCACCGACCCGGGCGGCGGGTCACCTCCAGAACTCTCGCACCGCCAGGTCCTCACCATCCTGTCCGGGCTCATGCTCGGCATGCTGCTCGCCGCGCTGGACCAGACGATCGTGGCGACGGCGCTGCCGCGCATCGTCAGCGACCTGCAGGGGCTCTCCCACATCTCGTGGGTCGTCACCGCCTACCTGCTGGCCGCCACCGTGACCACGCCGCTGTGGGGAAAGCTCGGCGACCTCTACGGCCGCAAGTACCTGTTCCAGGCGGCGATCGTCGTCTTCCTCGTCGGCTCGGTGCTCTGCGGGTTGTCGGGCTCGATGGTGGAGCTGATCGCGTTTCGGGGGCTGCAGGGCATCGGCGGTGGTGGCCTCATGGTGCTCGCCCAAGCATCGGTCGCCGACGTGGTGTCACCGCGCGAACGCGGGCGCTACCAGGGCTACTTCGGAGCGGTCTTCGGGCTCGCCAGCGTCGTCGGGCCGCTGCTGGGCGGGTTCCTCACCGACAACCTCTCCTGGCGGTGGATCTTCTACGTCAACGTCCCGATCGGGGTCGTCGCACTGGTCGTCACCACCCTGGTACTGCCCAACTCGGTCGCCCGTGTCCGGCCGGCGATCGACTACCTGGGCTTCCTGCTGCTCGCCGGCGCCATCAGCACGCTGATCATGCTGACGACCTGGGGTGGTGTCGAGTACGCCTGGGGCTCCGCCGTGATCGTCTCGCTCGCGGTCGCCACGCTCGTCCTGGGCGCGGCGTTCGTGCTCGTCGAGCGGCGCGCGCGCGAGCCCATGATCCCGTTGCGGCTGTTCAGGGACAGGACGTTCAACGTTGCCGGCGGCGTCAGCTTCATCGTCGGTGTCGCGCTGTTCGGCGTCATCATCTACCTCCCGCTGTTCCTGCAGCTGGTGTCCGGCTCGACCGCGACCAACTCGGGGCTGCTCATGCTCCCGCTCATGGCCGGCCTGCTGGTGTCCTCGATCGCCAGCGGCCAGGCGATCACCCGCAGCGGGCGTTACAAGGTCTTCCCGATCGTCGGCACGGCCGTCGCCACGGCCGGCCTCGTGCTGCTCGCCACGATGGACGTGTCGACGCCGCGGTGGATCATCAGCGCGTGGATGGTGGTACTGGGCTTCGGCATCGGCATGGTCATGCAGGTCATGGTGCTGGTCGTGCAGAACACCGTGGCGCCCTCGGACATCGGGGTCGGGACCGCGACCGTGAGCTTCCTGCGCTCGATCGGCGGGTCGATCGGGGTGTCGCTGTTCGGCGCGCTGTTCACCAGCCATCTCACGACGAATCTCGCCGGTGCGCTGCCGTCCGACGTCGTCGCGCACCTCGGCGGTACGGGAGGCAGCCTGCAGCTGCTCGCCACGCTGCCGCCTGCGCAGCAGCTGGCGTACAAGACGGCGTTCGCCGATGCGCTGACGGTGGTGTTCGCCTACGCCGTACCGGTGATGGTGCTGGCGTTCGTGCTCACCTGGATGCTGCGCGAGATCCCGCTGCGCCACGGGTCACCGGCGAGTTCAAACGCCGGCTGACCGGGGCGAGCCGCTTGTAGAGACGCTGGTACTCCTGGTAGATCCGTTCGTACTCGCGTCGAGCTGCCGGCTCCGGGTGGTGGGTCGCGGCGACCGGGACGAGGCCGGGGACCTCGGCCAGGGTGAGCTCGCCGAGCGCGATGCGCGCCCAGAGGGCGACCCCGCGCAGCTGTGCGTTGGCGGGGTCCGCGACGACCTCGATCCGGCGCCCGAGGACATCGCTGTGGATCTGGTTCCACAGCGGGGAACGCGCGCCGCCCCCGATGATCCGTACCGACCCGACGCGTCGCCCGAGGAACTTCTCGTACCGCTCGAAGAGCCAGCGCGCGTTGTACGCGACGCCTTCGAGCACCGCCCGGACCAACGTCGCCCGCTCGGTGCGCAGCGAGAGGTTGAGGAACGCGGCACGCAGCAACTTGTCCTCGACCGGAGAGCGTTCGCCCGCCAGCCACGGCGTGAAGATCACGCCCTCGCTGCCGGGTGCGACCGTCGCCGCGAGCCGGGTCAGGTCGTCGTACGTGGGCGCAGCCGCCTGCGGCGCTGCTCCCGCCGCGCCGATCCCCGAGCCACCGCCGAGCAGCCCGTCGTCCGGCGCCACGATCTGCTCGCGCAGCCACTGCAACGCCGAGCCGCCCGTCTCGTGGTTGTTCGCGATCACCGGGTGGTGCGGGTCCAGCCCGGGGACGGTCGCGATCGAGTGCAGCACGTCGGTCTTCTTGAAGGGGACCCGAGCGCTGAACCAGGCGGTGGTCGACACCGCGTAGTGCGTCTCGTACGGCTCGACCGTGCCGGAGGCGAGGACCGCCGCGTGCAGGTCGGGGATCCCGCAGACCACGGGCACCGGACGGATGCCGAGCTCGTCGGCCACCCCGGGCAGCACGGAACCGAGAACCGATCCGGTCGCCAGCAGCGGCGGAAGCCGCGAGCTGTCGCGACCGGCGCGCCGCACCAACGACGGCAGGTAGCGCGCCGGCGCGCCGAGCCGGTTGTCCGTCAACCAGGAAAGGATCATGGACGACGGGGTGGCAGCGGCCCGGCCGGTGAGGCGCATACCCAGATAGTCCACCGGTTCCAACAGGTATCGAGCCCGACCGTAGACCTCGGGAAGCTCGTGGCGCAGGACCTGCTCATGGCCGGTCGGGTCGGCGCCGCTCGGGGACGGCGCACCACCGGTGGCGCGGACGAACGGAAGCACCTTGTGCGGCGCGAAGCCGGACACGTTGACAGGCCCGCCGACGATCCCCCGCAGGTATCGCTCGCCCCGGGTGTCCGCCCACAGCAGGACCGACCCGACGGGCCGACCGCGGCCGTCGACCGGGACCGTGGAACCCCACTGTCCGGTGAGGGCGACAGCGCGCAGCGCACCTGCTTCCGGCGCCGCGGCCGCGAGCACCTCGCGCGTGGCGTGTACCAGCTGGCGCCACCAGTCGTCGGCGTCCTGGGTCGCCGTGCCGTCCTGGCCGATCTCCACCGCGGTGGGGCGGAACGCCGTCGCCAGGATCTCGCCGTCGCTCGCGACCGCCCCGACCTTGGGGCCGCCGTTCCCCAGGTCTACCGCGAGGATCCAGGGGGTGCTCATTGCGCGGGCGACTGCGTCACCGGCGGCGCGGGCTCGTACATCGCCTCCAGGACCGCCGCCATCAGCGTCGTCATGGTGCCGTAGCCGGCCGGGGTGCCCCCCAGCCCGTACACCGCCCCGGACTGCGCCGGTTCGCCCGCATGCTCCTTGGCGTACGCGACAGCTGCGGCGAGATCGTCGAGGAACTGCTCGGCTATCCCGTCGCGGGTGTTGGGCCGGGTGACGCAGAAGTGCAGCGCGGGAGGCAGGTGCAGCGAGTTCATCCGCCAGCCGCTGTCCTTCAGCGCGTCGTTCACCAGGTAGATGTCGAGCTCTGCGGACCGGAACGCCACGAGGAACAACGGATCGCCGATGACCTCGAGCTCCGGTATCCGCTCGCGGATACCGTCCCGGATCAGGCCTGCGGTGCGGAAGATCCCCTCGGCGGCCGCGAGGTAGCCGGACTCCCCCATCGTCACCATCGCCGCCCAGGTCGAGGCGATCAGCCCCCCGCTGCGCGACCCGGCGAACCCGGGCGATACGTACAGGCCCCCGGGCCATTCCGCCGCGGTGAACCACTGGTGGCGGCGCAGCTCCCGGCTGCGGTAGAGCAGCACGCTGGTGCCCTTCAGCGCGTACCCGTACTTGTGGGTGTCGGCGCTGATGCTCGTGACGCCGGGAACGCGGAAGTCGAAGCGCGGCACCGGATATCCGAGCCGCTCACCCCAGGGCAGCAGGAAGCCGCCAAGGCAGCCGTCGACGTGCAACCCGATACCGCGGTCCACTGCCAACGCGCCGAGCTCCTCGATCGGGTCGATCAGCCCGTGCCCGTAGTTGCCCGCGCTGCCGACGAGCGCGATCGTCCTGTCGTCGACGAGGTCGGCCATGGCATCGACGTCGGCGAGCCAGTCCGAGCGCAGCGGCGCCTTGCGCAGCTCGATCCCCATCCAGTGCGCGCCCTTGTCCAGCGCGACGTGCGCCGTGACCGGCAGGACCACGTTCGGCTCGGTCACGCCGCGCTCCGCGCGCGCCCGTTCCCGATAGGTGTAGAGCGCCGTGATCAGGCTCTCGGTGCCGCCCGAGGTGAGCACCCCGCACACGTCGGTGCTCGGGTCGGACGCCGCCGCCTCGCGCGACCCGAGCATCGCCGCCGTCATCGCGACGATCTCGGCCTCGAACTTCGTCGAGCTCGGATACATGTCGCGCTGCAGCACGTTGGCGTGCGAGAAGTGACCGAACACCTCGTTCAGGAACGCGTAGTGCTCGTGGTCCCCCGAATAGATGGAGCCGGAGACCCGCCCGGCGTCCCCCTGCGCGTCCTCGCGCGCCGCGAGGTCGGCCACCAGCTCCCGTACGCTCTCGCGGCTCTCCGGGCGCTCCGGCACCTGGCGGTGGGTGTGGGTCGTACGGCGGTACGGGTACATGTCGTCGAGCATCTGCTCGAAGTCCGGCTCCTGCGTCACGGTCGCCAGGCTACGAGACCGGCGCCGCGGCTACGGTCGACAAGCGGCTCGTGCGGTCACTCGGCGAGGACTTGCGGGGTCAGGCAGACGGCATCTGGTGCATCTCTCACCAAGGTTGGAGGCGCCAGGTGCCCCGGTATCATCGCCCGTGTCCGGAGACGGGCCGTCCTGTCCGACGCGGTCGCGCCACCTCCCGTAGCACGGAAGGGCTGAACGCATGACTCCTCGCGACGCGACCTGGCGGCTGAACACCATCTCTGCGGCGCTCATCACCGAGCCGGACATCGTCGAGATCCTGCTTCACGTGACCAGCGGGACCCGCGACGCGCTCGACGCGAGCGCGACCGGCCTGCTCGTCGAAACCTCCGAGGCGGGGCTGACGATGCTCGCCGCCTCCTCGCGCAGCTCGGCGGAGATCGAGATGTATCAGACCCTCGTCGGCGACGGACCCTGCCTGGACGCCTTGGTGCAGAGCGAGATCGTGATCTCGACGCACCCGGCGGACTTGTTGCAGCGCTGGCCCGCCGCCGGGCCGGTCGTGGTCGGGGCCGGGTTCCAGGCAGTCATCTCCGCGCCGGTCCGCTGGCGGGGCGTGGCGTTCGGTGCGCTCAACACCTTCTTCCGTTCCGCCCGCTCCTTCAGTACCGACCAGATAGCCAGCGCGACCCTCGCCGCCGACCTTGCGGCGCTGGCGCTCGTGCACCATCAACACCGGCCGGACCTGCCTGCGGTCCGTGCCACGCTGCAGTCGGCGTCCGACGACCATGCGGTCGTGTACCAGGCGTGCGCCGTGCTCGTCCGGCAGGACCGGGTGTCGACCGACACCGCCCTCGAGACGCTGCGCGCCACGGCGCTCAAGGAGAGCACGACGCTGACCAGCCTCGCCCACAACGTGCTGGCCCGTACCGCCGGCGGCCAGCACTGGTCCTCCTGACTCGCGTGGCGGCTGTGGTGCCGGTATAGCGGCACCACACCCGCCGTAGCGGCGGCGCGTGACGGTTCAGGACGCGAGGTCGCGCAGCGCAGGGAGTACGTCGCGCTCGTACAGCTGGCAGAACTGCTCGGTGTACGGGCCGATGTTCGCGACGTAGACCGCGTCATAGCCCGCCTCCACGAACGGCCGCAGACCATCGATGTGGTCCTGCGGGTCCGGCCCGCACGGAACAACGGAGCCCACCATCTCCGGCGTGACGAGGGACATGAGCTGCTCGAAGTGCAACGGCTGCGGGAGTTCCTGAGCGGCCTGGCCGGGCAGCTGTTCACTGCCCCAGATGTCGTGCGCGAGCCGTACCGCCTCGTCCTTGGTCGGCGCCCAGCAGGCCTTCGTCCCGACCGTCGTCGGTTTGTCCGCCCCTGCCCGCTCCCGGAAGGTACGCACCATGTCCGCGTCCGGCTTGGTCGACACCAGACCGTCACCGATCCGGATGGCCAGCTCCAGTGAGCGCGGGCCGAACGCGGACACGTAGACCGGCGGGGGCTTCTCGGGCAACGTGTAGAGGCGCGCGTTCTCGACCTCGTAGTGGGTGCCGCGGTGGTTGACCAGCCCACCGCCCCACAGCTCGCGCATCACCTCGACGGCCTCGGCGAGCATGTCCTGGCGTACCTCGGCCGCAGGCCAGTGCGCGCCGGTGATGTGCTCGTTGAGCGCCTCTCCGCTGCCCACCCCCAGTACGAACCGGCCTTCGTGCATGAGGGCCGTTGTCGCCGCAGCCTGGGCGACGACCGCAGGATGGATCCGGACCGTGGGGCAGGTCACGGCGGTCATCACCGGTAACGCGACCCGCGCCGAGAGCGCCCCGAGCACGGACCACACGAACGGGCTCTGCCCCTGCCGGTCCGTCCAGGGGTGGTAGTGGTCCGAGATCCACAGTCCCTCGAAGCCGTGCCGCTCGGCCAGTTCCGCCTGTTCCAACAACTGCGTCGGAGTGGAGTCCTCGCTCGCGAGCGAGTAACCGAAACTGACCATGCCTCACCCACCGCGTGCCGCCGGGCCGACGCACCGCTGCTGTCAGGGCGCCGTCGGCTTTCGCAAGCGACGCTAGGTGCGCTCCCCCGACCCTGCAACCGCGTGCTCCCGGGAGGCGGCGCGACCGATTGGGATACATGCTCGGATCAGAGATGCGCAGCCATCCGTCGATCGAGTGCAGGAGGACGCCGCGATGAGAGCGGTCGTGTGGGAAGGCCCGAGGCGACTCGCGGTGCAGGACGTACCGGACCCCCGCATCGAGGAACCGACCGACGCGGTCATCCGGGTGACCGCGACCGCCATCTGCGGGTCCGACCTGCACCTGTACGACCACGGGGCCGTGATGATGATGAAGCCCGGCGACATCCTGGGCCACGAGGCGATGGGGGTCGTCGAGGAGGTCGGCGCGGAGGTCGGCCACATCAAACCCGGCGACACCGTCGTCGTGCCGTTCAACATCTCGTGCGGCGACTGCTACCTGTGCCGGCGCGGGATGTACTCGCAGTGCGAGACGACGCAGAACTGGGCCGGGCGCAAGGGCGGCTCGCTGTTCGGCTACACCCATATGTACGGCGGTGTGCCAGGCGGGCAAGCGCAATACCTCCGCGTGCCGCAGGCACATTTCGGTCCCATCCGGCTCGACGGCGGGCTCGCGGAGATGGCGGCCGTGCTGCTGTCCGACGTACTGCCGACGTCGTGGCAGGCGGTGGAGTACGCCGACGTGCCCGACGGGGGCAGCCTCGCGGTGCTGGGCCTCGGGCCGATCGGGCAGACCTGCGTGCGAATCGCGCGACACCGCGGGGCCGGTCAGATCATCGCGTTGGACCCCGAACCGGACCGCCGTGCGAGCGCGCTGGCGCACGGCGCGACCGACGTCGTCGACCCGGACGCGGTCGACACTGTCGCTGCCGTGCAGGAACTGACCAGCGGGCGCGGGGCCGACAGCGTGATCGACGCGGTCGGCATGGACTCGTCCGGTTCGGTCGTCGACCGGGTGCTGCAGACGGCGAAGCTGACCCCGGACCGGTTGCACGCGCTCCGCGACGCGATGGGCTGCCTGCGCCGCGGCGGAACGCTGTCGGTGATCGGGGTGTACGGAGGCTGGTACCCGCTCTGGCCGCTGGGCGACCTGTTCGACCGGCAGATCACGGTGCGGTGGGGGCAGGCCAACGTGCGGCGCTGGACCGACACCCTGGTGTCGCTGCTGGAACAAGGTGACCCGCTCGACGCGGCCGAGCTCGTCACGCACCAGGTGCCGCTCGAGCAGGCGCCGGACTGGTACCGCCGGTTCCGGGACAAGGAACCCGGCGTACGCAAGGTCGTGCTGCGTCCCTAGTGCGCTACAACGGCACCGAGCGAGGAGGAAACGTGCGAGTCGTCGTCACGGGAGCGTCGGGCAACGTCGGGACGGCTCTGCTGCGCCGGCTGGGGTCCGGCGACCACGAGATCGTCGGGCTCTGCCGTAGACCGCCGCCCCCCGTACCCCCGTACGCGGGAGTGGAGTGGGCGAGCCTCGACCTCGGCAATCCCGGCGACCGGCCCGCGCTGCGTCGGCTGCTCGAAGGAGCCGACGCCGTGGTCAACGCCGCCTGGCAGATCCAACCCAGCTGGCGCGACTCGCAGTTGCGACGCACCAACCTCGTGGGCGTACGCATGCTGCTCTCCGCCGTCGCGGAAGCACGCGTGCCGCACTTGGTGCACATGTCGTCGATCGCCGCGTACGCCCCCGGACCCAAGGAGCCGGTCGACGAGACCTACCCCGTCACCGGGATCACCAGCTCGTACTACAGCCGGCACAAGGCAGTCGTCGAGCGCGACCTCGCCGCGTTCGCCGAGGAGCATCCGGAGACGAAGGTCGCCATGCTGCGTCCGGGGCTGATCTTCCAACGCGATGCGGCCGGTGGCATCGCGCGCTACTTCCTGCCCTCGATCCCGGACTTCGCTGTCGAATACACCCCGGTCCTGCCGTTCGCCGACGAGTTGGTCATCCAGGTCGTGCATGCCGACGATGTCGCGGACGCGTTGGCGCGCATCCTCGAACGCGGCGCGGCAGGACCGTTCAACATCGCGAGCGACCCACCGATCACGCCGCCGCTGCTGGCCGAGCTGCTCGGCGCTCGCTACGTGCCGACGCCGCTGCCGCTCATCCGGCAGACGGTATCCGTCGCGTGGCGCGGGCGGGTGACCGCGCTCGCGCCCGGCTGGATCGACCTGCTGGCCGAGCTGCCACTGCTGTCCACGGCGCGCGCCCGCGACGAACTCGCATGGACGCCGAGCATGGACGGTCCCGCGGCGACCGCGGAGCTGCTCGCCGGGCTGCGTGCGAATGCGGGCACGGCGAGCGAAGCGCTGCGGCCGCGGGACGCGGTGCCGGCCGCCGGCAAGCGGATGTTCTCGCAAGGTCCGATCGGCTGGCGCAACCTGACCTGAGGGTGGCCGGGCTCGGGAGTTTCAGAACCGGAACGGCTTGGGCGGCGGAGCGAGTTCGGCCCGCGGACAGGTGGCGAGGGTGAGTCCGCCGGCGCGAAGCGCGTCGTCGCAGAGCAGTTCTACGGTCCAGCCCTGCGTCGCGCCGGCCTGGGTCACCGTCGCTCGGTAGATCGTGATCTCGTGCCGGGTCGGCGTCCCGTACGCGGCCTGGATCGTGCCCACCAGCACGGCATTCCCCGGGTCGCCGGGTCGCGGCCAGCCGCGGTCGTACCGGCTCCACAACGCAGGTCGCGCCCGCCAGCGACCGCCGTTGTCGACGTCCGCCAGAGCCAGTTCGGCGAGGATCGCGCGGGCCTCGTCCTCGGGGATGATCGCGGCCGGCCGTATCACCTCGGTGATGTCGCCGTCGTCGTACAGCGTGGCGAGCAGTTCGGCCGAGTCCAACGTGCTCATGTGGTTCCTTCCGCGGCCCCCGCTGGCGCTGCGAGACCCATCTCGCTGTGTAGTTCTCGACGTTCGGGTAGGTCACTGGGTCCGCCGAACGACTGATGCGCCACCTGATCACCCGGTCGGCTCCCCAGCGCGTTCCAGCGCGTGAAGGACCGGCTGAGCACTCGGTGGTCGAGCGTAGTCGAGTCACTTTGGGCCTGGTGGCGCGCCCGCCGGCGCGTGAAAGACCGGGCGAGTACTCGGTGGTCGAGCGCAGTCGAGACCACTTCAGTGATCACGGTCTCGACTACGCTCGACCGACGGATGGTTGCGTCGGCTCTTTCGGAGCAGCACCCCGGGCCCTTCGGGCCGCCATGGACGGCGGAAAATCCGGCCGCGGTCGCGGGCACCCACGGTACGGCCCGGCTATTTTCGACTCAGACCACTTCGGTGATCATGGTCTCGACCACGCTCGACCGGCGAGGGCGGCCTCGTCTACAGCGTCCGACGGCCAGGCCGCTCCAGGTGTCGTCGATTGGCACGCCCTCACGGTCGGTACGCGACATCCGGCTCGCATACCGCGCTGTGCGCGAGTGGCGAGGCATTATGCGGGTGTGGACACCTCCCGACCGGAGCGACTCCAGTGACCGGACCCGAGGGTGAGGGTCCGGACGCGCGACGGGCGACGTCGGGTGCGGTCCACCTGGCAGTAGCGGTGCTCGTCGGTGCCGCCGCTCTGCTGGTCGTCCTGGCCGCAACCCGGAGCGGTGAACTGGCAGCCCTCACGGGATGGGTGGTCGCAGGCCTGGCATTCCTCGGGTGGGTCTGGGCGCACATCTGGCCGCTCGACGCGCCAGCCACCGCAACACATGCCCAGCGAGAGGATCCGAGCCAGCCCGCCTCGGATCTCACGGTGCTGGCAGCTGCCGTCGTGAGCCTGTTGACCGCCGCGTTCGTCTTCCTGCGTGGACACCAGATCGGAGCGTTCCTGGTCGGTCTCGTCGTGCTCTCGGTGATCGTGGCCTGGGCTCTGGTCCACACGGTCTTCACGTTGCGCTACACGCGCTTGTACTACAGCGGGGTACCCGGCGGCGTCGACTTCGGCTCCGAGGACGAGTTGCCGTCGTATCGCGATTTCGCCTACCTGGCGTTCACCGTCGGCATGACGTTCCAGGTGTCCGACACGACGATCCGCACGAGCGAGATCCGGGCGGCGGTCCTGCGCCAGGCGCTCATCTCGTACCTGTTCGGGGTGGTGATCATCGCCGTGACCGTGAACGTCCTCGTCGGACTGGGTCCAGGCTGATCCTGCCCTCATCCGCGTGCGGAACGTACCCTCGTCGGGTGACCTCGGGCGCCGCGCCGCCGGACGACGCGAGCGGCGACGCGACCCGGTGGCTCAATCCGGGCGTAGCGGGAATCGGCACCGCGAGCCTGCTGTCCGACCTCGGCCACGAGATCCCGACGGCGCTGTTACCTGCACTCGTGACATCGACGCTCGGCGGCTCCGCCGCCGCCCTGGGGCTGATCGAAGGGGTCAGCGACGCCCTGTCCGGTATCGCGAAGGTCGCCGGCGGACCACCAGCCGACGATCCCGGTCGGCGCCGGACCATCGCAGTCGGCGGCTACACGGTCACCGCTGTCCTCTCCTCCGCGGTCGCTGTCGCGACCTCCGTCGGCCAAGTCGCGGCGCTTCGCGCCGGTGCCTGGGCGGCCCGTGGCATCCGCGGGCCGTCACGCAATGCGCTGCTTGCAGATGTCGTCCCCTCGCAGGCGTATGGACGTGCGTACGGCTTCGAACGCGCCATGGACAACCTGGGTGCAGTGCTCGGGCCGCTGGCGGCGCTGCTGCTGGTGTCGCTGCTCGGGGTGCGCTGGGCGATCGGGTTGTCGATCATCCCGGGACTCCTGGCAGCGCTCGCGATCGTGCTGGCTGTCCGTTACGCGCCCCGGCTCGCGCGCCGCGACCGCGGGCGCTTCCGAATACGGCTGCGGCCGTTGCTGCGCGGCCGGTTGGGAACGCTTCTCGTCGGCGTAACGGCGTTCGAAGTCGGCAACGTCGCCGCGACGCTGTTGATCCTTCGCGCTCAGGAGCAGCTCGTACCTCAGTACGGCAGCCAGCGTGCGGTGCAAATCGCGATCCTGCTGTACGCCGCGTACAACCTGTCCGCGACGCTCGCCTCCATCCCCGGCGGGCACCTGGTGGACCGTACGAGCCGCGGGCCGGTGCGCGTGTTGCTGATCGGAGTGGCGCTGTTCGCTTCGGCGTACGCGTGGTTCGCCGGTCCTGCCGCCAGTGCAGCGCTGCTACTGCCTGCTTTCGTGCTCGCCGGAGTGGCGATCGGCTTCGTGGAGACAGCGGAGAGCAGCGCTGTCGCTGCGCTCGCCCCCACGGACCTGCGTGGCTCGGCTTTCGGGCTGCTCGCCGGGATCCAGAGCATGGGCAACCTCGTTGCCAGCGCGGTAGCGGGGTTCCTGTGGTCTCAGTTCTCTCCCACCGTCGCGTTCTTGTACCTCGCCGCCTGGATGGTCGTCGCGTTCGGAGCATTCCTCTGGGTACGCGTCCGGGACAACGCCGCGCGGCCATGACACCGCCGCGCGGCCATGACGTGCTCTGGCCCGAGGGAGGTGATTTCAGTTGATTCGGGATGAGGCGGTTCGCGCTGCGTCCCGTTCCCACAGCGGCTGCGAGAGCAGCATTCGCACCCCGGCTCTGGCGAGCAGCATGACGATGATGAGCAACGTCACCGAGAAAAATCCACCGAGACTCACGTACGCCCCGAACAGCAGCGCCTCGAGTTCCAGCACGACGAACTTGCTGCCGACGAGCACGATCCACAGGACGGCGCCTGCCGCAACCTTGGCTCCTGGCCCAGTTTCACTGCGCAGGCGGCGCTTGAGCGGCGCCTTGACGGCGACGACCACCTCGAGCACAGCTTTGAGCAGCACTGCTGTGGACAGTGAGGCGGTGAACGACTCGGAAATCACCACCGGGAAATGCTCCGCCACGAGGTTCAGAACGACGACGTACACGAACACGTCCACCACGTCGGCTGGTCGCACCCGAAGGCGCCGTTCGAAAACCCCGGGAGTCGGTACCACCCGACGGTAGACCATGCACGGTCGGCACGGGCAGTACCGGACCGAGCCAGCGACCCGCGACTACAAAGTGGCCAACAGCACCCCAGCCAGTGGGGCGGGTGGGGCTCGAACCCACGACCCACGGATTATGAGCGGGTCCCGACGAAGTTTCCACTTCTCTTGGCCCGAGCGTGGAAGTTGCAACCCTGCCACACCAGGGGGTTCCCGTCCCTCGCGAGACTGCGGGTACCCCAGTAGCCGCATCGCCCCCAACACGGCTCCAGCCAGCACAGTCGGAGGGGACTTAGCTTAGAGGTGCGGACGGTGTAGATCCGTGGGTCGTGGGTTCTGCCTCGCGCAGGCCCGTCGTCGGTACGGTGACGACCATGAGTGACATCCCGCCACGCGTGTTCATGTCCTACGCCCACGTGAACGCCAGCCACAAGAACTGGGTCCGGCTGCTCGCCATGCGGTTACGCTCGCATGGCGTCGAGGTACTGCTAGACCAGTGGGAGAACACGGCCGGGTCCAACGTCATTCTGTTCATGAACTCGGGACTCACCGACGCCGACAGAGTCGTGGCGATCGTCGGCGACTCCTACCGAGACAAGGCCACGGCTGGCACAAGCGGTGTCGGCTACGAGACACAGATTCTCTCGGCAGAGATGATGACGAACCAGCGCGACGACCGCGTGATTCCCGTGCTGCGGGACAACGCCGAGGTAGACTTCGTCGCCGCGGTTCCGCCCTTCCTCAAAGGCCGCTTGGCAATCGACATGCGCGACGATGCCAGCTACGACGAAAAGTACGACGAACTCTTGCGAACGATCCACCGCCGACCAACCAACATCGCACCACCGATCGGCCCGAACCCGTTCGACGTCGTTCCGGACTACATGCGGCTACCTGCAAGCCAGCAGCCACTGGCATACACCCGCGATGCGCTAGCTGGCGACGTCCGCTTCTCCTACCGCGACAATGATGGCTGGTTTGTGCTTGGGCATGGCGACCGGCGTTTCACTACCCATTGGGGCGAGCACGGCGATCACTCTGTCCGCGTGTACTCAGACGGCCCAGATGTGCACGCGGTGGCTGTCACCGACCGTGGGGCTGACGTGCGAGACATCTCGGATGCTGCGTCATACCAGCGGAACTCGTCGTACCGGGAGGTTCCGGTAGGCGCGACGGCCCTGTGGCTCAACAAGGCGGGCTATTGGGCCGCTACGACAGTACGAGAAGCCACTCGCTATGGCCGGACTTCCGAAGATCATGAGCACACGATCGCCTCGATGTGCCGTGTGACCTGCGGAAACGCCGTGGCGGCGGCTGGGGGTCGTGTTACTACAAGACCCGGGCGCTGAGCGTGGCTCAGGTGGCCGAAGCTGGCACGGT
>JAFIHG010000031.1 GCA_017848795.1 Candidatus Nanopelagicales bacterium | reverse complement strand
TCCCTGCACGTACCACCCACCCCCTACCTGGACGACCCCGGCCGGATCCACCCCTACGACGACCCCGACAACAGCCGCGACCAACCCCCACCAGCCACCGACCCCGACCCACCACCACCACTACGCCTGATCCACAACAACCACGACTACCCCGACCACGACGGCCACGACGACGAGCCGGACGACCCCGGCAGCGAAGACGACGAACTGCCCTTCTGAACCGGGTTCCTGGTGACGCGACGTGGGCACCACGAGGTCGTTCGCGCAGCGGGCTCGGTCAGGTCTCGTGGACGATGCGGCCACCGGACACCGTGAGCACCACCGTCGCGTCGGCGACGGGCGCCCGGTCCGCCGTCGCGAACCCGTCGGCGAACACGTCGACATCGAGCACCGCCAGGTCGGCCCGCGCACCGACGTCCAGCCGTCCGCCGTCCGCGTCATGGTTCACGTACGCGGAGCCGGCCGTGAAGGCGTCGACGGCCGCGTCCAGGCTGAGGCGCTGCTCGGGGAGGAACGCCGGCAGGTCCCGGTCCTCGGGGTCCGAGCGGGTCACCGCGACCTCGAGCTGCGGCAACGGGTCGGCGGTGGTGACTGCCCAGTCGCTGCCCATCGCCAGCCGCGCACCGCCCGCGGCGATCCCGGCGAACGGGTACTGCTGCTCGGTCCGCTCCCGGCCCAGGAACGGGATCGTCAGCTCCTCCATCTGCGGCTCGCTCATCGCCCAGTACGCCTGGATGTTCGCCACGACCCCGAGCTTGCCGAACCGGGGCACATCGTCCGGGTGCACGACCTGCAGGTGGGCGATGTGGTGGCGCCGGTCCGACACGCCGTTGGCCTGCTGGGCCGCCTCGATGGCGTCCAGCCCGTTCCGTACCGCCCGGTCGCCGATGGCGTGCAGGTGCACCTGGAAGCCGAGCCGGTCCAGCTCGGTGACGGCTGCCGTGAGCAGGTCCGGCTCGAGGTACGAGAGCCCGTGGTTGTCGGTGTGCCCGCCGCAGCCGTCGCAGTAGGGCTCCAGCAGCGCGCCGGTGAAGTTCTCGAGCACGCCGTCGGTCATGATCTTGACGGTGCCCGGATGGAATCCGGGCACGCCCGCCCCCGAGCCCGCACCCGTCGCCCGCTCGCGCAGCGCGAGCAGGTCCGGGATCTGCGCGAGCCCACGGTGCCGGTCCCACCAGAGGGCACCGACGACGCGCGCGGTCAGCCGGCCCTCGTCGGCGAGCGTCCGATACGCGTCGAGTGAGGACGCGTTGACCCAGGCGTCCTGCCACCCGGTGATGCCCAGGGCGTGCAGGTGCGCCTGACCGGCGAGGATGCCGCGTTGCCAGGTCGTGGGGTCGGGCTGGGGCACGACCTCTCCGTTGAAGGTGTACGCCGCCCCCTCGTGGAGCGTCCCCGTCGGTTCCCCGGTCCCCGGGTCACGCTCGATCCGGCCGTCGACGGGATCCGGCGTGTCGCGGGTGATGCCGCCCGCCTCGAGCGCCTTGGAGTTCACCCATGCGCCGTGCACGTCACGGTTGAAGAGGAACACCGGCCGGTCCGGGACCACGGCGTCCAGGTCCTCCTTGCGCGGGGTGCCGCCGGGGAAGTGCTCCATCGCCCAGCCGCCGCCGACGATCCACTCCTCGTCGGGGTGCGCGGCCGCGTACGCCGCGATCACGTCCTGGTAGGCGCGCAGTCCCGCCACGTCGTTGAGCCACACGCGCTCGAGGTTCAACCCGGCCATCGGGGCGTGAACGTGACTGTCCTGGAACCCGGGCAGTACGAGGTGTCCCGGCGCCTCGACGACCCGGGTCCGCGCTCCGGTCAGCTCCTGGACCCGCTCGTTGCCGAGGCCGATGACGCGGTCGCCGCGCACCGCGATCGCGTCCGACCACCGGCCCGCGCCGATGCGTACGCGCGCACCGGTGACGACCAGGTCAGCAACCCCGTTTCCCGCACTCGGTTCCATCCGTGCACACCTCCGCCGCAGTCGTCGCGCTGGTGCGAACCTAGCGGCGTCGCGGCGTCCTCACCCACTGCCGACGATGCTCGCCGAGCGGTAGGGTCGGCGCGCATCCGTCCGCGGGCCGGGTCGCGTCAGTGGCGAAGGAGCACGTCATGAGCGGTTTCGTACGCCCCGTGGGGCCGGTCGACATCATGGTGGTCGGCTTCGCGGAGAACCGGTTCGACGGGTCGATCGCGCCCGCGCTCGCCGAACTCGTCGCCCGCGGGCTGGTGCGGGTGCTCGACATGGTCGTCGTGAGCAAGGACATGGACGGCACGGTGAGCTTCGCCGAGCTCAGCGAGCTCGGCGGCGGGGCCCTCGAGCTCGGTGTGCTCGGCGGTGACATCCCGGGTCTGATCGGCGAGGACGACGAGCGGGCGATCGGCGAGCAGCTCGCGCCCGGCAGCACCGCCGCGATCGTCGCTTGGGAGAACACGTGGGCGATCCGTACGGCGACGGCGGTGCGGGGCGCCGGCGGGGTGGTCCTCGCGCACGAGCGCATCCCCGCCGCGGACGTCGACGCCGTGCTGACCGCGCTCGAGGAGCAGGACGCGGCCGGAGCGCTGGCCTGACGAACGGTCGGCGGTCCTCCGCCCAGTCACCACACACAGCGAGGAGCACCACATGATGCGACGCAGGATCGGCCGCCCGGGCCTGATCGGCACCGCTGCCCGTACCGCCGTCATCGCCGGTACGGCGACCGCGGTGAGCGGTGGCATGCAGCGGCGCGGCGCCGCGAAGGCCGACCAGGCCGCGCAGGCGCAGGCGATGCAGGAGCAACAGGCGGCAGCTGCCCAGCAGCAAGCCGTCGACGCCGCGGTCGCCCAGGCGCTCGCCGCCCAGCAGGCCCAGGCCCAGCAAGCCCAGGCGCAGCAGGCCCAGGCGCAGCAGGCCCAGACACCGGGTGGCGGCGACGACGTCGTCTCCCGGCTCGAGCGGCTCGCCGCGCTGAAGGCGCAAGGGATCCTGACCGACGAGGAGTTCGCCGCTCAGAAGGCCAAGATCCTCGGGATGTGAACGACCCGGCCGCGGAGGCGAACGGGCGACCCGAGGACACCGCCCCACTGCTCCCGGGTGGCGTGGGCTGGGTCGGGCTTGCCCGCACCGAGCGGCGCCGACTGCTTCGCCGCGCGCTGCTGCGACCGACGCTGGTCGCCCTCGTCACCGCGCAGATCATGCTGAAGCTGGCGCTGCTCGGGTTCGGCGTGCGGCTGCTGATGCAGGCCGTGCGTGCGGGCCAGGCGCGCGGTGCCGGCCGGGTGTGACGGCGGCTCAGCCCAGCAGCTCAGCGATCCGAGTGGCGCCCTCGCGCAGGTCGTCGTCGCCGAGCGCGTACGACAGCCGCAGGTACCCGGGCGCGCCGAACGCCTCACCGGGCACGACCGCCACCTCGGCCTCGTCGAGGATCAGCTCGGCGAGCTCGGCGGAACTCGCCGGCGTCCGCCCCGCGATCCGGCGCCCGAGCACCCCGCGTACCGACGGGAACACGTAGAAGGCACCTTCCGGCAGCGGGCAGGTGACCCCGTCGATGCCGTCGAGGATGCCGGTGATGGCATGGCGGCGCCGGTCGAACGCGCTGCGCATCTCGGCGACCGCGGACAGATCGCCGGTGACCGCCGCCAGCGCCGCGACCTGTGAGACGTTCGCGACGTTGCTCGTGGCGTGGGACTGCAGGTTCGTCGCGGCTTTCACCACGTCGGTCGGGCCGATCAGCCAGCCGACCCGCCAGCCGGTCATCGCGTACGTCTTGGCGACGCCGTTCACGACGACGCAGCGGTCCGCGAGCTCGGGCACGAGCGCGGGCATCGAGGCGAAGCGGGACGAGCCGTAGACCAAGTGCTCGTAGATCTCGTCGGTGACCACCCACAATCCCTGCTCGGCGGCCCAGCGCCCGATCTGCGCGACCTCCTCCGGGGCGTACACCGCGCCGGTCGGGTTGGAGGGGGAGACGAAGACGAGGACCTTGGTCCGTGGGGTGCGCGCCGCCTCGAGCTGCGCCACCGAGACCCGGTATCCGGTCGTCTCGTCGGCGGTGACGGCGACCGGGACCCCGCCGGCCAGCCGGATCGACTCGGGGTACGTCGTCCAGTACGGCGCGGGGAGCAGCACCTCGTCGCCCGGGTCCAGGAGCGTGGCGAACGCGTTGTACAGGGCCTGCTTACCCCCGTTGGCGACCATGACCTGCGCCGCCTGCACCTGGTACCCGGAGTCGCGGGCGGTCTTCGCCGCGATCGCCTCGCGCAGCTCGGGCAGTCCGCCCGCCGGTGTGTAGCGGTGCCAGCGGGGGTCACGGCAGGCCGCGGCTGCGGCCTCGACGATGTAGTCGGGCGTCGGGAAGTCCGGCTCGCCGGCGCCGAACCCGATGACCGGGCGACCGGCGGCCTTGAGCGCCTTGGCCTTGGCGTCGACCGCGAGCGTCGCGGACTCGGCGATCGAGCCGATGCGGGTACTGATCCGGGAGGTGGCGACCGTCATGCCGCCATCCTCGCGCACGCGGTGCCAGCGACGGTGCGCGGTTCGCGCACGTGTGCCAGCGCCGCGGTGCCAGCGCCGCGGTTTGGGCGCTGGTGCGCTCACCCCGTACAGTGGGGCCTTCTGGTGGACGTCCACCCCTGCGCAAGCCTGCCCGAGGTCGGCTGCCGGACGGGCGTGCTCCGGCACAGGGTCGTAGCTCAACTGGTAGAGCACCGGTCTCCAAAACCGGCGGTTGGGGGTTCAAGTCCCTCCGGCCCTGCGGCGGGCACGGTTCGCGACAGTGCGGACCGGGCCGCGAGCACCGTACGGCCCGACGCCGGCGCACTGCTGGTGTGCAGGTTACGAAAGCGATGAGGAGGAGGAGGGCACCGTGAGCGAGACGCTGGGCGACACCGCCCGGTCCGGTGGCTCGGACCGTTCCGAGCGCAGCGGCGAGCGGCGCTCGCTCCCGGCGCGGATGGCGTTGTTCTACCGGCAGGTGATCGCCGAGCTGCGCAAGGTCATCTGGCCCACCCGTACCGAGCTCGTCACCTACACCGCGGTGGTGATCGTGTTCGTCGTGGTGTTCGCGGCGATCGTCGGGCTGTTCGACTTCGTCTTCGCCAAGGGCGTGCTGCAGATCTTCGGCAACTAGCCGCCGGAACGCTGCCCGTCCGCACCCACCACAGCTGATCCAACAACAGGAGCCGAGAGCCCGTGTCCGAGACCTCCATCCCGTCGAGCGCCGACCCGGTCAGCGCCGAGTCCGCGCTGCCCGGGTCCGATGACGCCGTCACGCCCGAGACCGCGGGCGAGCCGGCCGCGGCCGCGCAGGAACCGGGGGCGGAGCAGGACGTGCCGGAGGCGGCCGATCCGCAGAGCGCGCCCGACGCCGAGACCGACCCCCGTGAGGCGTTCCGGGAGCGGATGCGCAACCAGGACGGCGAGTGGTACGTCATCCACTCCTACGCCGGCTACGAGAACAAGGTGAAGACCAACCTGGAGAGCCGGATCGTCTCGCTCAACATGGAGGACTACATCTTCGAGATCGAGGTGCCGCTCGAGGAGGTGCCCGAGATCAAGAACGGGGTGCGCAAGCTCGTCAAGCGCAACAAGTTCCCCGGCTACGTCCTGGTACGGATGGATCTCACGGACGCCTCGTGGGGCGCGGTGCGTCACACGCCCGGCGTGACCGGGTTCGTCGGTCACGGCCACACCCCGGCGCCGCTCTCGCTCGACGAGGTCGTCGGGATCCTGGCTCCCGAGCCGGAGCCGGTCGCGGGCGTCGCCGCGGCGACACCCGGTGAGGTCACCGTCGTGGACTTCTCCGTCGGCGACTCGGTCACCGTCATCGACGGCCCGTTCGCGACGCTGCACGCGACGATCTCCGAGATCAATCCCGACAGCCAGCGCATCACCGGGCTGGTCGAGATCTTCGGCCGGGAGACCCCGGTCGAGCTGGGCTTCGACCAGGTCCAGAAGAACTAGCCACCCACCCATCGCAAGGACCGGACAACGCATGCCTCCGAAGAAGAAGGTCAGCGGCCTGATCAAGCTCCAGATCCAGGCCGGCGCCGCCAACCCCGCCCCGCCCGTCGGCCCGGCGCTGGGCCAGCACGGCGTCAACATCATGGAGTTCTGCAAGGCGTACAACGCCGCTACCGAGGACAAGCGCGGCCAGGTGATCCCCGTCGAGATCACCGTGTACGAGGACCGCTCGTTCACGTTCGTGCTCAAGACGCCGCCGGCAGCCAAGCTCATCCTCAAGGCGGCCGGGGTCGACAAGGGCGCGGGCAACCCGCTCACGACCAAGGTCGGCTCGATCACCAAGGCGCAGGTCCGCGAGATCGCGGAGACCAAGCTGCCGGACCTGTCCGCCAACGACGTCGAGAACGCGATGCGCATCGTCGAGGGCACCGCCCGGTCGATGGGCGTCTCGGTCACCGACTAGTCAGCCAACGGGGCAACTCACCCGGTCTCCGGGCTCGGTGAACCACCCCGTTCCACCACCGGTGGGAGGGTCGCGCGCGGCCCGCCGTACCACCAGCTCCGCCAACCAGCACGAGGAGACAGCAATGAAGCGCGGCAAGGGATACCGCAAGGCCAGCGAGCTCATCGACCGGGAGCGGCTGTACGCGCCGCTCGAGGCGGTACGGCTCGCGAAGAGCACCAACTCGGCGAAGTTCGACGCCACCGTCGAGGTCGCCTTCGACCTCGGCGTCGACCCGCGCAAGGCCGACCAGATGGTCCGCGGCACCGTCAACCTGCCCCACGGCACCGGCAAGACGGCTCGGGTCCTGGTCTTCGCCGCCGGCCCCAAGGCCGAGGAGGCACGCGCGGCCGGGGCCGACGAGGTCGGTGGCGACGAGTTGATCGAGAAGGTCGCGGGTGGCTACACCGACTTCGACGCGGCGGTCGCCACGCCCGATCTGATGGGCAAGGTGGGTCGGCTCGGCAAGGTGCTCGGTCCGCGTGGGCTGATGCCGAACCCGAAGACCGGCACCGTCACCATGGACGTCACCAAGGCGGTCACCGACATCAAGGGCGGCAAGATCGAGTTCCGGGTGGACAAGCACGCCAACCTGCACTTCGTGATCGGCAAGGTCAGCTTCAGCGACGAGGCGCTGGTGGAGAACTACGCGGCGGCGCTCGACGAGGTGCTGCGCCTCAAGCCGTCGGCCGCCAAGGGCCGGTACCTGAAGAAGGGGACCGTGTCGACGACCATGGGTCCCGGCATCCCCCTGGACACCAGCCGGACCCGCAACCTGACGGACGCCGACCCAGAAATGAGCTAGCCCTGAGCCAGCCCACGAGCTAGCCCGCTGCGCTGGCTCGCAGTCATGGGCAGGACCGTCCCGACGAGGTACGAAACGAACTCGCCCGGCTGCTCGAACAGAGGCCGGTGGCCTGCTCTTGCCACGCGGTAGACGTCCTTGATCGGTGCCTCGATCTTCGGGTACCACTGCTCGAACGGCCCGCTGCGACCAGGTGCCTCGTGGGCGCCTTGGACGAAGAACACCGGTATCTCGAAGCTGGTCGCGGTTCGCCGGAAGTCCAGTTCCTGCAGTTGCGGGTACAGCGCGGCGAAGGTGTCGAGGAAGCCGGCGAGCAGGTGCGTCTGATCGAGCAGCGAATACTCCTCGACGAAGATGTTCTCCGAGAAGCCGCCGGCACCCTCGGAGTTCGAGCTGTGGTCGTACGGGTACATCTCCTGCTCGTGGGAGAGGGCCGGTTCGTAGTCCATCACTGACGCATAAGGGGGTGCACCGGCTTCCTCCAGTTGGGCGACGAGCGCGGCCTGTCCGTTCTGCCGCGCCCACGCGATGGTGTCTCGGTAGAAGATCGTGTCCGTCGCGACCTGGCTGACCATCTGACCGGTCCCGAGGTACGCCCGGTACTTCTGCGGTGCCGCCTGTACCGCGAGCACGCCCAGGGTGCTCCCCCACGACTGGCCGACGAGGTAGATCCGGGCTTGGCCGAAGCGGGACCGCAGGTAGTCCGTCACCGCGAGGGTATCGGCGACCATGGAGTCCAGGGTCAGCGTGGACACCGGCTCGAGTTCGGCGTATGAGCGGCCGGCCCCGCGCTGGTCCCAGGTCACGACCGTGACGTGCTGCTCGAGTGCGGACAGATGGTTGCGCATCGCGCCGAGCTCGGAGCCGCCCGGCCCACCGGCCAGGAACAACACCAGCGGGTTGGCGCGGTCCCATCCGCGGATCATCAGCGCGTGCTCGTGTCCGCGTAGTCGGACGGTCGTCAGCTCCGCGATGCTGCCGGGCCGGACCGCTCCGTCAGCGTCGGTGATCGGCGCGGTGCGGGCGGGTCGCGCCAATCCGATCGCGAGCAGCGCAAGGCCGAGGCCGATGCCGATGGCAACCGCGCGACGTACGACCCGGCCCGAACGCCCCGCGTGGCCAGACGAGCTCCCAGCGACGAGGCGTCGCGCGCAGCCGGCACCGAACGCGATGCCGAGCAGCAGCGGGAGCACGGACAGCAACCCGTGGACCCCGCGTCCTGTGATGAGCGCGACGAGGCCGTAGGTGCTCAGGTGCACCCCGTCCACCAGCGGTCCGTCGGTGCCGAGCCGTGCCAGCTCGTAGCCGGCGGCGAACGTCACCGGTGCTGTGATCAGCAGCCACCGACTGCGTGCGAGGAACCCCGTCACGACACCGACCCCCAGGCTGATGACGAGGGTGAGCAGCGCCGCAACTGTCGTCAGGGGACCCCGCGGCAACCACCATCCACCTAGTGCGCCCCAGGCACCGACCATCGCTGTGCCAAACGAGAGCGCGAGGGCGCGATGCTGCCAGAGCGTGGTCATGCGGGTCTGGGCACGTGCTGCGAACGGCGGCGGACGCAGCGGGGCGGAAGTGCTGGCGATAGGCACGACGACCTCCGAGGTGCGAGCACGTGCTCACAGCCTTGCGGGGCTGGTCCACGGTCGCTAGGGGCGGAAGGTCCCGCTCTGTGCTTGTTTGACCGGAGCGGCAACCGTCACGTACGGTTGCCGCCGCCGAAGACCGCCGGTCGTGTCTCGCACGAGACACAGAATCGTCCGCAGCAGCGGAGGGCCAGCGCAGGTGTGGAAAGCAGCGAGCGCGTGAGCGTCTCGCCTGCAGCCCCGCGCCGTGCGCGGGGCTTTCTCTTGCTCGGGGCGGCCTTCCGGCGAAACCAGGAAGGAGTCCCATGGCACGGACCGACAAGGTCGCCGCGGTCGCCAAGATCGCCGAGGAGCTGCGCTCCTCGACCGCGACCGTGCTCACCGAGTACCGCGGCCTCACCGTGACGCAGCTCGGCGAGCTGCGCCGCTCGCTCGGGGCGAGCACGCAGTACGCCGTCGTGAAGAACACCCTCACCAAGATCGCCGCCAAGGACGCCGGCGTGAGCGGGCTGGACGAGATGCTCGTCGGTCCGAGCGCGCTCGCCTTCATCAAGGGCGACCCGGTCGAGGCGGCGAAGGGGCTGCGCGACTTCGCGAAGGCTCACCCGCTGCTGGTGATCAAGGGCGGCATCATGGACGGCAAGCCGCTGTCCCCTGCCGAGATCACCCGGCTCGCCGATCTCGAGTCCCGCGAGGTGCTGCTCGCCAAGCTGGCGGGTGCCATGAAGGCCAAGACCTCGCAGGCGGCGGCGCTGTTCCAGGCTCCGCTGTCCAAGACGGTCCGCACGATCGAGGCGCTGCGCGCCAAGGCCGAGGCGGATCCGTCGGTCATCGCCGGTGCCGGTACGCCCGCGCCGGCCGCCGAGGCCGAGCCGACCGAGCCGACCGAGCCGGTCAAGCAGGCCGAGGCCGCGGACACCCCCGCGGCGCTCGCCGACAGCCCGGACAGTGCCGACGTCGCCGAGGCGACCGACGCGGCGGGCACCACCGCCGAGGCGCCCGCGGAGGGCGCGGAGGCGACCACCGAGGGCTGACGCCCCCGCTCACCCACATGGCGTCTGCCCCTAGCGCGCCGCGAACCACGCAACGAAAGGACCGCCGATCATGGCGAAGCTCAGCACCGACGAACTGCTCGACGCGTTCAAGGAGATGACCCTCCTGGAGCTCTCGGAGTTCGTGAAGCAGTTCGAGGAGACCTTCGACGTCACCGCCGCCGCGCCGGTGGCGATGGGCGTCGCACCGGCCGCCGGCGGCGCCGGTGGCGAGGCCCCGGCCGCCGAGGAGAAGGACGAGTTCGACGTCGTCCTCACCGCAGCCGGTGACAAGAAGATCCAGGTCATCAAGGAGGTGCGCACCCTCACCAGCCTCGGCCTGAAGGAGGCCAAGGACCTGGTCGAGAGCGCGCCCAAGCCGGTCCTGGAGAAGGTCAACAAGGAAGCTGCGGACAAGGCCAAGGAGGCCCTCGAGGCCGCCGGCGCCACCGTGACGGTTTCTTAACGCCTCCAACGGCGCACAGGCGCCTCGCCGGCGGGGTCCCTCGCCTAGCGGCTCGGAACCCCGGGCTCCGCGCCTGCCTCGCTGGCGCTCGGCGGGCGCCGGTCGGCGGGTAGTGGGTCGCCGCGTGGTTGCGCCCGAGTGGCAATGCCGATCGGCGGTCGAGCGTAGTCGAGACCACCGTCGCCAGGGTCTGCTCTGAGCTGAAAGAGCGACGAAACCAGCCGTTGGTCGAGCGTAGTCGAGACCATGATCACCGAGTGGTCTCGACTACGCTCGACCACCGAGTGCTCGCCCAGTCTTTCACGCGCCGGCGGGCGCGCCACCAAGGTGCAAGGTGTCTCCGCTGCGCGCGACGACCGAGTGCTCGCCCGGTCTTTCACGCGCCGGCGGGCGCGCCACCAGGCCCCAGGTGACTCGACTGCGCTCGAGCGCCGAGTGGTCGCCCGGTCTTTCACGCGCCGGCGGGCGCGCCACCAGGCCAAATCGACTCGACTGCGCTTGGCCGACGTGGGGGTGCGCCCGTCTGTTGCGGAGCGGACCACGTCGGTGATCATGGTTTCGCTGACGCGTGGCGATCGGCTGGTCCTGTCACGGTAGTTGGCGAGCACCACGTACGAGGGGCGGCACCCGCACGGGTGCCGCCCCTCGACGCTCCTCATCAGGTGGTCCGTCGCGACCGGACCGGCGGAGCCACCTTCGAGCGGAATCGGCGCGGCGCAGCGCCGGACGTCTTGACTTGCGGCGCGCGACCGGTCATCCTCGCGGCTACGCGTTCCTCCTGGCGGAGGAGAGGATGCGTGCAGCGGTCCCGCGGGGCCGAGGTGGCGGTGAGGCCCGCCGACACGCGCACTGGGTGCGAGTTCGACCCTCGGCGCGGTCACCGGCGCCCCGGCCTCGGCGTCGCCGAATGGTCCGTCTGGACAGCGGCGCCCGCGGTGGGTATGCTGCTCCCTTGCGCTGCCTTGTCATATAGCCGTGTCCGCCCTCAGTTGGCTTGACCCGGCCGGTCAGGCGCGTTCGCCGTCATCGCGAGCCATCGGAAGGATGCCTCTTGGCTGCCTCGCGCACGTCCGCCACCAGTTCGACCAACCGTACCAACGCCCCCGAGCGTGTCACGTTCGAGAAGATCCGCGAACCCCTCGAGGTCCCCGACCTGCTCGCCCTGCAGACCGAGTCCTTCGACTGGCTGCTGGGCAACCCGGCCTGGCAGGAGCGGGTCGCAGCTGCCCTCGAGACGGGCAGCACCGCCGTACCGCAGACCTCCGGACTCGAGGACATCTTCGAGGAGATCTCCCCGATCGAGGACTTCGGCGGCTCGATGTCGCTCTCGTTCCGCGATCACCGCTTCGAGCCCCCGAAGTACACCGAAGAGCAGTGCCGCGACAAGGACTTCACCTACGCGCAGCCGCTGTTCGTCACCGCCGAGTTCATGAACAACGAGACCGGCGAGATCAAGTCGCAGACGGTGTTCATGGGCGACTTCCCGATCATGACCCGCAAGGGCACCTTCATCATCAACGGGACCGAGCGCGTCGTCGTCTCGCAGCTGGTCCGTTCGCCCGGTGTCTACTTCGCCCGTGAGCTCGACAAGACCTCCGACAAGGACATCTTCAACGCGCGGATCATCCCCTCGCGCGGTGCCTGGCTCGAGTTCGAGGTCGACAAGAAGGACATGGTCGGCGTCCGGGTCGACCGCAAGCGCAAGCAGCCGGTGACGATCCTGCTCAAGGCGCTCGGCTGGACCAGCGAGCAGATCCGGGAACGCTTCGGGGCGTACGAGTCGATGATGGCGACCCTGGAGAAGGACGGCATCGAGGCGCAGGACGAGGCGCTCAAGGACATCTACCGCAAGCTGCGTCCGGGTGAGCCGCCGACGGCCGAGGCCGGACAGGGGCTGCTCGACAACTTCTACTTCAACCCCAAGCGCTACGACCTCGCCAAGGTCGGCCGCTACAAGATCAACAAAAAGCTGGGCACCTCGTACGAGCTGACCCAGAGCACCATCACGATCGACGACATCGTCAACACGATCGAGTACGTCGTACGGCTGCACGCCGGCGAGGCCGAGTTCAGCGCCCCGGGGTGCGAGCCGGTCCCGATCGAGACCGACGACATCGACCACTTCGGCAACCGCCGGCTGCGCACCGTGGGCGAGCTGATCCAGAACCAGATCCGCACCGGCCTGTCCCGCATGGAGCGCGTCGTTCGTGAGCGGATGACGACCCAGGACGTCGAGGCGATCACGCCGCAGACCCTGATCAACATCCGGCCGGTCGTCGCCTCCATCAAGGAGTTCTTCGGCACCAGCCAGCTCTCCCAGTTCATGGACCAGACCAACCCGCTGGCCGGGCTGACCCACAAGCGCCGGCTCTCCGCGCTCGGCCCTGGCGGGCTCTCGCGGGAGCGGGCCGGGTTCGAGGTCCGTGACGTGCACCCGTCGCACTACGGGCGGATGTGCCCGATCGAGACGCCGGAAGGGCCGAACATCGGCCTGATCGGCTCGCTCGCCACCTATGCGCGGGTGAACGCGTTCGGCTTCGTCGAGACGCCGTACCGCAACGTCGAGAACGGCCGGGTCACCGACCGGATCGACTACCTGACCGCGGACGAGGAGGACCGCTTCGTCATCGCGCAGGCCAACGCGCCGCTCAATGACGACGGCACCTTCAGCGAGGACCGTGTCCTGGTGCGCACCCGTGGCGGCGAGGTCGAGTTCTTCCAGGCCGGCGACGTCGACTACATGGACGTCAGCCCGCGCCAGATGGTCTCGGTCGCCACCGCGATGATCCCGTTCCTGGAGCACGACGACGCCAACCGGGCGCTCATGGGCTCGAACATGCAGCGCCAGTCGGTGCCGCTGCTGCGCAGCGAGGCGCCGCTGGTCGGCACCGGCATGGAGTACCGCGCCGCGACCGACGCCGGTGACGTCGTACGCGCCGAACTCGGCGGGGTCGTCTCGGAGGTGTCCGCCGACGAGGTCACGGTGTCCCAGGACGACGGGATCTCGCGCAGCTACCGGCTGCAGAAGTTCCGCCGCTCCAACCAGGGCACCAGCTACAACCAGCGCCCGATCGTCGACGAGGGCGACCGGGTCGAGACCGGTCAGGTGCTGGCGGACGGGCCGTGCACGGACCAGGGCGAGATGGCCCTGGGTCGCAACCTGCTCGTCGCGTTCATGCCGTGGGAGGGCCACAACTACGAGGACGCGATCATCCTCTCGCAGCGCATCGTCCAGGACGACGTGCTGAGCTCGATCCACATCGACGAGCACGAGGTCGACGCGCGCGACACCAAGCTCGGCCCCGAGGAGATCACCCGGGACATCCCGAACGTCTCCGAGGAGGTGCTCGCCGACCTTGACGAGCGCGGCATCATCCGGATCGGTGCGGACGTCGTCACCGGCGACGTGCTGGTCGGCAAGGTGACCCCGAAGGGCGAGACGGAGCTCACCCCGGAGGAGCGCCTGCTGCGGGCGATCTTCGGTGAGAAGGCCCGGGAGGTCCGCGACACCTCGCTGAAGGTCTCGCACGGCGGCGACGGCAAGGTCATCGGCGTCCGCGTCTTCGACCGCGAGGAGGGCGACGAGCTTCCCCCGGGCGTCAACCGCCTGGTACGGGTCTACATCGCCCAGAAGCGCAAGATCCAGGACGGGGACAAGCTCGCCGGCCGCCACGGCAACAAGGGCGTCATCGCCAAGATCCTGCCGGTGGAGGACATGCCGTTCCTCGAGGACGGCACGCCGGTCGACATCATCCTGAACCCGCTGGGTGTCCCCGGCCGGATGAACGTCGGGCAGGTCATGGAGACCCACCTCGGCTGGGTCGCGAAGACCGGCTGGGAGGTAGACGGCTCGCCGGAGTGGGCCGAGCTGCTCGCGCCCGAGGCGCGCAGCGGCGCACCGGGCACCAAGGTCGCCACGCCGGTGTTCGACGGCGCCCGCGAGTCCGAGATCACCGGGCTGCTCGGGTCTACGCTCCGGCGCCCGGACGGCACCCGGCTGGTGGGAGGGGACGGCAAGGCGCGGCTGATGGACGGTCGCACCGGAGAGCCGTTCCCGTCGCCGGTCTCGGTCGGCTACATCTACATCCTGAAGCTGCTGCACCTGGTCGACGACAAGATCCACGCCCGTTCGACCGGCCCGTACTCGATGATCACCCAGCAGCCGCTGGGCGGCAAGGCGCAGTTCGGTGGCCAGCGGTTCGGCGAGATGGAGGTGTGGGCGCTCGAGGCGTACGGCGCGGCGTACGCGCTGCGGGAGCTGCTCACGATCAAGAGTGACGACGTCCTGGGCCGCGTGAAGGTCTACGAGGCGATCGTGAAGGGGGACAACATCCCCCACCCGGGCATCCCGGAATCGTTCCGGGTGCTCATCAAGGAGATGCAGTCCCTGTCGCTCAACGTCGAAGTCCTCGCGGGCGACGGCGTCGCGATCGAGATGCGGGACGCGGAGGACGAGGTCTACCGCGCCGCCGAGGAACTGGGCATCGACCTGTCCCGGCGCGAGCCGAGCAGCGTCGAGGAGGTCTGAGGGTCGCAGCCGGTCCGCACCGCGGACCGGCTGCCCCACCGCGACCACCTGACGGACCACTAAAGCAAGGACACACAGAGTGCTTGACGTCAACTACTTCGACAAGCTGAGCATCGGCCTCGCCACTGCCGACGACATCCGTACCTGGTCGCACGGCGAGGTGAAGAAGCCGGAGACCATCAACTACCGCACTCTCAAGCCGGAGAAGGACGGGCTCTTCTGCGAGAAGATCTTCGGTCCTACCCGGGACTGGGAGTGCTACTGCGGCAAGTACAAGCGGGTTCGCTTCAAGGGCATCATCTGCGAGCGTTGCGGCGTCGAGGTGACCCGCGCCAAGGTGCGCCGGGAGCGGATGGGTCACATCGAGCTCGCCGCGCCGGTCACCCACATCTGGTACTTCAAGGGCGTCCCCAGCCGCCTCGGCTACCTGCTCGACCTGGCGCCGAAGGACCTCGAGAAGGTCATCTACTTCGCCGCGTACATGATCACAAGCGTCGACGAGGAAGCCCGGCACCGCGACCTGCCCTCGCTGGAGAGCAAGATCTCTGTCGAGAAGCAGCAGCTGACCAACCGGCGCGACGACGACGTGAACAAGCGCGCTGCGAAGCTCGAGGCGGACCTGGCGGCGCTCGAGGCCGAGGGCGCCAAGAGCGACCAGCGCCGCAAGGTGCGCGAGTCGGCGGAGCGCGAGATGGCGCAGATCCGCCGGCGCGCGGACGCCGAGGTGGACCGGCTGGACCGGGTCTTCGACCGGTTCAAGAGCCTGAAGGTCCAGGACCTCGAGGGCGAGGAGATGCTCTACCGGGAGATGCGTGACCGGTACGGGCGCTACTTCAAGGGCGGCATGGGCGCTGCGGCGATCCAGGACCGGCTCGAGAACTTCGACCTCGCTGGTGAGGCGGAGGCGCTGCGGGAGGTCGTGCACACCGGCAAGGGTCAGCGCAAGACGCGTGCGCTCAAGCGGCTCAAGGTCGTCTCGGCGTTCCTGCAGACCCGCAACTCGCCGATGGGCATGGTGCTCGACTGCGTACCGGTCATCCCGCCGGACCTGCGCCCCATGGTGCAGCTCGACGGCGGCCGGTTCGCGACGTCGGACCTCAACGACCTCTACCGCCGGGTGATCAACCGCAACAACCGGCTCAAGCGGCTGCTCGACCTCGGCGCACCCGAGATCATCGTCAACAACGAGAAGCGCATGCTGCAGGAGGCCGTCGACGCGCTGTTCGACAACGGCCGCCGCGGCCGGCCGGTCACCGGACCGGGCAACCGCCCGCTCAAGTCGCTCTCCGACATGCTCAAGGGCAAGCAGGGCCGGTTCCGCCAGAACCTGCTCGGCAAGCGCGTCGACTACTCGGGCCGTTCGGTGATCGTCGTCGGCCCGCAGCTCAAGCTGCACCAGTGCGGGCTGCCCAAGGCGATGGCGCTGGAGCTGTTCAAGCCGTTCGTCATGAAGCGGCTGGTCGACCTCAACCACGCCCAGAACATCAAGTCCGCGAAGCGGATGGTCGAGCGTTCCCGCTCGGTCGTGTGGGACGTGCTCGAGGAGGTCATCACCGAGCACCCGGTGCTGCTCAACCGCGCGCCGACACTGCACCGCCTCGGCATCCAGGCGTTCGAGCCGCAGCTCATCGAGGGCAAGGCGATCCAGATCCACCCGCTGGTCTGCACCGCGTTCAACGCGGACTTCGACGGTGACCAGATGGCGGTGCACCTGCCGCTGTCGGCCGAGGCCCAGGCCGAGGCGCGGATCCTGATGCTGTCGAGCAACAACATCCTGTCCCCCGCGGACGGCCGGCCGGTCACGGCCCCGACCCAGGACATGGTGCTCGGTATCAACTTCCTCACCTCCGAGCGGGAGGGCAGCCCGGGGGAGGGCAACGCCTACTCGTCGGTCGGCGAGGCGCTGATGGCGTTCGACAACGGTGAGATCAGCCTGCAGTCCAAGGTCAAGATCCGGTTCAACGACGAGCGGCCGCCGCTGGGGTGGACGCCGGAGGGCGGCTGGCCGACCGAGGACGGCTGGACGGAGGGTGCTTCGTTCATCCTCGAGACCACCCTCGGGCGGGCGCTGTTCAACGAGGCGCTGCCGCTGTGGTACCCGTTCGTGAACATCGAGGTCGACAAGCGCGAGCTCGGCCGGATCGTCAACGACCTGTCCGAGCGGTACGAGAAGGCGCAGGTCTCCGCGACGCTCGACGGGCTCAAGGCGGCCGGCTTCCGCTGGGCGACCCGTTCCGGGGTGACGATCTCGATCGAGGACGTCATCACGCCCCCGCAGAAGGACGAGGTGCTCGCCGACGCCGAGGTCAAGGCGGCCAAGGTGCAGGACCAGTACGAGAAGGGCCTGATCACCGACCTCGAGCGCCGCCAGGAGCTCATCGAGATCTGGAACCGCGCCACCGACCAGGTCGACCACGCGATGCGGGCGCGCTTCCCGCGCACCAACCCGGTGTTCATGATGGTCAACTCCGGGGCGCGCGGTAACTGGATGCAGGTCCGCCAGATCGCCGGTATGCGCGGTCTCGTCGCGAACCCGAAGGGCGAGATCATCCCGCGCCCGATCAAGGCCAACTTCCGCGAGGGACTGTCGGTCGTCGAGTACTTCATCGCGACCCACGGCGCGCGCAAGGGGCTGGCCGACACGGCGCTGCGTACGGCCGACTCGGGCTACCTGACGCGGCGGCTCGTCGACGTCAGCCAGGACGTCATCGTGCGCGAGGTGGACTGCGGGACCGACCGCGGCCTCGCCACGGTCGTCGGCGAGAGCGGGCCGGACGGGACGCTGCAGCGTGCCGACAACGTGGAGACCACGGCGGTCTCGCGGCTCACGGCCGAGGACGTCGTCGTCGACGGTGAGGTGATCCTGGCGGCCGGCACCGAGATCGGGCTCGCGCAGGTCGACGCGTTGATCGCGGCCGGAGTCACCGAGGTCAAGGCGCGCTCGGTGCTCACATGCGAGAGCAAGGTGGGAACCTGCGCGGCCTGCTACGGCCGCTCGCTCGCGACCGGCAAGCTGGTCGACGTGGGCGAGGCGATCGGCATCATCGCCGCGCAGTCCATCGGCGAGCCCGGTACGCAGCTGACGATGCGGACGTTCCACACCGGCGGTGTCGCGGGTGAGGACATCACCCACGGCCTACCGCGTGTCGTCGAGCTGTTCGAGGCGCGCACGCCCAAGGGCGTGGCACCGATCAGCGAGGCGGCCGGGCGGGTGCGCATCGACGACACCGACAAGGTCCGCAAGGTGATCGTCACCCCGGACGACGGTTCGGAGGAGATGCCCTACACCGTCTCGAAGCGGGCCCGGTTGCTCGTCGAGGACGGCGACCACATCGGCGTCGGCGACAAGCTGGTGCAGGGTGCGGTCGACCCCAAGCAGGTGCTGCGCATCCAGGGTCAGCGCCAGGTGCAGCTGCACCTGGTGGCCGAGGTGCAGGAGGTCTACCGCAGCCAGGGTGTGTCGCTGCACGACAAGCACATCGAGACGATCGTCCGCCAGATGCTCAAGCGGGTGACGATCATCGAGGGTGGGGACACCGAGTATCTGCCCGGTGAGCTCGTCGAGCGCACGCTGTTCGAGGCGGAGAACCGCCGGGTCGTCGCTGACGGTGGTCAGCCGGCGTCCGCGCGGCCCGAGCTGATGGGCATCACCAAGGCCTCGCTCGCCACCGAGTCGTGGCTGTCGGCGGCCTCGTTCCAGGAGACGACCCGGGTCCTGACCGAAGCGGCGATCCACGCCAAGTCCGACCCGCTGCTGGGGCTCAAGGAGAACGTCATCCTCGGCAAGCTGATCCCGGCCGGGACCGGGATGCCGCTGTACCGCAATGTCAAGGTCGAACCGACCGAGGAGGCGAAGGCGGCGATGTACGCCTCGCTCTCGGCCTACGACGACCTCGACTACGGCACCTTCGGCACCGGCGGCGGTCAGGCGGTCGCACTCGAGGAGTACGACTTCGGCGGCTATACGGGGTGAAGCCCAGCGAAGCCGAGACATGCTCTTCCGTCTCGGCTTCCGAGCCCCAGCCCCGTTCGGGACCGAGCGCAGCGAGGTCCCGATACCGGGCGAAGCCGCTGGGCTGATCGCCTCGACGGAAGTCCCCACCGGTCACGACCGGTGGGGACTTCCGCGTCCCAGGGCGCGGTGAGCGGATGCGGGAGCGCCACGCCTGTCCGATCATGAACGGGTGTCGAAGCCGCGGGACCGACACCTGCGTCGGGTCGTGGTGCCCGGCGCACTCGCCGTTGCGCTGCTGACCGGCTGCGCCGGTCCGACCCTGGACGCCGGCAGCTACCGGCAGGCTGCGCTGCACACGACGATCGACCTCGCCTCCGCGGTCGCGACCGCGGAGCTGGCGACCCGGCTCGAGCTCACGGGCCGCAGCCTGGCGCCGGTGACCTCCGAGGTGGTCAGCGCCGCCGAGGACGATGGCAGTTCGATCGCGGAGTCCTTCACGAGCCGGCAGCCCCCCGACGAGGACAGCCGCGCGCTGTTCTCCCAGCTCGACGACGTCGTGACCGCTGCGACGGACGCCCTCACGGCGCTGCGCATGGCACTCGGCCTCGGCAACCAGGCGGGGGTGCGCCAGGCGCTGGACGAGTTGCAGCGCGCCCGCGCGGCGCTCGTCGGCTGGCAGGAGCGGCTGCAATGAGCGGGCGACGACGGTGAAGAAGGCACTCGGCCTGACGCTGGGTGTCATGACGGCCATCGGCGGGTTCGTCGACATCGGCAACATCGTCACCTCGGGGATCACCGGTGCCCGGTACGGGATGACGCTGGCGTGGGCTGTCGTGCTGGGGACCATCGCGATGGCGGTGTTCGGCGAGATGGCCGGCCGGGTCGCGGCCGTCGCACACCGACCCGTCTACCACGTCGTACGGGAACGACTCGGAGTCCGTGCGTCCATGCTGAACGCGTCGAGCTCGGTCGTCCTCAACGTGTTGACGGTCGCCGCCGAGATCGGCGGCACGGCCCTCGTCCTGCAGCTCGCCACCGGCGTGCCGTACCTGCTGTGGGTGCCGCTCGTGGCGGCGGCCGCCTGGCTGGTCGTATGGCGCATGCCGTTCCAGCGCATGGAACGCGTGCTCGGCCTGCTGGGCCTGTCCATGCTCGTCTTCGTCGTCGCGCTCTTCTGGCTCCCGACGGACTGGGCTGCGCTGTGGGACCAGACGATCCACCCAGCGATCCCTGCGGAGCAAGCGGCTCCGACGTGGTGGTTCTACGCGATCTCCCTCATCGGTGCCTGCCTCGTGCCCTACCAGGTGATCTTCTTCTCCTCCGGTGGCCGCGAGGAGCACTGGAGCATCAAGGACCTGCGGGAGATGCGGCTCAACACGTTCCTCGGCTTCCCGTTCGGGGGGCTGCTGAGCCTGGCGCTCATGGCGGTCGCCGTGCCCGTCCTGCGACCGCTCGGGATCCAGGTGAACCATGTCGGCCAGGCGGCGCTGCCGGTGGCTGTCGCCTTCGGCGGCATCGGCCTGGCCATCGCGCTGTTCTCGTTCCTCGTCGCGACGTTCGCCGCGGCGGCCGAGTCCACGCTGTCCACCGGATACGCGGTCGCGCAGTACTTCGGGTGGAGCTGGGGCAAGGCGCGGCCGCCGGTCGGTGCCGCCCGATTCCAGTTCGTCTGCCTCGCCACGGTCGTGGCGGCTGCGGGGACGGTGCTGACGACGATCGACCCGATCACGATCACGATCGTGTCGGTCGTGCTGGGAGCCGCTGCCATCCCGCTGACGTACTTCCCGGTCCTCGTGGTCGCCAATGACCGGCGCTACCTCGGCGAGCACGTCAACGGCGTCGTCACCAACACCCTCGGCACGGTGCTGCTGGTCGTGATGGTCGTCGTGGCGCTGGTGACCGTGCCGCTGCTGCTACTGACCCGGGCCGGCCAGTGACCCGGCAGGAAGGTGAGGACGACATGACCGACTGGGCGCACCACCGCTTCACCGCCAACGACCTGCTGCTGGACCGGCAGCTGGTCGATTCGCGCGGCATGATGGCCGGACGCATCGACGACCTCGAGCTCAGCGACCCGGAGCCCGATCCCGCCGGGGGCGGCAGCGCCGCCCGCGCCCCGGTGCTGACGGCGCTGCTGTGCGGACCGATCGCGTACGGGCCGCGGCTCGGGGGTCGGCTCGGCACCTGGTGGGCCGCGACCGGGCGCCGCTTGCGCGGGGACGGCGACGGTTACCCGTGCCGGATACCGCTTTCGCTGGTGGCCCGGGTCGACCGGATGCAGGTGCGCCTCACCTCGCCGCGCGAGCTCCTGCCCTCCTACCGACTGCGCGCGTGGGTGGCGGACAAGGTCATCGCCCCGCTGCCCGGGAGCGGGCGATGAGAGCAGCCGAGCTCATCGGGTCGCGCGTCGTCGATGCCGACGGTACGCAGGTCGGGGTGGTGCACGACCTGCACTTCCGGCTCATCGGGCGGCCCGACGGCGAGGTGGAGTGCGAACTGGACATGGTGGAGTGCGGCGGGATCGCCGTCGGCCACCGCCTGGGGTACGGGCACGCCGAGATGACCGGGCCGTGGCCGATCCCAAGACTGTTCCGACTGCTGAGCCGCCGCTCGCTCGTGTTCGGCTGGAGCGACGTCGCACGGCTGCAGCCCCGGCTGATCGTGCTCCGGGTGCGCCGCGCGGACCTGGCGCGCCGACCGGTGCGAGGAGAGGAGTCGGCATGACCCAGACCGGAGGCCTGGTGGTGCTCGCAGCGTGGGCGATCTTCCTGGCCCTGCTCGGCCTGCTCGGGTTCTGGGTGCTGCGTGGCGTGTCCGACCCGGACAGCGATGCGCGGCGCCACGACGCGCAACGCGGCAGGCGGCGACCGTGAGACCACGGTCGGGAGCGGTTTCCGGCATGCTGGTCGCCATGAGCGAGCAGGAGCCCGAGGCCGGCGTCGTGCCACCCGAACCTCCGGGGTCCCCGGTCCCTCCGGTCGAGCCTGAGCCGTCCCCGCCCGCCCCGGGGCCGCAGCCGCCGTCGCCCGAACCGCCGCCAGACCCGGCGCCCACCCCGCCGCCGGCGCCGCCGCC
>JAFIHG010000030.1 GCA_017848795.1 Candidatus Nanopelagicales bacterium | reverse complement strand
GCCCGCGCCGCCACCGGCGGCCCCGCAGCCGTCCGCCCCGCAGCCGGCGGCCCCGCAACCGGCGGCCCCGCACTCGCCACCGGCCCCGCCGCCGGCGCCGTCCGTGCCGGGCTCGCAACCGGGCCAGCCCCCGTCGAACGAGCCGCGCCCTGCCGGTGCGGGGGAGCCCGGGCAGGCGCCGCCCTCGCCGTTCGCGATGCCGGAGCACAGCGGGCCGCCGCAGCAGGCCTGACGCCCGCCGCCTTGCCGGCGAACGGTCAGGTCTTGCGTAGCGCGATCACCAGGTCGAGCTCGCCGGTGTCGACGCGGACTGCGTCCGCAGGAGCGCTGCCCTGCTCGTAGCTCGTCGCGAGCACCTCACCGGCGATCGCCGTCGCGTGCTCGCGCAGGGCGTCCGCGCCCTCGCCGTCACCGTGCCACCACAGCGCGATCCGGTCGCCGACCGCGAGCCCGGCGCCCTTGCGTGCCTCCTGCACGAGGCGTACGACCTCACGTGCCAGCCCGGCGCGGCGCAGCTCGGGCGTCAAGGTCAGGTCCAGGGCCACGGTCTCCCCGCCCGCGCTCTCGACGGCCCAGCCTTCGCGCGGCGACTCGGTGACGATCAGGTCGTCGGCACCGAGGTCCACCACCTCGCCGTCCGCGTCGACGGCCACGCTGCCCGCGGCGCGCAGCCCGCTCACCAGCTCGGCCGGGTCCGCAGCGGAAACCGCTGCCGCGACGTGTTGGGTGCGCTTGCCGAAACGTCTCCCCAGTGAACGGAAGTTCGCCTTCACGGTGACGTCGACCAGGTCCCCGGCAGCGTCGCCCAGCGCGACGAGGTCGGTGACGTTCAGCTCCTCGGCCACCTCCCGGCGCAGCTCGTCCGGCAGCGCGTCCCAGCCGGCCGCGGCGACGAGCGCGCGACCCAGCGGCTGGCGGGTCCGTACGCCGGACGCGGCGCGGGCCGCGCGGCCGAGCTCGACGAGGCGCCGGGTGAGCGCCATCTGCGCGGCGAGCGCGTCATCGACGAGGTCGTCGTCGACCTCCGGCCAGGCCGCCAGGTGGACGGACTCCGGGGCGTCGCCGTGCGACGGTACGAACAGGTCCTGCCATACCCGTTCGGTGATGAACGGGGTGAACGGTGCCATCAGCAGCGTCACGATGCGCAGGCACTCGTGCAGCGTCGCGAGCGCCGCTGGGTCGCCGTGCCAGAACCGGCGCCGGGAGCGGCGCACGTACCAGTTGGACAGGTCGTCGACGTAGCCGGACATCAACCGCCCGGCGCGCTGGGTGTCGTACGCGTCCATGGCCGCGTCGACCTCGCGGGCGAGGCGGTGCGCCTCGGACAGCGCCCAGCGGTCGAGCGCCGGACGCTCGGCGACTGGCAGCGTCACGGCAGCCGGGTCGACGTCGGACTCACCGGCGTACAACGCCTGGAAGGACACGGTGTTCCAGTAGGTCAGCAGGACCTTGCGCACGACCTCCTGGATGGTGCCGTGCCCGACGCGCCGGGCCTGCCAGGGCGACCCGCCGGCGAGCATGAACCAGCGGACGGCGTCAGCGCCGTGGCGGTCCATGAGCGGGATCGGCTCGAGGACGTTGCCCAGGTGCTTGCTCATCTTGCGGCCCTCCTCGTCGAGGATGTGGCCCAGGCACAGCACCGTGCGGTACGAGGACTGCCCGAACACGAGCGTTCCCACCACCATCAGCGTGTAGAACCAGCCGCGCGTCTGGTCGATGGCCTCGCAGATGAAGTCGGCCGGGTAACGCCCCTCGAACAGGTCGGCCCCCCGGTACGGATAGCCGAACTGCGCGAACGGCATCGAGCCGCTGTCGTACCAGCCGTCGATGACCTCCGGGACGCGACGGAAGACCCCGTCGACGCCGTCGACCGTGAACGTGATGTCGTCGACGTACGGGCGGTGCGGGTCGAGTCCGGACAGGTCCTTGCCGGCGAGCTCGCCGAGCTCGGCGAGCGAGCCGACGCAGACCATGCGGTCGGGGTCGAGGTCGTTGCGCCAGATCGGCAGCGGGGTGCCCCAGTACCGGTTGCGTGACAGCGCCCAGTCGATGTTGCCCCGCAACCAGTCGCCGTACCGCCCCCACTGGATCGTCGGGGGCTGCCATTCGGTCTGCGCGTTCTGCTCGAGCAGCTGGTCCTTGATCGCGGTCGTGCGGATGTACCAGGACGGCTGCGCGTAGTACACGAGCGGGGTGTGGCAACGCCAGCAGTGGGGATAGGCGTGCTCGTACGGCACGTGCCGGAACAGCAGGCCCGCGGTGCGCAGCTCCTCGACGATGGCGGTGTCGGCCTTCTTGAAGAACATCCCGCCGACCACCGGTACGTCCGGCTCGAACGTGCCGTCCGCACGCAACGGGTTGACGACCGGCAACCCGTGCGAGCGGCACAGCATCAGGTCGTCGGCGCCGAACGCCGGCGCTTCGTGGGCGATGCCGGAGCCGTCGTCGGCGGTGACGAAGTCGGCGTGCAGGACCGTGTGCAGCGGGCCGTCGGTCTCGGGGAACGCGAGCCAGGACAGCGGCCGGGTGTACGCCGTGCCGACCAGCTCCGCACCGGTCAGCTCGGCGAGCACCTCGCTGTCCTCGCCGAGCACCGCTTCGCGCCGTGCGGCGGCGATGACGAGCACCTCGCCGGCAGCGGTACGCGCGACGACGTACGGGACGGTCTCGTTGACCGCGCAGGCGGTGTTGGAGACGAGCGTCCACGGCGTCGTCGTCCACACCAGCAGCGCGACGCCGGGGAAGCGCTGCGCGAGCGGGCCTGCGGCGACGGGGAAGCGGACATACACCGACGGGTCGACGACGGTCTCGTAGCCCTGCGCCAGCTCGTGGTCGGAGAGCCCGGTGCCGCAGCGCGGGCAGTACGGCGTGACCCGGTGGTCCTGCACGAGCAGGCCCGCCTCGAAGATCTTCTTGAGCGACCACCAGACGCTCTCGATGTAGTCCGCGTCCATGGTCCAGTACGCGTCGTCCATGTCCACCCAGTAGCCCATGCGGACCGTCATCTCGGAGAACGCGTCGACGTGGCGCAGCACGGACTCGCGGCAGCGGGCGTTGAACTCCGCGACGCCGTACCGCTCGATGTCGCCCTTCGTCGTGAAGCCCAGCTCGCGCTCGACGGCGAGCTCGACCGGCAGCCCGTGGCAGTCCCAGCCGGCCTTGCGCGGGACGTGGAAGCCCTTCATGGTCCGGTAGCGGGGGAAGACGTCCTTGAAGACGCGTGCCTCGAGGTGGTGGGCGCCGGGCATCCCGTTCGCGGTCGGAGGGCCCTCGTTGAACACCCACAGCGGCCGGCCCGCGCTGGCGGCGAGGGAGCGGGCGAACACGTCGCGCTCGGCCCAGAGGGCGAGCACCTCGTGCTCGACCGCGGGCAGGTCGACCTGGGAGGGGACCGGGCGATACATCAGACCTCCGTCGGTGCGGACCGGAAGACCCGGCACGCGGCGTTCTCGACGAAGGGACGAGCCGGCCGGGTCGGCCTGCCCGCGGTACCACCCTCCTTGGGCGCGGACCTGCCGCGCCCCGCTCGGTTCGCCGTCGGCGGCCGGTTCTACCCCGCGGTGCTCCGCGGCTCTTCCGGCGGCTCGTGGGGTGATAGCGCCCCGCGCACGTCCCCGGGCTCGCACCGTCCCCGGGTCGCTTCGGACTGCGTGCGGGACGAGCCGTCCCCGTCGTCACCGTGCCGATCGACCGGCACAGCCTACCGCGCAGTCGGTGCCGGGATCGATGATCGCGGCGTGGATCATTGCGTCCGCACCAGCGGGTCCCTATCCTCGCGGCACCTCGCGGGGATCGCATGGGGCCCCGCGCTGCGCCCGGGGCGACCGGGCGCGCCGCCGACCGGGAGAGGAGACCACCATGGCGAGTCGGGCCGGTGGTGCTGCTGCGAAGAAGGCGGCGACGAGCAAGCCGGCGGCGAGCAAGCCGGCGGCGAGCAAGCCCGCGGCGAGCAAGCCCGCGGAGGGACGGAACACGTCGCGCAAGGCGGCCCCGGCCAAGGCCGCGCCGACAAAGGGGTCCGGCACGCCCGCTGCGGCAGCGAGAACGCGGGCGGGGGCGCCGGCGTCCAAGACGGCCGCCAAGAAGACGAGCGCCGCGAAGCGCACTGCCGCCAAGACGAGCACGACCGCGAAGAGCACGGCCGCGAAGAAGACCACCCCGGCCAAGAGGAGCGCTCCCGCCACGAAGGCCGCGCCCGCAAAGAAGACCGCGCCCGCAAAGCAGCCAGCCGCCAGGACCGCGACCAAGAAGACGGCAGCCGCCAAGAAGAGCGCTCCGGCCACGCAGGCGGCCAAGCGCGGGAGCGCCCCGCGTACCGGGCGCTCCGCCGCGAAGGTGGCAGCCCGCACACCCGCGCACGTGCGCCGCCCGGTCGTACGGGAGGACGAGAGCCCGTGGACCGATGCCGAGCTCGCGGCGGTACGCGCCGAGCTCGACGCGGAGGTGGAGCGGCTGCAGGCGCAGGTCGTCGACACCGAGGAGGGCATCGCGGACCTGCTGCGTGACTCCGGCGACGGGGCGGGCGACGACCAGGCCGACGCCGGGACCAAGACCTTCGAGCGCGAGAACGAGATGTCGCTGGCCAACAACGCCCGTGAACTGCTCGAGCAGAACCAGCGGGCGCTGGGGCGGCTCGAGGACGGCAGCTACGGAGTGTGCGAGAACTGCGGACGCCCGATCGGCAAGTTGCGCCTGCAGGCGTTCCCGCGCGCAACCCTCTGCCTGGCGTGCAAACAGGCGGAGGAACGCGCCTGACGTCCGACCGCTCCCGCTGCCCGTGCGGGACACCGGTAGGCGCCGCGTAGCCTCCTCGCGTGACTCTCGACCCCGATCCCGCGGCGCCCACCGGAGCCGGCCCGGCGCGGACCCGCTCGTTGCTGGGGCTGGTGCTCGCCGTCGCCGCCGCGGTATGGGTGATCGACCAGGGGACCAAGTGGTGGGCGGTGCGCTCGCTCGAGGGTCACGGCAGTGTGGAGCTGATCGGTGACCTGCTGACCCTCTCGTTCCTGCGCAACCCGGGTGCCGCGTTCAGCCTGGGCAGCGGCAGCACCGTGCTGTTCACCATCGTGGCGGTCGTGGTCGTCGCCGTGATCCTGCGCACGGTACGGCGGTTGCGCAGCGTCTGGTGGGCGGTGGCGCTGGGCGGGCTGCTCGGTGGGGCGCTGGGCAACCTCACCGACCGGCTGTTCCGGTCGCCCGGCTTCCCCTCAGGCCATGTCGTGGACTTCATCTCGGTGAAGTACTTCGCGGTGTTCAACTGTGCCGACATGGCGATCGTCGGCTCGGCGATCCTCATGGTGGTGCTCTCGCTGGTGGGGGTCGAGTTCGCCGGGCAGCGGGCCGCCGAGCCCGGCGCGGGCGAACCGGCCGCGTCGCCGCCCGACGGTGACGAGGACCCGCCGCCGGGGGCGGGCACCGATGGATGAGCACCGCGCGCTCGCGGTACCCGACGGGCTGGAGGGCGAGCGACTCGACGCGGCCCTGGCCCGGCTGTTCGGGATCTCGCGCACCCGGGCGGCCGAGCTCGCCGCAGCCGGCGCGGTCAGCCTCGACGGCGCCCCCGCCGCCAAGTCGGCCCGGGTGAGCGCCGGCAGCTGGCTCGAAGTGGAGCTGCCGGCGGCCCGGCCCGCTGTCCCCGCTCCCAGCGAGCCGGTACCGGGGCTGGTCGTCGTGCACGACGACGAGGACCTGGTCGTCGTGGACAAGCCGGTGGGCGTCGCGGCGCACCCGTCGCCCGGGTGGACCGGGCCGACGGTCGTCGGCGGGCTCGCCGCCGCCGGCTACCGCATCGCGACGTCCGGCGCCGCGGAGCGCCAGGGTGTCGTCCACCGCCTGGACGTCGGCACGAGCGGGCTCATGGTGGTCGCGAAGAGCGAGCGGGCGTACGCCCTGCTCAAGCGCGCGTTCAAGGAGCGGCGCGTCACCAAGACCTACCACGCGCTCGCCCAGGGACATCCCGATCCGTCGCGCGGCACGATCGACGCGCCGATCGGGCGGCACCCGAGCGCCGATCACCGGTTCGCCGTCGTGAGCGGCGGCAAGCCGAGCGTGACGCACTACCGGACCCTCGAGGCGTTCCGGCACGCGTCGCTGCTCGAGATCGACCTCGAGACCGGCCGTACCCACCAGATCCGCGTGCACCTGGCCGCCATCCGCCACCCGTGCGTGGGTGACCTCACCTACGGCGCCGATCCGGTCCTCGCGCGGCGGCTGGGGCTGACCCGGCAGTGGCTGCACGCCTGCCGGCTCGGTTTCGAGCATCCCGGCTCCGGGCAGCCGGTCGAGTACGCGTCGGCGTACCCGGCCGACCTGCAGCACGCGCTCGACGCGGTGGGCGCCGGTTAGGGTTCCGGCCGTGATCCTCGACGTGCCGCTCGAACGGCTGCGCGACCGGCGCAGCGCGAAATGGCAGGGGTACGGCCCCGACGTGCTGCCGCTGTGGGTGGCGGAGATGGACGTCGAGCTGGCCGAGCCGATCCGCGAGCGGCTCGCCGCGATGGTGGCCGACTCCGACACCGGCTACGCGTGGGCCGGTGACCTGCCCGAGGTCTACGCCGGGTTCGCCGCCCGGCGCTGGGGCCTCGCCGTGGACCCGGGCCGGGTCTACGTGCTGCAGGACGTCATGCGCGGGGTGCTGGAGGTGCTGCGGACCGGGACGGCGCCGGGTGACGGGGTCGTCGTCAACCCGCCGGTGTACGAGCCGTTCTTCGCCACCGTCGCGCACGCCGGGCGCACCGTCGTGCCGGTGCCGCTGCTCGCGCGCGAGGACGGCGGACACGACCTCGACCTGCCCGGCCTGGAACGGGCGTTCGCCGCGGGGGCGCGGGCGTACCTGCTGTGCAGCCCGCACAACCCGGTGGGGCGGGTGTGGTCGGCTGCCGAGCTCGCGGCGGTCGTCGCGCTGTGCCGGCGCTACGACGTGCTGCTGCTCTCGGACGAGATCCACGGCGCGCTCAGCTACGGCGACGCGTTCGTCCCGGTGCACGCGGTGCCCGGCGCCGAGGACGCGATCGCCCTGGCGTCGGCGTCCAAGGCCTGGAACCTGGCCGGGCTCAAATGCGCGCTCGTCGTGGCCGGCTCCGCCCGCTCGTGGGACACGGTGACCGCGATGGGGCAGGAGGTCGGGTACGGCGCGGGCCTGCCCGGCGTCGCGGCCGCACGCGTCGCGTTCAGCGCGGGCGTGCCCTGGCTCGCGCAGCTGCTGGAAGAGCTCGACCGGCGACGGCGCGAACTCGCCGAGCTGCTGGAGAGCCGGCTGCCGGACGTGCGCTACCGGCTCCCGGACGCCACGTACCTGGCCTGGCTGGACTGCCGCGCCCTCGGCCTCGCCGACCCGCACGGGCACTTCCTGCGCGCCGGGGTCGCACTCGAGCCGGGGGAGAAGTTCGGCACGGGCGGGTCCGGTTTCGTACGGCTCAACTTCGCGTGCTCCGCCAGCTTGCTGGAGCAGGCGGTGGACCGGATGGCGCGTTCCCTCGCATAGGAGGAGCTGGGATGGACTCGACGTTCGACATCGGCGGGGAGCGCACCGTGCACCGCCTCGGTTACGGCGCGATGCAGCTGCTCGGCGAAGGGCGCTGGGGGCCGCCGGAGGACCCCGAGAACGCGATCGCCGTACTGCGGCGCGCCGTCGACCTCGGCGTCGACCTGATCGACACCGCCGACGCGTACGGGCCGGCCGTGTCGGAGGACCAGATCCGCGCCGCCCTGCACCCCTACGACGGCCTCACGATCGCGACCAAGGGCGGCTTCCTGCGGACCGGGCCGTGGAAGTGGGTCGAGTGCGGCTACCCGCCGTACCTGCGCCAGTGCGCCGAGATGTCGCTGCGCCGGCTCGGGGTGGAGTGCATCGACCTCTACCAGCTGCACCGCGTCGACCCGGCGTACCCGCTGGAGGACCAGGTGGGCCTGCTGCGCGAGCTGGTGGACGAGGGCAAGGTCAGGTACGTCGGGCTGTCCGAGGTGAGTGTGGAACAGTTGCGCGCGGCGCAGCAGGTGATGCCGATCGCGACCGTGCAGAACCGCTACAACCTCGTCGCCCGCGACAGCGAGGAGCTGCTCGAGGTCTGCACCGCCGAGGGGATCGGGTTCCTGCCCTGGCACCCGGTCGACAGCGGTGAGCTCGCCGCGCCCGACGGCCCGCTCACCGCGCTCGCGCGGGACACCGGCCACAGCCCCGCCCAGCTGGCGCTGGCCTGGCTGCTGCGGCGCTCGCCGGTGGTGCTGCCGATCCCGGGCACCGCCTCGCTCGCGCACCTCGAGGAGAACTGCGCGGCCGCCGCAGTGCAGCTCGACGACGCCACCTACGAGGCGCTGAGCGCGCTCGGCTGAGGATCGATCTTGGGACACGCCGGGGGACCTGCACCGCTCCCGGCGCTGGCACCCGTGGTGGGTGCCGGCGACTAGCCTGGGTCCCTGCCGCCCGCCGACTTCCCCCGGCCCGGGCCGCGCCCCACGGGCGCGTCCTGCGGTGGCGCGCGGGCGATCGATCGACTCGGGAGGCAGGCCGCGGTGGTGGGCGACAAGGGCGCGAACGCGGGCCGGGAGGCCGGGGCGTGACCGGGCGCAAGGGTGGCGACGGCTTCGTCCACCTGCACGTGCACACCGAGTACTCCATGCTCGACGGTGCCGCCCGGGTGGGTGACCTGTTCGCCGAGGCCGCGCGGCTGGGCATGCCCGCCCTCGCCATGACCGACCACGGAAACGTGTACGGCGCGTACGACTTCTACACCAAGGCCCGGGCGGCCGGTGTCAAGCCGATCATCGGCATCGAGGGCTACTACGCCCCGCAGGGCCGCTTCGAGAAGCGCCCGTTCGACTTCGGCGCCGGTTACGACGAGCGCGACGGGCGGGCCGGCGAGGAGGGCGAGACCAGCTCGGGCGGCAAGCAGCCCTACACCCACATGACGCTGCTCGCCGAGAGCACCGCAGGGATGCACAACCTGTTCCGGCTCTCCAGCCTCGCGAGCCTCGAGGGGTTCTACCGCAAGCCGCGCTTCGACCGCGAGCTGCTCGAGACGTACGGCGGCGGGCTGATCGGCACCACCGGCTGCCCCTCCGGCGAGGTCAACCGCTGGCTGCAGGCGGGCAACTACGACCGGGCGCTGTCAGCCGCGGCCGACTTCCGGGACATCCTGGGCAAGGACAACTTCTTCTGCGAGCTGATGGACCACGGGCTCGGCATCGAACGCACCCACCGCAACGACCTGCTGCGGATCGCCCGCGCGCTCGACATCCCGCTGCTCGCCACCAACGACCTGCACTACGTCAAGGCTGCGGACGCCGACACCCACGACGTGCTGCTGTGCATCGGCACGCGCACCACGATGGACGACCCCAAGCGGTTCCGCTTCGACGGCCGCGACTTCTACCTCAAGTCCGCGGCGGAGATGCGGGCGGTGTGGTCCGAGCTGCCCGAGGCGTGCGACAACACGCTGCTGGTGGCCGAGCGCTGCGACGTCGCGTTCGCCGAGGGCGCGAACCTGATGCCGCAGTTCCCGGTGCCCGAGGGCGAGGACGAGCAGTCGTTCCTCGTCAAGGAGGTCGAGCGCGGGCTCACCGCGCGCTTCGCGGGCGGGCCGGTGCCCGACAAGCACCGCGAGCAGGCGGCGTACGAGGTCGAGGTCATCACCCGGATGGGGTTCCCGGGATACTTCCTCGTCACCGCCGACCTGGTGCGCTACGCCAAGGAGAACGGCATCCGGGTCGGTCCGGGGCGCGGCTCGGCCGCCGGGTCGCTCGTCGCCTGGGCGCTCGGGATCACCGAGCTCGACCCGATCCGGCACGGGCTGCTGTTCGAACGGTTCCTCAACCCCGAGCGCATCTCGATGCCCGACATCGACATGGACTTCGACGAGCGCCGGCGCGGCGACATGATCCGCTACGCCACCGAACGCTACGGCAAGGAACGGGTCGCGCAGATCGTCACGTACGGCTCGATCAAGGCCAAGGCCGCGGTCAAGGACGCCGCCCGGGCGCTCGGCTACCCGTTCGCGCTGGGCGAGCGGATCACCAAGGCCATGCCCCCGGCCGTCATGGGCAAGGACATCCCGCTGTCCGGGATCTTCGACTCGTCCCACAGCCGGTACTCGGAGGCCAAGGAGTTCCGCGAGATCTACGACGCGGACGCCGACGTGCGCAAGGTGGTCGACACCGCCAAGGGTCTCGAGAACCTCAAGCGGCAGCCGGGGGTCCACGCGGCCGGCGTCATCCTGTGCCGGGAGCCGCTGCTCGATGTCGTGCCGGTCTGGCGCCGCGAGCAGGACGGGGCCGTGATCACGCAGTTCGACATGGGCGCCTGCGAGACCCTCGGCCTGCTGAAGATGGACTTCCTCGGGCTGCGCAACCTCACCGTGCTCGACGACTGCCTGCGGCACATCGCGAACAACCGCGGTGAGACGGTGGTGCTCGAGGAGCTGCCGCTGGAGAACGCGCCCGCGTTCGAGCTGCTCGCCCGCGGGGACACGCTCGGCGTCTTCCAGCTCGACGGCGGCCCGATGCGCTCGCTGCTGCGTCAGATGGCTCCGGACAGCTTCGAGGACATCTCCGCCGTACTCGCGCTCTATCGTCCCGGCCCGATGGGCGTGCACGCCCACACCGACTACGCCGAGCGCAAGAACAAGCGCCAGCCGATCACCCCGATCCATCCCGAGCTGGCCGAGCCGCTCGCCGACATCCTGGACGACACGTACGGCCTGATCGTCTACCAGGAGCAGGTCATGGCGATCGCGCAGCGCGTCGCGGGCTACTCGCTCGGTGCCGCGGACCTGCTGCGCCGGGCCATGGGCAAGAAGAAGAAGGAGATCCTGGACAAGGAGTTCGTGCCGTTCTCGCAGGGGATGCGCGAGCGCGGCTACTCCGAGGCGGCGATCGCCAAGCTCTGGGAGACGCTAGTCCCGTTCTCCGACTACGCGTTCAACCGGGCGCACACCGCCGGCTACGGGCTGGTGTCGTACTGGACCGCGTACCTGAAGGCGAACTACCAGAGCGAGTACATGGCCGCGCTGCTCACCAGCGTCAAGGACGACAAGGACAAGCTCGCGATCTACCTCGGGGAATGCCGCCGGATGGGCATCAAGGTGCTGCCGCCGGACGTGAACGAGTCCGACAGCGACTTCACCCCGACCGGCACCGACATCCGCTTCGGGCTCTCGGCGATCCGCAACGTCGGCAGCAACGTGGTCGAGGCGATCGTCACGGCACGCGAGCAGTCGGGCCGGTTCGCCGACTTCCTGGACTTCATGGCCAAGAGCAGCCAGGTCGTGTGCAACAAGCGCACCGTCGAGTCGCTGATCAAGGCCGGCGCGTTCGACTCGCTCGGGCACACCCGCAAGGGGCTGCTGCTCGTCCACGAGCAGGTCGTCGACGCCACCTCCGAGACCAAGAAGGCCGAGGCGATCGGCCAGTTCGACCTCTTCGGCGGTCTGGGCGGGGGCGACGAGCACGGCGGCACCGGGCTCGAGGTGAACATCCCGCTGACCGAGTGGGACAAGAACATGCTGCTCGGTTTCGAGCGCGAGATGCTCGGGCTCTACGTCTCCGACCACCCGCTGTCCGGGCTCGACGGGGTGCTGCGCGCGAGCGCCGACCTGCCGGTCTCCGCGCTGCACGCCGAGGACGTCGAGGACGGGCGGATGGTCACCATCGCTGGGCTCGTCACCTCGGTGAGCCGCAAGGTGAACAAGCGCGGCGACGTCTACGCGGTGCTGTCGGTCGAGGACCTCGAGGCCTCGGTCGAGGTCATGGTGTTCACCCAGACCTTCCAGCTCGTCTCGCACGTGCTGCACACCGACGCCGTCCTGGTGGTCAAGGGCCGGGTGCGCAAGTCCGAGGAGGACGGCGTACGCCTGACCGCGATGGAGGTGACCGTCCCGGACCTGAGCGTGCACGGCGAGGGCCCGGTCGTCATCACCGTGCCGGCGGCCCGGGTGATCCCGCCGGTCGTGGACCGCCTCAAGGACGTGCTCGCCACCCACCCGGGTGCGACCGAGGTGCACCTGGCGATGACCAACGGCCCGCGTACCACCCTCGTCGCGCTCGACGCCGGGCTGCGCGTGACGCCGTCCCCGGCACTGTTCGGCGACCTCAAGGCGCTGCTCGGCCCGTCCTGCCTGCAGTAGCCGCAGCCGCCACCTCGTTGATCATTACCCCGTACGCCCCACCCCCGGTTGATCATGACGTCGTAGGCCCCATTCCCAGTTGATCATGATGTCGTGGGTCCCAAACGCCGTTTGCGACCCACGACGCCATGATCAACGGCGAGGGCCGTACGGGATCGCACCTCTCATTTGACGATGGAGGCGGTGACGCGCGGGGGACCGGAGCCGAGGTAGAAGATCCCCGGGTACCCGGCCGTCTCGAAGCCGGCGCTCGGGTTGCGCCGCAACACCGAGCGATCGATCGTCAGCGTGCCGGTCCGGTCGTTGCTGACGAAGAAGATCGCACCGCCGCCCTCCCGTGCTCGGTTGTGCTCCATCCGCGTGCCGGCGATGGTGAGGGTGACATCGTTGCCGTCGGTGTAGATCCCGCCGCCGCTGCCACCTCCCGGCGTACTGCCTCGCGCCGGGTTCGCACCCCGGCCGATCGCACGGTTGTGACTGATCACGCTGTTGAGCACGACCCACGAGACCCCGATGCTGCTGAGTGCCCCACCGTTCGAGCAGCGACCGCCGCGCCCCTTCGCGCCGCCGAAGGTGCTGTGGACCACGTACACCGGTCGGTCCTGGTACTGGTCGAGCACCCGCACCGCGGCGCCGCCCACGTCCGGGCCGGTACGCTCGCAGCGGTTCTTGACGAACCGCGAATTGACGATCTTGAGCTGGCCGCCGCGTACGAAGACGGCGCCGCCGCCACCGCCCTCCGCGCGCAGACCTGCCGCGTTCCCCTTGGCGAACGTCAGGTTCTGCAGCACCAGTTTCGGGCTCGCCTGGTCGTCGCAGTGCGAGGTCGTCCAGGTGAGTGAGCGGTCGCACGTGTTCTGGTAGAGGATCCGGCGCTTCCCGGCTCCGCTGAGGGTCACCTTGCCGCCACCGTCGATGACGACCCGCTTGCTCGTGTTGTGCACCTTGGCCGTGCGCTTCATGACGATCGTGACCGGCCGCGGGCCGCAGTCGAACGTGATGATCCCGCCCCGGCGTACGGCGCGCACGACCTTGGCGGACGTGCAGCTGGCAGCCGTGCCGTGCCCGATCACCCGGGTCGGCCGCGTGGTGTCGACGGCGCGGGCGGCCGGCGGCACCGGAACGTGCCCGCTCGGATTGCCCGGCTGGGCGCGTTGGAGCGATGGGCTCGACCCCGACGCCGGCGCGACGGACCCCGGCGCGACGGCAGCCACCGGTGGCAGGGCCGAGCCGAACGCGACGAGGGCGGCGGCAGCGATGCCCGCGGTGGTCGTTCGCACCGGAGGAGTATGCCAACAGGTGCAGGCGGACGCGGGGCGGAGCAGGCCGGTCAGACGGCGCAGTTGTCGCCCGTGCAGGCAGCGCCGCCGTCGGCGCCGACCTGCTGCAGCGGGTTCGCTTGCGCCCACGCCTGGGCGAGCGCCTCGGCGAACACGTCGGCCGGCTGGGCGCCCGAGACCCCGAGCCGGGAGTTGAGCACGACGAACGGCACCGCGCTGATCCCGTACGCCCGCGCCCGCGCGAAGTCGGACTGCACGGCGTCGGCGTACGCATCGCTCTCCAGCGTCCCGCGCGCTTCGCCCTCGTCCAGACCGGACTCCGCGGCGAGCCGGACCAGCTCGTCGCGATCGCCGAGGTCGACACCCTCGGAGAAGTACGCCGCGAAGAGCCGCTCCTGGAGCTGGTCGTACCGACCGCGCTCGGCCGCGAGGTGCAGCAACCGATGGGAGTCGAGGGTGCTCGCGCTGATCGCGCGGTCGAGGTGATAGTCGAGCCCGTCCTGCGCCGCGACGGCGGTGACGCGTTCGTTCATCTGTTGCGCCTGCTCGAGACTCACGCCGTACTTCTCCGCGAGCCGGTCGAGCACCGGCCGCCCATCCGAGGACGCTCCCGGGTCGAGCAGGAAGCTGCGCCAGGTCACCTGCACCTGGTCGCGGTAGGGGAACGCTGCCAGCGCCTGTTCGAGCCGTCGCTTGCCGATCCAGCACCACGGGCAGACCACGTCCGAGAAGACTTCCAGCTGCATACCAGTGACAAGTTCCCGGGGGAACCATGCATTCCCGGCGGCGCTGCTCGCGGAGGGCGCTCAACTGCGGTCGCGTGCCTGCCGATGCCGTGAGGGCGTGGACCGACCGCGCGCGTGGGGATACGGTCCGGGGAGTCATTGCCGGGCGACGGAGACGGAGAGCATGGACGTCTTCACGATCCACGAGCAGCTGATCGCGGACTACGAGGCGTTCACGACCGGGTTCGTCGAGGTACGCGATTCGCGCATCAAGGCGCTGGTGGAGCGTCAGCGGGCGGAGGGGGAGCAGTGGCCCGACCCTTGGCTCAGCCTCAACCCCAGCTTCGCGCCCGGCGGTGCCATCCCGGAGCTGGCGCGGCACGGGGTGCTCGATCCCGAGTGCGAGCGGATCTTCCGGATCAAGTCCGACCCGACGGACGCGGGGGGTCGGGCGCTCACGCTGCACCGCCACCAGCGTGATGCGATCGACGCCGCGCGCTCAGGCGGGTCGTACGTACTCACCACCGGCACCGGTTCCGGGAAGTCACTCGGATACATCGTGCCGATCGTCGATGCGGTCCTGCGCGAGAACCGGGCACAGGGAGCCCGGCGCTCCGGCGTGAAGGCGATCATCGTCTACCCGATGAACGCTCTGGCGAACTCGCAGTTGCACGAGCTCGAGAAGTTCCTGCGGTACGGGTATCCCGACGGTGGTGAACCGGTCACGTTCGCCCGCTACACCGGCCAGGAGAGCGACGAGCAACGGCGGCGCATCCTCGCCCAGCCTCCGGACGTCCTGCTGACCAACTACGTCATGCTCGAGCTGGTCCTGACCCGTCCCGACGAGCGCCAGCATCTGATCCGCGCAGCGCAGGGCTTGTCGTTCCTGGTCCTCGACGAGCTGCACACCTACCGTGGCCGCCAGGGCGCCGACGTCGCGATGCTGGTCCGCCGCCTCCGCGAGGCGTGCAGTGCGCCGCGGCTGCAGGTCATCGGTACGTCCGCGACGATGGCGTCCGGCGGGACGCTGCAGGAGCAGCGCACCACGGTCGCCCATGTCGCATCGCGACTCTTCGGCGCTCAGGTCACACCGGAGCGGGTGATCGGTGAGACGCTGCGCCGCGCTACCTCGTCGCAGCCCACAAGTCCGGCAGCGCTGCACGTCGCCATCACCGCCGCCACCGATCCGACTGTGCAACGCGGCTACTTCGAGCTGGCCTCCGACCCGCTCGCCTCCTGGGTCGAGACCACGTTCGGGCTCACGGTCGAGTCGGGCACCGACCGGCTGGTGCGTCGGGTGCCGACCACGGTGCCGCGCGCCGCGGCCGAGCTGGCGGAGCTGACCGGGCTGCCGCGCAACCGGTGTGACCGTGCCATCCGGGCCGTCCTGCAGGAGGGGTCGCAGGCCCGCGACCCGGAGACCGACCGGCCGCTGTTCGCCTTCCGGCTCCACCAGTTCCTCTCCAAGGGCGACACCGTGTACGCCTCCCTCGAGCCGGAGGCCACCCGCCATCTCACCAGCCACTACCAGGTCAGCGTGCCGGGCCAAGCGGGCAAGGCGTTGCTGCCGCTCGGCTTCTGCCGCGAGTGTGGCCAGGAGTACTTCGTCGTCGCCCGCACCACGCGGTCCGGCGACACCGTCTACGTCGCCCGCCGCGACGCGGATGCGTCCGGCGGCGATGCCGTCACCGGCTACCTGTACGTCTCCGCAGACCTGCCGTGGCCCCAGGACCCCCTGGGTGAGGGACGACTTCCCGAGCACTGGGTGGTGATGTCGGACGCCGGCGAGCCGTACGTCGTGCCGAGCAAGCAGAAATACCTGCCGGAGCCGGTGTGGCTCGCCCCGGACGGGACGCAGGCCGGGAGCGGCGCGGGCCTGCAGGCCTGGTTCATGTCCACACCGTTCGCGTTCTGCCTGCGGTGCCGGGTGTCGTACGAACAGGTGCGCGGTGCGGACTTCGCCAAACTCGCCACCCTGGACCAGGAGGGACGGTCGTCGGCGGTCACGCTCGTGACGAGCAGCATCGTGCGCTCGCTCAAGGCGCTTGGTGACGACGAGCTGGCACCTGCGGCGCGCAAGCTGCTGACGTTCGTCGACAACCGCCAGGACGCCTCGTTGCAGGCGGGCCATTTCAACGACTTCGTCCAGGTCGCCCAGTTGCGCGGCGCGTTGCACCGCGCTGCCGCCGCGCACGCCGACGGCCTCACGCACGACGTGGTCGCCCAGCGCGTCGCCGACACGCTCGGGCTCGTGCCGCAGGACTTCGCTGCGAACCCGGGCGCCCGCTACTCGGCAGCCGAGCAGGCGCAGCGGGCGCTGCGGGCCGTGCTCGAGTACCGCCTCTACACCGACCTGCAGCGCGGTTGGCGCGTCACCATGCCGAACCTGGAGCAGACCGGACTGCTGCGGCTGGACTACGTGGACCTGACCGAGATCGCCGCGGACGAGCCGCTGTGGAAGGAGCACCACCCCGCCTGGCAGGCCGTCGCCGCGCCGCTGCGCGAGGAGCTGTCCCGCATCCTGCTGGACGAGCTTCGCCGGGTCCTCGCCGTCGACGTCGATTGCCTGACGCAGACCGGCTTCGAGCGGCTCGAGCGCGAGTCCCGCCAGCACCTGACGGGTCTGTGGTCGATCGGCCAGGGGGAGCGGCTCGTCGAGGTCGGGACGGCCTTCCCCCGGCGCGGCAAACCGGGCGGCTACCGGGGTGATCTCAACGTCTCGGAGCGGTCCGCGTACGGCCGGTACCTGCGTCGGGTCGGCAACCTTGGCCGGTACCTGGCGGACGGTGACGACGCCCAGGCGGCGATCGCGTCGTTGTTCGCGCTGCTGGAGAGCTGCGGGCTGCTCACGGTCGCGGTGGAACCCGACGCCGGACCGCCCGGCTACCGGCTCAAGGCGTCGGCGCTGCGGTGGCTGGCCGGGGACGGCACGACCGGGTCCGACGACCCGCTGCGCCGAGCTCTCGACGCCGAATCCACCGCCCGGGTCAACCCGTTCTTCCGTGACCTGTACCGCGACATCGCTGCCGGTCTAGCCGGCCTGCACGCGGCCGAGCACACCGCCCAGGTGCCACCGGAGGTACGGCAGCAACGGGAGACCGACTTCCGTGACGGCGCGCTGCCGGCGCTCTTCTGCTCACCGACAATGGAGCTCGGCGTCGACATCGCGAGTCTGAACGCGGTGGGGATGCGCAACGTGCCACCCACGCCCGCGAACTACGCCCAGCGCTCCGGGCGCGCCGGTCGTTCCGGTCAGCCGGCGCTGGTCGTCACTTACTGCGCCACCGGCAACGCCCACGACTCGTACTACTTCCGGCACTCGCGCGAGATGGTCGCCGGTTCCGTGGTGGCGCCGCGGCTGGACCTGACCAACGAGGACCTGGTCCGCTCGCATGTGCAGGCGGTGTGGCTCGCCGAGACCGGCGTCTCCATGCGGGCCCGGATCACCGACGTCGTCGAGGCCGACGGCGACGAGCCGACCCTGCGCGTACTGCCCGACACCTGGCGGTCCCTCACCGACCCTGCTGCCCAGCGCCGCGCCCAGATGCAGGCCGACCGGCTCATGAGCCAGCTGCAGGACAGCTGGCGCCAGGCCGGCGAGAGCGCCGCATGGTACGGCGAGGACTGGACCGCCGATCAGGTCAGGCGCGCTCCGGAGGCACTGGACCGGGCGCTGGAGCGCTGGCGCGACCTCTACCGGGCCGCGCTCGCCGAGTACGTCCAGCAGGGCAAGCTGGCGGTGGATACCCGGGCCACGCGCGGGCAGCGGGAGCAAGCGGCACGGCGCCAGGCCGAGGCCCGCAACCAGCTCAAACTGCTGCGCAACGAGGACAGCGAGCTCGGCCAGACCGACTTCTACTCCTACCGCTACCTGGCCTCCGAGGGGTTCCTGCCCGGCTACTCGTTCCCGCGACTGCCGCTGGCCGCATTCATTCCCGGGACGCGGCGCCAGTACGACCGCGGCGACTACCTGCAGCGCCCCCGCTTCCTCGCCATCAGCGAGTTCGGTCCGGGCGCGCTGATCTACCACGAGGGCGCCCGCTACGTCGTCGACCGGGTGCAACTGCCGCGCGGCGAGTCCGGCCCGAGCGTGGACACCGAGGAGGCCCGCCGCTGCCACGCCTGCGGCTACCACCACCCGGTCGGCGTCGGGGTCGACGTGTGCGACTGCTGCGGCGAGCGCCTGGGTGCCAAGACGTACGGCCTGCTGCGCCTGCAGACGGTGTTCACCAAGCGCCGCGAACGGATCTCCAGCGACGAGGAGGAGCGGCGCCGCTCCGGCTTCGAGCTCGAGGTGTCCTACCGGTTCGCCGACCACGGGGAGCGCCCGGGTCGGGTGGTCGCCACCGCCGAGGCCGCCGGCCGGCCGCTGCTGCACCTGGAGTACGGCGACAGCGCCACCTTGCGGATCGCCAACGTGGGCCGCCGCCGCCGCAAGGACCCCGATGCCCGCGGCTACTGGCTCGACCTGCAGACCGGACGGTGGCTGTCGGAGAAGCAGGCGAGCGACGCCGTCGTCGACGCGGACTCCCTCGACGCGGCCGAGGACGTCGCGACAAAGAAGCAGGTCATCCCGTACGTCACCGACCGCCGCAACATCGCGGTGGTGCGCCTCGCCGAGCCCGCTGACGACGACGTCGCCATCACGGTCAGGTACGCCTTGGAGCGCGGCGCCGAGGCACTGTTCCAGCTCGAGGACTCCGAGCTCGGCTCCGAGGTGCTGCCCGAGCCGGACCGGCGTGGCCGGTTCCTGCTCATGGAGTCGGCGGAAGGGGGAGCGGGCGCGCTGCGGCGGCTCGTGGAAGAGCCGGACGCGCTGGCGCGGGTGGCGCGGCAGGCGTTGGCGATCGCGCACTTCGACCCGGACACCGGCGCGGACCTCGACCATGCGCCGGGAGCCCGGGAGCGTTGCGAGAAGGCGTGTTACGACTGCCTGCTGGCGTACGGCAACCAGATCGATCACGCGTCGATCAACCGCCATGCGGTCCGTGACCTGCTCCTGTCGCTCGGTGGTGCGACCACCGTGACCGGCGCCGGCGGGCGACCGCGCAGCGAGCAGCGCGGGATCATGGCGGCCTTCACCGAGAGCAGTCTCGAACGCCGCTTCCTGGACTGGCTGGACGCGCAGGGACTACGGCTGCCCGACCGAGCGCAGGTCCTGGTCGCCGAGGCCGGCGCGCGACCGGACTTCGTGTACGACCTGCCGACCGGCCCGACGGCGGTGTTCGTCGACGGGCCGCCCCACGACAGTTCGGCGCAGCGGGAGCGCGACGCCGCTGCCGAGGAGCGCCTGATCGATGCCGGCTGGCATGTGGTGCGGGTCCGCCACGACGCGGACTGGGACGCGGTGGTGGCGGGCAACGCGTCGGTGTTCGGCCGCCCGTAGTCGTTGCGCGCCGCGGCGACCATCGGGCGCGCTCACGTCCGCGTGTCGGGCTGGTCGAGCTGCGAGGCGGCGTCGCGGCGGGCGTGGAGCACCCGCAGGACGATCAGCTGCTCCTGCTCGACCCGGTAGAAGAGGCCGAACGGGAAGCGCCGGACCCGCGCCCGTCGGACTTCGGGGAACCCGGCCACCGGAGGAGCGCTGCGCGGGAACAGCTCCAGCCGGCGCAACGCCAGCTCGAACTGATCGAGGAATGTGGTTCCGAGTCCGGCCGCCTCGTCGTAGTACGTTGTCGCATCCTCGAGGTCCTGCACCGCGAATGCGGTGAGCCGGATCCTCATCGGTGCGACCGCAGCCGCCTCCGCACCTCGGACCAGTCCTGCAACGAGCTCGGTTCGTCCTGCAGCTGGTCGAGCGCCGCCACCAGCTCGCGGCGCTCCTCGTCGGAGGGCACGTAGATCGCCTCGCCGAAGTGGGTGCGCAGCGCCTCCTGGATCACTTCCGAGCGACTGCGGTGCTCGACGGCCCGAGCCCGCTCGACGAGCTGGTAGAGGTCCTCGGGCAGGGTCACCGCCACCTTGCGTACCACCATCGATCCACCTCCAGTATGAAGAAAGCATACCGGCCGATCGGGGCCGGTTCGCTCGTTCGGCACCTCGCGGCCAGGCCCGGTCCACCCGATGGTTGACTGACCGAGGCACGACGGTGTCATGCGGGAGGACGGTCGATTGAGCACGGCGTACGCGCCCGGTGCCCTGGTACGCACCCGGGGACGCGAGTGGGTGGTCGAGCCGGAGTCGGAGCCGGGCTTTCTGGTGCTGCGTCCGCTCGGCGGTGGCGACGACGACCGGGCCGGAGTGTTCCCGGCGCTGGAACCCGTTGAGCCGGCGAGCTTCCCGCCGCCGCGCCCCGACGATCTCGGCGACGCGGCGAGCGCCGGCCTGCTGCGCACCGCCCTGCAGATCGGGTTCCGCTCCTGCGCCGGGCCGTTCCGCTCGCTCGGTGGCATCGCCGTCGAGCCGCGGGCGTACCAGTACGTGCCGCTGCTGATGGCGCTGCGCCAGCAGACCACCCGGCTGCTCATCGCCGACGACGTCGGCATCGGCAAGACGATCGAGGCCGGTCTGATCGCGGCCGAGCTGCTCGCACAGGGCGAGGCGCACGGGCTCGCGGTGCTGTGCAGCCCGGCGCTGGCGGAGCAGTGGCAGGACGAGCTGCGCGAGAAGTTCGGCATCGACGCCGAGCTGGTGCTGACCTCGACGGCGCGCCGGCTCGAACGCGACCTGATGATGGACCAGTCGCTGTTCGTCAAGTACCCGTACGTCATCGTCTCGACCGACTTCATCAAGAGCGCGCGGCGCCGCCACGAGTTCCTCAACCACTGCCCGGATCTGGTCATCGTCGACGAGGCGCACACCGCAGTCGACGACAGCACCGTCGCGACCGGCCGCGCCCGCCACCAGCGCTACGAGCTGATGCGCCAGGTCGCCGCCGACCCCACCCGGCACCTGCTGCTGGTGACCGCCACCCCGCACTCCGGCAAGGACGAGGGCTTCCGCAACCTGCTCGGGCTGCTCGACCCGGACCTCGCCGAGCTGGACCTGGACACCGACGCCGGCCGTGGTCGCCTCGCCCGGCACTTCGTGCAACGCCGGCGCAGCGACATCCGCAAGTACCTCGCCGAGGAGACCCGGTTCCCGCGCGACCGGGAGACCCGCGAAGCGCCCTACCAGCTCACCCCGGACTACCGCGACCTGTTCGACGCCGTCCTTGAGTACGCACGCGGCCGGGTGCAGGACGAGCGCGGCGGCGCGCTGCGCCAGCGGGTGCGCTGGTGGAGCGCCCTCGCGCTGCTGCGGGCCCTCGCCTCCTCGCCCCGCGCCGCTGCCGCGACCCTGCGCACCCGGGCCGCCGCCGCGCAGGCCGCCGACGTCGACGAGGCCGACGCGCTCGGCCGCGCCGGCGTGCTCGACACCGCCGACGACGAAGCCCTGGAGGCGCTCGACGCCACCCCCGGCGCGGACCTGGACTCCAGCGACGACGACGCCGCAGCGCCAGGATCGGCCGAGCGCCGCCGGCTGCGCGCCCTCGCCCGGCGGGCCGAGGCGCTGGAAGGACCGCAGCAGGACCGCAAGCTCGCCACCGTCATCGCGCAGGTCAAGAGCCTGCTCGCGGACGGCTACGACCCGATCGTGTTCGCGCGCTTCATCCACACCGCCGAGTACGTCGCCGAGCACCTCGCCGCGGCACTGCCGAAGGTCACCGTGGCCGCGGTCACCGGCTCGCTGCCCGCCGCCGAACGGGAGGCGCGGGTGCGCGAGCTCGCCGCCACCGGCGCCCGGCACGTGCTGGTCGCCACCGACTGCCTGTCCGAGGGCGTGAACCTGCAGGACGCGTTCCAGGCCGTGGTGCACTACGACCTCGCCTGGAACCCGACCCGCCACGAACAGCGCGAAGGCCGGGTCGACCGGTTCGGCCAGCTCGCGGACGTCGTACGCGCGGTCACGATCTACGGCATCGACAACCGCATCGACGGCATCGTGCTCGACGTGCTGCTGCGCAAGCACCAGCAGATCTCCCGCGCCACCGGCGTCTCGGTGCCGGTGCCCGCCGAGTCCGACTCGGTCCTCGAGGCGCTGATGGAAGGACTGCTGCTGCGCGGCCAGGACCCGGACCAGCTCAGCCTCGACCTGGGCCTGACCGAGCAGACCGAGACCTTGCACCGGGACTGGGAATCGGCCGCGGCCAAGGAGAAAGTCTCCCGGGAGCGGTACGCCCAGCGCGCCATCCACCCCGAGGAGGTCGCTGCCGAGGTCGCCGCCGCCCGCGCGCACGTGGGCGCGCACACCGACGTGCGCTGGTTCACCGAGGAGGCGCTGCGCTCGCTCGGCGCCTCGGTGCAGCCAGCAGCAGGCGGGTTCACCGCCACCACTGCAACGCTCACCGTCGGCGTGCGGGACGCGCTGCCTCCCGGACACGCCGAACCGCTGCGCTTCCATGACGAATTGCCCGTGCCCCGCGGTGATGCGGTCCTCGCCCGCACCGACCCGGCAGTGAGCGCGCTCGCCCGCCACGTCCTCGACGCGGCACTCGACCCCGCCCTCGACCCCGAAGCCCGCCCGGCCCGCCGCGCCGGTGTCGTCCGCACGACCGCCGTCCCGGCGCGTACCACGCTGCTGCTGACCCGGATGCGCTTCCACCTCGACCTGCCCACACGCGACGGGGTGCGCCAGCTCGTCGCCGAGGACGCCCAGCTGCTGGCGTTCCAGGGCCCGGCGAGCGACCCGCGCTGGCTGGAGCCCGACCAGGCCCGGGCGCTGCTCGCGGCGCGCCCGGACGCGAACGTGCCCGCCGACCAGGCGGGCCAGCTCGCCGCCCGCACCCTCGACGGGCTGGTGCTGCTCGCCCCGGAACTGGACCGCCGTGCCGACGAGCTCGCGGCCGCGCTGCTCGACAGCCACCGCCGGGTACGCGCCGGCGCCGGCGCGGCCCGCCGCGGGCTGAAGGTCACGGCGCAGCACCCCGTCGACGTGCTCGGCGTCTACGTCTACCTGCCGGCCGTCGCGGCAGGTGCGCCATGACCGGCGAGCCCACGACCGTCCGCACCGTCGGCGGGCTGCTGCCGCCCGACCTGCTGGCGCGGGTCCTCGCCGCGACCGACCTGCCCGGCCTGCGCCCCGCGGACTACCACCTCGCCGCGGGGGAGACGCCGCGGGAGGCGGCGAACCGGGCCTGGGCATACCTGACCGGGGTCTGGACGGCGTTCCGCGACGCGGTCGCGACGCTGCCCGAGGGCGACCCGGCGATCGGGGTCACCCGCGAGAAGTGGCTGCTGGTGCTGCTGCGCGAGCTCGGCTACGGCCGCGTCCCCACCACCCCCGCCGGCGGACTCACGGTCGACGGCACTGCGTTCGGCGTCTCGCACCTGTGGGGGGCCACCCCCATGCACCTGCTCGGCTGGGGCGTCGACCTCGACCGGCGCACCCCCGGCGTGCGCGGCGCCGCCGGCCGGGCCCCGCACGCGATGGTGCAGGAGCTGCTCGACCGCACCGACGACTACCTGTGGGCGGTCGTGTCCAACGGCCGGCTGCTGCGGCTGCTGCGCGACTCCAGTGCGCTCACCGGGCAGGCGTACGTCGAGTTCGACCTCGAGGCGATGTTCGACGGCGAGGTCTACTCCGACTTCGTGCTGCTGTTCCTGCTGCTGCACGAGTCCCGCGTCGAGGTGGCCGACGGCACGGTGCCGGCCGACTGCTGGCTGGAGACCTGGCGCACCGCCGCTGTCGAGTCCGGCACCCGTGCCCTCGGCCAGCTCCGCGACGGCGTGAAGACGGCGCTCGAGCACCTGGGCACCGGGTTCCTCACCGCCAACCCCGACGCCAACGCCAAGGTCGCCGCCGGTGAGCTGCGCCTGGACGACCTGCACCGGGCGCTGCTGCGCCTCGCGTACCGGCTGCTGTTCCTGTTCGTCGCCGAGGACCGCCGCGTGCTGCTCGCCCCCGGCGCCGACCCCGACGCGGTCCAGCGGTACGAGACCTTCTTCTCCACCAACAGGTTGCGCCGCCTCGCGACCAGCCGGCGCGGCACCGGGCACCGCGACCTCTGGCACGGGCTGCGCCTGGTCATCGGCGCGCTCGGCCGCGAGGGTGGCCGGCCCGAGCTCGCGCTGCCCGGCATCGGCGGGCTGTTCGACCACGGCCCGGCCGATGTGGTCATGGACTGGGAGCTGCCCAACGACGCGCTGCTCGCCGCCGTACGCGCCCTCACCGTCGTGCAGCCGCCCGGCCAGCCCAAGCGCCGGGTCGACTACCGCAACCTGGGCGCCGAGGAGCTCGGCAGCATCTACGAGAGCCTGCTCGAGCTGGTGCCGCGCCACGACCAGGTGATGCGCACCTTCACCCTCGACACGCTCGCCGGCAACGAGCGCAAGTCGTCCGGCTCGTACTACACCCCGAGCGCCCTGATCGACCTGGTCCTCGACGAGGCCCTCGACCCGCTGCTCGACGACGCGCAGAAGACGCCCGACCCCGAGAACGCGCTGCTGTCACTGACGGTCTGCGACCCGGCCTGCGGCTCTGGGCACTTCCTGGTCGCCGCCGCCCGCCGCATCGCCACCCGGCTCGCCGCGGTCCGCACGCAGGAGGTCGACCCGACCCCAACGGCGATCAGCGACGCGATGCACGACGTGGTGACCCGCTGCATCTACGGCGTCGACATCAACCCCATGGCCGCGGATCTCGCCAAGGTCAGCCTGTGGCTGGAGTCCCTCACGCCCGGCCGGCCGCTGTCGTTCCTCGACGCCCACATCAAGGTCGGCAACGCCCTGCTCGGCACGACGCCGGCGCTGCTCGCTGCCGGCATCCCCGATGCCGCGTTCGCCCCGATCGAGGGCGACGACAAGAAGTACGCGACCGCGCTGCGCAGACGCAACAAGGCCGAACGCGACCAGGCCGCCCAAGGGGACCTGTTCGACGCCCCGGTCCTGGAGGTGTCGAACTCGCACTTGCGCACGCAGTACGCGGAGCTCGCCGAGCAGTCCCGCCGCGCCGAGTCGCTCGCCGACCTGCACCTGGCCGCCGCGCGGTTGCGTGAGCTCGCCGCCTCCCCGGAGGCGCGCCGCTCCCGGCTGGTCGCGGATGCTTGGTGCGCCGCCTTCGTGCAGGTCAAGCAGCCCGGTGCGCCGGCCCTCACCCAGGAGACGTTGGAGCGGCTCAGCTTGGGACCGCTGCCCGTGGTGGTCGGAGCGTCCACGGTCGGCGGGCCGGACGTGATCGCGACCGCAGAACAGGCCGAGGTGGTCCGGCTCACGACCGAGTACCGGTTCTTCCACTGGCACCTGGAGTTCCCCGACGTCTTCGACGTCCCCGCCGGCGCGCTACCCGAGAACGCCGACACCGGCTGGACGGGCGGCTTCTCCTGCGTCCTCGGCAATCCGCCCTGGGAAACGGTGCAGATGTCGGAGAAGGAGTTCTTCGCTTCTCGCGACCCCGCGATCGCTGATGCCCCGAACGCGGCCGCTCGCAAGAAGCTGATCGCGGCGCTTGAGAATGACGATCCCGAGCTGTTCCGGGAGTTCCGTGCCGAGAGTCGTCGTGGCCAGGCGGAGAACCTCTTCGTCCGCGCCTCGGGTCGTTACCCGCTGACCGCGCGCGGGAAGATCAACACCTACAGCATCTTCGCTGAGCACTTCCGCACCGTCATCGCCTACGACGGCCGGATGGGCATCATCACCCCCACCGGACTCGCGACCGACGCGACGACCGCCGACTTCTTCGCCGACACGCTCCGGACCGAACGCCTCGCTGCCTTCTACGACTTCGAGAACGAGGCGAAGATCTTCGCGGAGGTCGACCACCGAGTCCGGTTCGCGGTGACGTGCATGACGGGCGGCGAGCCGGTGGACCGCACCCGGCTCGCGTTCGTCGTGCGGCACCTTGGCGATGTGCCTGGCCGGCGCTTCGAGCTCGCCGCCGAGGAGGTGCTACTGCTCAACCCCAACACCGGCACGCTGCCGCTGTTCCGGTCCCGCCGCGACGCTGAGATCACCCTCGGCATCTACCGGCGGCACCCGATCCTCATCCGAGAGGATGATCCGGCCGGCAATCCTTGGCGCCTGACGTTCAGCCAAGGTTTGTTCAACATGGCGAGCGACTCCGGGCTGTTCCGCACTGCCGACGATCTGAGCGCCCTCGGTGCGACGTTCGACGGCTGGGCATGGAGCGACGGCACCACCACCTGGCTCCCGCTGTACGAGGCGAAGCTGCTCAACCACTACGACCACCGGTTCTCGACCTACGCAGGCGCGACCCAGGCGCAACTGAACGTCGGGGCACTGCCGCGGCTGACCGACGCCCAGCACGACGACCCCGAATGCGAGCCGCTGGCCCGCTACTGGGTCGAGCAGTCCGAGGTTGACAAGGCGCTCGCCGGCCGCACCGACCGCGGCTGGCTCCTCGGATTCCGTCGCCTCACCCGCTCCTCCGACATGCGCACCCTTGTGCCGTTCGTCCTTCCGCGTACTGCCGTAGGAGACAACGCATGGCTAGCCATGCCCAAGGCGGGTTCGGGACACCTGCTTCAGACTGCCTGGTCGAGCCTCGTTGCCGACTACCTCATAAGGCAGAAGCTGAGCGGTACCACTCTGAGCGCATACATCGTGGAGCAGTTGGCATGCCCGACGCCTGAGTCCATGTACCAGGTTCCGCCATGGCTTCGGGAACCGCTTGCCGAATGGCTACGCCCCCGGGTGCTCGAGCTCGTCTACACCTCGTACCGGATCGCGCCGTTCGCTCGCGACCTTGGCGAAGACGGGCCGCCGTTTCGCTGGATCCCTGAGCGGCGGGAGGCGATCCGCGCCGAGCTCGACGCCGCGATGTTCCACGTCTACGGCCTGGCGCGCGACGAGGTCGAGCACGTCCTCGACTCGTTCTTCGTGGTCCGCAAGTACGAGGAACGCGACCACGGCGAGTTCCGCACCAAGCGCCTCGTCCTCGACCGCTACGACGCCCTGACCAAGGCCGCTGAGACGGGCGAGCCCTACCAGACCCCCCTCCACCCACCACCCGGCCAAGGCCCCCGCCACGCGTTGGTCGTGGCAGCTCAGGGCGGGTAGTGAGGCTCTGTGTCGGCCGACATCTTCGTCTCTTACGCCTGGACCTCTGATGCGCACAGAGCCTGGGTTCGCCTCCTCGCAAGCCACATGCACCTCATCGGCTACGCCGTTGCAATCGACGCGACCGTGGACTACGGCTCGAGCCTGACCGGGTTCATGCGGGAGGTGACAGATGCGAAGCACGTTCTCATGGTGGTTGACGATAACTACGTCTATCGCGCTGACTCGGTCCCGGGATCGGGCGTCGCGATCGAAAACGAGTGGATTCGAAGCGTCTATGGTGATCGCGAGTCCGGCTGGCTCGGGACGCTGTTCGTCAATAACGCAGGATGTTGCTTGCCGGCGTGGCTTCGTGATCACCAGCCGAAAGGATTCAACTTCAACTCACCTCCGGCCCGACCCGACTACCCCGGATCGGAACAGATCAACGAGCTTTGGCGATGGGCCGAAGGGTTGCCTGCTGACAAGGCGAATGCTGTGCCGTGGTCCGTCCTGAGGAATCGCGCGTCTAGGCTCGAACACATCGACAATCTCCGAGATCCTGGTCGGTGGCGAAGTCCCGCCATGAGCGGCACGGTACGGTTCGACTACAACGATCACCCAAATCGCACCTACACGCTCGGATACGGTGAGTTCGAGTTCGCGGTCAGCGTCAGCGGCGCCGGAAACGACAACATCTACGTTTATGCAGATTCGATGAAGGCCGTCGGCCTCATCCTGACTGACGACTACGACGAAGGCTCGGTCAGCAAGTTCCTATCGCCGGGTCGCACCGTCACTCCGAGGGTGGGCCAACGGGTCGTCGTTCTCAACCACAACGGAGCCCTGTGCGTGATTCGCATTGATGCCGTCCAGCGTGAAGTGAACGGCTCGGAGTACGTGGCGCCATACGTAACGTTCGGCTACGACATCCTCGTCAACCAGTGATCGTTTGAAGCCACACTGACACTTGGCGGGAGCTGCCCCACCTGTGGCTCTGTGCCTCCTTGAAACGACCGCGTTTGCGTTCGAGCCGACAGCGCCCGCATCCCCAGCCCTGATTCCCGTTCCACGGCTCGCCGTCGCGAGGATCGGTAGGACCAGGGGATCGGCACCCTGCTCACGGGTGAGGCGCTGAGTCGGTCCCTGCGGGTGGCGGACGAGTTGGGCTGTGAGGTGGTCGTCGTGCATGCCGTCGACTTTGAGGCCGCCGCCTACTATGCATCGTTCGGCTTCACTCCCTTCATCGACCACCCGTTGCACCTGCTGATGACGATCAAGGATGTGCGCGCCACGCTTGCGGAGCTGAGTTGACCTGTACGTACCACAGACGTACAGTCGACGCCTGGAGGTACCGATGAGCACAGAGCAGGGGGCAACTGCCCCCGGCGCCGTCAGGTCCGAACGACTCAACGTCCGGCTCACCGCCGATGCGCTTGCGCTGATCCGCCGTGCTGCTGCCGCGCAGCAGCAGGACGTCTCAGCGTTCGTGCTCGGCGCTGCCCTCGACAAGGCCCGGGACATCATGATCAACGAACAGATGCTTCAGTTGACCGCCGCCGACGCCCAGCAGTTGGAACGGATGCTGGATCGCGAGCCGCAGGTGAACGCGCAGCTCGCGAGCCGGCTGCGGCGCGCTCGGACTCGACACGGAGCGCAGACATCGAAGGACGCGCGCCGGTAGCGACCACGGCACGGGCGGCTCACGCGAGCCGCCCTCGACCGGCACTTGAGGCTTCCATCGGCGGCCTGCCTGCCATCATGATCCGGTGTCGGACTGCTCGCTGCTGGTGATCTCGGACCGGGAGCCGCTGTGGTGGTTGCTCTCCGAGCAGCGGTTCGCGTTGCCGGAGAGCTGGCGGCACCGAGCGCCCCAACCGGGGCACCGCCTGCTGATGTACGCGACGCGCGGCTGCTACCGCAATCCTGGACGGGATCGGGGTCTCGTCCTGGGCACCGCGACGGTCACCGCGTCCCGCACCACCGGCGAGGTGGTGCAGTTTCGCGGTCGCGACTTCCCGGTCGGGATGCGGCTGCGCATCACTGGCGTCGCACCGCCGCATGCCAGTGTCGAGTTGGGCCCGCTGGCCGGAACGCTCGATGCGTTGCCCCACCCGGCGACCTGGAGCGTACGGCTGCGACGTGCCCTCGTCCCGCTCTCCGACCACGACGAGCAGCTCGTACGCGACAAGCTGGACCCGTTGCTGCAGCCGCGGACTTGCATCCTTTCCGCCTACCGCACAGCGAGCAAGACCGCGTGACACTGGCTGCCACTGACGTACGTGACGGACGCGAAGAGAAGGGGGAGGACGCCCGGGATGGAAGCACTGCCGTTCGAGAGCTCATCGGATGCGCGAGCGCATTCCAAGGGCCTGCTCGACGCCGCTGGGCGGGGTCGAGCCGCTGTGGTTCGCCGCGATGACACCCGAGCTGCTTTCATCGACGCTGAGCGCCTACGTGACTTGCTCGCGCGGAGCATGCCGGCCCGAGTCGAGACGGTGGCGGGGGCGGGTGGCTGGTCGGTCATCATCCCCCGCCTGCCGGTGGCGGCTGACGGTGCCACGTTCGACGAGGCGATCGCCGAGATCGTCGACGCGCTGCGCGAGTACGCCGCCGACGGTCAGGACCACTTGCTCGACGCGCCGAACCACCGGGGGAACTGGGGGCTGGTGCGGCTCATCGCTCATCAGTGATGACGAACAACTCGCCGGTTGGCTCACGGGCGCAGGACGGTGACGTGGCGCTGGGTGGCCGGCGCCGACACGCGCGGACCACCAGCGCTTCGGCATGTGAGAGGGGTGGCGTCAGGTCCACGACGCCTGGGGGCCTCACCGAGACCGAGGCGGCCGGCACGGGCACGAAGGAAACTGCCGCGGTTGCAGCTGTTCTGGATCGAGTAAGAATGACCCGGCAGGTGAACCTGCGCCGGCGCGCGAGGTCTTGACGCGCGACATTGCCTGGTACCAACAAGTTGCGGCGGTCGCCCAACAGCGTGCACAGCTCGCTGTCGGAGGTACCGCCTAGCGTCGGTACATGCTGAACCTCAGTGCTATTAGCAGACCCGGTGCTGACGCCGGGGCAGTGCTCGCCGCGACTGATCCTGATTCGCTGTCGAACGAGGAGCTGATCGAGTTCACGCAGGCTGCGGAGCGTCAGGTCGCGCACGCGAACGCGGTCTGCCTCGCTGCGGTACGCGTGCTGGCCGAGCGCGCGGCGGCGGCGGGCACCGAGCTGGCGCAAGAGCTGCAGCGTCGCCGGTCGGACGCGAAGGCGACGCCGAAGGCGGAGCGGCTGGAGCGTATCGAGTCCGAAGCGCGGCGCAGCGCGCTGGCAGAACGGGCCGCGACGGTGGAGGTGGCCCAGACCCTGCGGATCTCGCAGTTCTCGGCTGCCCGGCGCGTACGCCTGGCCGCGCAGCTGGGCGGCCGGCTGGCCCCGGCTGGGGCGGCGCTGCGCGACGGGCAGTTGACGGTCGGCCACGCCTGGGTGCTGGCCGACCACGCCGACGACGTCGAGGACGACCGGCTGATCGCTGCGGTGCAGGCGGCGTGCCTGCCCCGCGCGGCGCAGCAGAGCCCAGGCAACTTCGGCCGGTCCCTGACCCGGGCGCTACATGCGTTGGACCCGCACGGGCAGGCCGAGCGCCAGCGCACCGCGCGCCGTCGGGCCGGGGTGTACCGAGGTCAGGAGCACGAGGGCATGGCAACCCTCGGCATCACCGGCACCGACCCCGAGGTCGAATGGGGCTACACCGTCCTGGACACCCTGGCCCGCGGCCGCCTGCACCAGCTCAAGACCGCCGCCACGGAGCCGGGGGAACCACTTGTGACTGCAGACGAAGCAGCCTGTGGACAGAACGGCATCGTGCCGATGCCGCCCGCGGATGTTCCGAGTCGGTACTCGGAGGACGCTGCGCCTGGAACCTGTGGACAAGACGGCATCGCGGCGACGCCACTCGTGCAAGCCCGTGCGACGACGGCGTCAGGCGCCGGACCTCTTGACCGCTGTGGACGAAACGGAAACGTGGCGACGTCGCTCACCAGCGCCGGTGAGGACGCGCCGTCGGATCTCGGGAATCCAGAGGGCTGTGGACGAAACGACGTCGAGGAAACGCCGCGCCTCGATCGTGCGCAACCGGACGCCGGTTCGGGTGGCACCTGTGGACGAAACGGTAACGAGCCGACGCCGTTGGCGCCGTTGCCGACGCTGGACGAGTTGCGCTCGCAGGTGTTCTTCGACCTGCTGGAGCGCGCGGTGACCGACCCCAGCTTCCCAACCCAGCACGGCAAGCGCCGCATCGAGACGCACATCGTGATCAACCTCGAGACGCTGATCGGGCTGCGCGAGGATCCCGGCACGATCAACGGCCGCTCGGTTCCAGCGCCGATCGCCCGCGAACTCGCCAGCCAGACCGGTTCCCTGCGGCGGTTGGTCACGGACCCGGTCCTCGGCCACCTGCTCGACTACGGCGACCGCCGGGAGGCTCCGGCAGACCTCACCGAGTTCCTGATCGCCCGCGACGGCACCTGCCGGATCCCACATTGCAACGTGCGCGCCGCCGCCTGCGACCTCGACCACTCGTTGTCCTACGAGGAGGGCGGGCGTACCAATGCGGCGAACGAAGGCGCGTTGTGCCACAGCCACCACCCGCCGAAGACGCACGGCTTCATCGACCTCATCGAGTCCGCCGCCGATGGTTCCGCGGTGCTGGTCACCGCGCTCGGCCAGCGCATCCCGATCCCGCCCCGCCCGGTTCTGCCCGAACCGCTCGAACCCCTCGGCCCCGAGGTAGCCACCACTGACGAGGACGGCGGTACCACCCAGACGAGCGACGGCGAGCCACCTTTCTGAATCGCGATACGCCGCATCCGTTCGGTCCGGCGGGCCGTCGGTGAGGGGCGCTACGGTTCAGGCGGCAGATGCGTTTCGGAGGGCGAGATGGTAGATGAGGGGACGGACGACCCGAGGGCGATGGCAGTGCCGACTGCAGGATCACGTGCCTGGCTGGTCCGTGGGTCGAGCGTGGGCGGTGTCAACGTCGTGCCGCAGTGGCTCGCGGACGGGTTCGTGAGCGTGGCCGCGTCCCGACTGCGCTCCGTTGAGCCTGATTCCGCACTCGCGGACCTGCGCGTCGCTGTCGACCAGGACTATGCGCACCTGAGCTACAACCAGCGCAGCGCGAAACTCGCCGAGCTGCATGCATTCCTGAACCGGATGAGTGTCGGCGACCTGCTCGTCACGACGGCCGAGGGTGTCGTACACATCGGCCGCGTCGACGGCGAGCCGGAGCAGACAGTAGGAGATCCGCAGCTGACGGTCCGGCGTCCGGCGCAGTGGGAGCGGGCCGTCGACTTCACCGAGCTGCCGGCGACATTGCAGGCGAGGTTGCGGTCTTCTGCCAACGTCGTAGACCTCACCGAGGTCGTCGACCAGGTCGCGGCACTTCGGCCGGTCGAGCGCGACGCGGCAGCGGTCGTCGTCACCGAGGCGCGACTGCCTGACCTTCCGGCGGCGAAGGTCGCGGAGCTGCTGGTCGGTAAGGAGTTCCTGACCGAGTTCGTCGAGCTGCTGCGGGAGCGGCGGCAGGTGATCCTGCACGGACCGCCGGGAACCGGCAAGACCTACCTCGCGCTCGAGGTGGCGGGCGCACTCACCGACCCCGCGAATGTCACGCTCGTGCAGTTCCACCCGGCCTACTCGTACGAGGACTTCTTCGAGGGCTACCGGCCGGCGCCGGTGGACGAGTCCGGGCGGGTCGGGTTCGAGCTGCGACCCGGGCCGTTCCGCAAGCTCGTCGACCAGGCCAGGTCCGATCCGGGCACGCCCTACATCCTCATCATCGACGAGATCAACCGGGCGAACCTGGCGAAGGTGTTCGGCGAACTGTACTTCCTGCTCGAGTACCGCGACCGCCCGATCGACCTGATGTACAGCAGCGGCGACGAGGGCCGCGACTTCACCCTGCCGGCCAACGTCTACCTGATCGGCACCATGAACACCGCGGACCGCTCGATCGCCCTCGTCGACGCGGCGATGCGACGCCGGTTCGCGTTCCTGTCGATGCATCCACAGGACCCGCACCTCGCCGATTTGCTCGCCGACTGGTTGGCGGCCCGTGATCGGGACGACCGGCCTGCCCGGCTGCTTGCCGCACTCAACGAGCGGATCTCCGACCGGGACTACCGCATCGGACCGTCGTACTTGATGAACGAGTCTTCGGCGACCGATCTCGGGCTGGAACGGATCTGGCGCACCTCGATCCTGCCGCTGCTGGAGGAGCATCACGTCGGCGACGGGATCGACGTCGAGAGAAGGTACGGGCTGCCGGCGTTGCGGCGGGCGATGGCACCAGCCGACGAGGCAGTCGCCACAGACGAGCCATGACGCGTGTCGACCTTGTCGAGAACGGCGAGCCGCAGGTCACCTACCTCGACGCTGTCGCCGGACAGGCGCTGGCAGACACCGGGCTGGTGGACGCCCGTCACCTACCGGGCACCGACGCCTGGGAGTTGCGGCCCACCTCCAAGGTCGGGGCGGTACGCGTAGGACGCGTCGAGGTACGGGTCGCGCCGAAGGTGCCGATCGATCGGGTGATGTTCCTGCTCGGCTGGTCGACCCGCGGTGCCGACTGGCGCGACGAGCCGGTGACCGCGTCCCCGGCGCCGGATCTGCTCGTGGCGATCGCCGAGTCGTTCACACGCCTCGCCGAGCGCGCCACCCGAGCAGGGCTGCTACAGGGCTACCGGGAGGTGACCGAGGCGCTTCCCGTCGTCCGGGGACGGATCCGGGAGGCCGACCAGTTGCGCCGGCGCTTCGCCATGGCCGTGCCCATCGAGGTCCGGTACGACGACTACACGGTCGACATCGCCGAGAACCGGTTGCTGCGTCACGCGTCTCGGAGGCTGCTGCGCGTCGCCGGGCTCCCGCACCCGCTGCGTCACCGGTTGACCCGCCTCGAGGTGCGCCTCAGTGACGCGGGCGTGGCCGGGCCGGCGGGTGACTGGCACCCGTCCCGGCTCAACGCGCACTACGTCGATGCCCTGCACCTGGCCGAGCTGGTGCTCGCCGGCTCGTCGTTCGAGCATCGCGGCTCGGCGGTGACGGCGACCGGGTTCGTACTCGACATGGCCACGGTGTTCGAGGACTTCGTCTGCCGCGAGTTGCAGCGGGCACTTTCGAGCATCGAGGGTGAGGTCAGTCTTCAGCCCAGGGACTGGTCGCTCGACGCGGACGCGCGCGTACCGCTGCGACCGGACCTCGTGTGGCAGCACGACCAGCACCGCCCACTCGCGGTCCTCGACGCGAAGTACAAGGCGGAGCGCCCCGCGGGATACCCGAACGCGGATGTCTACCAACTGCTCGCATACTGCACCGCTCTCAGGCTGCCGGACGGACACCTGCTGTACGCCAAGGGCAACGAGACAGCGCAGCGCTACCGGATCCGCGGCGCGGCGGTGACGATCCACGCCCACGCCCTCGATTTGTCGCTGTCGCCGACTGACCTGCTCGGCCGGCTCGACGAGCTGGCTGCTCTGATGCACCGCACGGCGCTGGGCAGGGGCACCCGACAGATGGTGACTAGCGTCGGGTCAACTTCGTCTTGACGGTGAACGGCTTGTGCGAGGTGGACCGGTCGTCCACGTACGCAGTTCCGTCGTCCGAGACCGAGAGCGCGACCCGCGCGTCCCATACCGGGACCGAGACGGTGGCCAGGCGCAGCACGGCGTCCCGGATGATCCGCGGGCCGTAGTGGCCGGCCAGCCGATACGGCCGGGTCGCACGCGTGACCGAGCGGCTCAGCTGGTCGGCGCTCTTGTCGAGTGCCTTGTCGAACGCCTTCCGCAGCGGCTTGCGGGCGACCGGGATCCGCCGGATCACCTTGTGGACCTTCTCGCGCAACCGCTCGGCGTGCCAGAGGATCGCGATCCGCGCCTCGCGGTTGAACTCGCGCGCGAAGTTGCGCTTGTAGCGCGTCAGCAGCAGCTTGGCGTGCTTCTTGTCCACTTTCGTCTTCGCACGTGTGAGCCGCTTGTCCAGCTTCTTCAGCTGTTTGCTGCCCTTCTTCAGGGTCTTGCCCAGCTTCGTGACGAGCTTGCCGGTCGGAGCGAAGTTCACCAGCATCAGCGCCGGGCTCAGCTCGAAGGAGAACCGGCTGTGCGCGTTGACGTACCGCTGGCCGATGGTGAGCTTCGGCTCGGTGTGGCGCAGCCGGATGCCGGTGTGCTCCAGCGCGCCGAGGAATCCCCAGTTCGCCGTCGTGGAGGCCCACGCGTTCGGCTTGGGCTGGTCGGCGATCCGCGCTCCGGCGTCGGTCAGGCACCAGCCGACCCCGAGGGTCAGCTCGCCGAGCGTCGGGTCGGGCAACGCCGTCACGGCGAGCCTGCCGGTCGCGTCCACGGCGGTGTAGCGCCGCACGGCGCCGGGATCGTTGCACCTGCTGCTGTCGGTGGCGCGGCCCTTGCGCGCCGTGAACTGCACCGTGGTCGTCCCGGCGACTCGGCCCTCGGCGTCGGTGCTGGTCCGCGTGTGCGTACCAGTGCGCTCGGTGCCGACCGGGAGACTGCGCAGCTCCTCCTCGGTTCCGGGCAGGAAGACCACGGCCGCGACCGGGCCCTCCGTGCCGAAAGTGGCACCGGAGGCCGTGCCGTCGCAGTTCAGCGAGGTGCCGGCCGTGGTGTAGCCACCCTCGGGGAAGCTGACGAAACTCACCCAGTCCTGCTCCGGGTCGACGTCCCACTCCTCGGCGTACGCGACACCCGGCCGGAACTCGCCCGCTCCGCTGCCCTCGCCCTCGATGTCGTAGCCATTCACGCCGCCTCCGGGGCAGGGGAAGCGCGCGGAGCCGTTGCGGCTTCCCGTCCAGGTCATGTCGTACGACTCGAGAGAAGCGGCCGCGTAGCTGGCCGTGAACTTCTCGTCGTACCCGTTCGCGGACCACTCCTCGATCACCTCGACCTCGAAGGTCCAGGCGGTGAGGTGATGAGCGCCGGCGGCGCGAGCGGGTGCGACCGCGCCGAGCGCGGAGAAGGTGAGCGCCGCAGCGAGTACGAAGGGGAGGAGCAGGCGAAAGCCGTACGCGCGTCCGAGACCCGAGCTGATCATGCTTTGCGATCTTGCCACACCACGTCAACGCGGGTGACCAGGGAGGTTCACCCGCGTGCGAGCACCTCGCCGTGCAGCACCGCGAACCAGCCGTCGTCCTGCGCGGCCCAGGCGCGCCACGCAGCGGAGATCTCGGCCAGCTCGGCGGGCGTCGCGAGCCCGGTCGCCAGCGCCTGCTCGGCCATTGCCGAGTCGAGGATCCGGTCGGCCCACAGCCCGCCCCACCACGAGCGGTCCTCAGCACTGGCGTAGCACCACACCGATGCCGTGGCGGTGATCCCGGTCAGCCCGGCGGCTTTCGCCCAGGACAGCAGGCGCCGGCCCGTGTCCGGTTCGGCGTCGTTCGCACGGGCGACCTGGTGGTAGAGCTCGAGCCACCGGTCCAGGCGCGGGTCGAGGGGATACCAGCTCATCGCGGCGTAGTCCGCGTCGCGTACGGCGATCCAGCCACCCGGGACGCACACCCGGCGCATCTCCCGCAGCGCCGCAACGGGATCGCTCAGGTGCTGCAGCACCTGGTGGGCGTGCACGACGTCGAACGAACCGTCCGGGTACGGCAGCCGGTAGACGTCACCGACCTCGAAGCTGACGTTGCTGACGCCGGAAGCCGTTGCGAGCGAACGGGCCTCGGCGAGCGGGTCCGCGCTGCGGTCGAGCCCGACGACCGGTCCCGGCGACACCCGGGCGGCCAGGTCGACCGTGATCGTGCCGGGCCCGCAGCCGACGTCGAGCAGGCGCTGGCCCGGGCGCAGCGCGGCGAGCAGGTACCCGCAGGAGTCCGCGGCGGTACGCCGCCGGTGCGAACGCAGCACGCTGTCGGCATGGCCGTGGGTGTAGGTGTCGTCGGGGACCGTCACGGGCGAGTTCTATCAGTCGCCGGGCCGTTGCCGGGCCGCACCGGCAGTCCTACTCTGACGTCACGCGTTGTTGACCGAACCGGAAGACCGCGGAAGTGAGTGGCATGGCGATCGACGCGCAGACCACTCGATCGACCTCCCCGACGGACGCGTCGATACCCGGCTCGGGGGCGAACTGGCCCACAGCCGCTACAACAATCCGGACCTCGCACTGTACGTCGTGCTGTGCCGGTTGGTCCCCAGCGGCAGCGGCGAACCCGTCGTCGCGCCCGTACCGACGGCGGACGAAGCACGACCCGACCTGGTGTAGCAGGCGGTCGATCATGCGATCGTGGGTCTCTTCGCGCCGATGGGACCGACGACGTCATGATCAACGAACGGGAGCCCCCCGAATGGCTGGCCGCTCGCCTCACCCCGGGGCGTGAGCTGCGCGCGACGGGCAAGGGGTGGTTCTCGGCGGTACGCGAGCAGTCGCCGGCGCGCCGGTACGACCGGTACGCCCGCGCCTACGACCGGCTGGTCGGCAACTGGGCGTACAACCGGTTCGTCTGGGGCTCGTCCGTCGCGTCGTACGAGCGGTTCGCCGCCCAAGCCCTCACCCACGGCGACGGACCGCTGCTCGACGCGGGTTGCGGCACCACGCTGTTCACCGCGGGCGCGTACCGCGACAGTGCCCGGCGACTGGTGCTCGTGGACCGTTCCGCGGGGATGCTCGCCCGCGCCGCTGCACGGCTCGGCCCGCTCGACCCGGGGCGGGTCGTACTCGTGCAGGCGGACCTGTTCGACCTGCCGTTCCGGCCGGCGTCGTTCGCCACCGTCGTGTCGTACGGCGTGCTGCACCTGTTCGCGGACCCGCAGCGGCTGCTGCGCGTGCTGGGTGAGCAGCGGGCCCCGGGCGGCAGCCTGTGGGCGACGTCGCTGGTCTCCGGGCCGCCGCTGGCCGGACCGGTGCTGCGGCTGCTCCACGCGGCCGGTGAGACGGCGCCGCCGCGCCGGGTGACCGAGCTCGCGGCGGCGGCCCGGGCCGCACTGGGCGAGGACGTGCAGGTGTGGCGGGAGGGCGGCATGGCGTACCTGCGCGCACCGGCCCGCTAGCGGTGGGTGCGCCGGTTCAGGAGCGAACCGCGGTGGGGGAGCTGGGCACCTCGAGGTCCACCGGACGTGCCCGCGGGCGGGCGGTGGCGAGGATCGAACCGGCCAGCACCAGCGGGAAGCCGATCAGGATTCCCACGGTCAGCGGCTCGCTGAGCACGATCACCCCGAGCACGAGGGCGACGGCCGGGTTGATGTAGGTGATCACGACCGAACGGGTTGCGCCGACCTCGGCGATGAGCGCGAAGAACAACAGGAACGCGAGCGCGGTGCACAGCACGGCCAGCACTCCGACCGACGCGACGGCGGAGATCGACCAGTTGACCGATCCCAGCTGCGGCCCCGCGACCGGCGCGTACACCAGTGCGGTGAACCCCATGGCGAGGGCGATGACGCCGAGGCTCGGTACGGCACCCAGCCAGCGCGCGACGATCCACGGCGCGATCGCGTAGCCGAGCACCACGCCGCCCATCTCCAGCACCGCGAGCACGTCGTTGCCGCGTACGTCGATCCCCACCAGCACCGCGACACCGGCCAGCCCGACCAGCAACCCCAGCAGCCGGCGCCGGTCGAGCCGGTCGGCCGAACGCGTCGCCCAGGCGAGCAGGGCCGCCACCAGCGGTACGGCGGCGATCAGCAGCCCGGCCATCGAACTGGTCAGCCGGGTCTGCGCGCGGAACAGCAGCAGCCAGGGGATCGTCACCTCGAGCGCGGCGAAGGCGAGCACCGCCTTCCAGTGGCCGAGCGCGGGGCGCAGCGCGCCGCGCCGCAGCGCGAGCGGGAGCAGCAGCACCGCCGCGACACCGGTGCGCAGGAACACCAGCGTGGTGGGCGGCATGTCGCGCAGCGCGATGCTGATGAACAGGTACGGGATGCCCCACAGCAGGCACATCGCCGCGAACAGCAGCCACCCGCGTCTCGACACCGCTTCGGGTCCCTCCTGGCGTCGCTGCGCCGTACGTCCCCCGCCCGCGCGTCAACCGCGCTCCGCCCCCGAGCATTCCGGACAACCGGCCACGACTTCCAACGGGTTGCCGCGCCCGGCGCCACCGGCGTTGCGCGGCGACCAGCGCTCACGGGTGGGCCAGCATGGGCGCGTGCTGCGCCTGACCGTCCACGCCGAGGCGCGCCTCACCGACCGCGTGCTGGCCGAGCTGCGCGGCAGTGAGAGCGTGAGCAACCTGGCGCTGTACCGGGACGCCGCGCTCCTGCCGGCCGGCGACGTCGTCGTCGCGCAGGTCGCCCGGGAGGGCGCCGACGACCTGTCCGAGCGGCTCGTCGAGCTCGGCGTGCCCGAGCACGGATCGGTGCTGCTGGAGCCGGTCGAGACCTGGATCTCGCGGCCCGGGCTGCAGGCCCAGCTGCGCGAACCGGGGAGCGGCGCCGACGCGGTCGTCTGGCCCGAGGTGGTGCAGCGGGCGTACGACGACAGCGAGCTCAACTGGACGTACCTGAACTTCATGACGCTCGCCACGCTGCTCGCCGCGATCGCGATCATCCTCGACTCGCAGGTGCTCGTGATCGGGGCGATGGTGCTCGGCCCGGAGTTCGGCGCGATCGCGGCGCTGGGCGTCGCGCTGGTACGCCGTCGTTACCGGCTGTTCGGGTACGCGCTGCGCACCCTCGTGCTGGGCTTCCTCGCGGCCATCGTCGTGACCATGCTGCTCGCGCTCGCCGCCCGGGGGCTGGGCTGGGTGTCGTACGCGAACCTCACGAGCGCGCGCACCGAGACCTCGTTCATCTACCACCCGGACAAGTGGTCGTTCATCGTGGCGGTGATCGCGGCCGCGGCCGGGGTGCTGTCGATCACCTCGGCCCGGCTGGGCGGGCTGTCCGGCGTGTTCATCTCCGTCACCACGGTGCCCGCCGCGGGCAACGTCGCGCTGGGCATCGCGGTCGGCGCGTGGAACGAGGTGAGCGGCAGCGCGGAGCAGCTGGCGATCAACATCACCGGCATGGCGCTGGCCGGCTGGCTCACGCTCGCGCTGCAGCGCGCGCTGTGGTCGCGGGTGTCCATCCGCCGGTCCCGGCTGGGCCGACGACTATGATCTGGCGCCGATCGCCGCGTACGAGGCGCCGGTCAGGCGCCGCAGGTCCTCGGGGGCGAGCCCGAGGTCGAGCCCGCGCCGCCCACCGCTGACGTACACGGTGTCGTACGCCTGCGCGCTGGCATCGAGGAACGTCGCCAGCGCGCGCTTCTGGCCCAGGGGGCTGATGCCGCCGATGACGTAGCCGGTGATCCGCTCGGCGCGGGCCGGGTCGGCCATCGCCGCCCGCTTGCCGCCGGCCGCGGCCGCCAGTGCCTTCAGGTCCAGGGTGCCGGTCACCGGTACGACCGCGACCACCAGCGCACCGTCGACGTCGGCGAGCAACGTCTTGAACACCTGCGCGGCGGGGAGCCCGAGCAGGTCGGCCGCCTCCTGGCCGTACGAGCCGGCGCGCGGGTCGTGCACGTACTCGTGCGTGCTGAACGCGACCCCGGCGCGGGTGAGTGCGACGGTCGCGGGCGTGCCCGCCGCCTTGCGCGCCACCTCAGTTCAGCCCGCCCGGGTCGCGCGGCAGCTCGACCGCCGGACGTGAGCGCAGCGTGCGTACCAGGGCGATCTCCCGGCGCAGCAGGGCGTGCTCGGCGCGCAACCGGCTCGTGGGGTCCGGTGCCTCGAGCAGCGCCTGCCGGTCGGCGAGGTCGAGCACCATCGCCCCGGCCACCGCCCAGGACGCCGCCGCGGGGTCCTCCGGGAGTGCCGGCGGCCCCATCGCACCGAACGCCGCCTGGTAGCGCGCCAGCTCCGCGGCCACCAGCTCGCGCACCGGGGTGGTTCCTCCGGCCTCCGCGCTTGCTGACGTGTCCCGTTGGTCGACGTCGGTGAGCCACTCGACCTCCGCCTGGTCGTACGGCGCCCCCGGCACGTCGGTGAGGACGCGGAAGCGCTGACCGCCCACCGCGAGCACCCGGGCGCGGCCGTCGGGCAGCCACTCGACGTCGCGCAGCACCGCTGCGGTGCCGACGTCGTAGCGGGCGCGTACCCGGCCTTCCCCGACCTCGTGGCCGGAACGGATCGCGACGACGCCGAAGCAACGCGCGTTCTCGTCCCGCTCCTCGAGGTCGTGCAGCAGCTGGCGGTAGCGCGGCTCGAAGACGTGCAGCGGCAACCCGGCACCGGGCAGCAGCACGGTGCCGAGCGGGAACAGCGCGATCACCTCGCGGCTGCCCGGGCGGCGCTCGTCCATCGGCACACCTTGGCAGGTCGCTCCGTACGCGCCTAGGTTCGCCCCCGTGGCCGGTGTCCGCTTCGCCTGTGACAGCTGCGGGTTCCGCGGCCGCGAGGAGCGGGCGACGACGGTGCAGGAGCTGCAGTGCCCGGTGTGCGGCGAGCCCGTGACGCCCTGGCCGGAGGATCCGGCGGACACCTGGTGAACGCGGCGGACCGCCGCCGATCCACCGGTCCGTAGGATTGCCCGGTGATCGCGCGCCTGGACCTGCGCGGGTCGGACGCCGACCCGCGGGACGTGCTGCCGCGCGCGGACGTCGATGTCACGGCGGCGCTCGACACCGTACGCCCGATCGTCGCCGACGTGCGTGAGCGCGGGGAGGCTGCGGTCCTGGACTGGGGGGAGCGGCTCGACGGCGTACGCCCCCCGTCGCTGCGGGTCCCGGCCGACGTGCTGCGGGCGGCGCTGGGCGGGCTCGACGCGCAGGTCCGTGCGGGGCTGGGAGAGGCGATCCGGCGCGCGCGGCGGGTCCACGAGGACCAGCGGCGCGAACCGTCGACCACGCGCGTCGTCGGCGGCGGGACCGTCACCCAGCGCTGGGTCCCGGTGGAGCGGGTGGGGCTGTACGTCCCCGGCGGGCGCGCCGTGTACCCGAGCAGCGTCGTCATGAACGTGGTCCCCGCGCAGGTTGCCGGAGTGGGCTCGCTCGCCGTCGCCAGCCCGCCGCAGCGCGAGCACGGCGGCTACCCGCACCCGACGATCCTGGCCGCCTGCGCGCTTCTCGGCGTCGAGGAGGTCTACGCCGCGGGCGGCGCCCAGGCGGTCGCGATGTTCGCCCACGGCGCGGGGGAGTGCACCCCGGTCGCCATGGTGACCGGCCCGGGCAACGTGTACGTCACGGCCGCCAAGCGGCTCTGCGAGGGCCGCATCGGCATCGACGCGGAGGCCGGGCCCACCGAGGTGATGGTGCTCGCCGACGCGAGCGCCGACCCCGTCCACGTCGCGACCGACCTGATCAGCCAGGCCGAGCACGACGTGCTCGCCGCCGCCGTCCTCGTCACCGACGACCCGGAGCTGGCGGACGCCGTCGCAGCCGAGCTCGCGGTACGCGTCCCGGCCACGAAGTACGGCGCGCGGATCGCCGAGGCGCTCGCCGGCCCGCAGAGCGCGCTCGTGCTGGTCGACGACCTGCAGGCCGGTCTCGCGGTCGTCAACGCGTACGGCCCCGAGCACCTGGAGATCCAGACCGCCGACGCGGCCCGGGTCGCGGCCGGTGTCCGCAACGCCGGTGCGGTCTTCCTCGGTGCGTGGTCGCCGGTGAGCCTGGGGGACTACTGCGCCGGCTCCAACCACGTGCTGCCCACCGGCGGATCCGCCTGGCACTCCTCGGGTCTTTCGGTGCAGACGTTCCTGCGCGGGGTGCAGGTCATCGACTATGACGAGGCGGCACTGCGCGAGGTGTCCGGCCACGTCGTCGCGCTCTCGCACGCGGAGGACCTGCCCGCCCACGGCGAGGCGGTCCAGGCCCGGTTCGAGCGGCCGCCCCTGTCATGAGCGACCTCGCCGAGCTCCCGGTCCGAGACGACCTGCGGGGCCAGCACCCGTACGGCGCGCCACAGCTCGACGTGCCGATCCGGTTGAACGTCAACGAGAACCCGTACCCTCCGAGCGAGGCGCTCGTCGCCGACGTGGCCGCCGCGGCCGGGGCGGCGGCCCGCGGCCTGAACCGGTACCCCGACCGCGACGCGGAGGAGCTGCGCGCGGATCTGGCGGCGTACCTGGCCGGCGAGGCCGGCGTGGACCTGCAGCCGCAGCAGCTCTGGGCCGCCAACGGGTCCAACGAGGTGATGCTCCAGCTGCTGCAGGCGTTCGGCGGCCCCGGACGCACGGCGCTCGCGTTCACCCCGACGTACTCGATGTACCCGGAGTACTGCCGGGACACCTTCACCCGCTACGTCACCGAGCCGCGTGCCGGCGACTTCTCCCTCGACCCGGCGCGCGCCGCCGAGTCCGTCCTCGCCCACCAGCCGGACGTGGTGCTGCTCGCCTCGCCCAACAACCCGACCGGGACCGCACTGCCGCTGGCGACCGTGCGCGCGGTGCTCGCGACGGCGCCGGGGATGGTCGTCGTGGACGAGGCGTACGCGGAGTTCCGCCGGCCCGGCACGCCGTCCGCGCTCGCGCTGCTCGCCGAGCACCCGCGGCTGGTCGTGACGCGTACCATGAGCAAGGCGTTCGGGCTGGCCGGAGCGCGCGTCGGCTACCTCGCCGCCGGCCCGGCCGTCGTCTCGGCGGTGCAGCTGGTGCGCCTGCCCTACCACCTCTCGGCCGTCACCCAGGCGGTCGCCCGGGCCGCGCTGCGCCACACCGGTGCTCTCGCCGCGCAGGTCGCGACGTTGCGCGCGGAGCGCGACGCCTTGGTGCAGTGGCTGCGGGAGAAGGGGTTCGACGTGGCCGACTCGGACGCGAACTTCGTGCTGTTCGGCCGCTTCCCGGACCGTCATGCCGTCTGGCAGCGGCTGCTGGGGCAGGGTGTGCTGATCCGGGAGACCGGCCCGGACGGCTGGCTGCGGGTCAGCGTCGGGACCCCCGAGGAGAACGCGGCCTTCCGGGCCGCGCTGGAGGAGTGCAGGTGAGCAGTCGTACGGCCCGCGTGCAGCGGACCACCAAGGAGAGCGACGTCCTGGTCGAGGTGGACCTCGACGGGACCGGCGAGGCGAGCGTGCAGACCGGCGTGCCGTTCTACGACCACATGCTCACCGCGCTCGGCAAGCACGCCGGGCTGGACCTGACGGTGCGGACCGTGGGCGACCTCGAGGTCGATGCCCACCACACGGTCGAGGACACCTCGCTCGCGCTCGGCAAGGCGATCCGCGAGGCGCTCGGCGACAAGACCGGCATCCGCCGCTACGGCGATGCGCTGGTGCCGCTGGACGAGGCGCTCGTGCAGGTCGCCGTCGACCTGTCGGGCCGGCCCTACCTGGTCCACCACGAGCCCGACCTCGTCGAGCTCATCGGCACGTACGACACGACCCTGACCCGGCACATCTTCGAGTCGATCGTCGCGGAGGCCCGGATCACGCTGCACGTCCGCGTGCTCGAGGGCCGCAACGCCCACCACGTCGTGGAGGCGCAGTTCAAGGCGGTCGCCCGCGCGCTGCGCGACGCCGTGGCGCTCGACCCGCGGGTCGTGGGCGTGCCGAGCACCAAGGGCGCGCTCTGACATGGGCTCGATCCTGATGGTCGCGCTCGGCGGGTTCTTCATCGGCGGCGTGTACTCGTTCTGGCGCAATGGGAACAAGCCGATCGCGGTCGTGCTCGCGGTGTTCGCCCTCGTCTGCCTCGGTACGGCGCTCGCCTGGGCGCGATGAGCCGGGTCGTCGTGCTCGACCACGGGTCGGGCAACCTGCGCTCGGCGCAGCGCGCGCTGGAACGGGCCGGTGCGGACGTCGAGGTGAGCGCGGATCGCGCCGCGGCCCTCGCGGCCGACGGGCTGGTCGTCCCGGGCGTCGGGGCGTACGCCGCCTGCATGGCCGGACTGCGCGCGGTGGGCGGCGCCGAGGTGATCGGGCGGCGGCTGGCCGGCGGGCGGCCCGTGCTCGGGATCTGCGTCGGCATGCAGGTGCTGTTCGAGCGGGGGGTCGAGCACGGCGTCGAGACGGCCGGGTGCGGCGAGTGGCCCGGAGTCGTCGAACGGCTGGCGGCCCCGGTCCTGCCGCACATGGGGTGGAACACCGTCGAGGTGCCGGCCGGGTCGACGTTGTTCGCGGGAGTGGAGTCCGAGCGGTTCTACTTCGTGCACTCCTACGCCGTACGCCGGTGGGTGCTGCCCCCCAGCGAACGGCTGCGTGCCCCGCTGGTGAGCTGGAGCGAGCACGGCGAGCGGTTCGTCGCCGCGGTCGAGAACGGCCCGCTCACCGCCACCCAGTTCCACCCGGAGAAGTCCGGCGACGCCGGCGCCCGGCTGCTCGCCAACTGGGTCGCCACCCTCGCTGGCTAGGGTCGGGCGCGTGACACGGGTACTGGAGCTGCTGCCGGCCGTCGACGTCGCCGACGGGAAGGCGGTACGGCTGGTGCAGGGCGAGGCCGGCAGCGAGACCTCGTACGGCGACCCGATGGGGGCCGCGCTCGCCTGGCAGGAGCAGGGCGCCCAGTGGATCCACCTGGTGGACCTCGACGCGGCGTTCGGCCGCGGCAGCAACCGGGAGCTGCTCGCCGCGGTCGTCGGGCGCCTGGACGTGCAGGTCGAGCTGTCCGGCGGCATCCGCGACGACGAGTCGCTGCGCGCCGCGCTCGCGACCGGATGCACCCGCGTCAACCTCGGCACCGCCGCCCTCGAGGATCCCGACTGGTGCGCCGCCGCGATCGCCGAGCACGGCGACCGGATCGCGGTCGGGCTCGACGTGCGCGGCACCCGGCTGGCCGCCCGCGGCTGGACGCGGGACGGCGGGGAGCTGTGGGACGTGCTGGCCCGCCTGGAGTCCGAGGGATGCGCCCGCTACGTGGTCACCGACGTGACGAAGGACGGCACGCTGCAGGGCCCCAACCTCGGTCTGCTGCGCGACGTCTGCGCCGCCGCCACCAAGCCGGTCGTCGCCTCGGGCGGGGTCGCGACGCTGGACGACCTGCACGCCATCGCCGAGCTCGTACCGCTCGGCGTCGAGGGCGCGATCGTGGGGAAGGCGCTGTACGCCGGCGCGTTCACGCTCCCGGAGGCGCTCGCGGCAGTGGCCAAGCGCCGGGACTTCCTGTGAGCGCACCGGTCCGCCGGATCTCCAGCGGCGGTCCGTGGGAGGACGCCTTCGGCTACTCCCGCGCCGTCGTCGCCGGACCGTTCGTGCTGGTCTCCGGCTGCACCGCGACTGTCGACGGCGAGGTGCAGCACATCGGGGACGCGTACGAGCAGACCCGTACCGCCTTCGGTGTCGCGCTCGACGCGCTCGCGCAGGCCGGGCTGGGTCCGGCGGACGTGGTGCGCACCCGGATGTACGTCAAGCACGCCGTCGACACCGAGACCGTCGGCGCGGCGCACCGGGAGGTCTTCGGCGAGGTGCGACCGGCGGCGACGATGCTCGTGATCGGGGCGCTGCTGGACCCGCGGATGCTCGTCGAGGTCGAGGTCGACGCCTACCGTCCCTGACCGTCCGGGTCGCGCAGCGTGATCTCGATCCCGACGGTGTCGCCGATCCACCGGCGCGCGACCCTGCTGCCGAGCCGGAAGGCCGCGAAGCGCAGCCCGTACTTGCGGCGGTGCAGCCGCTCCACGTGCCGTGTCGCGGCGGGATCGAGCAGCCGCGCCGTCCCGTCGTGCGCCGGGCCGAGTGGCCGGCCGCGCACGTCGCTCGGCGCGACCTGCACCCGCCGGTCACGCCGCAGCCGCGTCACCTTGCCGGAGTCCGCCCGGGTCCAGACGTAGAGACGCGGACCCTCCCGGCTGATCCAGACCGGCGTGCCGACCGCGGACCCGTTGCGGCGGTAGGTGGTGAGCCGTACGTGGCGGGCCGCCGCGAGGATCCCGAGCGCCCTGCCCACCCGACTCACGCTAACGATGCCTAGGGTTTGCGCGTGACCTTGGCGGTGCGCGTGATCCCCTGCCTGGACGTGGACGCGGGCCGGGTGGTCAAGGGCGTGCGGTTCGCCGACCTGCGCGATGCGGGCGACCCGGTCGAGCTCGCCGCCGAGTACGAGCGCCAGGGCGCCGACGAGCTGGTGTTCCTCGACATCACCGCGAGCAGCGAGGACCGCGCGACGACGTACGACGTCGTGCGGCGCACCGCCGAGCAGGTGTTCGTGCCGCTCACCGTCGGCGGCGGGGTCCGCAGCGTCGCGGACTTCGACCGGCTGCTACGAGCGGGCGCGGACAAGGTCGGGGTCAGCACCGGGGCGGTGGTGCGCCCCGAGCTGCTCTCGGAGGCGGCCGCGCGGTTCGGCGCGCAGTGCGTGGTGCTCTCGCTCGACGTGCGGCGCTGCCCGCCGGGAGTGACCGCCAGCGGCTTCGAGGTCACGACGCACGGCGGTCGGCGCGGCACCGGGATCGACGCTGTCGACTGGGCGGCACGCGGCGCCGACCTCGGCGCGGGGGAGCTGCTGGTGAACTCGATGGACGCCGACGGCACCAAGGACGGCTACGACCTCGAGCTCGTCCGCCGCGTGCGGGCCGCCGTCGGGGTCCCGGTCATCGCCAGCGGCGGCGCCGGCAGCGTCGCCGACTTCGCCCCGGCCGTCGCGGCGGGCGCCGACGCCGTGCTCGCCGCGAGCGTGCTGCACTTCGGCGATATGCGGATCAGCGACATCAAGGCGGCGTTGCGCGCCGCCGGGCACCCGGTGCGCTGACGGCTCAGCGGGAGAACGCCCGGAACGCCGCGACGTCCGCGTCGGCGCCCTCCAGCGTGAGCCCCGCGGTGGGCCGCCCGTACACCGCGAGCACGCACTCGCCGACCGGGCCGGTCAGCGTCACCGACGGCTCGCCCGCCCGCAGCCGGTGGGTGCCGCGTGGGCCGTCGCTCGGTACGGCGACGATGCCGACCGGTGAGCGGCGCGCGAGCAGACCGGCGCCGCGCACCAGCCAGGTCCACAGCTGCGCGCTCGCCGCCGCGTCCAAGGTCCGCGGCGTCCAGCCCGCCCGGGCGCGCCGGACGTCCTCGTGGTGCACGAAGAACTCGATGGTGTTCGTGGCGGCGTCGAGCGCGCCCAGCGCCTGCGGCGAGTACCAGGGAGGTCCGCCCCGCACCAGTGCGACAAGTTCGGGCCAGGGCCGGCGCGCCGCGTCGTCCTGCACCCGGCCCGTCCACCCGGCGAGCGGACCGAGCAGCAGTCCCGCCGCGGCGTCCGGGCGCCGCTCGCGCACCACCAGATGTGCGGCGAGGTCCCGGGTGCGCCAGCCTGCGCAGCAGGTCGGCGCGTCCGGCCCGACCTCGGCCAGCAGGTCGGCGAGCGCGGCGCGCTCGGCGCGGGCGGTCGCGTTCGGCGCAGTGGTCACGCGGTGATGCTAGGCGCGCGGCAGCGCCGGCGTCGCGGTCGTCAAGTCGAGCGCGCGTCATGCCGATCATCGCAACGGATGGCCGCCAGGGGACGGCCGCAGGACTGGAGCGACCGTGAGCCAGCAGGACTACGACTTCTTCGCGACCGGGCGACCCGAACCGCCGCCCCCGCCCCCGCCCGCGCCGACGGCGCGGCGCGCGACGGCGTTCACCGACCCGGAGGGCCGGCCGGTCAACCAGTTCGGCACGCCGATCGACGTCGCGGCGGCGCCCGCCGGCCCGGCCGCGGCTCCCGGGTACCACCCGCAGTCGTACGGCGGTCACGGGCTCAGCGGCGTCGATCCGGTCGCGCACGCCATGCCCTTGCCTCCCGGCGCGTACCGGGCGGCGAGCGACCAGCGGCCCGGGACGGTGCTCGCCGCCGGCATCGTCGGCATCGTGCAGGGCGCGCTGACCGCCCTGGGGTCGCTGCTCGGGTTGCTCGCGATCAACATGCTCGCCTCGGAGCTCGAGTCGGTGGAGGGCGTCAAGGTCACCGCCGGAGTCACGGGTCTGGCCCGGCTCATCCTCGCCGTCGTGCTCGTCGTCGGCGTGGTGCAGCTGGTGGCCGGGATCGGCACGGTGACCGGTCGTCGCTGGGCCGCGTGGATGCTGATGGTGATCCAGGCGATCGCGGTGCTGATGGGGCTGCTGAGCCTGCTGCAGGCCGGCGGTGACACCGGCGGCGCGCTCAGCACGGTGCTGAACCTGGTGGTGCCGGTGGCGGTGCTGGTGCTGCTGCTCGTGCCGTCGGCGCGGCGCTGGCTGCAGCGGCGCTGAACCGCTCGGCCGCTCGTCAGCGGGTCGCGTACTGCCAGAGCATCACCAGCCCGGCAGCGGCGGTGACGACGGCGAAGAGCACGACGACGACCAGGCGCAGCCGCGTCACCGTCGCCGAGCGCTCGTCCCAGCGCGGATGCGCGGGATGCATCGGGTAGTGGTCGTCGTCGTCCCAGTCGTCCCGTCCCGCTCCTCCGGTCACGCGTCCATCATCGCCCGAGGCATCAGGCAGGATTGACGCCGTGCCCGAGCTCGTGAGCGACCTGCCCGTCGAGGACCTGCTGGTCCGGCTGCGCCGTGACGACCGTGGCCTGCTGCCGGTCGTCGCCCAGCAGTGGGACTCCGGCGAGGTGCTGATGGTCGCCTGGATGGACGACGAGGCGCTGCGCCGTACGCTCGCCACCGGCCGCGCGACGTACTGGAGCCGCAGCCGCCAGGCGTACTGGACGAAGGGCGAGACCTCCGGGCACGTGCAGCAGGTACGGGAGGTGCGCGTGGACTGCGACTCCGACACGCTGCTGCTGCGGGTGGACCAGCAGGGTCCGGCCTGCCACACCGGCACGCGCAGCTGCTTCGACGACGGCCTCGTCGCGCACGCCCGGGAGGGACAGCGGTGACGACGACCGCCGCCCCGTACGACGTCGGGTTCGGCACCGCGGCGAGCCCGGACCTCGCGACCTTCCGCGCGCTCGCCACCGACCGGCGGGTGATCCCGGTCGTGCGCCGGCTGCTCGCCGACGGCGAGACGCCGGTCGGGCTGTACCGCAAGCTCGCCGGGCAGCGCGCCGGGACCTTCCTGCTCGAGTCGGCCGAGCACGGCCGGGCCTGGTCGCGCTACTCCTTCGTCGGGGTACGCGCCGCCGCGCTGCTGACCGAGCACGAGGGGCGCGCGCACTGGCTCGGCAACCCGCCGGTGGGGCTGCCGCTCGGCGGTGACCCGCTGCACGCGCTGCGCGACACCCTCGCCGCCCTGCACACCCCACGCCTGCCGGGGCTGCCGCCGCTGACCGGTGGCCTGGTCGGCTACCTCGGCTACGACGTGGTGCGCCGCCTGGAGCGGCTGCCCGACCAGAACCCCGACGAGCTGGGCGTCCCCGAGCTCGCGCTGCTGCTGGCCACCGACCTGGCCGTGCTCGACCACCACGACGGGTCGGTGCTGCTGATCGCCAACGCGGTGAACTACGACGCCACCGACGAGCGCGTCGACGAGGCGTGGGTCGACGCGGTCGCCCGCCTCGACGCGATGCAGCGGGCGCTCGCCGCGCCGACGCCCTCGACCGTGTCCAGCTACGACGCCGACGCCACCGCGCCGGTCACCAGCCGCACCGCACCGGACGACTACTGCGCCGCCGTCGAGGCCGTACGCGACCACATCCGCGCAGGTGACGCGTTCCAGGTCGTGCTCTCCCAGCGGTTCAGCGCGCCCTGCCCGGCAGACGCGCTCGACGTCTACCGGGTGCTGCGGGTGAGCAACCCGAGCCCGTACATGTACCTGTTCCGCTTCCCCCCGCTGGACGCGGCCGGTGAGCTGGGCGAGCGGGAGGCGTTCGCCGTCGTCGGGTCCTCACCCGAGGCGCTGGTCAAGGTCGAGGCCGGGCGGGCGATGATGCACCCGATCGCCGGCTCCCGTCCCCGCGGCGCCACCCCGGAGCAGGACGCCGCGCTCGGCGAGGAGCTGCTCGGCGACGACAAGGAGCGCGCCGAGCACGTGATGCTCGTGGACCTGGGGCGCAACGACCTCGGGCGGGTGTGCCGGCCCGGGTCGGTCGAGGTCGTGCAGTTCATGGCCGTCGAGCGCTACTCGCACATCATGCACATCGTGTCGACCGTGGTCGGCGAGCTCGCCGCGGACCGCAGCGCGTACGACGTGCTCACCGCGACCTTCCCCGCGGGCACGCTGTCCGGGGCGCCGAAGCCGCGCGCGATGGAACTCATCGACGAGCTGGAACCGGTGCGCCGCGGGCTGTACGGCGGGGTCGTCGGCTACCTCGACTTCGCCGGGGACCTGGACACCGCGATCGCCATCCGCACCGGACTGCTCGCCGGCAGGGTCATCCACGTACAGGCCGGGGCCGGGCTGGTCGCCGACTCGGTGCCGCAGACCGAGCACGAGGAGTGCGGCCACAAGGCGGCCGCGGTGCTGCGCGCGGCCGCGGTGGCGGCGACGCTGCGCGTCGTGGAGCCGTGATCGGTGTGAGCGGGCGCACCGTGTCGGCGGGGCAGCGCGCCACGCTGCTGCTGCTCGCCGCGGCGGGTCTTGTCGGGTTCGTCGCGTACGGCCAGTCGTGGGTCACCGTCACCGAGGCGGTCCCCGGGCTCCCGGCGACGGTGCGTGCGCTGTCCGGTCGCGACCTCGCGCCCGGCGCGGGGTACCTGCCGCTGCTGCTGCTCGTCGCACCGCTCGCGGTCTGGGCGACCGGGGGGTGGCTGCGGCGCGTCGTGGGGGCCGTGGCGCTGCTCGCCGGGCTGGCGGTCGCGTGGGCCGCGGTGCAGGCGGCACCGCCGCTGCTCGACACGGGCCGGCTCTCCCTCGGCCCGGACGCCGGCTACACGGAGTCGGCGTGGTGGCTGCTCGCCGCGGGTGCCGGGGTGCTCGCCGCGCTCGCCGGCCTGGTCGTGGCGTGGCGCAGCGGGTCCTGGCCGCGGATGGCGGGACGCTACGAACGGACCCGCGGGCCGGCCCGCGAACGTAGCGCGTGGGAGCTGCTGGACGCCGGTCTGGACCCGACCGACGCCCCGGACGCGCCCGGTGCGGCGGGTCTGCCCGGGAGCGGCGACGGCCCGCCGCAGCCGTCGGGCACAATGGCGCACGACGGTCGGCCAGAACGCGGGAGCGAAACATGAGCGACGAGCAGGCACACGACAGCCACGGTCAGTCACCGGCGGCCTGGACGGCGGTGATCATCATGATGATCGGGGTCGTCATCGGCGCGGTGGCGGTCCTCATCGGCAACTGGCCGCTGTTCTGGATCGGCTTCGTCGGCCTGGTCGTCGTCGGCGCCATCGTCGGCAAGGCGATGGGCATGATGGGCTACGGCGCCAAGCAGGCCGAGCACGTCAAGTAGGCCGAGCAGGGAGCGGGGCGCGCATGACGACCCGGCAGGTCGAGGCGGACACCGATGTGGGCGCCGCTTCCCCGCCCGCTGCGCGCTCGCTGACCCGCCGGCTCGCCGCGTGGCCGTACCTCGGCCCGGCGCTCGTTGCGGGCGGCGCGCTCGCCGCGACCGCGTACGTCGCACTGGTCGACCCGAACGAGGGCGGGCACTACCCGCTCTGCCCGTCCAAGGCGCTGACCGGCCTGGATTGCCCGGGATGCGGAGGCCTGCGGGCGGTGCACGCGCTCTGCCACGGGCAGCTGCGCACCGCGCTGGACCAGAACCTGCTCGCCGTCGTGGTGCTGCTCCCGCTCGCGGTGCTCACCTGGGCGCTCTGGGTCGTGCGCATCCGTACCGGACGGCGGGTGCTCGCCGGGCGCCGGCTCGCGAAGTGGGGACCCTACGCGCTGCTGGTGCTGCTGGCCGTCTTCACCGTCGTGCGCAACCTGCCCGGCGTGCCGTTCCTGCGTTCCGGTATCGGCTGACCGTCCGCCCGCGAACGCCCTGCGACGGTGCGCCTTCCGCGCGGGGCTAGGCTCGCCGCGTGACGGTCCTGGACGACATCCTCGAAGGCGTACGCGCCGATCTCGCGGAGCGCCAGGCGAGGGTCCCGCTGGACGAGCTCAAGGCGCGTGCCGCGCGCCGCGACCCGGCGCTGGCGTTCGAGACGGTGCTGCGCCAACCCGGGATCGCGGTGATCGCCGAGGTGAAGCGCGCCAGCCCGAGCGCGGGCAGTCTCGCTCCGATCGACGACCCGGCCGCGCTGGCCGCCGACTACCAGGCCGGCGGCGCCCACTGCATCAGCGTGCTGACCGAGCAGCGGCGCTTCGGCGGGTCGCTCGCCGACCTGGCCGCCGTACGCGCCGCGGTCGACATCCCGGTGCTGCGCAAGGACTTCATCGTCAGCAGCTACCAGCTCTGGGAGGCGCGCGCGTGCGGTGCCGACGTCGCGCTGCTGATCGTCGCCGCGCTCGAGCAGAACGCCCTCGTCAGCCTCGTCGAGCGGACCGCCAGCCTGGGCATGACCGCGATCGTCGAGGTGCACGAGGCCGACGAGGTGGCGCGCGCCGTCGACGCCGGCGCCCGGGTGATCGGCGTGAACGCGCGCAACCTCAAGACCCTCACTGTCGACCGCGGCGTGTTCGGCCAGCTCGCACCGCTCATCCCCGACGACGTGGTCCGGATCGCGGAGTCCGGCGTGCGCGGACCGCACGACCTGCTCGCGTACGCCCACGACGGCGCCGATGCGGTGCTGGTGGGCGAGAGCCTGGTGCGCGGGCAAGACCCCCGCATCGCGGTGCACGACCTGGTCGCCGCCGGGGCGCACCCGTCAGCGGCCCACCAGCGGGGCTGAGCGTGGGGGTGGAGCACGCCGGGGTCGATGCCTCCGGCCACTGGGGCCGGTACGGCGGGCGGTTCGTCCCCGAGGCGCTGACCGCTGCCCTCGACCAGCTCGACGCGGCGTACCGGGCGGCGCTGGCCGACCCGGGGTTCGCCGCCGAGCTCGCCGACCTGCACGCGCACTACACCGGGCGACCCAGCCCGCTGACGGAGGTACGGCGTTTCGCCGAGCACGCCGGCGGGGCGCGTGTGCTGCTCAAGCGCGAGGACCTCAACCACACCGGCTCCCACAAGATCAACAATGTGCTGGGCCAGGCGCTGCTCACCCGCCGCATGGGCAAGACGCGCGTGATCGCCGAGACCGGGGCCGGCCAGCACGGTGTCGCGACGGCCACCGCCGCCGCGCTGTTCGGGCTGTCCTGCACGGTGTACATGGGTCGCGAGGACACCCGCCGGCAGGCGCTGAACGTCGCCCGGATGCGCCTGCTCGGCGCCGAGGTCGTCGCGGTCGAGCACGGCTCGCAGACCCTCAAGGACGCGATCAACGAGGCGATGCGCGACTGGGTGGCCTCGGTGGACAGCACCCACTATGTCCTGGGCACGGTGACCGGGCCGGCGCCGTTCCCCGAGCTGGTGCGCCACTTCCAGGAGGTCGTCGGTCGCGAGGCGCGCGCCCAGGTCCTCGAGCTCGCCGGCCGGTTGCCCGACGCCGTCGCGGCCTGTGTCGGCGGCGGCAGTAACGCGATCGGGCTGTTCTCCGGGTTCCTCGCCGACGCGTCGGTACGCCTGCACGGGTACGAGGCGGGCGGGCTCGGCATCGCGTCGGGCAAGCACGCCGCGCGGTTCTCCGGCGGGCGCCCGGGCGTACTGCACGGAGCCCGTACCTACGTGCTGCAGGACGAGTACGGCCAGACCCGGCCCAGCCACTCGGTCAGCGCCGGGCTGGACTACCCGGGGGTCGGGCCCGAGCATGCGCTGCTGCACGACACCGGCCGGGCCAGCTACGAGCCGGTCGACGACGCGGAGGCGATGGCGGCCTTCGAGCTGCTGTGCCGTACCGAGGGGATCATCCCGGCGATCGAGAGCGCCCACGCGCTCGCCGGTGCGCTGCGCCTGGGCCGTGAGCTCGGCCCGGACGGGCTGGTGCTGGTGAGCCTGTCGGGCCGCGGCGACAAGGACGTGGCGACCGCGGCGCAGTGGTTCGGCCTCGCCACCGACAGTCCCGCCACCGACAGTCCCGCCACCGACAGCCCCGACCCCGACAGCCCCGACCTCGAGAGTCCGGACACCGCATGACCCCGCACCCCTCCCCGTTGATCATGACATCGTGGGTCTCTTCCCCGTTGATCATGACATCGTGGGTCTACTCCCCGTTGATCATGACGTCGTGGGTCCGAAACGGCTGTTGGGGCGCACGACATCATGATCAACCGACCCGAGAACGCGGGATGTCATGATCAACCGTGGGGTGAGCGAGTCGGTCGCGTGCAGTGCCGAGATCACCAGTTCGGGTCGTTTCGTCGAGTTCAGCTCCGCTGATCGCCCCTTTGGGGCGATCTTGGAAGGCGGGGGAGCGGAGTGAGCGGGCTGCGGGAAGTGTTCGCGCGGGCGCGGGCCGAGGACCGGGCGGTGCTCGTCGCGTACCTGCCGGCGGGCTACCCGAGCGTCGACGGCGCGATCGCGGCGTTCACCGCGATGGTCGCGGCGGGAGTCGACGTCGTCGAGGTCGGCGTGCCGTACTCCGACCCGGTCATGGACGGTACGGCGATCCAGGAAGCCGCCGGGGCGGCCCTCGCCGCGGGCGTGACGATGCCCGACGTGTTGCGCACCGTCGAGGCGGTCGCGGCGACCGGCGCGCCGACGCTCGTCATGAGCTACTGGAACCCGATCGAGCAGTACGGCCCCGACGCGTTCGCCCGCGACCTCGCCGCCCGCGGCGGCTCCGGGGTGATCACCCCGGACCTGACCCCGGAGGAGGCGGGGGAGTGGATCGCCGCGACCGACGCGCACGGCGTCGACCGGGTCTTCCTCGTCGCCCTCAGCTCCACCCCCACGCGGCTCGCCACCGTCACCGCGGCCACGACCGGCTTCGTCTACGCGGCCTCGGTGATGGGCGTGACGGGCGTACGCGCGCAGGTGTCGGCCGGCGCCCCGGACCTGGTTGCCCGCACCCGGGCCGTCACCGACCTGCCGGTCGCTGTCGGTCTCGGCGTCTCCGACGCCGCCCAGGCCGCAGCCGTCGCCGGTTACGCCGACGGGGTGATCGTGGGCTCGGCGTTCGTACGCCGGTTGCTGGGCGCGCCCGATCCGGCTGCGGGCGTCGCCGCCGTACGGGAGCTCGCCGCGGAGCTGGCCGCGGGCGTACGCCGGTCGTGACCCCTGCACCTTCCCGGCGTCACTGTCCTGGTGGCGGGTTATGCCCCGGTCCGAGCGCCGTAGTCGACCACGTGGACAGTGACGTGGGTGACAACGGGAACCGTCCGCGGCCTGCCGACGTTTGCCCGGGCGTGAGGCGATCCCTGCGCGCGCTGCTCGGGCTGGTCCTGCTCGCGGCCGGCGGGCTCGGCGCCGCCGCGTGCGCGGCACCCGCGGAGGACCCGGGTTACGCGACCGTGCACTCGATCGGCGCGAAGGCTTCGCCGTTCCGCGGCACCCCGATCGACCAGCCGTACCGGCTGCCGAAGGCGACCTGGACCGACACGTCGGGGGCGAAGGTCTCCTGGCCCGCGGGCGGGCTGCCGAAGCCGGTCACGGTGGTGTTCTTCGCCTACACCCACTGCCCGGACGTCTGCCCGACCCAGCTCGCCGACCTGACCCAGGCGATCCGCGCCTCCGACCCGCAGGTGCAGGAGCAGACCGCGGTCGTTGTTGCCACCGTCGACCCGAAGCGCGACGATGCCCAGACGCTGCGCACCTTCCTCGACGGCTTCGACAAGACACTGCCCAACCCGTACGTCGGGCTGCGCAACGACGACCTCGAGGACGTGGAGGAGGCCGCCGAGAGCCTCGGCATCGCGCTGACCGGCAAGGAGAGCGACAAGGGCGGCGGGTACGAGGTCGGGCACGGCGCCCAGCTGATCGGCTTCGGCCCGGACGGCACCGCACCGGTCATCTGGCTGCCGGGCACACCGGTCGGCGACATCCGGGCCGACCTTGCGACGCTGGCGCAGGGTCGGTAAGAGAGAATCCCCGGGTGAGCAGCGTGGTGCGTAGCAGCGTACGAGCGTGGATCGGGCTTGTCCTGCGCATCGCGCTGGCGGGCGTCCTCGGCTGGGCCGGAGCGGTCAAGCTCGTCGAGCCGAACGGCGCCCGGGACGCGATCATCGCCTACCGGGTGTTCCCCCCGTCCTGGGTCGACTTCCTCGGCTGGGCGCTGCCCGGCGTCGAGGTCGTGCTCGCGATCCTGCTGCTCGTGGGACTGTTCACCCGCTGGGCGGCCCTGGCCACCGCGCTGCTGATGGTCGGGTTCATCGTCGGCATCTCCAGCGTGTGGATCCGCGGCTACTCCATCGACTGCGGGTGCTTCGGCGGTGGCGGTGACATCTCCGAGGAGGGCAAGACCTGGCGCTACACCAGCGAGATCCTGCGCGACGTGCTGTTCACGGCGATGGCCCTCTGGCTGGTGAGGTGGCCGCGCACCAAGTTCTCCCTCGACGGTCCGGGCCGGCCGGGCGAGGTGTACGACGACGGCCCTGACGACGATCCGGACTCCGACGACGGCGCCACCTCCGTCACCACCGAAGGGACGACCGCCTGATGAGCGGCAACAAGCAATCGCAGAAGACGACCCGGGAGCGCGCCGCCCAGGCACGCGCCAAGGCCGAGGCGGAGGCGCGGCGGCGCGACAACCGCAACCGGGCGCTCGGCGCGGTGATCGTCGTCGTGCTGATCGGGCTGATCTTCGGTGGCGTGTGGTTCGCCAAGCGCGACGGCGGGTCCTCCTCCGCGGTCGGTCCGAACCCGGACGCGGCGCTGCCGGCCGGCGTGTCGGGACCCACGTACGGCGTGCCGTTCGGCACCGGCACCGACGCGGTGCCCCAGCTGCAGCTGTGGGAGGACTTCCAGTGCCCGGCCTGCAAGCAGCTCGAGGACGCCAACGGCAGCGGCATCACCAAGCTCGCCGAGGAGGGCAAGATCCGGCTGCTCTGGCGCCCGACGACCTTCCTCGACCAGAACCTGAACAACGACGCGTCCGCGCGCGCCGCGGCAGCCTGGGGTTGCGCGATCGACGCCGGCAAGGCGCACGAGTACCACACCACCGTGTTCGCGAACCAGCCCGCGCAGGAGGGCACCGGCTACACCGACGCGCAGCTGCTCCAGTTCGGCAAGGACTCCGGCATCACCGGTGACGCGTACACCACGTTCGAGAAGTGCGTGGCGGACAACACCTACGCCGGCTGGGTCGCGAACTCCTACCAGCAGTTCCAGGACGACGCCGTGCCGGGCACACCGGCCGGGTTCCTCGTGATGGGCGACCGCAAGCAGGAGGTGCCCACCGCGACGCTCGCCGACCAGAGCAAGCTCGAGCAGGCCATCCAGGACTTCGCCGCCGGTTCCTGAGAGCGAAGTAGCCGGTGACCACGGACCTGCTGGGGTTCATCCCGAGCCCGCCGGAAGGTGTCTGGTACCTCGGGCCGGTCCCGGTACGGGCGTACGCGCTGTGCATCGTCGCGGGGATCATCGTCGCGATCTGGTGGGGGGACCGGCGCTACCGGGCGCGGGGTGGCTCACCGGGGACGATCGTCGACATCGCCTTCATCGCCGTCCCGCTGGGCATCATCGGGGGCCGGCTCTACCACGTGGCGACCGACTGGCAGATCTACTTCGGCGCGGACGGCAAGGGCTTCCTGGCCGCGCTGCGGATCTGGGACGGCGGCCTCGGGATCTGGGGGGCGATCGCGCTCGGCGCGGTCGGTGCCTGGATCGCCTGCCGCCGCCTCGGGATCCCACTGCCGCCGCTGGCGGACGCGGTCGCACCCGGCATCGCGATCGCGCAGGCGCTCGGACGCTGGGGCAACTGGTTCAACCAGGAGCTGTTCGGCGCCCCGACGACGGTGCCGTGGGCGCTCGAGATCGACCCCGCGCACCGCCCGGTCGGGTACGAGCAGTACGCGACCTTCCAGCCGACGTTCCTGTACGAGTCGATCGGGCTGGTGATCATCGCGATCGTCTGCGTCTGGGCCGACCGCCGCTTGCGGATGGGGCACGGGCGGGTCTTCGCCCTGTACGTGCTCCTCTACACGATCGTGCGGGCGATCGTGGAGAGCCTGCGGATCGACGAGGCGCACCACTTCTTCGGCATCCGCCTGAACGTGTTCACGGCCGCGATCGTCGGGCTCGGCGCGTTGGTCTATCTTGTGCTCTCCCACCGGATGCGGCCGGGCCGGGAACCTGTCGTCGACCCCCGCAACACGCCTGTCGAGGAGGCGGTACCCGACCCAGACCGACCATGACCGCCGGTGGGACCGGACCCGGAGCCGTTCCCGCCCACGTCTGGTCACCGAGTTCGACAGGAGCCGCCGATGAGCCTCCCTTTCAGCGCACTACCCCCCGCCCAGGGGTTGTACGACCCGGCCGGGGAGCGGGACTCCTGCGGGGTGGCCCTGGTGGCGCGGTTGTCGGGGGAGCCGTCCCACCTCGTGGTGCAGCAGGCGCTCACCGCACTGGCGAACCTCGCCCACCGCGGGGCGTCCGGGGCCGAGCCCGGCAGTGGCGACGGCGCCGGGATCCTGCTGCAGGTGCCGGACGGGTTCCTGCGGGGCAGCGTGCCGTTCACGCTTCCGCCGGTGGGCGAGTACGCGACCGGCATCGTCTTCCTGCCCACCGAGGCGGAGTCGTACGAGCACGCGCTCAAGACCATCGAGACGGTGGCCGGCGAGGAGTCGCTCACGATCCTCGGGTGGCGGGAGGTGCCGACCGATCCGACGGTCCTCGGGGCGACTGCGCGTGCGGTCATGCCGCGGTTCCGGCAGTTGTTCGTCGCCGGGCCGCCGGGTGAGGGCGGTCTCGCGCTGGACCGGCGCGTGTTCGCGCTGCGGCGGCGCTGCGAGCGGGAGGCGGCGACGTATTTCCCGTCGCTGTCGGCCCGCACCCTCGTCTACAAGGGCATGCTCACGACCGGCCAGCTCGCCGAGTTCTTCCCCGACCTGCGTGACGAGCGAGTCACCACGGCCCTTGCGCTGGTGCACTCACGGTTCTCCACGAACACCTTCCCGTCCTGGCCGCTTGCGCACCCGTACCGGCTGATCGCACACAACGCCGAGATCAACACGGTGAAGGGCAACCGGAACTGGATGACCGCGAGGGAGGCGCAGCTCGCGAGCGAGGTGCTGCCCGGCGACCTGAGCCGGCTGCTGCCGATCTGCACCCCCGGCGTTAGCGACTCCGCGTCGTTCGACGAGGTCCTCGAGCTGCTGCACCTCGCCGGCCGGTCGCTGCCGCACGCCGTGCTGATGATGATCCCGGAGGCCTGGCAGCAGCACGACGACATGGACCCGGCCCGCCGCGCGTTCTACGAGTTCCACGCCACCCTCACCGAGCCGTGGGACGGCCCGGCCAACGTCTGCTTCAGCGACGGCACCCTCATCGGAGCGGTCCTGGACCGGAACGGACTGCGACCCGGCCGGTTCTGGGTCACCGACGACGGCACCGTGGTGCTCGCCTCGGAGACCGGGGTGCTGCCGGTCGACCCGGCCCGGGTGGTGCGCAAGGGCCGGCTCGCCCCGGGCCGGATGTTCCTCGTCGACACCGCCTCGCACCGCATCGTCGAGGACGACGAGGTGAAGGCCGAGCTGGCCGCCGCGGCGCCGTACGCGGACTGGCTGCACGCCGGGCTGATCCACCTCGGCGACCTGCCCGAGCGTGAGCACGTGGTGCACACCCCCGCCTCGGTCGGCCGACGCCAGCAGACCTTCGGCTACACCGAGGAGGAACTACGCCTGCTGCTCACGCCGATGGCGCGTACCGGGGAGGAATCGATCGGGTCGATGGGCACCGACACCCCGATCGCGGTGCTCTCCACCCGGCCACGGCTGCTGTTCGACTACTTCAGCCAGTTGTTCGCCCAGGTGACCAACCCGCCGCTGGACGCGATCCGCGAGGAGTTGGTCACCTCGCTGGCGAGCCCGATCGGTCCCGAGGTGAACTTGCTGGCGAGTTCCCCGGCGCACTGCCGGCAGGTCGTGCTGCCCTATCCGGTGATCGACAACGACGACCTCGCCAAGCTGCTGCACATCAACGCCGACGGCGACCAGCCGGGGCTCGCGGCGCACAAGGTGTCCGGGCTCTACCCGGTCGACGGTGGCGGCGCGGCGCTCGCGGGCCGCCTCGAGGAGATCTGCGCCGAGGTGTCCGAGCGAATCGCGGCGGGTGCCCGCCTGCTGGTGCTCTCGGACCGCGACAGCGACGCCGACCTCGCGCCGATCCCTTCGCTGCTGCTCACCTCCGCGGTCCACCAGCACCTGGTCCGAACCCGGGAACGCACGCGGGTCGGGCTGCTCGTCGAGGCCGGCGACGTACGCGAGGTGCACCACGTCGCGCTGCTGGTCGGGTACGGCGCGGCCGCGGTCAACCCGTACCTCGCGATGGAGTCCGCCGAGGACCTGGTGCGTGCCGGCCGGATGCCGGGCGTACGCGCCGAGGTCGCCGTCGCGAACCTGGTGAAGGCACTGGGCAAGGGCGTGCTCAAGGTCATGAGCAAGATGGGGATCTCCACGGTCGCCTCCTACCGGGGCGCGCAGGTGTTCGAGGCCGTCGGGCTGTCCGACGCGACCGTCGAGCGGTGGTTCACCGGGACCGCCTCGCGCCTGGGCGGGATCGGGCTCGAGGTGATCGCCGAGGAGGTGGCACGCCGGCACGCGGTTGCGTACCCGCCGAGCGGGATCTCCCCGGCGCACCGGACCCTGCCGGCCGGCGGGGAATACCAGTGGCGGCGCGAGGGCGAGCCGCACCTGTTCGACCCCGAGACGGTGTTCCGGCTGCAGCACGCCACACAGACCGGACGCGCGGACATCTTCCGCCAGTACACCGACCGGGTCGACCGGCAGGCGGCGAGGCTGATGACCTTGCGCGGGTTGTTCGAGTTCCGCATGGGCCTGCGTCCGCCGGTGCCGATCGAGCAGGTCGAGCCGGCGAGCGAGATCCTCAAGCGGTTCTCCACCGGTGCCATGTCGTACGGATCGATCTCCGCCGAGGCGCACGAGACCCTCGCGATAGCCATGAACCGGCTCGGAGGCAAATCCAACACCGGTGAGGGCGGGGAGGACCCGGAACGGTTCGTCCCGCTGCCGAACGGCGACTCGCGGCGATCGGCGATCAAACAGGTAGCCTCCGGCCGGTTCGGCGTGACCAGCGAGTACCTCGTCAGCGCCGACGACGTGCAGATCAAGATGGCGCAGGGCGCCAAGCCCGGTGAGGGCGGGCAACTGCCGGCGCACAAGGTATACCCGTGGATCGCTCGTACCCGCCACTCCACCCCGGGCGTGGGGTTGATCTCGCCGCCACCGCACCACGACATCTACTCGATCGAGGACCTGGCCCAGCTGATCCACGACCTCAAGAACGCCAATCCGCGCGCACGGGTCCACGTCAAGCTCGTCTCGGAGGTCGGCGTGGGAACCGTCGCCGCCGGCGTCGCGAAGGCGCACGCGGACGTGGTGCTGGTATCCGGCCACGATGGGGGGACAGGGGCCTCGCCGCTGACCTCGCTCAAGCACGCCGGCGCACCATGGGAGCTCGGGTTGGCCGAGACCCAGCAGACATTGCTGCTGAACGGGTTGCGCGAGCGGATCGTGGTGCAGACCGACGGCCAGCTCAAGACCGGACGCGACGTCGTGATCGCGGCGCTGCTCGGCGCCGAGGAGTACGGCTTCGCCACTGCGCCGCTGGTCGTCATGGGATGCGTCATGATGCGGGTCTGTCACCTCGACACCTGCCCGGTCGGCGTCGCTACCCAGAATCCCGTGCTGCGCGAGCGGTTCACCGGCAAAGCCGAGCACGTGGTGAACTTCTTCCTGTTCATCGCCGAACAGGTCCGTGAACACCTGGCTGCGCTCGGGTTCCGGACCCTGGCCGAAGCCGTGGGCCAGGTAGAAAGCCTCGACACGCGGGCCGCGATCGACCACTGGAAGGCCGAAGGCCTCGACCTGGCGGCGATCCTGCACGTCCCGGACGTCGCGTACGGCCGCGCGCGAAGCTGCACCGGCACGCAGGACCACGGCATGGACGACGCACTGGACAACGAGCTGATCGAGCTGTGCCGGCCTGCGCTCGAGCGGCGCGAACCGGTGCGCGCGGCGCTGACCGTGCGCAATGTGCACCGCAGCGTCGGAACCCTGCTCGGCTCGGAGGTCACCCGCGCCCACGGTGGGGCCGGGCTGCCCGACGGCACGATCGACCTGACCTTCCAGGGCTGTGCGGGTCAGTCCTTCGGCGCGTTCCTGCCGGCTGGGATCACGCTGCGACTGGAGGGCGACGCGAACGACTACGTAGGCAAGGGTCTTTCCGGCGGGCGCATCGTCGTACGCCCGGACCGGCGCGCCCCGTTTCAGGCCGAACACAACACCATCGCCGGCAACGTGGTCGGGTACGGCGCGACATCTGGTGAGCTGTTCCTGCGTGGGCGGTCGGGGGAGCGGTTCGCCGTACGCAACTCGGGCGCGGTCGCCGTCGTGGAGGGCATCGGTGACCACGGCTGCGAGTACATGACCGGTGGCCTGGTGCTGGTGATGGGCAGCACCGGGCGCAACTTCGCCGCTGGCATGTCCGGCGGGATCGCCTACCTGCTGGACCCCGATCCCTTGCGGGTCAATCCCGGCCTGGTCGACCTACAACACCTCGACGAGGAAGACCTCGCCGTAGTGCACGCGCTGCTGACCCGGCACGTCGAGCACACCGAGTCGACGGTTGCGGCGGGCTTGCTCGCCGACCCGGACGGCCTCGTCCGGCGCTTCCAGAAGGTGATGCCCCGCGACTACGCGCGGGTGCTCGCGGCGCGTGCCGCCGCGCAACGGGACGGTCGGGATCCCGACCTGGCGATCATGGAGGCGACCCGTGGCTGACCCGAAGGGTTTTCTCACCACCGCTCGCGAGACCCCGGCGCGCCGACCGGTCGACGTGCGGATCCAGGACTGGCGCGAGGTGTACGAACCGTTCCCGCACGCGCGGCTCGAGGCGCAGGCCGGACGTTGCATGGACTGCGGGATCCCGTTCTGCCACCAGGGCTGCCCGCTCGGCAACCTGGTCCCGGAGTGGAACGACCTCGTGTGGCGCGGTGACTGGCAGGCCGCCGCCGACCGACTGCACGCGACGAACAACTTCCCGGAGTTCACCGGGCGGCTGTGCCCGGCGCCGTGCGAGACCGCCTGCGTGCTGGGCATCAGCCAGGAGCCGGTCACCATCAAGACGGTCGAGGCTGACCTCCTCGACCGGGCGTGGACGGAGGGCTGGGTGCGCCCCCAGCCCGCGCCGCGTCAGACCGGGCACACCGTCGCCGTCGTCGGCTCGGGACCCGCGGGGCTGGCCGCGGCGCAGCAGCTCGCGCGCGCCGGGCATACCGTGGCGGTCTTCGAGCGGGCCGACCGGATCGGCGGGCTGCTGCGCTACGGCATCCCCGAGTTCAAACTCGAGAAGCAGCAGCTGGACCGCCGGCTCGCGCAGCTCGAGGCCGAAGGAGTGCGTTTCCGCGCCGGCGTCGACGTCGGTACCGACCTGACCGGTACCGACCTGCGCCGTCGCTACGACGCCGTCGTGCTGGCGATCGGGGCGACGCGATGGCGGGAGTTGCCGGTACCGGGTCGCGAGCTGGCCGGGGTGCACCAGGCGATGGAGTACCTGCCCGGAGCCAACCGGGTCCAACAGGGCGACCTGGCACGAGCTGCGATCGACGTACGCGGCGCGCATGTCGTCGTCATCGGCGGTGGCGACACCGGCGCGGACTGCCTCGGCACCGCGCACCGGCAGGGCGCGGCATCAGTCACCCAGCTGGAGATCCTCCCGCAGCCGCCGACCACCCGACCCGCGGATCAGCCATGGCCCACGTACCCGATGACCTACAGGGTGAGCAGCGCCCACGAGGAGGGCGGTGCGCGGACGTACGCCGCTTCCACGACCCGCTTCGTGCCCGGTGCCGACGGTCGCGTCGCCGAGCTCGAGCTCACCGAGGTCGAGCTGCGCGATGGGCGTTTCGAGCCGGTGCCGGGCACGAAGCGGACCGTGCGCTGCGACTTCGCGTTCCTCGCCCTCGGGTTCACCGGCCCCGAGCCCGGGCCGCTGCTCGACCAGCTCGGCGTCGCGTTCGATGCTCGCGGCAACCTGCGCCGTGACGACGACTACTGCAGCGACGTCGATGGGGTGTTCGTGGCCGGCGACGCCGGACGCGGCCAGTCCCTGATCGTCTGGGCGATCGCCGAGGGTCGATCTGTCGCCGCGGCAGTGGACCGCTGGCTGACCGGGACCTCGACCCTCCCGGCCCCGATAACACCGACGGCGCGCCCGCTGACCGTCTGAGCCCTGATGTCCCGTGTCGGCGCTGCCCGATCCCGAGCGACCGGGCGCGGCGAAGGACGACGGGTCATCGACGGTGGATAGGGTGGCGGATATGCGCCGCGCCAAGATCGTCTGCACGTTGGGCCCGGCAAGCAGCAGCCCCGAGGTGATCCGCTCGCTGGTCGACGCCGGCATGGACGTCGCCCGCATGAACCTCTCGCACGGCTCGTACGCCGACCACGAGCAGGTCTACCGGCAGGTTCGGGAGGCGTCCGACGCGACGGGCCACGGCGTCGGGGTGCTCATCGACCTGCAAGGCCCGAAGATCCGCCTCGGGACGTTCGCCGCCGGCCCGGTGCACCTGGCGACCGGGCAGCGTTTCACGATCACCACCGAGCCCGTCGCGGGTGACGCGCAGCAGAGCTCCACGACCTACGACGGGCTCGCCGCGGACGTGAGCGCCGGGGACCTGGTGCTCATCGACGACGGTCGGGTGGCGCTGCGGGTGGAGGAGGTCGACGGGCCACGCGTGGTCACGACCGTCCAGGAGGGCGGCGTCGTCAGCGACCACAAGGGGCTGAACCTGCCCGGCGTCGCGGTGAGCGTGCCGGCCATGACCGACAAGGACGTCGCCGACCTGCGGTGGGCGCTGCGGCTGGGTGCGGACCTGATCGCGCTCTCGTTCGTTCGCAGCGCTGCCGACCTGCAGGACGTGCAGCGCATCATGGCCGAGGAGGAGGTCATCCTCCCGGTCCTGGCCAAGATCGAGAAGCCACAGGCGGTGGACAACCTCGAGGAGATCATCGAGGCGTTCGACGGGATCATGGTCGCTCGCGGCGACCTCGGGGTGGAGCTGCCGCTCGAGGACGTGCCGCTGGTGCAGAAGCGCGCGATCGGGCTGGCCCGCAAGGCCGCCAAGCCGGTGATCGTCGCGACCCAGATGCTCGACTCGATGGAGTCCAACAGCCGCCCGACTCGCGCCGAGGTGTCCGACGTCGCGAACGCCGTCCTCGACGGCGCGGACGCGCTGATGCTCTCCGGCGAGACCAGCGTCGGGGTCAACCCGCCGCACGTCGCGGCGACGATGAGCCGGATCATCAGCCAGGTCGAGAGCGAGGCCCTCGACACCCTGGCGGCGCTGGTGGACCGCAACGACTCGACGTCGCGGGCGATCACCAAGGCGGCGGTCGACGTCGGGCGCGACGTGGGCGCGTCCGCGGTTGTCGCCTTCACCGAGACCGGCCGCTCCGCCCGGCTCGTGGCCCGGCACCGCGCCGAGCTGCCGCTGCTCGCCTTCACGCCGAACCCGCGGGTACGCAGCCAGCTCGCGCTGTCATGGGGGGTCGAGACGTTCCTCGCGCCGTACGCGAGCAGCACCGACGAGATGGTGCGTCAGGTCGACGAGCAGCTCTTCGAGATCGACCGGTGCAAGGTCGGCGAGCTGATCGTCATCATCGCCGGCGTGCCGCCGGGCGTACCGGGCACGACGAACGGGATGCGCGTGCACCGGATGGGCACCAACGTCCCCAGCGGCATCTGACGCACACAATTCCCCCAAAGGGGCGATCAGCGCAGTTGGGCTGCACGATCCGACCCGAGACGGCGATCTTCGGCATACGCCGGTACGACGGCCAAGATCACGACTCCGGGTCAGGAAGTGCAGTCCGACTGCTTAGATCGCCCCTTTGGGAACAATCGGGTCAGGGGTCGAGGGCGCGCTTGGCCTCCGGGTTGAGCACGCCCCAGCCGATGAGCTCGTCGGCAAGCTGGCTGGGCGCCTCGTCGTAGATGACGGCGAGGGTGCGCAGGTCGTCCTGGCGGATCGAGAGCACCCGGCCGTTGTAGTCCCCGCGCTGGGCCTGGATCGCCGCCGCGTACCGGGCGAGCGGGCCCGCCTTCTCCGAGGGCACCTGGCCGAGCTGTTCGAGGTCGATGACGAGCTTCGGTACGGGCTCGGCGGCTGCGGCCGGGGAGGCGTCCGGCAACAGCTCGGACACGGGCACGGCGTAGAAGTCCGAGAGCTCGGCGAGCTTCTGCACCGTGATCGCCCGGTCGCCGCGCTCGTACGAGCCGATGACGACCGCCTTCCAGCGGCCCTGGGACTTCTCCTCGACGCCGTGCAGGGACAGCCCCTGCTGCTGGCGGATCGCGCGCAGCCGCGCACCGAGGGCTCGGGCGTAGTCGCTGGCCATGCTCTCTCCTGCTCTTCGTGAGTCGGGCCCGACCGGCCGGCCGACGAGCCTGTTACTCAGAGTGACACTGTATGCGGAGAGTAGGCATGGGCCGAACGGGTGGATCACGCGCGGCACGCCGTGGCGCGGCGCCCGTACGGGTGAGCGCCCCACCGTCGGCTACAGTGGCGCGCGGCGCCCACCGGCGCACAGTGTTCGTTCACCACAGACGTCCTTTAAGTCCGTCCTGAGAGGCGGGGAAGGAGGTCGCGGAATGCCTGCGTCCCAGCACGCATTCGCCGCTACCGGCAATGACGAGCAATCCACTCCCGGCGACCGCACGGTCCTCGACGCCGGTGAGATCGGCCGGGCGCTGACCCGGCTCTCCCACGAGATCCTCGAACGCAACAAGGGCGCCGGCGACGTCGTACTGCTCGGGATCCCCACCCGCGGCGTGTACCTCGCCCGGCGGCTCGCCGAGCGCATCGCCACGATCGAGGACGAGGCGGTCCCCGTCGGGTCCCTCGACGTGACGATGTACCGCGACGACCTGCGCACGCGTCCGGCCCGTGCGCTGCTGCCCACCGAGATCCCCGACACGGGCGTCGAGGGCCGCACCGTGGTGCTCGTCGACGACGTGCTCTACTCCGGGCGCACCATCCGCGCGGCGCTCGATGCGCTCAGCGAGCTCGGTCGCCCCCGCGCGGTGCAGCTCGCGGTCCTCGTCGACCGCGGGCACCGCGAGCTGCCGATCCGCGCCGACTTCGTCGGCAAGAACCTGCCGACCGCGACCAGCGAACGGGTCCTGGTGCTGCTCGCCGAGCACGACGGCCGCGACGGCGTCGTGATCAGCGACCGGGGGGGTGACGCATGAAGCGCCACCTGCTCTCGGCGGCCGACCTCGACCGCGACGACGCGCTGCTGGTCCTCGACACCGCCACCGAGCTCGCGACGGTGTCGAGCCGGGCGGTACGCAAGCTGCCGACGCTGCGCGGACGTACCGTCGTGAACCTGTTCTTCGAGGACTCCACGCGCACCCGGATCTCCTTCGAGGCGGCCGCGAAACGGCTCTCGGCCGACGTCATCAACTTCACCGCGAAGGGGTCGAGCCTGTCCAAGGGCGAGAGCCTGAAGGACACCGCGCTCACGCTGGAGGCGATGGGCGCGGACGCGGTCGTGGTCCGCCACGGTGCCTCCGGCGCGCCGTACCGGCTGGCCAACGCCGGCTGGATCAGCGGGTCGGTGGTGAACGCGGGCGACGGGACGCACGAGCACCCCACCCAGGCGCTGCTCGACGCGTACACGATGCGCCGCCACCTGTCCGAGGGACGCGGCGACCTCGCCGACCGCCGGGTGACGATCGTCGGTGACGTGCTGCACAGCCGGGTGGCGCGCAGCAACGTGCTGCTGCTCGCCACGCTCGGCGCGGAGGTGACGCTGGTCGCCCCGCCGACGCTGCTGCCGGTCGGCGTGGAGGACTGGCCGTGCGAGATCTCCTACGAGCTCGACCCGGCGCTCGCGAAGGCGGACGCGGTGATGATGCTGCGCGTGCAGGCCGAGCGCATGAACGCCGCGTTCTTCCCCAGCGCCCGGGAGTACAGCCGGCGCTACGGCCTGGACGCGCACCGCATGGCGCTGCTGCCCGACCACGCCATCGTGATGCACCCCGGCCCGATGAACCGCGGCATGGAGATCGCCGCCGACGTCGCCGACTCGGTGCGCTCGGTGATCGTGGAACAGGTCAGCAACGGCGTGAACGTCCGGATGGCGGTGCTCTACCTGCTGCTGGGCGGCGCCCAGCTGCCGACCGGAGAGGAGGTGGCGGCATGACGGGCACCTACCTGCTGCGCGGCGGGCGGCTGCTGGGCGCCGGCGACCCGGTGGACCTGCTGCTCGCGGGCGGTGTGATCGCGCAGGTCGGCGCCGCGCTGAGCGCACCCGCGGACGCGGTGCACGTCGACGCGGCCGGCCTGGTGGTGCTGCCGGGGCTCGTCGACCTGCACACCCACCTGCGCGAGCCGGGCCGGGAGGACGCCGAGACCGTGGAGAGCGGTTCTAGGGCAGCCGCCCTCGGCGGCTTCACCGCGGTGCACGCGATGGCCAACACCGAGCCGGTCGCCGACACCGCGGGGGTCGTCGAGCAGGTGTGGCACCTGGGCCGGGAGGCCGGCTACGTCGACGTCCACCCGGTCGGCGCGGTGACCGTCGGGCTGGCGGGGACCCGGCTCGCCGAGCTCGGGGCGATGGCCGGTTCGGCCGCGCGGGTGCGCATGTTCAGCGACGACGGGCGCTGCGTGGACGACGCGGTGCTGATGCGCCGCGCGCTGGAGTACGTCAAGGCGTTCGACGGGGTCATCGCCCAGCACGCCCAGGAGCCGCGGCTGACCGCCGGCGCGCAGATGAACGAGGGCGCGCTGTCCGGGGTGCTCGGGCTGCGCGGCTGGCCGGCGGTCGCCGAGGAGGCGATCGTCGCTCGTGACGTGCTGCTCGCCGAGCACGTCGGCTCGCGGCTGCACGTCTGCCACGTCTCGACCGCCGGGTCGGTCGAGATCGTGCGGGCGGCCAAGGCGCGCGGCGTCGACGTCACCGCCGAGGTCACCCCGCACCACCTGCTGCTGACCGAGGACGTCGTCGCCGGCTACGACCCGGTGTTCAAGGTGAACCCGCCGCTGCGGGCCAAGTCCGACGTCGAGGCGCTGCGCGAGGGCCTGGCCGACGGCACGATCGACGCCGTCGCCACCGACCACGCGCCGCACGCCGCGGAGGACAAGGACTGCGAGTGGGAGGCCGCGGCCATGGGGATGCTCGGCCTCGAGACCGCGCTGCCCGTGGTGGCCGAGGCGATGGTCGCGACCGGGCTGCTCGACTGGGCGGGTGTCGCCGACCGGATGTCGGTACGCCCGGCGGGGATCGGCCGGCTCGCCGGCCACGGCAGACCGATCGCCGAGGGGGAGCCGGCGAACCTCACGCTGGTCGACCCGCACGCCAGCACCGTCGTCGATCCGTCGCGCAGCGCCAGCCGCAGCCGCAACACCCCGTACGCCGGGCGCACGCTGCCGACCGCGGTCGTCGCGACCTTCCTGCGCGGCGTGCCGACCGTGCTGGGCGGCAGGCTCGTCGCGGACGCCCGATGAGGACCGCGGTGCGCGGGCGACCTAGGGTTGGCGACCGAGACCTCACCCCTGCGACGGACGGAGCCGGCTGATGGATGCCGCGCTGCTCGTCCTGGAGGACGGCCGGGTGTTCCGCGGCACCGCGCTCGGCCGGCGCGGCGAGGCGTACGGCGAAGCGGTCTTCAGCACCGCGATGACCGGCTACCAGGAGACGCTCACCGACCCGAGCCACCACGGCCAGATCGTGGTCCAGACCGCGCCGCACATCGGCAACTACGGGACCACGGACCGCGACGCGGAGTCGCGGCGGGTCTGGGTCGCCGGCTACGTGGTGCGCGACCCGTCGCGGGTGGCGAGCAGCTGGCGCGCCGAGCGGACGCTGGCGCAGGAGCTCGACGCGCGGGAGGTCGTCGGCATCGCCGAGGTCGACACCCGGGCGCTGACCCGCCACCTGCGCGAGCGCGGCGCGATGCGGGCCGGCATCTTCAGCGGCACCGCCGCGGAGCGTCCGCTCGGCGAGCTCGTCGACCGCGTCACGGCGAGCCCGCAGATGGCCGGCTCGGACCACGTCGGCGCGGTCAGCACCCCCGCGCCGTACGTCGTCCCGGCGGCGGGAGAGCCCCGCTTCCGCGTCGCCGCGCTCGACCTCGGGATCAAGGCGGGCTCGCCGCGGAGCATGGCGGCGCGCGGCGTCGAGGTGACGGTGCTGCCCGCCGTCGTGGACGCCGCGACCCTGCTGGATCCGGGCTTCGACGGGGTGTTCCTGTCCAACGGCCCGGGGGACCCGGCCACCGCCGACCACGCCGTGGCGCTCGCGCGGGCGGTGCTCGAGGCCGGCCGACCGCTGTTCGGGATCTGCTTCGGCAACCAGGTGCTCGGGCGCGCACTCGGGTTCGGCACCTACAAGCTGCGGTACGGCCACCACGGCAGCAACGTGCCGGTGCTGGACCGGGCCACCGGTCGGGTCGAGATCACCGCGCAGAACCACGGCTTCGCGGTGGACGCCCCGACCGACGCCGTCGTGCGGACACCGTATGGGCGGGTGGAGGTCAGCCACGTCTGCCTCAACGACGGGGTGGTCGAGGGGTTGCGGTGCCTGGACGTCCCGGCGTTCAGCGTCCAGTACCACCCGGAGGCGGCGGCCGGCCCGCACGACTCCGCCCACCTGTTCGACAGGTTCTGCGAGCTGATGGCCGCGGCCCGGACGGGGGACGCGCGTGCCACGGCGTGAGGACCTGCGCTCGGTCATGGTGATCGGCTCCGGGCCGATCGTGATCGGGCAGGCGTGCGAGTTCGACTACTCCGGCACGCAGGCCTGCCGGGTGCTGCGCGCCGAGGGGCTGCGCGTCGTGCTGGTCAACAGCAACCCGGCGACGATCATGACCGACCCCGACTTCGCCGACGCGACGTACATCGAGCCGATCACCCCGGAGTACGTCGAGAAGATCATCGCCAAGGAGCGGCCGGACGCCCTGCTCGCGACGCTCGGCGGGCAGACCGCCCTCAACACCGCGATGGAGCTGCACGCCGGCGGGGTGCTGGAACGCTACGGCGTGGAGCTGATCGGCGCGAACGTCGCCGCGATCGAGGCGGGGGAGAACCGGGAGCGCTTCAAGGAGATCGTCGCGCGCATCGACGCGAGCGGGCTGCGCGCCGAATCGGCCCGCAGCGCGATCTGTCACAGCCTGGCCGAGTGCGAGGCGGCGGTCGCCGAGCTCGGCTACCCGGTCGTCGTACGCCCGTCGTTCACGATGGGCGGGGCCGGGTCGGGCATCGCGTACGACGTGGACGACCTGCACCGGATCGCCGGCGCCGGGCTCGCCGCATCCCCGACCCATGAGGTGCTGCTCGAGGAATCCATCCTGGGCTGGAAGGAGTTCGAGCTCGAGCTGATGCGTGACCGGGCCGACAACGTCGTCGTCGTCTGCTCGATCGAGAACCTCGACCCGATGGGCGTGCACACCGGCGACTCGATCACGGTCGCGCCGGCCATGACGCTCTCCGACGTCGAGCTGCAGCACCTGCGCGACCTCGGCATCGCGATCATCCGCGAGGTCGGTGTCGACACCGGAGGCTGCAACGTGCAGTTCGCGGTGGACCCGCGCGACGGGCGGGTCGTGGTCATCGAGATGAACCCGCGGGTCTCGCGCAGCTCGGCGCTGGCGTCCAAGGCCACCGGCTTCCCGATCGCCAAGATCGCCGCCAAGCTCGCCGTCGGCTACACGCTCGACGAGATCCCCAACGACATCACCGGCCAGACCCCCGCCAGCTTCGAGCCCGCGCTCGACTACGTCGTCGTGAAGGTGCCGCGGTTCGCGTTCGAGAAGTTCCCGCAGGCCGACCCGATCCTCACCACGACCATGAAGAGCGTCGGCGAGGCGATGGCGATCGGGCGCAACTTCACCGAGGCGCTGCAGAAGGCATTGCGTTCGGTGGAACGGCCCGACGCGCCGTTCCGCTGGCCGGCCGAGCGTGGCGCCGTCGACGTGGCCGGCCTGCTGCGCCGTGTGGCGGTGCCCTACGACGGGCGGCTGGCAGCGGTCCAGGCGCTGCTGTGGGCCGGTGCGCCGCTGCAGGCGGTCCACCGCGCGACCGGCATCGACCCGTGGTTCCTCGACCAGCTCGCGCTGCTGAACGAGGTGGCCGACGAGGTCGCCGCCGCGCCCGAGCTGACCGCGCCGCTGCTGCGCCGCGCCAAGCGCCACGGCTTCTCCGACCGCCAGCTCGGCGAGCTGCGCGGGCTGCCCGAGGACGTGGTCCGCGGGGTACGGCACGCCCTCGGCATCCGGCCGGTGTACAAGACCGTCGACACCTGCGCGGCCGAGTTCGCCGCGCGCACCCCGTACCACTACTCGAGCTACGACGAGCAGACCGAGGTCGAGGCGCGGGAACGTCCCGCGGTGCTGATCCTCGGATCGGGCCCCAACCGGATCGGGCAGGGCATCGAGTTCGACTACTCCTGCGTGCACGCCAGCCTCGCGCTGCGGGCGGCCGGGTACGACACCGTGATGGTGAACTGCAACCCCGAGACGGTCTCCACCGACTACGACACCAGCAGCCGGCTCTACTTCGAGCCGCTCACGCTCGAGGACGTGCTCGAGGTCTACGCCGCCGAGCGGGCCGCCGGCCCGGTCGCCGGGGTGCTCGTGCAGCTCGGCGGGCAGACCCCGCTCGCGCTGGCCCGCGGGCTGGCGCATGCCGGCCTGCCGATCGCCGGTACCCCTCCGGAGGCGATCGACCTGGCCGAGGACCGCGGCGCCTTCGGCCGGGTGCTGGCCGCCGCCGGGCTGCCCGCACCCGCACACGGCCTGGCGACCTCCTACGAGGAGGCGGCCGCTGTCGCCGCCGCCGTCGGCTACCCCGTGCTGGTGCGCCCGTCGTACGTCCTGGGCGGGCGCGGCATGGAGATCGTGTACGACGAGGCGATGCTCGCCGACTACATCGGGCGTGCCACCGAGGCGAGTCCCGAGCACCCGGTGCTCGTCGACCGCTTCCTCGACGATGCCATCGAGATCGACGTCGACGCGCTCTACGACGGCGAGGAGCTCTACCTCGCCGGGGTGATGGAGCACATCGAGGAGGCCGGCATCCACTCCGGCGACTCGGCGTGCACGCTGCCGCCCATCACGCTCGGCCGTGAGGAGCTCGACCGGATCCGCGCCTCGACCGAGGCGATCGCGGCCGGGGTCGGGGTGCGCGGGCTGCTCAACGTGCAGTTCGCCCTCTCCGGCGACGTGCTGTACGTGCTGGAGGCCAACCCCCGCGCCTCGCGCACCGTGCCGTTCGTCGCCAAGGCGACCGGGGTCCCGGTCGCCGCCGCAGCCGCCCGGATCTCCATGGGCGAGACCGTGCGGGAACTGCGCGCCGCCGGCCTGCTGCCCGCCGCCGACGCGTCCCGGTTGCCGATCGGCGCCCCGATCGCGGTGAAGGAGGCGGTGCTGCCCTTCGGCCGCTTCCACGGTGTGGACACCGTGCTCGGCCCCGAGATGCGCTCCACCGGTGAGGTGATGGGTCTGGACGGCACGTTCGGCACCGCCTTCGCCAAGTCGCAGGCCGCGGTCTACGCCGGCGGCCTGCCGACCGGTGGGCGGGCGTTCGTGTCGGTCGCGGGCCGCGACAAGCGCGCCATGGTCTTCCCGGTCAAGCGCCTCGCCGACCTCGGCTTCGAGATCTGCGCGACGCGCGGCACCGCCGAGGTGCTGCGCCGCAACGGGCTCAAGGCGAGCGTGCTGCGCAAGCACCACGAGGGCCCGGGACCGGACGGCACGCCGACGACCGTGCAGGCGATCCTGGCCGGCGACATCGACCTGATCGTCAACACGCCGTATGGTGTCGGGCCGCGGCTCGACGGGTACGAGATCCGTACCGCGGCCGTCGTCAAGGGCGTGCCGTCCATCACGACGGTGCAGGGCCTGGCGGCCACGGTGCAGGGCATCGAGGCGCTACGTGCGGGCGGGATCGCGGTGCGGTCGCTGCAGGAGCACGGCGCCGACCTGGCGGCCCTGCGCCGTGAGGACGAGCCCGTGGGCGACGAGCGACAGGACGGAGTGCAGCGATGACGACGGCCGCCACCCGCGCCGCGGCGCGGGTGATCCAGACCCGCAGCGAGGTCATCTCGCTGCGGCGGGCGGGCGCGTACCACGTGATGTCGCTGACCGGCGCCGGGATCCCCGAGCTCACGCGCCCGGGCCACTTCCTCGCCGTCGCCTGCGGCGGCGACGACGGTGCGCTGCTGCTGCGCCGGACCTTCTCGATCTACGACGTCGCCTCGCGCGGGGTGTACGGCGGCACCGTCGACATCGTGTTCGCCGTGCAGGGCAAGGGGACCCGCTGGCTGGCCGAGCGGCACCGCCACGATGCGCTCGACATCGTCGGCCCGCTCGGCAAGCCGTTCTCGTTGCCGCGCCACCCGGTCTCCTGCGTGCTGGTCGCGGGCGGGTACGGGTCGGCGCCGATGTTCATGCTCGCCGACCAGCTGCGCGAGCGCGGGTGCCGGGTGGACGTGGTGCTCGGCGCTTCCACGGAGGAGAAGCTGTTCGGGGTGCTGGACGCCAAACGGATCGCGGCGACGCTGACGCTCGCGACCGAGGACGGGTCGGTGGGGGAACGTGGCCGGGTCACCGACGTGCTGCCCGGCGTGCTCGACCGCACGGACGCCGACGTCGTCTACGCCTGCGGCCCGATGCCGATGCTCGCCGCCGTCGCCAAGGTCGCCCAGGCCCACGGCGCGCACTCGCAGTGCGCGGTCGAGGAGGCGATGGCCTGCGGCATCGGCGTCTGCATGACCTGCGTCGTCCCGGTCGTCGGCGACGACGGGGTGACGCGGATGCTCCGGTCCTGCACCGACGGCCCGGTGTTCCGGGGTGATCGGGTGCGCTGGGACGACCTGGGGACGGTCCCGGCCGACTGCTACGGCGCCCCCGCGACCGGGGATGGATCGGCATGACACGCGCGGTCATCACCCACCACCCGCAGCGCTCGGCCGCGGCCGACCGGCCCGACGTCGACCTGTCCGCGTCGGTCGGCGGCCGGGTGCTGCCCGACCCGGTGCTCACCGCCTCGGGCTGCGCGGCGTTCGGCCGCGAGCTCGAGCCGTTCCTCGACCTCACGGCGATCGGCGCGGTCGTCACCAAGAGCGTGATGCTCGCCCCCCGCGCCGGGCGTCCTACGCCGCGGATGGCCGAGACGCCGAGCGGCATGCTGAACTCGATCGGGCTGCAGGGCCCGGGGATCGATGCGTTCCTCGCCGAGGACCTGCCCTGGCTGACCGAGCGCGGCATCCGTGCCGTCGTGTCGATCGCCGGCAGCTCGGTCGACGAGTACACCAAGCTCGCGCAGCGGCTGCGCCACGTCGAGGGCATCACCGCGATCGAGGTGAACATCAGCTGTCCCAACGTGGAGTCGCGCGGGGAGGTGTTCGCCTGCGACCCGGATGCGACAGCCGCCGTCGTCGGCGCGGTACGCCGCAGCTCCGCGCCGGGCGTGCCGGTGCTGGCCAAGCTGTCGGCCGACGTCACCGACATCGTCGCTGTCGCGCGCAGCGCCGTCGACGCCGGCGCCGACGGGCTGGCGCTCATCAACACGCTGCTCGGGCTGGTCGTCGACACCGACACGATGCGCCCGGTCCTCGCCGGCGTCACGGGAGGCCTCTCCGGCCCGGCGATCCGCCCGGTCGCGGTCCGCTGCGTCTACCAGGTCCACGCCGCGCTGCCGGACGTCCCGATCCTGGGCATGGGCGGGATCCGGCACGGCCTCGACGCGCTCGAGTTCGTGCTCGCCGGCGCGAGCGCCGTCAGCGTGGGCACCGCGACGTTCAACGACCCGAGCGCGGTCGCCCGGGTCTCCCGCGAGCTGGCCCGGGCGCTCGCCGACCGCGGCTTCGGCTCGCTGCGCGAGGCCGTCGGTCACGCCCACCGCCACGGGCGACAGCCCGATCCGGAGCCGGGCGAACCGGCCCCGCCGCCTCCCGCCGAAGATCCCGCGCCGTGACCGCACCGGTGGCGGTCGCGCTCGACGCCCCAGACCTGGCGACCCTGGAACGCTGGGCGCGCGCCGTCGGTCCGTACGTCTCGACCGTCAAGGTCGGGCTGCAGAGCTTCCTGCGCGACGGGCTCGGCGCCGTGCGTACCGCGCGGGACGTCTCGCACCGCCCGGTGTTCCTGGACCTGAAGCTGCACGACATCCCCAACACCGTCGCGGGCGCGGCGCGCTCGGTCGCCCACCTCGAGCCGGCCTTCCTCACCGTCCATGCCAGCGGCGGCGCCGATATGGTCCGCGCTGCGGTACACGAACTGCCGAGCACCCAGGTGACCGCGGTGACGGTGCTGACCTCGCTCTCCGGGGACGACCTCGACGCGGTGGGGCTGCGTGGCCCGGCGCTCGACGCGGCGCGCCGCCTCGCAGCGCTGGCCGTCGACGCCGGCGCCACCGCCGTGGTGTGCTCCCCGCACGAGGTCGCCGCGGTACGCGCCGAAGTGGGACCCGACATCGTGCTGATCACCCCCGGCGTACGGCCCGCGGGCGCCGCCACCGGCGACCAGGCGCGCGTCGCCACCCCTGCCCAGGCGCTCGCCGACGGCGCCGACCTGCTCGTCGTCGGCCGCCCGGTCACCGGCGCGAGCGACGTCGCAGCGGCCGCCCGCTCGCTGGCCGCCGAACTGGATGCGCTGCAACCGCGCCACTGAGCGCCTGGGACGACACGCGGTGCTCAGACGACGGTGAGCAGCTCGGCAGGGACCGACTCCGCGACGAGGGCGGCGTACGCCTGACGTTGCGCGCCGGTCGGCTCCGGGATGCGCCGGGCCGTGGACCGCACCCCGTGGGGTCGGAACCCGGTCAGCTGTACGGGCACGCCGGGCGCGTGCGCGGTGAGGTAGGCGCCGGTGCGGCGCAGCTCGTCGGGGCTGTCGTTGAAGCCGGGTACGACGAGCAGGCGCAGCTGCGCGAGCCGCCCGGCCGCGTGGAGCCGGTCCAGGCTCGCGAGGACACGCTCGTTGGTGCTGCCCGTCAGGCGCCGATGGCGTTCGGGGTCAACTGCTTTCACGTCGAGCATCACCCCGTCGGTGACGGGCAGCAGCAGGTCCCAGGTGGCGTCGTCGGTCATGCCGTTGCTGTCGATGAAGCGTGTCAGCGCCGCGGTCGCCGGTTGCTCGCCGAGCGCGGCGAAGAACGCCGCGACGAACTCGGGCTGCTGGGTCGCCTCCCCACCGGAGGTCGTGACCCCGGCCAGGAAGGGCGCGAGCCGGGCCACGTCGTCGACAAGCTCGCGCACCGTCACCGTGCGCGCCCGGCGGGTGAGCCGGGGGATCGTGTGCGGGTTGTGGCAGGCCAGACAGTTCAGGTTGCAACCCTGCAGGAAGACCGTGTAGCGGTTCCCCGGCCCGTCGACCCACGAGAAGGGCACGACGTCGGCGACGAGACCGGTGAGGCTCGGCGCGTGGAGCACGGTCACGGGCGCGCCGCGGAACGCTCGGCGCTCACCACGCGCTTGACCCGGCGCTGGGTCACGTGGGACCGCGCGACCGAGCCGGCGGCGAGCACATCGCTGCCGTGCCGCGCGACGCCGCACCGCTCGAGGCTGACCAGGTCGGACTTGCGCACCAGGTAGCCGGTGATGCGGACGAAGTCGTTGCTGTCCAGGTTGAACGTCACGTCGCGCATGCCGATCGCGAGCGCGCCGCGCACGACGTCGACGACGGCCTGCGGGTTGCATACGGCGGTCTCGTCGAAGTGCAGGATGTCGCTGATGCCCGAGGGGAAGTGCGTGTGGTTGGGCGCCACCGCGAACAGGTGCTGGTGCAGCGGCGGTTCGGTCCCGATCGGGATCCGGGCGCCCGCGGTCACGCCGCTGTCGTAGTCCATGCCGGCCTGCGAGTGCAGGAAGGCGTATCCGCCGTTGCCCTCGCAGTACGGCAGCGGGGTGGCGGCGACCAGCTCCGCGAGCCGTTCGACGATCCGCAGCGCCAGCGCGTTCGCCGCGGCGCTGTGGCCGTACCGGTCCTGTTGGGTGACCGCGCCGGTGAGCCCGTCGACGCACTCGGCCAGGCCGAACACCCCGAACATGGCCGACATCCGGTCCAGCGAGGCCAGCCCCTCGTCCACCAGCCAGGAGTGCTCGAAGAACCGGGCCTGCTCGACAAGGGAGCGGATCCGCGCCGCCATCAGCTCGGCGGTGAGCGCCACGTGCGCGGGCAGCGTCGTGGCGAGGAAGGTGTCGACGTCACCGCCGTGCCGGCGCGCCGACTCCGCCAGGTTCAGGCGCACCAGGGTGTGTGCGCCGCCGCCGACCAGCAGCGAGTTGTAGCAGGACACGACGCCGTAGTCCGCGCCCAGGTCCCGGGTCATCATCGCGTGGTTGACGAAGTGCGGCTTGCCGCAGGCGAAGACGGTGCGGACCGCGTCGAGCAGCAGCGCGTCGGGGGTCACGTCCGCGTCGACCCGCAGCGTGAGGTTCGGGACGGTCTGGACCAGTTCCTGCTCCAGCCCGAGGAGCGCGCGCCCGACGCGGCTGTCGGTGGGGCCGAGGTTGGCATGGGTGAACGCGTCGGGCAGCATCCGGTCGATCGTGACCCACAGCAGGCGCAGCAACCGGCGCAGCTCGGCGTCGTCGTGCTCCGCGGCGAACGGTTCGAGCAGCACGTCGACGTCACCGAGGTAGACCGGGTAGCCGGTGATCGACGGGACCTGGGAGTACATCGAGAGCAGGAACGCGATCGCCTCGTGCAGGTCGGTCGGCGGGCCGAGCTGCAGGAAGTCCGACCCCTGCGCGAGGGCCTTGCCGTAGTCGGGCAGCAGGTAGCGCGGCCGGTACGGCGCGTGCCCCTCGACCAGGTCGTCGATCAGCCCCGACTCGAGCGCGGCGGCGCACGCCGCGGACACCTTGGGCGGGTCCAGCGCCTCCTCGGCGAGGTCCGCGAGCGCCTTCACCCGCTGCCGGTAGGTCAGCGCACCACTGTCCACGAGCAGCCGGGCACGGCTGCGGAAGTCCGCATGCTCCATGGCGCGACCCTGGCACGCCGCACAGCGCCGACGACAGTGGCTTTGGTCCCGCCCGCCCGGCCCTCCGGCGCGCTTGGTTAGGGTCGGCACGACACCGCGATCACCCGCTTTTCCGCACGTCGAAGGGACACCTCCGTGGCACTGCCGCCGCTGACCCCGGAGCAACGCGCTGCCGCACTCGCCAAGGCGGCCGAGGCCAGGCGCGTACGGGCCGAGGTGAAGAACCGGCTCAAGCACTCCGGCGCGTCCATCACCGAGGTGATCGCGCAGGGCCAGCAGGACGACGCCGTCGGCAAGCTGAAGGTCTCCGCGCTGCTCGAGTCGATGCCCGGCGTGGGCAAGGTCCGCGCCCGGGAGATCATGGAACGGCTGCAGATCGCGCCCAACCGGCGCGTGCGCGGCCTGGGCACCCATCAGATCGCCGCGCTGGCGGCCGAGTTCTCCTCCTGAGCGCGGTCGCCGACGTGTCCGGCGCCGCCCGGCTCACCGTCCTGTCGGGGCCGTCGGGGGTCGGCAAGTCGACGGTGGTGCAGCGGCTGCGCGAGCTGCGCCCGGACGTCTGGCTGTCGGTCTCGGCGACGACCCGGCGGCCACGGCCGGGGGAGACCCACGGCGTCGAGTACTTCTTCGTCGACCACGCCGAGTTCGCCCGGCTCGTCGAGGAGGGCGAGCTGCTCGAATGGGCCAAGTTCTCGGGCAACTTCTACGGGACCCCCCGCGCCGCCGTCGCCGAGCACCTCGCCGCCGGAACCCCGGTCGTACTGGAGATCGAGCTGCAGGGCGCCCGGCAGGTACGAGCGTCGCAACCCGATGCGCAGCTGGTGTTCCTCGCGCCGCCCTCGTGGGAGGAGCTGGTGCGTCGGCTCGTGGGAAGGGGGACCGAACCTGCCGACGTGATCGCGCGCCGGCTGCAGACCGCGCGCATCGAGCTGGCCGCCGAGAGCGAGTTCGACGCGACGGTCGTGAACGCGTCGGTCGAGGAGGCGGCCGCGGCGCTGGTAGCCTTGATGGGCCTGTCCGGCCCCTGACCAGCCGGTTCGTACGTCCGCCGCCGCCGGCAGGCACCCGTACCCCGCGAGAGGAACACCGCCGTGCCCGGCACCGCACCCGCCCCCGAAGGCATCACCGACCCGCCGATCGACGACCTGCTCGAGGCGGCCGACTCCAAGTACTCGCTGGTGATCTACGCCGCCAAGCGGGCCCGCCAGATCAACGCCTACTACTCCCAGCTCTCCGAGGGGCTGCTCGAGTACGTCGGCCCGCTCGTCGAGACGCACTTGCAGGAGAAGCCGCTGTCGATCGCGCTGCGCGAGATCGACGCCGGCCTGCTGCGCTACGAGGAGACCGACAGCGACATCGACCCGGCACCGCCGGCACCGCCGGCGGAGACGCCGGCCTTCTAGCACCCGCCGTGGCCGTGCCGGACCCGGGACTTGCGCACCATACGCACCGTACGCACCCGGCGCGCGTGGTCCTCGGGGTGGGCGGTGGCATCGCCGCGTACAAGGCCTGCGAGGTGCTGCGCGGCCTGCGCGAGGCCGGCCACGACGTGCAGGTCGTCCCGACGGCTGCCGCGCTGCGCTTCGTCGGGTCCGCCACCTGGGAGGCGCTCTCCGGGCACCCGGTGCGTACCGAGGTGTGGCAGGACGTCGAGCAGGTCGCCCACGTGCGGCTGGGCCAGCAGGCCGAGCTGGTGCTCGTCGCACCCGCGACGGCCGACCTGCTCGCGCGGGCCGCGCACGGGCTGGCCGACGACCTGCTCACCAACGTGCTGCTGACGGCCCGCTGCCCGGTGCTCATGGCGCCCGCCATGCACACCGAGATGTGGGAGCACCCCGCGACCGTCGCCAACGTCGCGACCCTGCGCGCGCGCGGCGTGCTCGTGCTCGAGCCGGACGTGGGCCGGCTCACCGGCGCGGACTCCGGCAAGGGACGGCTGCCCGAGCCGGCCGCGCTGCTCGGTGCGGCCCGCGCGCTGCTGGCGCGCGGTAACCGGGCGCCGGACCTGGTCGGTCGCCGCGTGGTGATCAGCGCCGGCGGCACCCAGGAACCGCTGGACCCGGTGCGTTTCCTCGGCAACCGCAGCAGCGGCAAGCAGGGCGTCGCGCTCGCCGAGACCGCGATCGCGCGCGGCGCCGAGGTCACCCTCGTCGCGGCGAACCTGCTCGTCGCGCCCCCCGCCGGGGCGGCCGTCGTCGTCGTACGTACCGCCGAGGAGCTGCGCGTGGCGATGCACGAGCAGGTCAAGGGCGCGGACGCCGTCGTGATGGCCGCCGCGGTGGCCGACTTCCGGCCGCGCGACGTCGCCGCCGCGAAGATCAAGAAGAACGGCCCGACGCCGCCGCTCGAGCTCGAGCGCACCGCCGACGTGCTCGCCGAGCTGGTCCGCGACCGCGCGGACGGCCAGCTCGTGGTCGGGTTCGCCGCCGAGACGGGCGACGGGGCGGGGGACGTGCTCGTCCACGGCCGGCGCAAGCTCGCCGCCAAGGACGTCGACCTGCTCGTCGTGAACGACGTGAGCGCCGGCAAGGTGTTCGGCAGCGACGAGAACGAGGCCGTGCTGCTCGGGCGCGACGGCAGCGAGACCGTGCTGCCGCGTGGCGACAAGCGAGAGCTCGCCGACGCGCTCTGGGACCGGGTGCTCGCGGCGTGGGCCGCGGGCGACCTCAGCGCCCTTGGGTAGCATGCGGGGTCGGCCGGTGCAGACCGCGGCGGCCCGAGTAGCCCGCCACAGCTGGAGTCCGCGTGTCACGTCGCCTTTTCACCTCCGAGTCGGTCACCGAAGGACACCCGGACAAGATCGCTGACCAGGTCAGCGACTCGATCCTCGACGCGATGCTCAAGCAGGACCCGAAGAGCCGGGTCGCGGTCGAGACCATGATCACCACCGGGCAGGTGCACGTCGCCGGCGAGGTCACGACGAGCGGCTGGATCGACATCCCGGCCATCGTGCGCGAACGGGTGCTCGAGATCGGCTACGACTCGTCGAAGAAGGGGTTCGACGGGGCGTCGTGCGGCATCGCGGTGTCGATCGGCGCGCAGAGCCCGGACATCGCCCAGGGCGTCGACGACGCGTACGAGGACCGCACCGGCGCGGCCAGCGACGAGCTGGACCGCCAGGGCGCCGGCGACCAGGGGATGATGTTCGGCTACGCGAACACCGACACCCCCGAGCTGATGCCGCTGCCGATCGCACTGGCGCACCGGCTCTCGCGGCGCCTGGCGCAGGTGCGCAAGGACGGCGAGGTGCCCTACCTGCGCCCGGACGGCAAGACGCAGGTGACCATCGAGTACGACGACGACACCGCGGTCCGGCTCGACACGGTCGTCGTCTCCACCCAGCACGCCGCCGACATCGACCTGGCGACCCTGCTCACGCCGGACATCGCCGACGCGGTCGTCGCGCCGGTGCTGGCCGAGCTCGACCTCGACACCGACGGCTACCGGCTGCTGGTCAACCCGACCGGGCGGTTCGAGATCGGCGGCCCCATGGGCGATGCAGGCCTGACCGGACGCAAGATCATCGTCGACACGTACGGCGGGTTCGCCCGCCACGGCGGCGGTGCCTTCTCCGGCAAGGACCCCAGCAAGGTCGACCGCTCCGCCGCCTACGCGATGCGGTGGGTCGCCAAGAACACCGTCGCCGCCGGGCTCGCCACGCGGTGCGAGGTGCAGGTGGCGTACGCGATCGGCAAGGCGCACCCGGTCGGGCTGTTCGTCGAGACGTTCGGCACCGGGGTGCTGCCCGACCTGGAGATCCAGCGCGCCATCGGCGAGGTGTTCGACCTGCGCCCGGCGGCGATCATCCGCGACCTGGACCTGCTGCGGCCGATCTACGTGCAGACGGCGGCGTACGGCCATTTCGGCCGCGAGCTGCCGGACTTCACCTGGGAACGCACGGACCGCGCCGACGCGCTGCGCGCCGCCGCCGGGCGCTAGCTCAGCGGCCCCACGCCAGCCGCACCCCGCAGCGGTGCAGGCTGCGCCGGAACCACTGCAGCGACAGCACCAGCGCGAGCACGAAGAGCGGCACCGAGGCGCCCGCCGAGATCGGCACCGAGTCGGTGACCGGCACGGTGAGCAGCAGCGCCAGCGTGATCGCGGAGTTGCACAGCAGCACGGCCGCCCACAGCAGCGAGAGCCGCTGGAAGAAGCGCCGCAGCGTCGGCGTACGCACGACCCCCTCGGGCAGCGGGCAGAACTCGTTCGCCAGCCGCTGGATGAGCGGGCGGTCCAGCGTCACGGTGAGCAGCAGGGCGACCCCGAACAGCACAGTGGTGAGCGCCGGCTGCACGAAGTAGACCACCGCGGAGCCGGAGAGCGCGGTCACCCCGACCCGCGCCGTCGCCAGCAGGGTGCCGACGACCAGCAACGCCGACGGCCGCTCCCTGCGCAGCAGCCGCACCACGATCGCGGCGTACGCCCACCCCAGCGCGGCGACGAGCGCGCCGGTCATGCCGACCGTGACGAGGAACACGTAGAACAGCGCGAGGGGGACGACGACGGCCTCGCCGAGATGGACCGAGATGTCCCGCAGCAGCCGGCGCGGCGCCGGGAGGTGGACAAGCGTGTGGCGCTCGGGTGCGGGATGGGCCAGCGACAACGTGTGCTCCGGGAGGGGGAGAGGCACAATCAGCGTACGGGACATTCTCCGGAGGACCGACCGGCCGCCGCAAGACAGGAAGCCGCAAACATGCTGGGCAACATCAACTCCTTGACGGCTACGGTGCGAGCGCGCCTGACGGCGCCACCCAGCCGGCGCGCCGGCTGAGGGTGCGGCAGATGCCTCCGAGCGACGAGCAGTACCGGATCCTTTTCACCTTCCGCCGCGCGCTGCGCCAGTTCCTGCGCACGAGCGAGGCGCTCGCGCACCACGAGGGGCTGACCAACCAGCAGGAGCAGCTGCTGCTGTGCGTGCGCGGCCATCCCGGGCCCGAGCCGCCCCGCATGAGCGACCTCGCCGGGCACCTGATGATCCGGCTGCACAGCGCGGTCGGCCTGGTCAACCGCAGCGCGGCTATGGGCCTGGTCGTCCGGCACCCGGACGCCGTCGACCAGCGGGTCGTACGCATCTCGCTCACCCCGAAGGGGCACGGTGTCCTCGACCGGCTCACCAGCGCCCAGCTCGCCGAGCTCGAGGCGATCGCCGGCAAGCTGCGGGTGTCCGAGGACTTCCTCACCGCCCTCTCCGAGGAGTTCCTGAGCGGCAGCGAGCAGGTCAGCGCACCCGGTCCCGGCTGAGGGCCTGCGCGATCGGCGCAGCGGTCCTATCGTCGGAGTAGGTCGCGGTCCGAGGTATCTGGAGCAGCAGCAGCTGGGGCGCGACCTGAGTAGTCCCGGAGGCGTCATGGGTGTGCTTTCCTCCCTCACCGCTCCCGTACAGCTGCGCGGTCTGAACGCCACCGAGCTCGCGTCGCTCGCTGCGGAGATCCGTGAGTTCCTCGTGACGAATGTGTGCCGCGGCGGCGGACATCTCGGATCGAACCTGGGAGCAGTCGAGATAACCATTGCCCTGCATCGAGTATTCGACTCACCACACACCCCGATCCTGTTCGACACCGGGCACCAGTCCTATGTGCACAAGCTGCTGACCGGCCGCGCCGCCGACTTCGCCACGCTGCGCCAGGCGGGCGGCCTGTCCGGCTACCCGTCGCGCGCCGAGTCGGCACACGACTTCATCGAGAACTCCCACGCCTCCACCGCGCTCTCGTACGCCGCGGGGCTCAGCCACGCGTTCGAGCTCGCCGGGGAGCGCCGGCCGGTTGTCGCGGTCGTCGGTGACGGATCCCTGACCGGCGGCCTCGCCTACGAGGCGCTGAACAACCTCGGTACCGCGAACCGCCGGGTCGTCGTCGTGCTGAACGACAACGGCCGCTCGTACGCCCCCAGCGTCGGGGGACTGCCGCACCACCTGGACCGGGTCGCCGACCGCGCCGGGTACGCCGCGCTGCTCGCCCGGCTGGGAGGCGGTGCTGCGGCGGCCGCACCGGATCCGGCCGGCGTCCTCACCAGCCTGGGGCTGGACTACATCGGGCCGGTCGACGGGCACGACCTCGCAGCCCTGGAGGCGGCGTTCGCCGACGCGGCGGGCCGCGACGGCACCACCGTCGTGCACTGCCGCACCCGCAAGGGGCTGGGATTCCTGCCCGCGGAGACCGACGAGGCGGACCGGCTGCACGCCGTCGGCAAGGTCGAACCCAGCACCGGCCGGCCGGCGACGCCGCCGGCAGCGACCTGGACGGACGCGTTCTCCGCCGCGCTGACCGACCTGGCGGACCGGCGCCCCGACCTCGTCGCCCTCAGCGCCGCGATGGTCGGCCCCACCGGCCTGGGTCCGGTCCAGACGCGCCACCCGCTGCGCTGCGTGGACACGGGCATCGCCGAGCAGCACGCGGTGGCGAGCGCCGCCGGGCTCGCGATGGGCGGCGCGCACCCGGTCGTGGCGGTGTACGCGACCTTCGCCGGGCGGGCGTTCGACCAGATCCTGCTCGACGTCGGGCTCCACCGGCTCCCGGTCACGTTCGTGCTCGACCGGGCCGGCATCACCGGCCCGGACGGACCGAGCCACCACGGCATGTGGGACCTGGCACTGCTCGGCAACGTGCCGGGGATCCGCGTGGCGGCGCCCCGCGACGCGCAGTCTCTGGTCGAGGAGCTCGCGGAGGCGGTGTCGCACCGCACCGGCCCGACCGCGCTGCGGTTCCCCAAGGCCGCCGTGGGCGAACCGGTCCCCGCCGTGGAGCGCTGGTGCGGGCTGGACCTGCTGCGCGCCGACGCCGACGCGCGGGTGCTCGTCGTCGCGGTCGGTGTCATGGCGGCGACCGCTCTGCAGGCCGCTGAACTGCTCGCCGCCGACGGCGTGCCCTGCACCGTCGTCGACCCGCGCTGGGTGCTGCCGGTCAACCCGGCGCTGGCGGCCGTGGCGGCCGGGCACCGGCTGGTCGTGACGGTGGAGGACGGCGTCCGCGCCGGCGGGGTCGGCTCACGGCTCGCTCAGCTGCTCGCCGACCGCGGGGTGGACGTGCCGGTGCGCAACCTCGGGCTCCCGACCGAGTACGTGCCGCACGCGGAGCGGGCTGCCCTGCTGACCCGCTTCGGGCTCGACGCCACCGGGCTGGCGGCGACGATCGCGCAGGCGGCCGCGCCGCTCGGGCACGGCCCGGAGCTCGTCGTGCTGCCCCGGGAGCCGGCAGCCGCGGCGTCCGGCCTCGCTCTCGCGCAGAGCCGGCGGCGGTCGTGAGCGTTCCTGCCCTGCCAGGCGGCTTCACCCTGCTGCGCGCGGGTGGGCGGCCACGGCCCGCTCTGCCGGACGCGGTGCACGGCGAGAACTTCGTCGTGGCCCCGCCGTTCCTGCCCGGGGCGTTGCGGCACGACCTCTTGGCGCTGTACGGGTTCGCGCGGTTCGTCGACGGCCTCGGGGAGGACCGGGACACCGGCACAGAACAGCTCGACGCGGTCGACCGCGACCTGCAGCGCCTCGCGCACGGCGAGCAGCCCGAGCTCGCCGCACTCGTGCAGCTGGCACCGACCCTGCACCGCAGGCACGTCCCCCTCGAGCCCCTCGCCCGGCTGGTCGCGGCGAACCGGCAGGACCTCGCCGTCCGCCGCTACGACACCTTCGAGGACCTGCTCGCGTACTGCCGGCTGTCCGCGGACCCGGTCGGGGAGATCGTGCTGCACCTGGTCGGCCGCGCCGACGCCGACCGGGTCGCCTTGTCGAACCGGATCTGCACCGCGCTGCAGCTGCTCGAGCACTGGCAGGACGTCGCCGAGGACCACCGCGCGGGCCGCGTGTACCTGCCGCAGGACGACCTGCGCCGTTTCGGCGTGCGCGACGCGGACCTGGCCGGGCCGGGTACGGCGCAGCTGCGGGCGCTCCTCGCGTTCGAGACCGACCGGGCGCGCGCCTGGCTCGATGCCGGCGCGCCGCTCGTCTCCACGCTGCACGGCTGGGCGCGGCTCGCGGTCGCCGGTTACGTCGCCGGCGGTCGCGCCGCCGCCGCGGCGCTCCGCGCCCAGGGCTACGCGCCGTTCCCGTCCCCGCGCAAGCCCACCAGGCGGGCGATCGCCGCGATGTTCGTCCAGGGCATGCTCCGGTGGCCGGGATGAGCGTGCTGGCACGCACCACGCCCCGGGCCGCCGGCGCCGACCCGGTCGCCCACGGCTACGCGGTGTGCGAGGCGATCACCAGGCGCGAGGCCCGCAACTTCTCGTACGGCATCCGGCTGCTCCCGCCCGCCCAGCGCCGCGCGCTGTCGGCGGTGTACGCGCTGGCGCGCCGCATCGACGACATCGGTGATGGCGACGGATCGACCGCGGAGCGCACGGCGGCCCTCACCGCAGTCCGCGACCAGGTCCACGATCTGCGAGAAGGGCGGAGCGACGCGGATCCCGTCCTCGTCGCGCTGCGGGACGCCGCTGCCCGCTTCCCGGTGCCGCTCGATGCCTTCGACGACCTGCTCGACGGCTGCCAGGCCGACGTCGACGGGCGGCGCTACGAGACGTTCGACCTGCTCGTCGGGTACTGCCGGCAGGTCGCCGGCTCGATCGGGCGGCTCTCGGCGGGGATCTACCATCCGGCCGACCTGGATCGTGCCTTCCCGCTCGCCGACACCCTCGGCGTCGCGCTGCAGCTCACCAACATCCTGCGCGATCTGCGCGAGGACCGGGCGGGCGGGCGCGTCTACCTGCCTGCGCAGGACCTGCAGCGCTTCGGCTGCCACCTCGCGCTGGGCCCGGACGGCGCGATCAGCGATCCGCCCGCGGCGTTCGCCGCGCTGGTCCGGTACGAGGCGGCGCGGGCCCAGCGCCGCTACGACGAGGGGCTCGCCCTGCTGGCCCTGCTCGATCGCCGCAGCGCCGCCTGCACCGCGGCGATGGCCGGCATCTACCGCGCCCTGCTCTCCCGCATCGCGGCCGACCCGGACCTGGTCCGCGACCGGCGGCTGTCGCTGCCGGGTGCGGCCAAGGCGCGGGTCGCGGCCGGTGCGCTGCTGCGGAGGCGGACATGAGCACCCGGGTGGTCGTGGTCGGGGCGGGCGTCGCGGGGCTGTCGGCCGCGCTGCGGCTGGCGGCGCGCGGCTGCACGGTCACCGTCCTCGAGTCGCGGCCGCGGCTGGGCGGGCGCGCCTGCTCCTTCGAACGCGGAGCGCTCACGGCGGACAACGGCCAGCACGTCATCCTGCGCTGCTACCGCCGCTACCGCGCGCTGCTCGCGACCCTCGGCGTCGCGCACCTGGTGCCGTTGCAGGACCGGCTCGACGTGCCGGTCGCGTACGGCGACGGCCGCAGCACCCGGCTGCGCCGCGGGCGCAGCGGCCCGGCGCCCGCCCACCTGCTGCCCGCCCTCGCGGGGTACCGCGCGCTCACCGTCCGCGAACGGCTGCTCGCCGTGCGCGCCGCCGCTGCGCTGCGCACCGTCGACCCCCTCGACCCGACCGCTGACCAGGAGACCTTCGGCTCCTGGCTCGCGCGCCACGGCCAGACCGACCGTACGCGCCGACTGCTGTGGGACCTGGTGACCGTGCCCGCGCTCAACCTCGCCGCGGACCACGCCTCGCTCGCGCTGGCCGCCCGGGTGTTCCGCACCGGGCTGCTCGACGACGTCGCCGCCGGCGACATCGGGGTGCCGCGGGCGCCGCTCGCAGCGTTGCACGACGCGCCGGCACGTGCGGCGTTCACCCGGCTCGGCATCACGCTGCGCACCGGGGCGCGGGCGGCCCACATCGTGCACGAGGGCGGTGGCTTCACCGTCACCGGACGGGAGCGCGCTGCCGGGGCCCCGTTCTCGCTCGCCGCCGACCAGGTCGTGCTCGCCGTCCCGCACGAGCAGGCGGCGCGGCTCGTACCCCCCGCCGCTGCCCCGGACGCGGACCGCTGGGAGGCGCTCGGCGCGTCTGCGATCCTCAACACCCACCTGCTGCTCGACCGCAGGGTCCTCGCCGTCCCGTTCCTCGCCGCGCCGGACTCCGCCGCCCAATGGGTCTTCGACCGCAGCAGCGGGATCCACGCGGGCGATGGGCGCGGGCAGTACCTGGTCACCTCCGTGTCCGCCGCGAGCGAGGACGCGCGGCGGCCCGCGCGCGAGGTGCTGCGCGTACAGCTCGCGGCGGTGTCCCGGCTGCTCCCGGCGATCCGCAGTGCGCGCGTCGTCGACGCGTTCGTGACCCGAGAACCGCGCGCCACGTTCTGCCAGCGGGCGGGCACGGCGCGGCTGCGCCCACCGGCGACGACGCGGCTGCCCGGGCTGGTGCTCGCGGGCGCCTGGACCGCCACCGGCTGGCCGGACACCCTCGAGGGCGCGGTACGCAGCGGGGAGGCCGCAGCCGACGCACTGCTGGGCGCCCCGGCCCGGCCCACCACACGACGTGAGCAGGTGGCGGCATGACGACCACGACGATCCCGCGGCGCTCGGTCGAGGAGGGCCGACCGCTGGTGGCGGAGGCGATGCGGGCCGCGCTGGACCGGCTCGATGCGGGTACCCGGCACGTCTGCGGCTACCACCTCGGGTTCTGGGACGCCGCGGGCGCGCCCGTGACGGGGGGCGGCGGCAAGGGGTTGCGGGCGACCCTCGCGCTGCACTCGGCGCAGGCGGTCGGCGCGCCGCTGTCGGTCGCCGTACCGGCCGCCGCGGCATGCGAGCTGGTGCACAACTTCTCGCTGCTCCACGACGACGTGATGGACGGGGACCGCGAGCGGCGCCACCGGCCCACCGCGTGGGCGGTCTTCGGCGTACCGGCCGCGGTGCTCGCGGGTGACGCGCTGCTGACCCTGGCGGTGGAACTGCTCGCCGAGAGCGGCTCGCCGACGGCGGGCTGGGCGGTGCGCGCCCTCACCGGCGCGACCCGGCGGCTGATCGCCGGGCAGACCCAGGACGTCGCCTTCGAGAGCGCCGAACGCGTGAGCGTGCCGGAGTGCCTGCAGATGGCCGCCGACAAGACCGGCGCACTGCTGGAATGCGCGGCCTCCCTGGGCGCGGTGCTGGCCGACGGCCCGGCACGCGTCGCCCTCGGGCTGGCCGACTACGGCGCCCACCTCGGCCTCGCCTTCCAGCTCACCGACGACCTGCTCGGGCTGTGGGGCTCGCCCGCGGCCACCGGCAAGCCGGTGCGCTCGGACCTGCGCTCGCGCAAGCGCTCGGTGCCGGTCGTCGTGGCGCTGGAGTCCGGCACCGCGGCCGGCCGGCAGTTGCAGGAGCTGTACGCCCGCAGCGAGCCGCTCGACGAGGCGGAGCTGGTGCGCGCCGCCGACCTCGTGCAGCAGGCCGGCGGGCGCCGCTGGACCGAGCAGTGCGTCGACGACGAGCTGGCCGCGGCCCGGGCCGCGCTGGTGGAGCTCGCCCTCCCTGCGGACGTCGCCGCGGCGCTCACGACGCTCGCGGACGCGCTGCGAGGGAGGGACCGATGACGCTCACCGACCGTGCACCCAGGACCGTCACGCTGCAGGCACCGGAGGGCCCCGCGACCGGCGCCGCGCAGCAGGCGCTGGACCGCGCCGTCGCCACCCTGCTCGCCTCCCAGGACGCCGCCGGGTGGTGGCAGGGCGAGCTCGAGACGAACGTGACGATGGACGCCGAGGACGTGATGATGCGCCGGTTCCTCGGCGTGCTCACCGACGAGCAGCTGCAGTCCTCGGCACGGTGGATCCGCAGCCAGCAGCGCGCCGACGGCTCGTGGGCCAACTTCCGTGGGGGACCGCCCGACCCGTCGACGACCGCCGAGGCGTACGTCGTGCTCCGCCTGGCGGGGGACCTGCCGAGCGACGCGCACCTGCGCCGCGCCCGCGACGTCGTACGCGAGCACGGCGGCCTCGGCCGGACGCGCGTGTTCACCCGGATCTGGCTCGCCCTGTTCGGGATCTGCTCCTGGGACGACCTGCCGGCGCTGCCGCCCGAGCTCATCCACCTGCCGCCGTGGGTGCCGCTGAACGTGTACGACTTCGCCTGCTGGGCGCGGCAGACCATCGTCCCGCTGACGGTGCTGTCGGCGCTGCGCCCGCAGCGGGATCTCGGGATCGCGGTGCCGGAGCTGTGGGCACCGGGGCGCGAACTGCCACACGACACCACGTCCACCGGTTGGGCGCGGGCCTTCATCGCGCTCGACTCGCTGTTGCACCGCTACGAGCGCCGCGCACCGAAGGCGTTGCGTGCCAGAGCGTTGCAGCGGTGCTGCGACTGGATCGTGGAGCGCCAGGAGGCGGACGGCTCCTGGGGCGGCATCCAACCGCCCTGGGTGTACTCGTTGATGGCCTTGCACGCCATGGGCTTTCCGCTCGACCACCCGGTCATGGCGCGCGGGCTCGCGGGCTGGGACCGGTTCACGGTCCGGGAGCAGGGCGATGACGGCCCGGTACGGCGCATCGAGGCCTGCCAGTCCCCGGTGTGGGACACCGCGCTCGCGCTCGTCGCCCTCGGGGACGCCGGACTCGGCCCGTCCCATCCGGCGATGCGCGCCGGCGCGGAATGGCTGCTGGGCGAGGAGATCGCGGTACGTGGCGACTGGGCGGTACGCCGACCCGGGCTGGCGCCCGGCGGCTGGGCGTTCGAGTTCGACAACGACGGCTACCCCGACATCGACGACACCGCCGAGGTCGTCCTCGCGCTGCGTGCCGCCGGCCGCGCAGGGTCGGGCGCGGTCCGCCGTGGTGTCGACTGGGTCGTCGGCATGCAGTGCCGCGACGGCGGGTGGGCGGCGTTCGACGCGGACAACACGCGGGAGCTCGCCTACCAACTGCCGTTCTGCGACTTCGGTGCCGTGATCGACCCCCCGAGCGCCGACGTCACCGCCCACGTCGTGGAGATGCTCGCCAAGGTCGGGGAAGCGCAGAGCACGCCCGCGCAGCGCGGCGTGCGGTGGTTGCTCGCCGCGCAGGAGCCGGACGGTTCCTGGTTCGGCCGCTGGGGCGCCAACCACGTGTACGGCACGGGCGCCGTCGTCCCCGCGCTCGTCGCCGCCGGGCTCGCGCGCGACGCGGCACCGGTGCAGCGCGCGGTGCGGTGGCTGGTGGCGCACCAGAACGCCGACGGCGGGTGGGGCGAGGACCTGCGCTCCTACCAGGACCCGACCTGGGTGGGGCGGGGAGCCTCGACGGCCTCGCAGACCGCCTGGGCGCTGCTCGCACTGCACGCCGCCGGTGCGGCCGGTGCGGCACCGGCGCAGCGTGGGGTGCGGTGGCTCGTGCGCCAGCAGCGTCCGGACGGCACGTGGGACGAGCCGCAGTTCACCGGAACCGGCTTCCCCGGCGACTTCTACATCAACTACCACCTGTACCGACAGGTGTTTCCCGTGAGCGCGCTCGCGCGCTGCCTGAAGGACCGGCCATGGGACCCCACGTGAGCACCCGCTTCGTCACCTGCGTCCCCTCCCGCTGGGAGGCGCGGGCGTTCACGTCCGGCATGCCCCCCGGGACGGTGCTGCGCACGGGTGTCGGACCCGCCGCCGCGCGCCGCGCCGCCGGTCGTCCGCCGGTGCACGGCGCCGACGCGGTGGCCGTCGCCGGGATCGCCGGGGCGCTGCGTGCCGACCTGCGCGCGGGCGACGTCGTCGTCGCGACGGAGGTACGCGGGCCGCAGGGCAGCGTCGGCTGCCCCAGCGCCCCGCTGCTCGCGGGCGAGCTGCGCCGCGCCGGGTTGACCGTCCATCTCGGGGCCGTCACCAGCTCCGGCCACGTGGTGTCCGGCCACGGCCGCGCCGCCCACGCGGCGGGCGGGGCGCTCTGCGTGGACATGGAGACGGCCTGGCTGCTCACCGGCGCGCCCACCCCGTACGTGTGCGCCGTGCGGGTCGTCGCCGACACCGCGTCGTCGCCGCTGCTGCGGCCCGCCACCCTCGGCCGGCTGCGGACCGCGCTGCGCACCCTGGCCCGGACCGGGCCCGCCCTGAGCGCCTGGGGCCGCGCGGCCGGGGAGCGCGAGGTCCTGCTCGCCGGCCCCCGCTCGTTCTGCGCGGGCGTCGTGCGCGCCATCGACGTCGTGGAGCTCGCGCTCGCCCAGCGCGGGGCACCCATCTACGTACGCAAGCAGATCGTCCACAACGTGCACGTGGTGGAGGACCTGCGCCGGCGCGGGGCCGTCTTCGTCGAGGAGCTCGAGGAGGTGCCCGCGGGCGGCTGCGTCGTCTTCTCCGCGCACGGCGTCGCTCCGGCGGTGCGCGCCGAGGCAGCCGCCCGCGGACTGACCGTGATCGACGCGACGTGCCCGCTGGTGTCCAAGGTGCACGCCGACGTGCGTCGCTACGCCGACGGTGGCGACACGGTGCTGTTCATCGGGCACGAGGGGCACGAGGAGACGGTCGGCACCATGAACGAGCGGGCCGGCCGCACGCTGCTGGTGCAGGACGTCGCGGACGCCGAGCGGGTCGAGGTGCCGGACCCGGACCGGGTCTCGTACCAGACGCAGACCACGCTCTCGGCCGACGACGTGGCACGCGTGGTCGACGTGCTGCGTGAGCGGTTCCCCAAGCTGCGCGCCCCGAGCTCGGATGGCATCTGCTACGCGACGACGAACCGCCAGCGCGCGCTGCAGGCGGTCGCCGTCGACTCCGAGCTCGTCCTCGTGCTCGGGTCGGAGAACTCCTCCAACTCCAACCGCCTTGTCGAGCTCGCCGAACGGCTCGGACGACCAGCGCGGCTCATCAACGACGCGACCGACATCCACCTCGACTGGCTGGCCGGGGTGCGCACCGTCGGGGTCACCGCCGGTGCGTCCGCGCCGCCCGCGCTGGTCGACGAGCTGGTGTCCGCGCTCGGGGGACTTGGTCCGGTCCGGGTGACCGACCGGACCGTCACGACCGAAGACGTCCACTTCACCGTCCCGAAGGAGGTGCGCGTGTCGTGAGCATGCCGATACGACAGAGCCTGCGAATCGCGAGATACCTTGCAGTCCAGAAGATCCGGCGGCGGGACAAGTTCCCGCTGCTCGTGGAGCTGGAACCGCTGTTCGCCTGCAACCTGGCGTGCGCCGGGTGCGGCAAGATCCAGCAGCCCGCCGACGAGCTGCGCCGCCGGATGCCGGTGGAGCAGGCGGTGGCCGCCATCGAGGAGTGCGGCGCCCCGATGGTGTCGATCGCCGGCGGGGAGCCGTTGATGCACCCGCAGATCGACAAGATGGTCAACGAGCTGGTGGCACGCAAGAAGTACGTCTTCCTCTGCACCAACGCGCTGCTGCTGCGCCAGCGCTGGGACCGCTTCGACTTCCGGCCCTCGCACTACTTCGGCTTCACCATCCACCTGGACGGGATGCGCGAGCGGCACGATGCCTCGGTGCGCAAGGAGGGCGTGTTCGACGAGGCGGTCGAGGCGATCCGCTGGCTCAAGGACAAGGGTTTCCGGGTCACCACCAACACCACCGTGTTCAACACCGACAGCCCGCAGAGCGTGATCGACGTGCTGAACTACCTGAACGACGAGCTGCAGGTCGACCAGATGATGGTCTCCCCAGCGTACGCGTACGAGAAGGCACCCGACCAGGAGCACTTCCTGGGCGTCAGCGAGACCCGGGAGCTGTTCCACAAGGCGTTCGCCGACGGCAACCGCAAACGGTGGCGGCTGAACCACTCCGAGGTGTTCCTCGACTTCCTCGAGGGCAAGCGCGACCTCGCGTGCACGCCGTGGGGCATCCCGAGCTACTCCCTGCTGGGCTGGCAGCGACCGTGCTACCTGCTCGCCGACGGCTACGCGAAGACCTACCAGGAGCTGCTCGACACGACCGACTGGGACAGCTTCGGCCGGGGCAAGGACCCACGGTGCGCGAACTGCATGGCGCACTGCGGTTACGAACCCACCGCGGTCCTCGCCACGACGAGCTCGCTGCGGGAGTCGTTGCGGGCCTTCACGTCCTGACGTCCCGGCCGGCCCCGCTCAACCGAAGCGCGACCCGAGCCGTGCGTAGAGCTCGGGCGCGAGCGCGCGAGTGGCGACGGCGACGCGCAGCCAGCGCGGCACCACGACCTCGGCACGCTCGTGCTCGATGCCGTCGACCAGCCGCTGCGCGACCAGCCCGGGCGCGACCGGCCGGGGGAAGCGCCGCGCGTACGCCGGGCCGCGCCGGGAGAAGAACGCGGTGTCGACAGCGCCGGGGACGAGCGTCGTGACGCGCACGCCGACCCGGGCGAGCTCGACGCGCAGGCTCGCCGCGTATGCGTCCAGCGCGGCCTTCGACGCGGCGTACGCCGCCTCCTGCGCAACCCCTAGCACGCCGGCGATCGAGCCGACGAACACCAGATGGCCGTGGCGCCGGGCGCGCATCGCCGGCAGCAGCTCGCTGACCAGCTGCACCGGTGCGCGGAAGTTCACCTGCAGCAGACCGGCGACCTGCTCGTCGGTCGTGTCCTCGGCCGCTGCCCGCAAGCCGATCCCGGCGCAGAGTACGAGGACGTCGGGAACGCCGGTGGCGAGCAGGTCGGCGGCGAGCCGGTGCACCTGCGCCGGCTCGGCGAGGTCCGCCGCCCTGGCCTCACCGCCGAGCTCCCGCGCCCGGGCGCGCAGCGCATCGGCGTCCCGGGCGACGAGCACGACCCGGGCACCCCGGGCGGCCAGTGCGGTCGCGGTCGCGGCGCCGATGCCCGAGGACCCGCCCGTCACCAGCGCGCGGGCGCCGCGGAGCCTCACGCGGCGCCCGCCGGCTCGTCGATCCTGCTCACCTGGTCCGCGACCTGCTGGGCGCGCCGGGCGAGCAGCGCGATGCCGACCGCCATCGCGACGAGCGCGAGCACCTGCAGCGTCCGGTGCAGTGCCCCGCCCGCGAGCGACTCGCCCAGCCAGGCGGCCCCCACGCCGATGGACACGACCGGGTCGCCCACGGTGATCACTGCGACCGCGACCGACCCCACCGCGCCGCGCTGGAACGCGTTCTGGTTCAGCAGGAATCCGGCGGGAGCCACGACGAGGACGGCGTACAGCTGCCAGTCCCGCCACACCATCGTGAGGTCCGGCGAGGTCAGCAGCCCGCGCAGCAGCCCGGCGGTGACCCCGTAGCAGACGGCCGTGGCCGCGGCGAAGGGCAACGCCCGGTACTCCCCGGGGACGCGCACCGCGATCGCGAGCGCCGCGACGACGACGGCGACCAGCCCGATGCCGAGCGGCAGCGCCGCGGTCCCGGAGAACCGGTTGGTCCCGGCCGCCGGGCCGGCGAACACGACGAACACGGCGATGCCGGCGACCGCGATGGCCGCACCGGTCGTGATGAGCCGGTCCGGGCGGTGTCCCAGCACCCACGACGCGAACCCGAGGTAGAAGAGCACACCGGTCACGAGCAGCGGCTGCACGACCGCGAGCGGTGCCAGCCAGAGCGCGATCACCTGCAGCACGAACGCGACGGCGCTGCACACGATGCCCCAGCGGAACAGCGGCACCGCCACGAGCTCGCGCAGCAGCTTGGGTTGCAACGGCCCGGTGCGCGGGACGTGCCGGGCGGCGCGGTGCTGCATGAAGCCGGCGGCGCCGAACGAGCCCGCCGCGCCCAGCGCGAGCGGTACGGCCGCCACCAGCGTCACCGCCGCCACGTCAGCCGCTCCCGGACCGCAATGTCGCATAGGCCTCCTGGACCGCCGCGGCGACGTGGTCACGCTCCAGCCCCAGCACCGGGTCCATCAACACCCCGATGCCGGCGGTGCCGCTCCCGAGGACCAGCCCCGCGGTGAGCGGCACGCGGTCGGCGAGCGGGACGACCGGGTAGTACGCGCGCACCGGAGCGCCGGCGCACCAGCGCGGGCCTCGGGCACCGGACATGTAGGACACGATCGTGTTGAAGAAGCAGCGGTTGTAGACCAGGCGGGCGAGCCGGCCGTGCAGCGCGGTAGGCAGGTAGCCCGCCGCCTGCATCACCGCACTGCCGCCCTGCGGCTCCCCACGCGCGACCCGCCGGCGCAACTCGTGGCGCACCGCATGCAGCCGGTCGGATGCGGCCATGGCGGCGATCGGCAGGTCCAGGGCGACCGAACCCGTCCAGTTCCCGAAGACCCGGTCGAGCACCGGCGGGCGCATCGCGATCGGGAACATCGCCCGCAGCGGTTCGTCGGCGGCGGCGAGCCCGGCTGCGGGCAGCAGGCGCCCGAACGCGTCGGCGACGAGGGCGAGCGTGAGCTCGTACGCGTGGACGCCGCGCGCCCGCGCGACCCCGCGGAACTCGTCGCCCAGCAGCGGGACGCGCACCAGCACCCGGGCGGCGCCGGAGACCGGCCGGTTGAGCGCGGCGCGGGCCGGACGACCGCGGGTGGCAAGGCTCCACACGCCCGCGCCGACGGCGCCCGCCTGGCGGGCCGCGTCCCGCGCCAGCCGGGCGGCGGTGGGGGCGCCCGCCTGCCGCGAGACCGCCCGGCCGCGTTCGGCGAGCGCGTCGCCGTCGACCGGGGTGAGCAGGCGGTCCAGCAGCCCCAGGGCACTGATGCCGTCGCCCGCGCAGTGGTGGAGCTTGATCGCCAGCGCGGTCCGGCCGGCGGCGCGGTCCCGGATCAGGGTCATGGCCCACGCCGGCCCGCCCTCCGGCAGCGGGCGCGACCAGACGCCGTCCACCACGCTGTCGATCGTCTGCCCGGGCTCGCGCCCGTCGAGGAGGACCTCGTCGATGCTTCGCGCCACGTCGACCTCGTCCTCGACGAACCAGCCCGGCCGCCGCCCGCGGACCAACCGCCGGCGCATCGGCGGCAGTCCCGCCTGGCGCGCGGCCATCTCGGCCCGCAGCGCGTCGAGCGTCAGCGGCTGCCCGGGCGAGACGTCGTCCAGGTCGAGGACGGTGCCGGTCTCCTGCAGCAGCTCCGGGGTCTCGACATGGGAGAAGAACGCGTCCGCCGGCCGCATCGGCCAGGCGCGGCGCGGACGGGGTGCGCGCCGGCCCCGCGGCGTCGCGAGGCGGGACAGCCCGGTGCGCAGGTCGTGGGTCGTGACGTGCGTCCGGGCCCGTCCCTCGAGGCGTTGCAGCTCCGAGCGGTCGGCGACGGCGGCGCGTACGTACGCGGCGAGCTCGACCTCGGTGGCGCAGTACTGCGCCAGGCCGGCGACGACCATCAGGTCGGCGTTGGCGGTGCCGTGCGCGGCGATCGGCCGCGCCATCAGCACCGCCCGGCCGGCCGTGATGCTCTCGAGGGCGCTCGCGCCCCCGGCGTTGGAGACGACGAGGTCGGCCGCCTGCACATAGCTCGCCATCCGGTCGGTCCAGCCGAGTGCGGTGAGCCGGGTCGGTGGGTGGCCGAGCGCGGCGAGCGTCGCGCGGGTCGCCTCGTCGCGGCCGCACGCGGCGACCACGTGCACCGTGGGGGACGCGTCCAGCAGCGCGTCGACGGTGCGGCGGACGTCCCCGAAGGCGTACGCCCCGCAGGACACGAGCACCACGAACGTGTCCTGCTCCAGTCCCAGCTCGCGGCGCGCGTCCGCGCGGTCGCCGGGAGCGAAGTCGCGTACCACCGGGGGTGCGCTGACCCGTACCAGCGCGCGCGGGTCGGCCGCCCGGGCGGTCGGCACCGCGACCTCGTGCATGACGAAGTTCGCGTCCAGGTCCGCGTGGACCCAGAACGGGTGCGGGGCGAAGTCGGAGATGTACGCCGCGGTCGGCACCCGCAGCCCGCGGTGCCGGCGCAACCAGGCCAGCCCCGCACTCCCCAGCGGATACGTGGAGAGCACCAGGTCGGGGTCGAACCGGTCGATCTGCCGGGCCAGCCGGCGCCCGGCCCAGCTCCCGGTGAAGCGTTTGGAGGCGTTCGCGAACCAGCGGTGACGCCACAGCGAGGCGTAGAAGAACTCGTAGAGCCAGGGCGTGCTCTCGACGTTGGAGACGTAGATGGCGCGGAACAGCGGGCCGATGCCCGGTCCCAGCACGTCGAGGGTGTCGACCCGGCGGACCTCCGAGCCGGCCCACAGCTCGCGGACCTCCGCCTCCAGCGCGGACGCCGTGGCGTTGTGGCCGCCGCCCATGTCCGCCGACACGGTGAGGACCCGGCGCGGGCCGCCCCGGGCGGTGCAGGGAGCGGCGGGCGCGGACGCGATCACGGCTCGATTGTCCGTTGCGAGCAACGCGCCCGCACCCGGATCGGCCGAGGCGGAGGCGGGGCCGCTGCGCGGTGACGGACCCGTCGGGTAGAACTCCGGCGATGGCCCCGCACCCGGACCCCGAGCAGCTCGCGCTGGTGCGCGAGCGGGTCCGCAGCGCCCGTACCCGGGAGCCGGAGCCGCTCGCCGAGGTGGACCCCGTGGCACAGGTCGTCGTCGACGTCCCGCTGGCCCACCTGGACCGGACCTTCGACTATGCGGTGCCGGCATCCATGGGTGATACCGCCCGCCCGGGTGTCCGGGTGCGCGTGCGTTTCGCCGGCCAGCAGGCCGACGGCTGGGTGGTCGACCGGGTCGGTCGGTCGCAGACCAGCCGTCCGCTCGCGCGCGTGAGCCGCGTCGTCTCACCCGATCCCGCGCTCGCCCCGGATGTGCTCGCGCTCGCCCGGGCCGTCGCCGCGCGCTACGCGGGAACCCTGGTGGACGTGCTGCGTGCCGCGGTGCCGCCACGGCACGCGAGGACCGAGACCGCCGTGCTCGCCGAGAGCGGTGCGGCGGCCGCGGTGACGATGCCGCCCGACGCCGGACCGTGGGAGGCGTACGGCGCGGACCCTGCCGCGCTCGGCGACCCCGGCCGCCGCACGGCTTGGAGCGCGTTGCCCGGCGAGGACTGGGCGGTGGCGCTCGCCCACCTGGCGGCAGCGACGGCAGGAAGCGGACGCGGGGTCGTCCTCGTCGTACCGGACGCGCGGGATGTGCGCCGCCTCGACGCCGCGCTGCGCGCCGCCGTCGGGCGCGGCCGGCACGTCGTGCTCACCGCCGACCTCGCTCCGGCGGCGCGCTACCGCGCCTTCCTGCGGGCGCGCCACGGCCGGGTGCGCATCGTGGTCGGCACCCGCGCCGCCGCCTTCGCACCCGTTCCGGACCTGGGGTTGCTGGTGCTCTGGGACGACGGGGACGACAGCCTGGTCGACCCCCGCGCGCCGTACTGGCACGCCCGGGAGGTGCTCTCGCTGCGCTCGCAGCAGACCGGGTGCGCCCTGCTCGTCGGGTCGTACGCCCGCTCGGTCGACGTCGCGCGCTCGGTCCGCACCGGGTGGCTCACCTCGCTCGTCGCGCGCCGGCCGGTCGTCCGGCGGGCCGCGCCGCGCGTACGTCCGGCCGGGGGAGACGCGTCGAGCGACGCCGAGCTGGCCCGCGACCCGGCGGCCCGCAGCGCCCGGCTACCCCACACCGCATTCGAGGTGGCGCGGGCCGCCCTCGAGCACGGCCCGGTCCTGGTGCAAGTGCCCCGGCGCGGCTACCTGCCTGCGTTGTCCTGCAGCCGCTGCCGCCGCCGGGCGCGCTGCCTGGCCTGCACCGGTCCGCTGTCGCTCGGCTCCGGCGACGGGCCGCCGTCCTGCCGGTGGTGCGGACGGATCGCAGCCGGCTGGACCTGCGAGCACTGCGCCGGGCACGGCCTGCGCGCAGCAGCCACCGGCTCCCGCCGCACCGCCGAGGAGCTCGGACGCGCCTTCCGCGGAGTCCCGGTCGTCACCAGCGGGCGCGAGCCCGGCGGGCGGGGAGTGCTCGACTCGGTTCCCGCCCGACCCGCGCTCGTCGTAGCGACGCCGGGAGCGGAGCCGGTCGCCGTCGGTGGGTACGCCGCGGCACTCTTCCTCGACGGCCGAGTATTGCTGGAACGCGAGGACCTTCGCGCTGCCGAGGAGGCGGCGCGGCGCTGGTTCAGCGCCGCTGCGCTCGTCCGCCCGGCCGGAGAAGGGGGCACCGTCGTGCTCGTCGCCGAAGCCGATCTCGGTGCGGTCCAGGCGCTCGTACGTTGGGACCCGGTCGGTTTCGCCGACCGCGAGCTCGACGACCGGGTGAGCGCCGGCCTCCCTCCGGCCGCGCGCGCGGCGGAACTCGTCGGTGCCGCGGAGGACGTCGCGGCGTTCCTCGCGCACTGCCGCCTTCCCGCGAACGCCCGCGTGTTCGGGCCGGTTCCGTGGACGGGGTCGCGACGTACGGATGCCAGTGAGCAGGCCAGGGCGCTCATCACCGTGCCGCCGGCCGCGGGCGCCGACCTGGCCGCCGAACTGCACGCCGCCACGGCGATCCGCAGTGCCCGCAAGGAGGGCGGCCCGGTCACGGCACGCGTCGACCCCGTACCCCTCCAGTAGCGTGTCGTCTCCGCTCGCCTGCAGTCGACCGTGCGGACTCGAACAGGACGGCATTCGGTGACGGCAGATAGCAGAAAGTAGTTGGAAATACTAGCGTAATAGGCTTACATGCGTCGTAGGATGCGTGTACTATAGAGGCATGTCCCGAAGCCGGAAGCGTCGCACCGCCTGCTACGAGGTGAGTGCTGCCGACCGGGCGTACGCCGCGGAGCTGGCGGCCGCGGATCTGGCCTTGTTCAACGCCGAGCTGGCCGCATTGAGTGATGCCGAGCGGGCCGAGCTCGCCGGGCCAGGCGACCGGGACGCCGAGGAGGTGGCGGCGGACCTGGCCGACCAGGACCGTTACCACCTCGCGCAAGCCACCTGGCTCGAGCAGCTGTGCACCACGCCGGCCGAGCTGGATCCGCGTGCCTTGCTGCCCGCCATCGAAGCCGACCCGGACACGGTGCCGCCCGGGCCTTATCAGCGGCTCTCGCAGCTGGCGCTGATCCGGCGGATGAGCGCCTGGCTGGCCGCCCGCGAGCTGTCGATCGTGGCGGCGCTGTGCCCGCCGGAGGTGAGCTGCGCGGATGAGTACCTGGCCGACAAGCACCTGGCCGAGGAGATCTCCGTCGTCTGCAAGGTCGGCTCCTATGCCGCCGAGGGCCTGATCGAGGACGCCCGTGCCGCCGCTGGCGTGTTCGCCGCGACCCGCGAGCGGCTCGCGCACGGGGATATCTCCCGTGCGCATCTGGGAGTACTGGTGTCCGAGACGGCGGTGATCGAGGACGACCCGCAGGTCTGTTACCACCCGAAGACCGGTGAAGTCGTGCCGTCCCGTAGCGCGCAGGACAAGCAGCGGGCGGTGGAGCAGCGAGTGCTGCCCCGGGCCGGGGAGCAGACGGTCGCTCAGTTCCGGCGCAGTGTGCGTACTGCGGTGTGCGCGGTCGACGCGGAGGGACAGGCAGAGCGGCGCCGCAAGGCCCTGGAGACCCGGGACGTGAGCACCCGGCGGCGGGCCGGGGAGCCCTTGGGCGAGCTCGTCGCCCGGGACGACAGTTCGACGGTTGCGGCGGTGCACGCCGAGCTGACCCGCCGAGCCCGGCAACTCCAGCTCGAGCGGGGCGGGGCCCGCGCCGCGCACACCGACCCGGAGGCCCGCCTCGGTGCCTGCCGCGCCGACGTGCTCGCCACCGCGATTCTCGGTGTGGCACCGCTGCGCAGCGGCGGCGACGCCGAGTCCAACGAACCGAACGAGACGAGCGACACGGACCAGATCAGCGGCACGGGTCAGCCCGGCGACGCGAGCGGTACCGGCGCGTCGGAGAACGCTGACCGCGAGAAGACCGGTAGTGGCGGCGCGGGTTCCTGCACCTGCGGGCACACGCGGCGTCGCGTCTTGGAAGGCCACCTGGTCATCGACCTGGCGACCCTGCGCCGCGAGGCGGACAACCCGTGCCTGCTGGACGGAGAGCCGATCCCCGCCCAGGTGGGCCGAGAACTGGCCAAGGCCATCGACGTGTGGCGGCGCATCATTACGGACCCGGTCACCGGTCATCTGCTCGACTACGGCCGGCGCACGTACCTACCCGAGCCACTCATCCGGTTCATCCGCGCCAGAGACAGACGCTGCACCGCGCCCTATTGCGAGCGACCAGCCCGCGAGGTCGACCACAGGCTGCCGTACCCGTCGGGGCCGAGCAACACCGCCAACGAAGGCGCCCTGTGCGAGCTGCACCACAAGCTCAAGACCGCCGGGTTCGTCGGTATCGACGACGGGCACGCCGACGGGTCGATGCGCTGGTGCACGCAATGGGGTCAGCACGTCACGACCCGTCCGCGGGCCTACCTGCCCAACCCGGGCGCGCCACCCGGCCCTGACCCAGGACCACCCCGACCGTGCGAACCGCAGATGATCGAGGACGAACCACCCTTCTGACCGTGTTCCCGTGTCCCCGATCCACAGATTTTCGGGACGGCGGTGCACCGGCGCTCCTGGCGCGGTACAACAAGCGGGACGCGGACTCGCGACCGGTGGTGGAGCGCCGCGGTGGGGAGGTGGCCCATGCAGGTGAGGGGCGCCTCGGTGCTCGCCGTCGCGGTGCTGAGCGTTGTCCCGCTGGCCGGTTGCAGCAGCGGGGCGGTCGCGGAGTCCCCATCGCCGGCCGGCCGGAGCCGATCGGCGGTTCCCGTGGAGAGCCCGCCGCCTTCGCAGAGCCCGTCGCCTGATCCGTCGGCTGCCGCTGCGGCGGAGGTGTTGCGCGTCTACGCGATCTTCATGGACGCGCGGAACAAGAGCCTCAACGATCCGCGCAAGCCACCGGACCGCCGCTTGTTCGAAGTCAGCATCCCCCCTGCCCGGAACGACCTGTACAACCTCGTTCTCTACTACCGGGCGCGGCACATGCGAATACGCGGTGCCACGGCCTCTCATGTCGAGCCGCCCAGATTCGAGACGCAGAAGACTGCATCCATTCGCGACTGCGTCGATGGCTCGGACGCAGTGCCTGTCTCCACCGAGTCCGGGAAATCGCTTATTGCTCCCAATCAACCACCCCGGCTATGGGTGCACTCCATTGCGCAGTTGCAGCGTGGCCGATGGGTGATTCAAGACTGGCAAGTACAGAGGGGGCACGAGTGCTGAAACTGGTATGCCTCATGTCGATCCTCGCGGTCACGTCGCTCACGCTCGCTACGGCAGCGGGTGCCGAGCCGCCGGTCCAGTGTCCTCCCGGGTCCTTCAACTGCGATGTCGGAGTCGAAGTTCCAGGAGGCCCCGGCGGGGGCGCTGGCAGCGGGGGTGGCGGGGGCGGGGGTGGGGGAGCGGTGGTGTGCCGGCTCGTGGATTCGGGGGTGGAGATCCCCTGCTACCGCAGTGACTACGGGTGGTGGAGCGCGGCCAACCAGTGCTACTACCTGTTGATGTCTCCACAGCCGGGCCCGGACGCCGGGCCGGGCATGGGACAGGCGCCGGGGCCGGGCTACCAGGCGTACGAGGCGCGTTGTGCCAACCCGGGCTCGCCGAGCGAGTGGGACTACCTGTGGGCGTGGTTCGCCGACCCACCACCGGGTACCCCGGTGAGCCCTGAGGAGTTGGCCGAGCGGGCGGTGGACTCGATGACGTTGCTCGGGCCGGACATCCACACCAGCATCCGGCCCGGGGGGATGGCGCTGGTCGGGGTGCCGGTGTGGTTGTGGACCAGCACCGGCCCGTCCCGGTGGGG
>JAFIHG010000029.1 GCA_017848795.1 Candidatus Nanopelagicales bacterium | reverse complement strand
CGCGAGCTTGCGCGCCGCCAGCCAGGAGGTGAGCCGGTCGATCGCCGCCAGCTGCCCCAACCCGTCGAGCGGACCGTCCGGGCACGGCAGCGCACCGGCCAGCGCGAGCAGCTGTGCAGGGGACAGGTCCTCGAGCCGCGGCTCGGGACCGGGATCGGGGACGGGATCGGGGCCCGCGCCGTCGTCACCGTCGAACGGTGACAGCGGGGCGACACTCATGGGTGAATGATACGCGTGAGCTAATGGCGGCGTCAAGGGTATATCGGACCGAAACAGCAGTATTTCCAACTACTTTCTGCTGCCAGTGGTTGCTCTGCGCGACCGGGCCCGCCCTGGTCCACAGCGCGACTTAGGAGCAGTAGCACGGGCCTTTCGGTCCCCCCTGGACGGTGGAGGCTCTGGCTGCGGTCGCGGGCACCCCAGCGTGCAGCCGGGCTGTTTTCGACTCCGATCACGAAGGTGCCGGCAGGCGATCCCGACCGGGCAGTGTGGATCCCTGATCAGGCGACCCCTCACTGGTCGAGCGCAGTCGAGACCACTTTGGTGATCTGGTCTCGACTACGCTCGACCGACGGCTGGTTGCGTCCGCTCTTTCGGAGCAGATCACTTTGGTGATCATGGTCTCGACTGCGCTCGACCGACGACTGGTTGCACCCGGTCTTTCGGAGCAGCAATCCGGGCCACCCGAGCCGCCCTGGACGGTGGAAAATCCGGCTGCGGTCGCGGGCGCCCACGGTACGGCCCGGCTATTTTCGACTCAGACCGCGTCGGCGTGTCCGGCGGGGTGGGGTCACGTCCAGTGTCCTGATCGATCGCTCTTGCTGCGCAGAAATCACGACGCCGGAGGTATCCTGCGGCAGACCGTTCCGGGTCGCGTCGAGCGGAACGCACAGCCAGGACCGGAGGAACCATGCCGACCACCGCGGATCGAGTGTGCATCATCGGTGCCGGCCCGGCCGGGCTGTCGGCAGCGCGGGCGCTGCGCCGGCTGGACATCGCCTACGAACAGTTCGAGCGCCACTCGGGTCCGGGCGGCATCTGGGACATCGACAACCCGGGCACCCCGATGTACGAGTCGGCGCATTTCATCTCGTCGCGGAAGTGCTCCGGCTTCTACGACTTCCCGATGCCGGACTCCTACCCCGACTATCCGAGCAACCGTCAAATCCTCCAGTACACCCGCGACTTCGCGGCGGCGTACGGCCTCTCCGAGACGATCCGGTTCGGCACCGCGGTCAAGGCCGTCGAGCACGCCGGCGACGCATGGGCGGTCACTCTTGACGACGGCACCCGTCATGAGTACCGGGCCGTCATCTGTGCGACCGGGGTCACCTGGACCCCGAGCATGCCCACTCACCCCGGCGAGTTCGCCGGAGAGATCCGACACTCGTCGAGCTATCGCAGCCCTGAGGAGTTCCGCGGCAGACGCGTCCTGATCGTCGGGCTGGGCAACTCGGGCGCTGACATCGCCTGTGACGCGGCATCGCACGCGGACGCGGCCTTCGTCAGCGTCCGGCGCGGTTATCATTTGATCCCCAAGCATATCTTCGGGATACCGAGCGACGAGTTCGCCGAGAGCGGGCCGCAGCTGCCGTTGTGGCTCGAGCGGCCCGTCTTCACCGGCATGCTGCGGGTCATCGTGGGCGACCTCACCAAGTACGGACTGCCCAAGCCCGATCACAAGCTCTTCGAGACGCACCCGTTGCTCAACAGCCAGCTCATCCATTACCTGCAGCACGGTGACGTCGCGATTCGCCCGGACGTTGCTCGTTTGGCCGGGGACAGTGTCGAGTTCTCCGATGGCAGCAGCGAAAAGATCGACGTGATCGTGTATGCGACCGGATACGAGTGGGCGATACCGTACGCCGCCGAGTGCTTCACCTGGCACGACGGTCGCCCGGAGCTCTATCTGACCGCATTCAGTCGGCAGCAGCACAATCTGTTCGGACTCGGCTACTTGGAGGTCAACTCGAGCGCGTACACGCTCTTCGACCACATCAGCAACCTGGTCGCTCAGTACCTGCACGATCAGGAGCACAGGCCGGAGCGTGCCGCGCGGTTCGAGCGGATGATCGCCACCGACCACCCCGACCTGACCGGTGGTATCAAACTCGTGCACTCACCGCGCCACAGCTCGTATGTCGACTCCCATGCCTTCCACAAGTACCTCGCGAAGGTACGGAAGCAAGTCGGCTGGAACGACCTCTCGCCCGGCATGTTCGACCGGGTGAGGAGGCGCGAGCCGGCGCACCCAGCCCTGTAGGAAGCGCGAGTGGAGAACGTCGTCGGGGTATCCACAGGGCGATGCGGTCGCGGTGGCGTGCCGAGCGGTGCGTCGGTCAGGGTGATCGGGTCGAAGGGACCCGCTCATGTCCGCACTGCCGAACCGGTCGTACCTGCCGCGGGTCACGCGGCTGCGTACCACGCTTCATCACCGTGACGAGGCGGCGCAGCAGCCGTTGCCGCTGGTCTGGGCGCTCCCCGGCGGCGTGCCTGCCGCGCCGCTGACCGTCGGGGCGAGCGAGTCGACCGCAACGATGGTCGTGGCGGCGCCGGACCGGCTGCCGGACCCCGCCTCGTGGGCGGCCGGACTGGTCGCCTCGACCATCGAGGTGCTGAACGGTGACCGGCCGCTGCAACAGCTGCTGCGCTGGCTCGACCGGCCGGTCTACGAGCAGCTGGCCACTGCCCCGGCCGCCGGTCGCCGTGGGGCGCTGCGACCGGCCGTTCGCAGCGTGCACCTGTGCCGTCCGCGGGACGGCGTCGCCGAAGCGGCGGTCCTGGTCGGGTCGGGCGCCGGGTGGCGCGCGGTGACCGTACGACTCGAGGCGAACGGGCACCGCTGGCGCTGCACCCACCTGCGGCTGCTGTGAGCTCTCAGCGCTTCTTCCGCTTGCGCGCGGCGCGTTCGGCGCGGCGGCGTGCGGCCCGGTCCGCGTTCGGCGGCAGCGCGGCGACCGGGTCCACGTCCTCCTCGGTGTGCAGCACGCCGCCCTCGCCGTCGACGGTCGGGGCGGAGTACTCCAGGTGCTGCGGGCGGCGCGGGCCGAGACCCTTGGCGGCGAGCTGCGGACGCGCGGCCTCCACGAGCGCCGCGACCCCGGCGAGCTCGGGCGCCACCTCCCCGTCGGAGCCGACCGGCACCAGCTCCTGCTCCTCCTCGAACTCGAGCTCGTCCGCGTCCTGCTCGGACTGGACCTCGACCTCGACATTGAACAGGTAGCCGACCGACTCCTCCTTGATGCCGTCCATCATCGCGTTGAACAGCTCGAAGCCTTCGCGCTGATACTCGACGAGGGGATCCTTCTGCGCCATCGCGCGCAGCCCGATGCCCTCCTGCAGGTAGTCCATCTCGTACAGGTGCTCACGCCACTTTCGGTCTAGCACGGAGAGCACCACGCGCCGCTCGAGCTCGCGCGCGACCTCCTCGCCGAGCTCCTCCTCGCGGCGGTCGTACGCGGCGTGCGCATCGGCCCGCAGCTCGGCCTCCAGGAACTCCGGCGAGAGCCCGTGCATGTCGCCGCCGCTGGCCTCGACCAGGTCGTCGATCTCGACGCCGACGGGGTAGATCTGGCGCAGCGCGGTCCACAGCCGCTCGAGGTCCCACTCCTCCGGGAACCCACCGGCCGTCTCCGCCTGGACGTTGCCCGCGATCGTGTCGTCGATGAACCCCCGGATCTGCTCCTGCAGGTCGGCACCCTCGAGGACCTTGCGGCGCTCCTCGTAGATGACCATCCGCTGCCGGTTCATCACCTCGTCGTACTTCAGGACGTTCTTGCGGATCTCGAAGTTCTGCGACTCGACCTGGGTCTGTGCGGACTGGATCGAGCGGGTCACCATCTTCGCCTCGATCGGCACGTCGTCCGGCACGTTGAACCGGCGCAGGAACGAGTCGACGATGTCCGCCTTGAACAATCGCATCAGATCGTCCTGCAGCGACAGGTAGAACCGCGTCTCACCCGGGTCGCCCTGACGGCCGGACCGGCCACGCAGCTGGTTGTCGATGCGCCGGCTCTCGTGCCGTTCGGTGCCGAGGACGTACAGCCCGCCGATGTCGGTGACCTCGTCGTGCTCGGCCTCGACCGAGCGCTGCGCCTTCTCCAGCGCGTCCGGCCACGCCGCCTCGTACTCCTCCGGGGTGTCCACCGGCGAGAGCCCGCGCTGGGCGAGCTCCGCGGCCGCCATGAACTCCGGGTTGCCGCCGAGCATGATGTCGGTTCCGCGACCGGCCATGTTGGTCGCGACGGTGACCGCGCCCTTGCGCCCTGCCTGCGCGACGATCGCCGCTTCCCGCTCGTGGTACTTCGCGTTCAGCACCTCGTGCGGGATCCCGGCCGCGCGCAGCAGCGTGCTCAGGTTCTCGGACTTCTCGACGCTCGTCGTGCCGACGAGGATCGGCTGGCCCTTCGCGTGGCGCTCCCCGATGTCGTCCACCACGGCCGCGAGCTTGGCCTCCTCGGTCCGGTAGACCAGGTCGGCGACGTCGTCGCGCAGCAGCGGCTTGTTCGTCGGGATCGGGACCACGCCGATCTTGTAGGTCTGGTCGAACTCGGCCGCCTCGGTCATGGCCGTACCGGTCATTCCGGAGAGCTTGTTGTAGAGGCGGAAGTAGTTCTGCAGGGTGATCGTCGCCAGGGTCTGGTTCTCCTGCTTGATCTCGACCCCTTCCTTCGCCTCGATCGCCTGGTGCATGCCCTCGTTGTAGCGGCGCCCGGCGAGGATGCGGCCGGTGTGCTCGTCGACGATGAGCACCTCGCCGTTCATCACGACGTAGTCCTTGTCGCGCTTGAAGAGTTCCTTGGCCTTGAGCGCGTTGTTGAGGTAGCCGACGAGCGGGGTGTTCACCGACTCGTACAGGTTGTCGATGCCGAGCCAGTCCTCGACGCGGGTCACGCCCGGCTCGAGGATGCCCACCGTGCGCTTCTTCTCGTCCACCTCGTAGTCGCCGTCGACACCCTTCTCGGGGTCGCCACGCTTGAGCCGGGGAACCAGCCGGGCGAACTCGGTGTACCACTTGGTCGCCGCGTCGGCGGGGCCGCTGATGATCAGCGGGGTGCGCGCTTCGTCGATCAGGATCGAGTCGACCTCGTCGACGATCGAGAAGTTGTGACCGCGCTGCACCCGTTCCTCGATGGACCACGCCATGTTGTCGCGCAGGTAGTCGAAGCCGAACTCGTTGTTCGTGCCGTACGTGATGTCGCAGGCGTACGCCTCCCGGCGCTCCGGAGGCCGCATCGGGGACAGGATCACGCCGACGGAGAGTCCGAGGAACCGGTGCACCCGGCCCATCCACTCGGAGTCGCGCTCGGCCAGGTAGTCGTTCACCGTGACGATGTGCACGCCGTCACCGGTGAGCGCGTTGAGGTACGCCGGGAGGGTGGAGACGAGCGTCTTGCCCTCACCGGTCTTCATCTCGGCGATGTTCCCGAGATGCAGGGCGGCGCCGCCCATGATCTGTACGTCGTAGTGCCGCTGGCCGAGGGTGCGGCGGGCGGCCTCGCGGACGGTCGCGAACGCCTCCGGCAGCAGCTCGTCGAGCGTCTCCCCGTCGGCCAACCGCTCGCGGTACTCGTCGGTGAGCGCACGCAGCTGCTCGTCGGTCATCGCGACGAAGTCGTCCTCGAGCGCGTTGACCTGCCGGGCGATCGACTCCAGGCGCTTGAGCAGGCGACCCTCGCCGGCACGGAGGATCTTGTTCAGCACTGACACCAGGAAGGGTCCTTCGTCTCGGGGCGGCACCGCGGGTGCGCGGGCAGGCTGCGACCGACGGCTAACGCCATCCGCGCCATGGTAACGGCCTGGTCACGGTTGCCCCTACCACCGAGCGGGTAACCGGGCAGGTGTCACCAGGCGAAGGGCCGGCGCGGCGCGTCGAGCAGCGCGAGCGCGGTGAAGCCGGCGACGTTGCTGTACGCCGCGCGCCGGTCGCGGTCACTGTCGCCGACGGCGCCGGTCGCGGGATCGAAGGTCGTCCGCAGCACCCAGTCGAGCGCGGCACCGGCTGCGTCGCCGCCGGCACGACGCTCGCCCAGCGCAAGGACCGCTGCGCTCAAGGAGTACGCCGGCGACCCGGGCCGGCAACGCGGAGCGCCGGACGGCTCGACGCACCCCGCCAGCCAGGCCAGCGCGGCGCGGGTCTGGGGCCCGGCCGGGAACACCCACGCCAGGTATCCCTGCGGGAAGATCCCGTTGAAGCCCTCGAGGGCGACCTCGTCGCGGCCGCCGGCACGGCCGAGCGCGAAGCGGGCCGGCCCGGGCAGGTAGAAGCTGCGGGCGACGTCACGCCGCAGGTCCCGGCTCACCTTCCGGTGCCGAGCCTTGCCGTACAACCGCGCCGCGGCCGTCATGCCCAACCACACGTCCGCCTGGTCGGCCGTGTACTGGTAGCGCCACAGCCGCCAGTCCGGCGCGCCTCGTCGGCGCTGCCAGGAGGAGTAGAAGAAACCGTCCGCCGCCCGGTTGCGGTGGAGCACGAAGTCGACCGCCGCCAGTACCCGTGCCCGCAGTGTGCGCGCGAGCTTCCGGTCGCCCGAGAGCCGTGTGTAGAGCCAGACGTCGTACGCCAGCAGCGCGCTCGTCGCATCGACCCCGCGCACGTCGGCGACGTCACCGCCTGGGGACAGCGCAAGATGCGGGTACGGAGGTGTCGCACGGTAGGCGTACCAGTAGCTGCCCCGCCACCGTGGCGGGGCCATCACAAGCCGGTCGGCCAGCCAGCGTACGCCGCGGCGCAGGCCGCGCAGGTAACGCTGCTCCCCGCTCGCCCGGTGCGCGCCCGCAAGTCCCCACAGCGCATACGAGAGGTTCGAGTCCTCGTTGACGACCGCGCCGCCCGGTTCGTCGGCGATCACACCGGAGCGCTGTTGGCGGGCGAGCAGCCGGTCCGCCACCGCGAGCCCGGCGGCGCGCATCGCTCCGGACTCCGGGGCCGGCCCGGCGAACAGCGACGCTGTGGGAGCCGGCCGCGTCGTGTCGGCTCGCCCGGGAGGAATCGGTTGAGCGGCGTCTCCCTGGCCGCCCCCGAGCATCGCACCGGTCAGTGCGATGAGCAGCACACCTGTCGCCGCGCTGCGCACCACGGCATCGAAGCACGGCAGGCCCGTTTCCTGGGGGAAGTGTCAGTACCTCGCACCCACGCGGCGTAACCGTCCGGCGGATCATGCGATGGGATGAGGCGGTGAGCGACCTCCCCACGCCCACCGGAGCGACCGGGCTACCGCCTCGGCGCGACCTGACCGACGGTGTGGTGCTGCTGCGCGCGCCCACCGACTCCGACGTGCCAGCGCTCGTCGCGGGCTGCTCAGACCCGGACGTCGCGCGCTGGACCAGCGCCGTACCGGTGCCGTACCACGAGTCGGACGCGCGCTGGTACGTCGCGCACTGCCGGGACGGCTGGTCCCGGGGCGCGGTCGCGAACTTCGCGGTCGCCACCGCGTCGGACCCGGCGCGGCTGCTGGGCGCCTGCGGGCTGCACGCGCTCGACCTGTCAGGGGGGCCGGGCGGAATTGCGGAGATCGGCTACTGGACGGCGCCGGAGGGACGGGGGCGTGGCTTGACGACGCGCGCCGTACGCCTCGTCTGCGACTTGGCGTTCGCCGAGTTGGGTCTGACCCGGATCACCTGGTGGGCGGTAGCGGGCAACGACGCATCTCGGGCTGTCGCCGAGCGGGCCGGCTTCCGCGTCGAGGGGCTCGTTCGCCGTGGCCTGCTGCACCGCGGCACCCGCGTGGACGGCTGGGTCGCAGGTTTGCTTCCAGAGGACCTGCGCTGAGCCGTCGAGCCGGTCACCGAGGGGTAGGCCCCGCCTTTCGGCGGGCGGCGTGCAGATCTCCCTGAGCAACAACTGATCTCCGATCCATACACCCCGTTCAAACTTTGAACGGGACGGAAGGAATGGCGACGATCGACTCGACGCTCGTGACGGCGAGTCTGCCTGTCAGTGATGCGGTCTGGGGCGGCGGTCGGGGTGGGCGAGAGCTCCGGGCCACCAGGTGTGCCGGCCCAGGTCGAGCACGGCGGACGGGACGAGAAGCGACCGTACGACGAGGGTGTCGAGCAGCACGCCGAAAGCGACGAGGAACGCGACCTGCGCCAGGAACAACAGCGGGATGACCGCCAGCGCTGCGAACGTCGCGGCGAGCACGACACCGGCGGAGGTGATGACCCCACCGGTGGCACGCAGCCCGAGCAGCGTCCCGTCGCGGGTGCCGTGGCGGCTCGCCTCCTCGCGCACCCGCGTCATCAGGAAGATGTTGTAGTCCACGCCGAGGGCCACGAGGAACACGAAGGCGAACAGTGGCACGGCCGGGTCGGCGCCCGGGAAGTGGAACAGGTGGTTGAACACGAGCGCCGCCACGCCGAGCGTGGCGGCGAACGACAGCACCACGGTGGCGATCAGCAGCAGCGGCGCGACGAGCGCGCGCAGCAGCACGACCAGCACCAGCAGTACGACGAGCAGGATCAGCGGGATGACCTTGCTGCGGTCGGACTCGGAGGTCGCGATCGTATCGGCCTGCACGGCGGGCTGCCCGCCGACCAGCGCCTGCGCGTCGGGAATCGCGTGCAACTGGTCGCGCAGCGTGGCGACGGTGTCGCGGGCGGCAGGGGACTCGGTCGGCACGGCAAGCACGCCGGAGACCAGTACGCGGCCGTCCACGACCTTGGGCGATCCGGTGCCAGGAGCGCCGCCGGTGCTCGCCGGCGCGACCGTGTCGGGGACGATCCCCGGGGTCCGGCGCATCACCGCGACGACCTGCTCGAGGCTGCCCTGCGCCGCCACGACCTGCAGCGGGCTGCCGGAGCCTGCCGGGAAGTGGGCGGCGATCAGCTGCTGCCCGGCGACCGCGTCCACCGGGCGCAGGAACACGTCGGTCTGGCTGGTGCCGTCGGCCTTCAGCATCGGTGCGAAGACCGCCGCGACGAGGGCGAGTGTCCCGGCCACCACGATCCACGTCAGGCGTGGGCGGCGTGCGACGAGCGCGGCGACCCGGTCCCACACCCCGTGGGTGGGTTCGTGGTCCGGATCGTGGCGGGGACGGGCCGGCCAGTACGCGACCCGGCCGAGCAGCAGCAGCGCCGCGGGCAGGAACACGAGCGCGGCGAGCAGGGCCGCGACGATCCCGACGGCGCCGACCGGTCCCAGCCCGCTCGTGGAGCGCAGGTCGGTGATCAGCAGGCACAGCAGCGCGAGGACGACGGTGGTGCCGCTCGCCAGGATGGGCGGGGCCGCCGACCGGTACGCCGTACGCATCGCGGTGAGCCGGTGCTCGTGCCGGACGAGCTCCTCGCGGTAGCGCGCCACGAGCAGTAGCGCATAGTCGGTGCACGCCCCGATCACGAGGATGAACAGGATCCCCTGGCTCTGCCCGTTGAGCGTGATCACGTCGTGCACGGCGAGCTGGTAGACGACCGCCGCGGCGACCGACAGCGCGAGCAGCGCGGTCACCAGCACCGTCACCGGCAGCAGCAGCGACCGGTAGACCGCCACCAGGATCAGGAACACCAGCGTCCCGGTGACCAGCAGCAGCATCCCGTCGATGCCCTTGAACGCGCTCACCAGGTCGGCGACGATCCCCGCCGGGCCTGCGACGTACACCGTCACCGGCGAGCCGGTGAGCGCCGCCCGCAGCGCGCTCACCGTCGCGCCCGTACCGTCGCCCGAGGTCACCGGGACGATCAGCTCGGCGGCCTTGCCGTCCGCGCTGAAGACCGGTCCGGCAACCGGCCCCGCCACCCCGGGCACGCCCGCCAGGCGCCGGGCGTCCTGCGTGATCGCGGCGCGGTCGCCGGGCGTGAGCGCGCTGTCCGAGCCGTACACGACGACGGCCGGGATCACCCCCGCGTCGCCGAAGCCCGCGATGATCGCCTGCGCCCGGGTCGACTCGGAGCTCGCCGGCAGGAACGAGGCGCTGTCGTTCTTCGCCGCGCTCGAGAGCTTGCCGACGTACGCGCCGAGCGGCCCCGCGCCGACCAGCCAGACCGCCACCACCAGCGCAGGGAGTACCCACCACCAACGTCGGCGCGGCTCGGGGGACGGCATCGCGATCATTGTGCCCGCGGCGGTGCGCCTGCGCGGCACCACCGACCCGTGCGTGCGGGTCGCCCGTCGGGCACAGTGGGGCCATGGACCCGTACGACCCGACTCCCGGCGTGATCACCGTGTGGTCCGACATCTCCTGCCCGTGGGCGACGATGGCGCTCGCGACGTTGCGGCGCGCGGCGGCCGAGGCGGGCGCTGAGGTGCGCATCGACCACCGGGCCTTCCCCCTCGAACTGCTCAACCGGGCGGTCACTCCCAAGCCCGACCACGACGACGAGGTGGCGCGCATCAGTGCGGTGCGGCCGGACCTCGGCTGGTCCCCGTGGTCGGCGCCGGACTGGCAGTACCCGGTGACGACGCTGCCCGCACTGGAGGCGGTTCAGGCGGCCCGCTCGCAGGGCCTGGTGGCGGCGGACGAGCTGGACGCCGCACTGCGGCACGCGTACTTCGTCGAGCACCGCTGCGTGAGCCTGCTGCCGGTCGTGGAGGACGTCGCCGCCACCTGCCGGTCGCTGGACGCCGAGCTGCTCGGGCGGGCGCTGCGCGAGGGCGTCGGCCGCCGCGCGGTCTATGCCGACCTCGAGGTGGCCGGGCAGGGGCAGGTGCAGGGCAGCCCGCACTTCTGGACCGCGCGGGGCTCCTTCGCGCCCAACCCGGGCGTCGCCGACGCGGCGCATTTCGAGGCGTACGACCCGGGCTGGACCACCGAGCTGCTGGCGATCGCCTGACTCGCGAGAGCCCCGGCCCGGTCGTTGATCATGGGATCGTCCGTCCCGGCCCGGTCGATCATGGGATCGTGCGTCCGAATCGGCCGTAGGGACCCGTCGTCCCATGATCAACGCGGGTTAGACATGCGGTGACATGATCACGGGCCGACCTGGTCGCGGGTCGCCCTGATCGGGGGCAGCTGGGGCGATCAGCCGCGCAGTGCCGCCGTCAGCGCGGGAACGGCCGACGCGGGGAGCACCCGGCCCGGTTCGACCTGCTCCGCACCCACCCAGGTGGCGGCCTCGCGCAGCGCCCGCGCAGTCCCGGCGACAGCGGCGGCCGGGACGCCGCCGCGGGGCCCGACCTCGAAGGTCACCTGCCGCGCGTGCAGCACCGCACCGTCGCGCTTGGGGTCGACGCGCGCGACGAGCCGGCCCGCGTGCAGCACCGGCATGGTGAAGTAGCCGTGCACCCGTTTCGCGGCCGGTACGTAGGCCTCCAGGGTGTGGTCGAACCCGAACACCCGCGAGGTACGGGCGCGGTGCCACACCAGCGAGTCGAACGGTGAGAGCAGCGTGGTGCGGGAACGGCCGGTGGGCGCGTCGTCGGCGAGCGCGGCGGCCCAGGCGTACGCCGCAGCCCAACCCGCGACCTCGACCGGCACCAGCAACCCGGCCTCGACCAGCTGCGCGAGGGCCCGCTCGACGACGGCCCGGGCGACGTGCCTGCCGCCCAGCCGGTGCACGTCGAGCAGGTCGGGCAGCGTGCCGACGCCGAGGACCCGGGCCGAGCGGGCCAGCAGCTCGCGCACGCAGTCGGCGTCGCTGGGGCCAGTGACGCCGTCGGTCTCTTCCCAGCTGACGGGCAAGCCTGTCAGCGTCGCGGGCGCGGGGGCCCGCAGCTGCGGCGGGACGACCCGCTCGGCGAGGTCGTAGACCCGCCGCCATCCCACGCGGCGTACGCAGACGACCTCCCCGACGTCGAGCAGCCACTCGACGGCGATCTTCGTCTCCGACCAGTCCCACCACTCGCCGCCGCGTCGCCCGCCCCCGAGGTCGGTCGTGGTTAGCGGGCCTTCCGCGGCCAGGCGCGCGCGGATGCCCGCGAGCGCCTGCCGTGGCACCTCGTGCCAGCGGATGCCCGCCCGCCGGTAGGAGCGGCGCCGGTAGGCGAACCAGGGCCACTCCTCGAGCGGGAGCACGCACGCGGCATGGCTCCAGTACTCGAAGCTCGTCGGCTCACCGGGGTGGGCGTTGCCGCGGCCGCCGCCCCAGTACGCGCGCTCCACGGCATCGCGCCCGACGGGGCCGAGCCGGGCGTACGGCACCAGCTCGTGGCTGCGCGCCAGGGTGCTGATGGTGTCCAGCTGCACGGCGCCGAGGTGGCGCAGCACCCGGTCGACCGCGTCGACGCGCCGCTGCCGACCGATGCGCGCCGCCGCGCCCGGGGAGAAACCGAACGGCCGGCCCAGCAGGCCCTGGGCCTGCAGCGCGAGTGCGCGCACCTCGTCGACCGTCAGCGCGACCGTGCTCACCCGCCGCACGCTAACCGAGCGGTCCGACGGTCAGCCGATGGCCAGCACGCCGTCGCGTACCGCGCGCACCACGGCCTCCATGCGGGAGTGCACCTGCAGCTTCTCGTGGATCGAGCGGACGTGGTTCTTCACGGTGCTCTCGGAGATGTAGAGCCGCTCGCCGATCGCGCGGTTGTTCAGGCCCTTGGCGACCAGCGAGAGCACCTCGAGCTCGCGGGGCGTGAGCGCGCCGGGACCCTCGCCGACCGCCTCGGAGCGGCGCATCAGCACCGCGAACTCGTCCAGCAGCCGCGAGGCCACCGCCGGGTCGAGCAACGACTCGCCGCCGGCGACGGTGCGCAGCGCCTCGACCAGCTCGTCCGGCGCGGTGGTGCGCAGCAGGTAACCGCGCGCACCGGCGCGGACCGCCGCCGCCAGGTCCGCGTGGTCCTCGGTCGCGGCGAGCACCACGATCGCGACCTGCGGGGCGACCTGCCGCAGCCGCGTGCACAGGTTCACCCCACCGGCGCCGAGATCGAGGTCGAGCAGCACGACGTCCGCCTCGGTTCCGGCGACCAGCGCGACCGCCGCGTCCGGGTCCCCGGTCTCACCGACCAGGCGCAGGTCCGGCTGCGCGTCGAGGACCGCCATCACCCCGCGGCGCAGCAGCGGCGCCCGGTCGGCGACGAGCACCCGTACCGCCGACCGCCCGCGCTCGTCCATGACCCTCCTCGCTCAGGTGGTGATCCTGCCAGTCCACCTGAGCGCGCGCGGGTGATCGCGCGGACCGCTCGCCGGCGCTCAGTTCCCGGGGTCGAGCCGCAGCAGTCCGTAGTCGTAGCCGCGACGCTTGTAGACGACCGTGGCACGGCCGGACTCGACGTCCTGGAACAGGAAGAAGTCGTGCCCGACGAGCTCCATCGCGTGCAGCGCATCGGCGACCGACATCGGCGTGCTCGAGTGCGTCTTCTCGCGGACCACGACCGGACCGTCCGCGTACACGACGTCCGGCTCGGCGGGTGCCTCGTCCTCCGCCGTCTCGGCCGGTCCGTCGACCAGGCCGACGGGTGGTACGGCCGCGAGGCCCGGGCCCTTCTTGGTCCGGGTCTGGCGGCGGTCGGCGGCGCGGCGCAGGCGTTCCTCGAGCTTGTTGTACGCGCCATCGAGCGCGGCGTACTTGTCGTCCGCGTGCGCCTCCGCGCGGATCACCGGGCCCTTGCCCTTGCAGGTCAGCTCGACGACGAACGCCCGGTCGGCGAGCCGCGGGTTGTTCTCCTTGCTGACCTCGACGTCGATCCTGCTCAGGGCGACCCCGAACCGGTCGGCGCGCGCGAGCTTGTCCGTGACGTGGTCGCGGAACCGTTCGGTCAGCTCGACGTGCCGGCCACGCACCACGACGTCGACACCGGTCGCCACCTGTCCCGTACTCATCCGTTCGTCACCTCTCCGGCTTCTTGGAAGGACGACGCCTCGTCGGCGCCGTGAACTTGCGAGGCGGCACCCATCCGGCCGACCTGGTCTTCGACCCCACATCCGCCTGCCGAGGGTCTCGCCGCACCCGGACGGGCTGTATCGCGACTACTCCCCTTCTCCCGGTCCCCGATGATGCCGTGATCATCGGCGGGGCAGGACTTACACCTAAACCGCACCGTGATCGGACGACGAGAAGTCGCCTTACGTGGGCCGCTTCGCCTGCGGCTGGCATCGGCTTGCACGCAGGACCGCACCTCGCCGTACGGCCCGGCCGGCCTGCGTACGCAACCACGGACCCGGATGGGTGCCACGAGTTCAGGCTAGCCGTACGACCGGTGCCCCGGGTCCGCGGGCGTGCCGTGTCCCGCGCGCGGGGCGCGGCGCGCCGTCGCCGCCACCGTGGCGCAGCCGCACACCTCGCCGCCGGCGGCGCGCAGCGCGCGGGCGGCCTCCAGCAGCGTCGCGCCGGTCGTCACCACGTCGTCGACGACGATCAGCCGGCCCGCGGGTACGCGGCGGGCGTACATCGAGCCGTGCAGGTTGGCGGCGCGACCGGCGGTGTCCAACCCGGTCTGGTCGGCGCGGCGACGCGCCGGGCGCAGCCCGTCCCAGCGGCGGGCGGGGACCCCGGCGCGGCGCAGCAGGCGTACCGCCGTGCGGGCCAGCTCGACCGTCGCCGCGACGTCCCGGCGCCGCGCCGCCTGCGGCGAGGACGGCACCGGCACGAGCACGAGCGGCCCGTCCGCGCTCCCGGCGGCATGCAGCGCGGCGGCCGCCACCGCCGCTGCCAGCCCCCGCGCCAGCGGCGCGACCAGGCCGGTGCGGCCGTGCTCCTTGAGCCCGGCGAGCGCCGCGCGTACCGGGCCGTCGTACGCCGTCGCCGCGAACGTGGCAGGCAGGCCGGGCGGGCACGGGTCGGGATCGGCGCGCCGGGCGCCGCTGCGCAGCGCCGCACCGCAGCCCGCGCAGAGGTCGGTGGCAGGGCTGGCGCACCCCACGCAGTACCGCGGCGCGACGACCTGCGCCAGGTCCGCCCACCACCCGAGCTGCACCGTGCCACCGTCGCAGAACCGCGGCGCCACGTCGGGCCGGCCGTCCACAGCCGGGGCGCGGGCCGGCCCTCGTCAGCCGGGGTACGCGGGGGCGGTGCCGCGACCGAGCAGCGTCCAGGCGCCACCGGACTGGCGGAAGAGCTGCTTGCCGCCGGTGACGACCACCGCCGCCGCGGCGGCGGCCGCGATCCCCGTCGCCGACGGCGGAGCGGTCGTGGCCTGCACGCTGTGCACGCCGGGGAGCACCTCGAACACCCGGGTGGCGCCGGAGCCGTCCAGGCCCAGGATCGACAGCCGCTCGACGCCGGCCCACGCGACGTCGAGCGCGTCCGCGACCGTCGACTCCACACGGCGCGGGGCGGCCAGGCGCACTGCGCTGCCGTCGCGCTCGACGCGGGCCAGCCACACCTCCACCCGGCCCGACCGGCGCAGCAGGAGCGCGGCGCGCGTCCCGTCGGGAGCGACAGCCACGCCGACGACCGAACGGCCGGAGGAGCCGCGCGGCAGGTCAGCGATCGGTACGGCGGCGGCCGTACCGTCGACGACCTGCTCGAGGCCCCGCCCGCCCCTGTCGACGACCCAGAGCGCGCCGGTACGGTCCCAGCTCGGCCGCGACAGGTCGACGGCGCCGCTCAGCACGCGGCGCGCCGCACCGTCGCCGGACGCGGGCGCCACCCACAGCGTGCGGCGGTCGGCCGCGCCGACCGCGGCCAGCGTGGCGCCGTCGAGCGCGACCGCCGGGGAGGTCACGAGCGGGCGACCGGACCCGAACCCACCGGGCGCCGGATGCAGCTCCCCGTCCTCGCCGAGCGTGAGCAGGCCGGTCGGCGCGGCGCCGTACAGCGCCGGGTCCGGACCGACCACCCCGTCGGCGTCGCGCCCGGCCCACATCCCGACGTCCTGCACGGGACCGGCGCCGGGGACGGACAGCGGCTGGCCGCCCGCGGTGATCCGTACGCCGGTGATGCCCGGCAGCCGCCGCAGCGTCCACACGAGCTGGGCGGAGAGTGCGGCGCGGGTGCTGTCGTCGGCGGACAGCACCTGGGTGGAGAGGTCGACGAGCGCGACGCCGGAGTCCACCAGCACCGAGTCGAGGGCCAGCGTGGTGCCCTCCGGGAACGCCGTACGCACGGCCGGGGCGAGCCACTCCGTCGGCCCGCGCAGCAGCGCCCGCACCAGCGTCGTCGGCAGCGCCGACCCCACCACGGGCACGGTGACCGGGTCCGGGACCAGCACCGAGTAGCTCGGGTCGAAGAAGTACAGGTCGTACGTGCGGAACTCACGGTCCACGTCGCCGCGCCCGAGCACCAGCCCGTCGGGCAGGCCGGAGATGCGCCACTCGCCCTCGACCTTGGCCATCCGGTACGACACGTCCAGGCGCTGCCCGCCGGCGGCGACCTGGTAGCTGCCGTCCTTGTCGATGGTCCCGTCGAGCAGGCCCGTCACGTGGACCGCACTGCCGACGACCTTGGTCTGCACCCCTGTCGAGTCGTAGATGCGGACGTTGGCCAGCGGCTGCCAGTCGGCGGCCGCGGCACGGGTGAGGAACTCGCGCGCGACCTCGTAGGAGTCGCCGCCGGAGCTGGAGGCGGCGAGGAAGCCCCGTACGATCTCGTCCGGTGTCGCGCCGGGCAGCGGCGGCTGCGGGATCGCCCGGTAGATCAGGTCCTGCGGGTCGCCGCCGATCGGCGGGCCCTCGCGCACCGGACCCGACGTGGGGATGCCGGCGCAGCCGCTCAGCAGCATCGCGGCGGCGACCATGATCGCGGCGAGGGCGGTGCGGGTGGAGCGCACGGAGCGGCGCGCGGTCATCGCGGCATCCCCGCCCCGGTGCTGTCGCGCGGGCCGGGTGAGCCCGCCGGGGTTGCCGGGCGGGCGTACGGCGCCACCCGGCGCGCCGAACGCGCGACAGCGTCCTCCGGCGCGAGCGGCAGCGGCGAGGAGCGCAGCGGCGCGCCCGCCTGGCGCGGCAGCGTGAGGCGCATGTGCGCGCCGGCACCCGGCTCGCCCCAGGCCTGCAGCCACCCGCCGTGCAGTCGCGCGTCCTCGAGAGCGATCGACAGCCCGAGGCCGGTGCCGCCGAGGCTGCGCGCCCGCGCCGGGTCGGCACGCCAGAACCTGTTGAATACCAACGAGGATTCGCCCGGCTTCAGACCCACGCCGTGGTCGCGTACGCCGACCGCTGCCGCGTCGTCGTCCGCCACGACGGTGACCGTGACCGGCCTGCCCTCGCCGTGCTCGAGGGCGTTGAGGATCAGGTTGCGCAGCACCCGGTCGATGCGCCGCGGGTCGATGTCGACCATCACGGCGCTGTGCGGCGCGACGAGCGTCACCTCGGATCCGGCGCGCTCACCGAGTGCGCCCGCCGCCTCGACGGCGCGCCGCGCCACGTCGCGCAGGTCGGCCGGTTCCACGTCGAGCACGGCGGCGCCCGCGTCGAACCGGCTGATCTCGAGCAGGTCCGACAGCAGCGCCTCGAACCGGTCGAGCTGGGTCTGCAGCAGCTCCGCCGACCGCGCCGTCGCGGGGTCGAACTCCTCCCGGGCCTCGTGCAGCACGTCGGCGGCCATCCGCACCGTGGTGAGCGGGGTGCGCAGCTCGTGGCTGACGTCGGAGACGAAACGCTGCTGCACGCGCGAGAGGTCCTCGAGCCGGCCGATCTGGTCCTGCAGGCTGGCCGCCATGTCGTTGAAGGACGCACCGAGCCGGGCCAGGTCGTCGGTCCCGCGGACCTGCATGCGTTCGGTGAGGTGGCCGTCGGAGAGCCGTCCCGCGATCCGCGCGGCGAGGCGCACCGGTGAGACCACCTGGCGGGTCACCACGTAGGCGATCAGCCCGAGCATCAGCACGAGCAGCACCCCGACGCCGAGCACGGTGTGCTGCACCAGGTCGAGCGTCTGCTGCTCGCCGCTGAGCGGGAACAGGTAGTACAGCTCGTACCCGCCGATCCCCGGGATGGTCAGCCGCGAGCCGACGACGAGCCCGGGCACGCTGCGCCCGTCGAGGTAATCGATCGGGTGGTACGTGTACGACTGGTTCGGCGCGGTCTGCACCGCCTCGCGCAGCGCCTGCGGGACGCTCGACTCCGTGACGAGGTAGGTGCCGCGTTCCGGGGCGTCGCCGCGCTTGGGAGGGGTCGCGAGCAGCAGCACGTCGTACAGCCCGGGGTTCCCGGCGCGCTGGGCCAGCGCGGCGGTGATCGCGTCGACGAGCCGGCCGGTGGGGGCGCCTGCCGACACGTCCGCCGCCTGGATGATCTGCTGGGCCTGGGTCAGCCCCGCGGTGGACTCGGTCAGCGCGGAACGCTCCTTGGCCGCGAGCAGCCCGGAGGTGATGCTGCTGACGAGCAGCGCCCCCACCAGGCCGACGACGACCAGCGAGAGCGCGAGCGTGGTCGTCACGACCCGGACCGACAGCGACGAGCGCCACAGCCGGCGCGCCGCGCGGACGGGACGGGCGACCGGTTCGAGCCAGGCGTGCCGCATCAGGGCGGGCCGGCCTTGTACCCGACCCCCCGCACCGTGACGACGATCGCCGGCCGTTCCGGGTCGTGCTCGATCTTGCTGCGCAGCCGCTGCACGTGCACGTTCACCAGCCGGGTGTCCGCGGCGTGCTGGTAGCCCCACACCTCGCGCAGCAGCACCTCTCGCGAGTAGACCTGCCACGGCTTGCGCGCCAGCGCGACGAGCAGGTCGAACTCGAGCGGGGTGAGCGAGATCTGGGTGTCGTCGCGGCGTACGGCGTGCCCGGCGACGTCGATCGTCAGGTCGCCGATCGTGAGGTGCTCCGGCCCCGGCTCCTCGGTGCGCCGCAGCCGGGCCCGGACCCGCGCGATGAGCTCCTTGGGCTTGAACGGCTTCATGACGTAGTCGTCAGCGCCGCTCTCCAGCCCGACGACCACGTCGACGGTGTCGGTCTTGGCGGTCAGCATCACGATCGGTACGCCGGACTCCGCGCGGATGGCCCGGCAGACGTCGACCCCGTCGCGTCCGGGGAGCATCAGGTCCAGCAGCACCAGGTCCGGGGAGGTGTCGCGGAAGGCGGCGAGGGCGCCCGCGCCGTCGGCGCAGAACACCGGGTCGAGTCCCTCGCTGCGCAGCACGATGCCGAGCATCTCGGCCAGCGCGAGGTCGTCGTCGACGACGAGCACCCGTCCCCTCATGCCGCCCATGGTGGCACCGTCCTCGCTGCTCGTCCGGATTCCGGCCGGACCCGTCGGGGCGTGGGCCTGCCCGCGCGTCTACCACGGCCGGTGACCATGAGACGTCCGGGTGGCGCGCTGCGTTCCGTGCCGGCTCCCGCCCGGGTGCCGTGGGACGATCTGCGCGGGACGGGCGCGGAACGTCGCCACGCCGTACGACGGGAGGACACCGACCGATGGCCACCGGAGATCCGCCGGACGCGGGCTGGCAGGCGCCGGGCTGGTCACCGGCTCCGCCACCGGCACCGCCACCGGCGTCTGCGGGGGGCGCGTCGCCGGGACAGCCACCCGGCGGGCCGCCACCGCAGTGGGCCGCTCCGGCACCCGGCGCACCGCCGGCGTACGGGCCGCAGTACGGCGGCTGGGGGCCGCCGCCCACGGCGCCCAAACCCGGCATCGTGCCGCTGCGCCCGCTGGGCGTGGCCGACATCCTGGACGGGGCGGTCAGCTACATCCGGCGCGACCCGCGCACCGTGCTCGGCATCTCCGCGGTGCTCTCGCTCGTGCTCGTGGTGCTCAGCTTCGTCGCCAACTTCGCCGCGTTCCGCTCGCTGGCCGACGTCACGACGGTGCAGCAGACCGAGGACACGGTGCTCGTCTCGGGCGGCAGCATCGGGGGCAACATCGCGACCGTCGTCGCCGCGCTGCTCTCGGTGCCGATCGGCATCGTCGCGACAGGCCTGCTCACCGTCGTCGTCGGCCAGGCGGTGCTCGGTCGGCGCATCACGGCGGGAGAAGCGTGGCGGGCGGCCCGTCCACAGTTCTGGCGGCTGGTCGGGCTCACCCTGCTCGTCGGGCTGATCGTCGGCGGCACCGGCGCGGTGGGGATCGCGGTGGCGGTGCTGCTCGGCATCCTGGTCGGCCAGCTCTCCGCGGGCCTCGGCGTCCTGCTCGGGCTGCTGCTCGGCGCGGGCGCCGTCGTCGTCGCGGTGTGGCTGGCCGTACGACTGCTGCTCTCACCGGCGGTGCTGCTGCTGGAGCGCTGCGGGGTCCTCGCCGCGATCCGCCGCTCCGCAGCGCTGGTACGGGGCAGCTGGTGGCGGGTGTTCGGGATCGCGCTGCTGGCACAGCTGATCACCGGGTTGATCTCGCAGGTGCTGACCGTGCCGTTCGCGCTCGGCGGGACGGTGCTCGCGGTGATGTTCCCGGAGAACGGCTCGCTGTGGTGGGTCGCGCTGGCGGCGATCAGCCTGGGCTCCTTCGTCGCCTCGGTGGTCACGATGCCGTTCACGGCGGGGGTGACGGCCCTGCAGTACGTCGACATGCGCATCCGGCGGGAGGCGCTGGACATCGAGCTGGCCCGGGCCGCGGGCCCGTGAGCGCGCGAGGAGTGAGCCGCCCCCGACCCGAGCGGCAGCCGGCGCACGCGGCGGCGAGCCCCGCAGCGCGCGAGCCAAGAAGCACCGTGAGCGCGCGAGGAGTGAGCCGCCCCCGACCCGAGCGGCAGCCGGCGCACGCGGCGGCGAGCCCCGCAGCGCGCGAACCGGGGCGGACCTTCGCGTTCGCGGTGGCGGTGGCGGTGGTCGCGGGGCCGCCGGTGGAGCTCACTCGCGAGCAGGCGGCGCGGCTGGCGCGCGAGGAGCTGGCCGACCCGGCGTACCACCCGCCGGACCGGCCGCTGCTCGCCCGCCTGATCGAGTGGGTCGTGGAGCGGGTGCAGGAGCTGATCGACGCGATCGGCACCACGGCGCCCGGCGGGTGGTACGGCGTGCTCGGTCTGGTGCTCGTCGCGGTCGCCGCCGCGGTGGTGGTGGTGCGCTGGCGGCTGGGTCCGGTGCGGCGGCGCGGCGCCGTGGAGGTGCTCTTCGACTCCGCCGAGGCGGCAGCCGATGCCGCCGAGCACCGCCGCCGCGCGCGCGCCGCCACCGCCCGCGAGGCGTACGAGCAGGCGGTCCGGGAGTGGCTGCGGGCGGTCGTGCGCGAGCTCGAGGAGCGGGGGCTGCTCGAAGCGCGCGCCGGCCGTACCGCGGACGAAGCGGCCCGCACGGCCGGGGCGGCGCTGCCGGCGCTGGCCGCGGACCTGCGCGCCGCCGCGCGCCGCTTCGACGAGGTCGCGTACGGCGGTCGCAGCGCCGGTCCGGCGGACGCGGCCGCGCTGGAGGAGCTCGACGCGGCGGTGCGGGCGGCGGCCCGTACGACGAGCGCGCCCGGCGGCGCCGCTGCACCCGCCGCGCCGGCGGCGCCACGGTGAGCGCGACGGGGACGCTGCCGTCCGCGTCCTCCCCGACGCTCACGGCGCGGCTGCGCACCGCCCGCGCTCCCGTGGTGCTCGTCGCGCTGGTGCTGGTCGTGCTCGCGCTGCTCGCGTGGGCCGGCGGACAGCGGGCGACCGGCTCGCTCGACCCGAACGCGGTCGACCCGGGCGGTTCGCGCGCGCTGGCCCGGCTGCTCGAGGGGCAAGGCGTCACGGTCGTACGCGCCGCGACCGCGACGGAGGCGGCGTCCGCCCTCACCGCGGCGCCGGGCGCCACGCTGCTGGTGACGGTGCCCGAGCTCGTCTCCCCCCGGATGGCGGCGGCGCTGCGCGGGGCGCGGCCGGCGCACGTCGTCACGATCGGGGCGGTGCCGGCAGCGGACGGGCCGTGGCCGGCGTCGGTCGCGACGAACGGCACGCTGCCGGTCGCCGAACGCGACCCGGGATGCGCGTGGCCGGTCGCCCAGCGGGCCGGTTCCGCCACGGTCGGCGGGCGGATCTTCACGCCGGAGGGCGCGACGAGCTGCTACGAGGGCACCGTCGTCGACGTGCCCGGCACCGGCGCCACCCTGCTGGGCTCGGGCGCGTTCCTCACCAACGGCCGGCTCGCCGAGGCCGGCAACGCCGCGCTGGCCCTGGGCGTGCTCGGCCGTGACCCGGTGCTGGTCTGGTGGCTGCCGAGCCTGGCCGACCCGCTGCAGCCCGAGTCCGGACACCGCGCCGACCCGTCCGAGCTGGTGCCGTCCTGGGTCCCGTGGGCGCTGCTCCAGGTGGGGGTCGCCGTGCTGGTGCTCGCGTACGCCCGCGGCCGGCGCTTCGGCCCGGTCGTCTCCGAACCGCTGCCGGTGACGGTGCGCGCCGCCGAGACCACCGAGGGCCTGGGCCGGATGTACCGCCGCGCGCAGGGCCGCGCGCACGCGGCGGACCGGCTCGCGCGCGCCGCCGTCGTACGCCTCGCGCCCGCGCTCTCGCTGCCACGCGGCGCCCCGGCGCCCGACGTGGCCCGCGCGGCCGCGCGCCGTACCGGGCGCCCCGAAGCCGAGATCCGCGCGCTGCTCGACCGTCCCGCACCCGCCGACGACGCCGCCCTCGTACGGTTCGTCCGCGATCTCGACGACCTGGAGAGGCAGGTACGCCACCCATGACGACCGACCCGAGCGCTGGTGCGCCCGACGAACCGGCGGCCACCGGCGGGACCGGTACGACGACCGACTCCCGCGCCGCCCTGCTCGCGCTGCGCGAGGAGGTGGGCAAGGCGGTCGTCGGGCAGGACGCCGTCGTGACCGGCCTGGTCATCGCGCTGCTGTGCCGCGGGCACGTCCTGCTCGAGGGCGTGCCGGGGACCGCCAAGACGCTGCTCGTACGCACCCTCGCCGCGGCCCTGGACGTGCACTCGACGCGGATCCAGTTCACGCCCGACCTCATGCCGGGGGACGTGACCGGCTCGCTGGTGTACGACGCGCGTACCGCCGAGTTCACCTTCCGGCCCGGGCCGGTGTTCACCAACCTGCTGCTCGCCGACGAGATCAACCGGACGCCGCCCAAGACCCAGGCCTCGCTGCTGGAGTCGATGGAGGAGCGTCAGGTCAGCGTGGAGGGTGCCCCGCGCCGGCTGCCCGAGCCGTTCCTGGTCGCGGCGACGCAGAATCCCGTGGAGTACGAGGGCACGTACCCGCTGCCGGAGGCCCAGCTCGACCGGTTCCTGCTCAAGCTGACCGTGCCGCTGCCCGAGCGCGACGAGGAGTACGCCGTGCTCGCCCGCCACCTGGCGGGGTTCGACCCGCAGGACCTGGCGGCGGCGGGCGTACGCGCGGTCGCGACGGTCGCCGACCTGGACGCGGCCCGGGCCGCGGTGGCGCGGGTGACGCTCGCGCCGGAGGTGATGGCGTACGTCGTGGACGTCGTACGCGCCACCCGTACCGCACCCTCGCTGCGCCTGGGCGTCTCCCCACGCGGGGCGCTGGCGCTCGCCCGCGCCGCGCGGGCCTGGGCGTTCCTCACCGGCCGCGATTTCGTCACCCCCGACGACGTCAAGGCGCTCGCCCGCCCGGCACTGCGCCACCGGGTGCAGCTGCAGCCGACCGCCGAGCTGGAGGGCGTCGCCCCCGATGCCGTGCTCGACGGCATCCTCGCCACCGTCCCGGTCCCCCGATGACCGCCCCCCACCTGCCCGTGTCCCTGCTCGAAACGTCGTCAACTCGCGCAGTTGACGACGTTTCGAGCAGGGACACGCGGATTTGGGGGTGGGGTAGGTGGTGCTGACCGGGCGGTTCGCGGTCGTGGTGCTGGCGGCGACGGTGGTCGTCGCGCTCGCCGTACGGTCGCTGCCGGCGCTGCTCGCGGTCGACGGGGCCCTGGCGGCGCTCGCCCTGCTCGACCTCGCGCTGGCCGGCTCGACCCGGGCGCTGCAGGTCACCCGCGGCGGCGACACCACGACCCGGCTCGGGGAGCCGGCCACGGTCACGGTGACCGTCCGGAACGCCGGGCGCCGCCGCGTCGTCGGTGGGCTGCGCGACGCGTGGGTGCCGTCGGCGGGCGCCGCGCGGACCCGACACCCGCTGCACGTACCACCCGGGCGGGTCGCCCGCGTCGACACCGTGTTGCGGCCCACCCGCCGCGGGGTACGCCGCGCCGAACGGGTCACCGTACGCTCGCTCGGCCCGCTTCGCCTTGCCGGTCGCCAGGGCGCCCACCGGGCGCCGTGGACGGTACGGGTGCTGCCCGCCTTCCCCTCCCGCCGCCACCTGCCCTCGCGCCTGGCCCGGCTGCGCGAGCTCGACGGGCGTACGGCCGTACGGGTACGCGGGCAGGGCACCGAGTTTGACTCGCTGCGCGAGTACGTCGCCGGCGACGACGTGCGCTCCATCGACTGGCGCGCCACCGCCCGCGCGTCGGACGTGATGGTGCGCACCTGGCGCCCCGAGCGCGACCGGCGCGTCGTGCTGGTGCTCGACACCGGCCGCACCAGCGCCGCGCGGATCGGCGACGGCACCCGCCTCGACGCCGCGATGGACGCCGCCCAGCTGCTCGCCGCGCTCGCCTCCCGCGCGGGCGACCGCGTCGACCTCGTCGCGTACGACCGCGCCGTACGCGCCGACGTCCGTGGCCGGCGGGGCGCGGACCTGCTGCCGCGGATCACGAACGCCCTCACCGACGTGGAGCCCGAGCTGCTCGAGACCGACGCCGCCGGGCTGGTGTCGGCGGTGCTGGACCGGGTGCGCCAGCGGGCGCTGGTCGTCCTGCTCACCCCGCTGGAACCGGCCGCGCTGCGCGAGGGCCTGCTCCCCGTGCTGCCGGCCCTCACCGCGCGCCACCTGGTGCTGCTCGCCGCGGTGCGCGACCCCCGGCTCAGCGAGCTCGCAGCCGGCCGTGACGACGTCGCCGCGGTCTACGACGCCGCCGCCGCCAGCGCCGAGCTCACCGACCGTGACCAGGTCGCGACCCTGCTGGCGCGGCTCGGGGTCGAGGTCGTCGACGCCGGTCCGGACGAGCTCGCGCCACAGCTGGCCGATCGTTACCTCGCCCTCAAGTCGGCCGGACGGCTCTGACCCGCCCCGCCGCGTCGATCATGGGTCCGTGCGGCGCTCACCCCGTTGATCACGGGCTCGTAGGTCGCATCGCGCCGATGAGACCCACAACGCCATGATCAACAGCAGGTTTCGCCCGCGCGGACTCCGCACGCACCGCACGACGCGATTGCTACTCGCTGGTAACATAGGTGGTACGAGCGAGGAGGTCACCATGACGAGCACCCAGCAGTCCGCCACGCACGTCGACGAGAAGCAGGCCCGCGCGGTCGCCGAGGCCGCACGTGAGCAGGCATGGGAGCACCCGAGCTTCGCCAAGGGGATCTACCTCGGGGACTTCGACCTGTCACTGATCCACCCGCACCCGCGTCCGGACGCCGTACGCAGGGAACGCGGCGAGAAGTTCCTGGTCGAGCTGGAGTCCTACCTGCGCACCATCGACGGTGCGGTCATCGAGCGCGAGTCGCGCATCCCGGACGAGTACGTCAAGGGGCTCGCCGACCTCGGCGCCTTCGGCATGAAGATCCCGGTCGAGTACGGAGGGCTCGGTCTGGGCCAGCTCTACTACAACCGCGCGCTGGCGCTGATCGGCTCGGTGCACGCCAGCCTCGGCGCCCTGATGAGCGCGCACCAGTCCATCGGTGTGCCCGAGCCGCTGGCGATCGCGGGCACCGAGGAGCAGAAGCGCGCGTACCTGCCACGCTGCGCGAAGGGCGCGGTCAGCGCGTTCCTGCTCACCGAGCCGGACGTCGGCTCGGACCCGGCGCGCCTGGCCACCACTGCGGTGCCGACCGAGGACGGCACGGCGTACGTGCTCAACGGCACCAAGCTCTGGACGACCAACGGCGTCGTCGCCGAGCTGCTGGTCGTGATGGCGCGCGTACCGAAGTCCGAGGGGCACCGCGGGGGCATCAGCACGTTCGTCGTCGAGGCCGACTCCCCCGGCATCACCGTGCAGCGGCGCAACTCGTTCATGGGGCTGCGCGGCATCGAGAACGGCCTCACCCGCCTGCAGGACGTCCGGGTCCCCAAGGAGAACCTCATCGGGCGCGAGGGCGAAGGGCTCAAGATCGCCCTGACCACGCTCAACGCCGGACGCCTGGCGATCCCGGCGATGTGCGCCGGCGCCGGGCGGTGGAGCCTGAAGATCGCCCGCGAGTGGTCCCGGGAACGGGTGCAGTGGGGCCGGCCGGTCGGCGAGCACGCCGCTGTCGCCCACAAGATCTCGTTCATCGCGGCGACGACGTTCGCGCTCGACGCGGTGCTCGAGCTGTCCGCGCAGCTGGCCGACGAGGGCCGCAAGGACATCCGCATCGAGGCGGCGCTCGCCAAGCTGTGGGCCTCGGAGATGGCGTGGAAGATCGCCGACGAGCTGGTGCAGATCCGCGGCGGGCGCGGGTACGAGACCGCCGAGTCGCTCGCCGCGCGCGGGGAGCGGGCGGTCGGCGCCGAGCAGCTGCTGCGCGACCTGCGCATCAACCGCATCTTCGAGGGCTCGACCGAGATCATGCACCTGCTGATCGCCCGCGAGGCCGTCGACGCGCACCTGACCGCGGCCGGCGACCTCATCGACCCGGACCTCGGGCTCGCCGGCAAGGCGAAGGCCGCGGCGGCCGCGAGCGGGTTCTACGCCACGTGGCTGCCGCAGCTGGCCGCGGGCAAGGGCAACCTGCCGACCTCGTACGACGAGTTCGGTCCGCTGGCCGCGCACCTGCGGTACGTCGAGCGCACCAGCCGCAAGCTCGCCCGCGCGACGTTCTACGGGATGGCGCGCTGGCAGGGCGGGCTGGAGCGCAAGCAGGGCTTCCTGGCGCGCGTCGTGGACGTCGGCGCGGAGCTGTTCGCGGTGTCGGCCTCCTGCGTACGCGCCGCGATGATCGCGGCCGACGAGCCCGCGCATGCCGCCGAGGCCTACCAGCTCGCCGACACCTTCGCCGCGCAGTCCCGCCGGCGCACCGAGGTGCTGCTGGACGCCTTGTGGCACAACACCGATGCCGCTGACGAACGGCTCGCCGCGCGGGTCCTCGCCGGCAGCTACACCTGGCTCGAGCAGGGTGTCATCGACCCGAGCGAGGGAACCGGGCCGTGGATCGCCGAGCAGGCGCCGACCGACGCGGAGGACGTGGCCCGCCGGTTCCTCCCCCCGGCCGACTGAGCGTCCCCCGCGACCTCGGCCCTGCCCGTCAGCGACGCGGCTTGACCTTGACCGCTGCGCTCGTCGCGGTACCTGCCGGGTAGCCGGGACGGGTCGCGCTCACCCGTACGGCGAGCTTCTTGCGCGCGTCCTTGACCTTGAGCTTGTACGTGCTCTTGGTCGCCTTGGGGATCGGCTTGCCGGCCCGCAGCCACTGGTAGCGGACGGTGACGGGCGCTGGTCGCCAGGTGCCGGCAAACGCGGTGAGCCTCTTGCCGACCTTCTTCTTGCCGGTGATCTTGGGGCGGGTCATTACCCGCAGCGCCGGCAGGCCGGCCGGGTCCAGGTCCCGCGCGGCGACCGGCGCGGTGCTGTCGTACTCGGTCCCGTCGCCGAGCTGGCCCTCGTAGTTCTCGCCCCACGAGCGGATCGTCCCGTCGGCGGCGACCGAGACCGAGTGGCGCCGTCCGCCGTTCACCGCGACGACGCCGGCCCGCGCGTTGAGCCCGCGTACCCGCACCGGGGCGACGGCATCGTCGGAGCTGCCGTCCCCGAGCTGGCCGTCGCCGTTGTTCCCCCAGGCCCGGACGGTGCGGTCGGCGAGCACCGCGAGGGCGTGCCGGGTGCCCGCCCCGATCGCTGTCGCCCGAGCCAGTCCGTTCACACGGACGGGGACCAGCGAACCGATCCTGGTGCCGTCTCCGAGCTGACCGTTCCCGTTGTGCCCCCAGGTCCACACCGAGCCGTCGGCGCGGCGGCCCATGGAGAAGCTCTCGCCCGCCGCGACCTCGACGACGCCGGTCAGGTAGCCGGTTCCGGCTGCGCCCTTCACCTGGACCGGCACGGACGAGGAAGCCATGTCTCCGGCGCCGAGCTGGCCCTCGGTGTTGTCGCCCCAGGCCCAGACGGTGCCGTCGGCGCGCAGCGCGACCACGTGGTAGCCGTCCACGGCGCCCGCGATGGCGACGACCCGCGTCAGGTGCCCCACCCCGCCCGGCCCCTTGACCTGCACCGGGACGGTCGAGTCGGTGGTTGTGCCGTCGCCGAGCTGGCCGTCGGCGTTGTCGCCCCAGGCCCAGACCGTGCCGTCGGCGCGCAGCGCGACGGCGAACTCGTAGCCGCCGCTGATCGCGACGATGTCGCGCAGCAGTCCCGTACCGCCCGGTCCCGTCACCGTCACCGGCAGCCGCCGCTTGGTTCTCGTGCCGTCGCCGACCTGGCCCTCGTTGTTCTCGCCCCACCCGAAGACGCGTCCGTCCCGGTGGACGGCGAAGGTCGTGCGGGAGGCCGTGCCGACCGCGACGATGCCCGTCAGCGCGCCGCTGCCGTTCGGCGCCTTGACGGTGACCGGTGCCGAGCGACCGGTGAGGGTGTTGTCGCCGAGCTGCCCGTCGTCGTTCTCACCCCACGCTCGCACCGTGCCGTCCGGGAGCACCGCCGCCGTGTGGTACACGCCCACCGCGAACGGGCGGGCCGCGGGCGGAGGCGTGGACGCGGCATCGGCCGGTGCGGCGAGCAGCGCGACGGAAAGCCCGCCGGCGAGCGTGCCGACCAGGCCGGCGCGGACGAGGGAGCGGGTACGCACGGCGCGTGACGACATGGGGATTCTTGTCTCCGGTGCTCGGACTGGGCGAAGCCACCGATGCTGGCGTCCGGAATGCGAACACGCAAGCCGCCACGCGGGTGACGACGTCACTGTCCTGGGGGCGATCAATCCGCCCGAGCAGCGACCGTAAGCCGCCACCAGGACAGTGACGTCGGGATCAGCCGGCGTACGGCAGCACGTCGGTCTGCAGCCCCGATCCGGTCAGGTCACCGATCTCGCCGGCGGCGCTCGCGCGCCGGCCGAGCACCAGCACGTACGCCAGGAACGCCGCCCACACCAGTACGCCGATGGCGATGCGCGCCCAGGTCGATAGCGGCGAGGGCGTCACGAAAGCCTCGACGACCCCGCTCACCAGCAGCACCACGACCAGGCCCAGGGCGAGCGTGATCGCTGCGCGGCCCTCCTCGGCGAGCGCGACTGCGCGGGGGCGCGGTCCGGGGTCGATCACCTGCCAGCCCAAGCGGATCCCGGCCGCGGCGGCCAGGAACACCGCGGTCAGCTCGAGCAGCCCGTGCGGCGTGATGAGTCCGAGGAAGACGTCCAGCTTGCCGGCGGAGGCCATGAGCCCGGCCACCAGTGCGACGTTCGCCGCGTTCTGCCAGAGCACGTACACCGCGGGCAGGCACAGCAGCGCACCCCCGACGAGGGAGAGCGCGGCCACCCACGCGTTGTTGGTCCAGACGCGCGCCGCGAAGGAGCCGGCGGGGTTCGAGGAGTAGTAGTCGGCGAAGTCGTGCCCGGTCAGCTGCTGGATCTCCTCGGGGGTGGCGATCGCAGCCTGGACGTCGGGGTTCGCGGCGATCCACCACGCCATCGCGACCGTGACGGCGGTGAACGCCACGCCGACCGCGAGCCACCACCACCGGGCGCGGTACGCGGCCGCCGGGAACGTGTGCGTCGCGAAGCGCGCGAGGTCGGCCCACACGGTGGTGTGCGCCCGGGTCACCGCGGCGCGCGCCCGGGCGACCGACTGCGAGAGCCGCCCGATCAGCGCGGGGTCGGCGTACGACGAGCGCAGCAGCGAGAGGTGGGTCGCCGCCCGGCGGTAGAGCAGCGCCAGCTCGTCGGCCTCCTGGGCCGTGAGCGAGCGGCGCCGCGCCAGCGCGTCGAGCCGGTCCCAGTCCGGGCGGTGCGCGGCGACGAAGGACGCGGTGTCCACGTACACCTCCCGGCGGCTCGCCCCCAGCCCGGGCGAGGCTACCTGCCCGTGTCCCTGCTCGAGATGTCGCCAACTGGGCGAGTTGACGACATCTCGCGCAGGGACACGGGGTGGGGTCGGGGAGACTGGGCGGTGTGAGCGGCTCCGACCCGACCATCGCGCTGCCGGTGACCGGCGAGGCGGTGACCCTCGACCAGCGCACCGCTCGGCTGCCCTCGCGTACGCTCGCGCTGCTGATCGACCTGTGCGTGCAGGTGCCGCTGCTGATCGCGGCACTGCTGCTCGCCGGGTGGGCCGCGAGCGGTCTGGACGAGGCGGCCGGTGCCGCGCTGCTGCTGACTGCGACCGTCGGCACGCTGGTCGGGTACCCGCTGCTGGTCGAGGTGCTGAGCCACGGCCGCTCGCTCGGCAAGCTCGCGCTCGGGCTCCGGGTCGTACGCGACGACGGCGGCCCGGCGCGCTTCCGGCACAGCCTGGTACGCGCGCTGTTCCTCGTGCTCGAGCTGTGGGTGTCCTCCGGCGCCATCGGGCTGATCGCCTCGCTGCTCTCGGCCAAGTGCAAGCGCCTCGGCGACCAGTTCGCCGGCACCGTCGTGGTGAACGAGCGGGTGACCCGAGCCGCGACGATGCCGGTCGCGCCGGTCGTACCCCAAGGCCTCGAGTCCTGGGCGGCGACGCTCGACCTGAGCCGGCTGCCGGACGCGCTCGCCTCGCAGGCCGCCTCGGTGCTCGGCCGCTGGCACCAGCTCGCCCCTGCGGCACGCGAGTCGCTCGCCGCGGCGCTCGCGTCCGAGGTGGCCCGCGCGGTCGCTCCCCCACCGCCGCCCGGCGTGCCCGCGGCGGCGTACCTGGCGGCCGTCCTCGGCGAGCGCACCCGCCGCTCGTACGCCGCCCGGCCGCCGCTGCCGCCTCCGCCGGGAGCGGCCGCGTACGGTCCCGGCCCGGCCCCGATGCCGCCGGTCGCGCCACCTGCCGCTACGCCGCCAGCCGCCGCTCCGCCCGCCGAACAGGGCCCGTTCCGGCTGCCGTTCTAGGGTTCGCCACCCCTGCGGGCGAGCGGCCGGTCCGCCTGATCACCCGGCGAGCAGGGCGATCCCGATCGCGCCCGGCAGGTTGTTGACGGCGTGCGCGACGACGCTGGCCCCGACCCGGCCGGTACGGGCGCGCAGGTACGCGAGCACTCCGCCGATGGTCAGCAGCACCGGGATCCGGACCGGTTCGAGGTGGATCAGCGCGAACAGCACGGTCGACCACACCGCCGCCCAGACCAGCACGCGGGTCGTACCGGCGCCCCGTCCCGCGACGTGCTTGCCTATCGCGGTGAACACCAGGCCGCGGAACGCGAGCTCCTCGGCGAGCGGCGCCCCGACGGCGACGAGCACGGCGTACGCGACGAGCACCCAGCGCGAGGTGTTCGCCTGGATGGCGGCGAGCCCGGCGGCGGACTCGAACTGCCCGAACAGCTTCTCGGTGACCGCGCCGACGACCGTCGCAGCGACCAGGGCCGTCACGCCGCCGCCGATGCCCCACCAGAGGTCGGACAGCCGGAACTCGTAGCCCAGGTCGAGGCGTACGCCGTTGCCCTGCAGGTGTGTCGTCAGCAGCGGCCACCCGGCGAACACGATCCACGGCGTGACGGCGGCGAGCAGCAGGAACGCCCCGCTGCGCTGCGGCAGCCCGGCGGCGAGCAGCGTGGAAAGGATGAGCAACGGCAGCAGGATCCCGCCGATGACCAGGACCGCGACGTCCGCCAGGCCCCAGCGCGGCACCCGCAGCTCGCGTCCGGCCGCCACCGCCGCGACGGTCGTCGCCGGAGCGCCGGGGTAGGCCGCCCCCGACCACACCCGGGGCGGACCCGCGGGCTCGCTCACCTCAGTAGCGGTAGTGGTCGGGCTTGTACGGGCCCGCCACGTCGACGCCGATGTACTCCGCCTGGTCCTTGGACAGCTCGGTGAGGTGGACGCCGAGGGCGTCCAGGTGCATCCGGGCGACCTTCTCGTCGAGCACCTTCGGCAGTACGTAGACCTGCTTGTCGTACTCGTCGTTCTTCATGAACAGCTCGATCTGGGCGATGGTCTGGTTGGCGAAGGAGTTGCTCATCACGAACGACGGGTGCCCGGTCGCGTTGCCCAGGTTGAGCAGGCGGCCTTCGGAGAGCACGATGACCGACCGGCCGTTCGGCAGCCGCCACTCGTCGACCTGCGGCTTGATGGTGTTGCGCACGATGCCCGGCGTACGCGCCAGCCCGGCCATGTCGATCTCGTTGTCGAAGTGGCCGATGTTGCCGACGATCGCCTGGTGCTTCATCGCCCGCATGTGATCGGCGGTGATGATGTCCTTGTTGCCGGTGGCGGTGATGAAGATGTCGGCGGTCTGCACGACATCCTCGAGGCGGACGACCTGGTAACCGTCCATCGCGGCCTGCAGCGCACAGATCGGGTCGACCTCGGTCACCACGACGCGCGCGCCCTGGCCGCGCAGCGACTCGGCACAGCCCTTGCCCACGTCGCCGTACCCGCACACGACCGCGACCTTGCCGCCGATCAGGACGTCGGTGGCACGGTTGAGCCCGTCGATCAGCGAGTGCCGGGTGCCGTACTTGTTGTCGAACTTGCTCTTGGTGACCGAGTCGTTGACATTGATCGCGGGGAACAGCAGGGTGCCGGCCTTGGCGAACTCGTAGAGCCGGTGCACCCCGGTGGTGGTCTCCTCGGTGACCCCCTTGATACCGGCCGCCATGCGGGTGTACTTGGTCGGGTCGGCCGCGAGCGAGGCGCGCAGCAGCTCGAGCACGACGGCGTACTCCTCCGGGTCGTCCTCGCTCGGCTGCGGCACGACACCCGCCGCCTCGAACTCGACGCCCTTGTGGATCAGCAGCGTCGCGTCGCCGCCGTCGTCGAGCAGCATGTTCGGGCCCTGCCCGTCCGGCCAGACGAGCATCGTCTCGGTGGCCCACCAGTACTCGGGCAGCGTCTCGCCCTTCCAGGCGAAGACCGGGACCCCTTGCGGGTCCTCGGGGGTGCCGTGCGGGCCGACGACGACCGCCGCGGCGGCGTGGTCCTGGGTGGAGAAGATGTTGCAGGACACCCAGCGCACGCTCGCGCCGAGCGCGACGAGGGTCTCGATCAGCACGGCCGTCTGCACAGTCATGTGCAGCGACCCGGCGATGCGCGCGCCGGCCAGCGGCTGGGCCGGCCCGTACTCCTCGCGCAGCTTCATCAGGCCGGGCATCTCGTGCTCGGCGAGCCGGATCTCGTTGCGACCGAAGGCGGCCAGGGACAGGTCGGCGACCTTGAAGTCGGTAACGGCAGGCATGCGTCGCTCCTTGGTACGGGTACGTGGGGCCGGGGCGACGACGGGCGGCACGAGGCTTCGATGGCACCGTCGAACGACCACCCATCCTCTCACGCACGAGGTGGCCCGGCGATGCGCCGCGGCACGCTGCGCGCGGCCTACGGTAGAACGGTAGAACGGTAGAACCCGGAATCCGGAAGTAGACACCGTCGCCTCATGAGCCTGAACATCAAGAACGAACGGGTGCACACGCTCGCCCGGCAGGCCGCCGCGCTCACTGGTAAGTCGTTGACGGGCACGATCGAACAGGCGCTGCTGTACCTGATCGAGCAGTACGGTGCCGACCCGCAGGCGGGCGAGCGACAACGGCGGCTGGATCTGGTCGCGGCGATCGTGGCGCGTTACCGCGCCGACCCGGGTGACCCGCACCGCGCCCTGACGCGGGTCGAGAACCTGTACGACGAGAGCTCGGGACTGCCCCGATGATCGTCGACTCGTCCGCCATCATGGCGATCCTCGAGGACGAAGCGGCAGCCCCGGCGCTGCTCGACGCGGCCCTGGCCGGCCCGCTGCGGATGTCGACGGCGACCTGGCTCGAGGCCGCGATCGTCGCCGATCAGCGCTCGGCGAGCCACGGAGAACGGTTCGACGAACTGCTCGCCGCGCTGCACGTCGAACTCGTCCCGGTCACCACGCGGGACGCGCTCCTGGCCCGGCGCGCCTACCGTCGCTACGGGCGCGGCAGCGGGTCACCGGCGCGGCTCGACTACGGGGACTGCTTCGCGTACGCGCTCGCGGTGACGAGCGGCGAGCCGCTGCTGTTCACCGGCGAGGACTTCCCGCGCACCGACGTGCTGCCGGCGCTCGAGGGCTGAGCGCTCCGGGTCCTACTCGCGGACCCGGTCGACGTCCGGCTCGAGGAAGATGTAGCGCGCGATCGGGACCGCCTCGCGCACCCGCAGTTCCGCGGCGTCGATCGCGTCGGCGACCTGCCGGGCGCTGTCGGTGCGCCCCACGGCGATCTTCGCCGCGACCAGCAGCTCGTCCGGACCGACGTGCAGGGTGCGCAGGTGGATGATGCGGTCGATGTCGGGGACCGACTCGAGCGCGCCGCGGATCGCCGCCTCCTGCGCCGGGAGCGCGCTCTCGCCCACGAGCAGCGAACCCATCTCGACGGTCAGGAACACCGCGATGACGATGAGCAGCGCGCCGATGGCGAAGGAGCCGACGCCGTCCCAGCGTCCGTCGCCGGTGAGCTCGGCCATGCCGACCCCGAACAGCGCGAGCAGCAGTCCGATCAGTGCGCCGGCGTCCTCGAGCAGCACCACCGGCAGCTCGGGCTGGCGGGCGTCGCGTACGAACCGCAGCAGCGACCGGCCGCCGCGCGACTTGTTCGCCTCGCGCATCGCGGTCCGGAACGAGAGCCCTTCGAGCACGATCGCGAGCAGCAGCACCCCGAACGCCCACTGGGGGGAGCTGAGCGGCTCCGGGTGCTGGATCTTGTGCACGCCCTCGTACACGGAGAACAGCCCACCGACGAGGAACAGCACCACCGCGACGATGAAGCCGTACAGGTAGCGGGTGCGCCCGTAACCGAACTGGTGCGCCTTGTCCGCGCGCCGCCGGGCGCGGCGCCCGCCGACCAGCAGCAGCACCTGGTTCGCCGAGTCGGCGACGGAGTGGATCCCCTCGGAGAGCATCGAGCTGGACCCGGTGAAGGCGAACGCGACGAACTTCGCCGCGGCGATGCCGAGGTTGGCGCCGAGTGCGGCGAGCACCGCCCGGGTGCCACCCTCGGTGCTCATGGGCGGACCTTACCCAGCAGGCCGCCGCCCTGCGCCCTTGATACCCCCCGGGGTACGCTGGCGCCATGACCCGGACCGGATGCCGACGACTGGACCTGACGATGCGGCACGGCGGGCAGTCTCTCGACGCGGTGAGCACCTGATGTGCAGCCCTGCGGTGTGTTCGCGGTGCGGCAAGGCCACCTACACCGGCTGCGGCCGGCACGTGGAGGAGGTGCTGGCCGGGGTGCCGCGCAGCCGCCGCTGCGACTGTCCCCCGCCCGCACCGAAGCGGAGCTGGCTGCGTCGCCTGATGGGCTGACCGGTCATGACCGGACCCGGGGTCGCGCCCTGAGCCGGACCGCGGGCAGCGCCGGTGCCGGCAGCCGCCCGCGCGGATCGCCGGCCACCGTCCCGAACCGCTCGTCGCGCAGCTGCCACTGCTCGCGCGCCTCGACGATCCCGCTGTGGCTGCGTCCGGCGAAGTTCCACCACAGCACCAGCTCCTCCTCGAACGGCGTGCCGCCGATCACCAGCAGCCGGCTGCCGCGGTCCCCGGCGAGCGCGAGCGCCTCGCGCCGCGACCCGACGTAGAGCAGCCCGCCGCGTCGCAGTGGCTCGCCCTCCACCTCCGCGGTACCGGTGAGCAGCAGCACCGCGTGCTCGTAGGACGGGTCGAGTTCGAGCACGGTCGTACGGTCCAACGCCACCTGCAGGGCGACGAGCGGGGTGTGGACCACCGCGGGCGAGGTGACACCGGCGTACGAGCCGACCAGGACGCGTACCTCGGCGCCCGGCTGGCGCAGGTGCGGCAGCTCGCCGTGGTGCGCGACGCGCGGCGCGCAGTCGCGGTCCGGTCCCGGCAGGGCGACCCAGAGCCGTACCCCGAGCAGCGTCCCGTCACCGGCGGACCGCGCGCTGTGGGAGACGCCGCGCCCGCTCGTCAGCAGGTGCAGCTGCCCTGGCGCGCCGACCACGTGTCCGCCCAGGCTGTCCCGGTGCTCGACGACGCCCTCGACCAGCCAGGTGAGCGTCTGCAGTCCGGTGTGCGGGTGCGGGGGCACGTCCAGCGCCGCCTCCCGCGGCGCGACGGAGCCGAAGAGGTCGACGAGGCACCACGCGCCGACGGTGCGCCGGTCACGGCCGGGCAGGCTGCGGCGTACCTGCAGCGCGCCGGGCCGCCCCACGCTGCGGACCGGCAGCTGCTCGAGGGCCGGCCCGTCGCGCTGGCGATCCCCGATGCCCATCGCTGCAGCGTACGTACCCCCGCCCCGCCCGCGTGTCCCTGCTCGAATCGTCGTTAACTGCGTGAGTTAGCGACGATTCGAGCAGGGACACGCGGAAGGTTGAGGCGTCAGCGGGTGTCGGTCGCTGTGGCCGGTACGCCGAGGCGCGCCTTCAGCTCCACGATCGGGGGGATCGGCGTGGGGTCCTCGCCGAGGGCGAGGGCGGTGTAGACGCTCACCCAGTCGAGCTGGCCGACCAGCGAGGCGAGGCGTACGACGGCCGGTCCCGGATGCGCCGAGAGCACCAGCGGGCGCATGCCGCGCTCCGCCGCCAGCTCGTACGCCAGCTCGACCCGGGCGGCGTCGTCGGGCGCGACCTCGTCGTCACGCAGCAGCAGCAGCTGCACGTGGGCGCTCGCCGGGCCGTCCAGCAGCGGGTCGCGGAACAGCTCGTCCTGCTCGTCGCGTACGCCGTACCGGCCATCGAACGCGACGACCTGGTTGTGCAGCACCTCCGGGAAGACCCCCCAGGCGCACGGCAGCTTCGCGTTCTCGTTGAGCTGGCAGGCCAGCCGGTACGCAGCGACCCCGGCGAGCGGACCGCTCCCCCAGACCGTCGGCACCCCGTCGGCGAGGGCGAGCGCCACCGCCTTGGCCCGGTTCGCCGACACCTCCACCTCGACGCCGACCTCCCGGGCGACCTCGTCGAGGACGTCCGCGGCAGCGGCCAGGTCGTCGTCGGTGACGCTCGTGACCCCGAGCGCCGACCCGAGCACCAGCAGCGGGACCGCGAGCGTCCAGAGCGAGGCCCGCGGCATCCGGTCCTCGGCGTCGACCGTGAGGTACGCCCCGCCGCCCTGCGTGACGACGTCGGCCAGCGGGGAACCGGCCGCGCCGATCCCCACCAGCCGGGCGCCGCGGCGCGCGGCTTCCTGCGCGACAAGCAGCGTCTCGGCCGTACGCCCCGAGCAGGACACGGCAACGACCACGTCGAGCGCGCCCACCCAGCCCGGCAGCGTGTGCGAGCGCACCGTCTGCACCGGCAGCGGGGCACCGACCCCCGCCACGGCGCTGAGCACGTCACCGGCGATGCCCGAGCCGCCCATCCCCGCGACGACGAGCCCGCGCGGGCGGCCCGCGTCGGCGACGGCGCGTACGACGGCCCGGTCGAGGGTGGCGAGCGCGGCGCGGACCTGGGCCCCGCTGCCGGCGACCGCCCGCAGCATCACCCCCGGGTCGGCCGCCAGCAGCGCGGCGACGTCGTCGAGGTCGACCCCCTCGGCGGGCGCGCCCTCACCGCGCGCGGTCATGCCCGCGCCTGCACGCCGATGCCGGCCGGGCCGGGCGTCGCCTCGTCGAGCAGCATCACCGGGATCCCGTCCTGCACCGGGTACGTCGTGCCGCACCAGGTGCAGCGCAGCGCCTGCGGGTCGTCCGGGTCGCCCACGACCTCGACCGGTGCGTGGTCGCTCGACGGGCAGGCCAGGACCGAGAGGAGCAGCGGGTCCAGCCCGGCCACCTCAGCCCCCACCTCGGATCAGCGAGAGCACCTCGTCGCGGATCCGGGACGAGCTGTCCTCGTCCGGGCCCTCCACGTTCAGCCGCAGCAGCGGTTCGGTGTTGCTCGCCCGCACGTTGAACCACCAGTCCGGGCCGTCGACGCTCAACCCGTCGAGCTCGTCGAGACTCACCTCCGGCCGGTCCCGGTAGGCCGCCGCCACCTTCGCGACAACGGCGCGCTGGTCCTCGACGACCGTGTTGATCTCTCCGCTCGACGCGTAGCGGTGGTACGGGGCGAGCACGTCCGACAGCGCCGTGCCGTCCGGCGTCCGCCCCAACGCCGCCAGCACGTGCAGCGCGGCGAGCATCCCGGAGTCGGCCCGCCAGAAGTCGCGGAAGTAGAAGTGCCCGGAGTGCTCGCCGCCGAACACCGCACCGGTCTCGGCCATCCGCGCCTTGATGAAGGAGTGCCCGACGCGCGTGCGGATCGGCACCCCGCCGTTCTCGCGTACGACTTCCGCGACGGCGCGGCTGCTGATCAGGTTGTGGATGATCGTCGCGCCCGGGTGCTTAGCGAGCATGCGGGCCGCGATCAGCGCGGTCAGCGTCGAGGGGTCGACAACCGCGCCGCGCTCGTCGACGACGAAGCAGCGGTCGGCGTCACCGTCGAAGGCGAGGCCGAGGTCGGCCCGGTGCTCGCGTACGGCGGCCTGCAGGTCGCGCAGGTTGGCCGGGTCGATCGGGTTGGCCTCGTGGTTCGGGAAGGTGCCGTCCAGCTCGAAGTACAGCGGGACGATCTCGAGCCCGAGCGGGCCGAGCACGCTCGGGGCGGTGTGACCGGCCATCCCGTTGCCGGCGTCGACGACGACGGTGAGCGGCCGCAGCCCGTCGAGGTCGACGAGTCCGCGCAGGTACGCCCCGTAGTCCGGCAGCACGTCGCGCTGCGTCACCGTGCCGACCGGGCCCTCCCGCTCCGACAACCCGGCGACGAGGAAGCCCTGCACGAGGTCGCGCAGCTGCTGCAGCCCGGTGTCCTGCCCGACGGGAGCGGCACCGGCCCGGCAGAGCTTGATGCCGTTGTACTGCGCCGGGTTGTGGCTCGCGGTGAACATCGCGCCCGGCAGGTCCAGCGCCCCCGAGGCGTAGTAGAGCTCGTCGGTGGAGGCCAGGCCGATGTCGATGACGTCCGCACCGCTCTGCGTGATGCCGTCGGCGAAGGCCGCGACCAGTTCCGGGCCCGACGGGCGCATGTCACGACCCACCAGCACGGCCGGCGGCGCGCCCGCCTCGCCCCCTGCGATGAGCGCGAACGCGGCGCCGACGGCCCGCGCGAAGGGCGCGTCGAGGTCGTCAGGGACAACGCCGCGGATGTCGTACGCCTTGACGAGTCGGTCCAGGCGCGCGCTCAGCGGCGCGGTGTCGTTCATGGCCCGGACTCTATCGTCGGGGCAGCGGTGATCAGCGCTCGCGCTGGGTGCGGACCAGGACGGTCTCGCGGTCGAGCACCGTGCCGTCGGTCGTCGTCCAGCTGCGGTGCTCGCAGGCCAGGCAGCTGCGGAAGTCGACGGGCGTGCCGTCGGTGAGCGTCATGGCGATCTGCGTGACGCGGGCGCTCCCGCAGGCCTGGCAGCTGCCCTGGCGCGCCCCCCGTTGGGTCAGCGAGCCGAGCACGACCGGTTCGGTGCTACGCGCCACCCGTGCCATCGATGTCTCCTGATCCTCTCGCCTGCTGCGGGGCCCGGGCACCGCTCTGGCCTGAAGGTGTTGTTCCCGGGCCAGAGTCGTTGTCGGCAGCGCGGGCCGGTGACTTGAGGCCGCGTGCGCCCCGTGCGCCGCGCGTGCCGCACCGCCCGGCGCTCACCGGCTACGCGTCGCCCTGCCCGCGCAGCACCCGCAGGTGGCCGCGCTGCACCCCGACCTGCGGCTCCGGCGCCGGTGGCGGCACCGGCCGGGCGGCCTCGCGCACCAGGTTCGCGAGCGCCTCGAGGTCGTCGCTGCTGGGCCGCAGCGCGTCCGGGTCCGGCTCGAGCCGGACGATCTCCCACCCGCGCGGGGCGGTCATCCGGTCGCCGTGGATCGCGCAGAGGTCGTAGCAGTGCGGCTCGGCGTAGGTGGCCAGCGGCCCGAGGACGGCGGTGGAGTCGGCGTAGACGTACGTCAGGGTCGCGACCGCCGGCCGGCGGCAACCGGGCTTCGAGCAACGACGGGCAGGGCTCACGCTCGGACCTTAGAGCCGGAGCGGCCTGCGGCCCGGCAGCGACGCGCAGGCAGCGACGCGCGGCGTCGGTGCGGGGTCACGAAGCGGCCACCCGGAACAGCGCGGTGGGGATGTCCACCCGGGGGGTGAGCGGCAGCACCGGTGCGGTGGTGACGAGCACCCCGCGGGTCCCGCTCTCGGCGACGCGCCGTACGGCGTGGACCGGCCCGCTCCCGGCGACCGGCTCGAGCAGCACCCATGCCGAGGACGCTCCGGAGGGCACCGTGACCGTCGCGCGCAGCGTCGTCCCGGACGCGACGGCGAGCTCCCGGGTCACCGGCGCCCGCTTCGGCCCGCCGACGGCGTGCACCGTCAGCCGTACGCGCGCCGCCTTGCGCGGGGCGGCGAGGATCAGCGCCGTCGACCGTCCGGAGGTGATCCCGGTGACGACGGCCGCGGCGTCGAGCACCGGTGTGCCCGCCACGTCTGCAGTGTCGGGCAGCTGGCCGGGCAGCACCGCGCGCACGGCGCCCACGAGCGGGGTACGGGCGCGCAGCACCAGACCGACGCCGGCCTTGGCGGTGACCTGCTCGATCCGTACCCGCGTGACCTTGCCGGCCTGCAGCGACACCGACTCCAGCCCGACCGGGGTGATCGCGCCGTCCTGGGTGAGCATCGAGACCCGCACCTCGGCGTCGGCGCGTGGCGCGAGCAGCGTCAGCTCGCGGGTGCCCTCGCCGGCGAGCACCGCCGGCAGCACGATGCGGCGGCGGGCCTCGGTCAGCGGCAGGTACTCGATGCCCTGCGGCTGGCTGCCCGCGACGGTGTTGTCGAACACGGCGGGTGAGACGCGGCCCTCCCGGGCGATCACCCGGACCGCGAGCGTGGACTGGGCGGGGGCGATCTTGCCGAGCGCGAGCACGACCCGCCGGTGCGGCGGCACGACCACCCCACGGGCGGCCGGCACGTCGAGCTCGCCGGCCGCGCCGTACATGCGTACGTCGACAAGGGACGGCTGGTCCTCGACGTTCGACAGGTACAGCGTCGTCGTACGCCCCACACCCGAGCCGCCGCCGATGAACCAGGCGTCGGACACGGCCGGGCCGCAGGGCTGCAGCGCCAGCCCGCGCAACGGGCCGTCGCTGCCGCGGGTCAGCTGGTCGGCGGCGAGCCCCGGCGCGAACTGCCCGGTCGCCGCGGCGAGCACCGGCCCGCTCGACTTCCCGGTCACCGCGAACCCGGCCGGCGCGTCGAGCGCGCTGAGGGTCCGCAGCGGCGTGAAGGCCCCTGAGCCGAGCGGGCCGATGCCGGCCGTGCCGCTGGCCGCGGGCGGGCTGGCGGACGGGCTGGGGGCCGGCGGCGCGCTGCCGCTGGGCGGCGGCGCGATGGGTGTGCTCGCGGAGGGGGAGGCGGGCGGCGAGACCGTCGGCGCCGTGGGCGTCGGCGCGGCGGGCGTCGGCGCCGTGGGCGTCGGCGCGGTCGGGCTCGGCGGCGCGCTGCCGCTGGGAGGCGGCGCTACTGGCGTGCTCGCGGAGGGGGAGGCGGGCGGCGAGACCGTCGGCGCGGTGGGCGTCGGCGACGCGGCGGCGGGCTGCGGCACCGTGGCGCTCACCGCCGTGATCGCCGTGGCCAGCCGGGTGCCCTCGGCGAGCGGGGCGGGGCAGACCAGCGCCGCCGACGCCACCGGCACCGACCGCGGCGCTGCCACCGGCTCGCGCCGCGGTGCCGGCGCGAGCGCGCCCAGTCCCACCACCGCGCCGGACGCCGCGAGGACCCCGACCACGGCGACCCAGACCGGCGCGCGGCGCAGCCCGCCACCCGGGCTCACGGGACCACCACCGGGCCGGCCGACGCTTCCCGCTCCCGGGCCGGCGCCTCGGGTCCGTCACCAGCGCCACCGACCGCGCCGCCGACCGCGGCGTCGAGCAGGTCGGCGTCGGCGTCCTCGGGCGTGTGCCGGCGGCCCGGCAGCGCGAGCACCACGACGAGCAGCAGCGCGACGAGCTGCGCCCAGAGCAGCCGGGTGCGGCCCGCGTCCTCGTAGCCCAGCGCGAAGGTGCGTACCGATGCGGGCACCTCGGCCGCGAACCGGCCCGGCACGGGCGACCCGGTCGTCGTGCTCGCCAGCACCGGCCCGTCCGGACCACCGGCGCGCGCGGTCCAGCCGGGAGCGGCCTCCTGGGCGAGCAGCAGCCGGCCCGGGACGTCGCCCGCGCCCGGCGTGGCGCGCAGCTGCAGCGGGACCTGCGTACCGGGGTCGAGCGGGAGGGCCGGGCGGGGCGCGGCCCCCTGCGCGACGGCCGGCACGAGCTGGGCGCGCGGCGCCGGACCCGCCACCCGCCACAGCGCGGTGTGGCGGCTGCCCGACACGCGGCGCAGCGCGGCCTGGCTGTCGAGCACTCGTACCAGCGCCCGGTCGCGTGCGGCCGGGCCACGCAGCAGGACGTACTTCACCGACCACGCGGCGAGCGTGTCCATCTCGTCCCCGCCCACGCCGGCGACGAGGGCGCCGACCGCCGCGTCCACCTGAGCGGGAGGCAGCGTCGCCTGGTCGCGGTCACCGAGGACCGGACCGGCGCTGTTGAGCAGGTCGTAGCGCACGTGCCCGCCCGGTACGCGCAGCACCAGCACCCGCGGGCGGGCAGGCGTGTCGAGATCGGCGGCGACGAACGCCGGTACGACCTGCGGGTCGGCGCGCGTGAGCGGGCCGCGTACCCCTGCCGTCCACGTCGCCCCGGCGGCGACCGGGACCAGCAGCAGCGACAGCGTGAGGACCGCGACGGCGGGCTGGCGCCAGCCGAAGGACCAGCGGGCGCTCGAGGCCCGCAGCCCGTCGGCGCCGAGCGCCGCGGCCAGCAGCAGCGCCGCGCCGGCGACCAGGGTGGCCGGGCCGGCCCACGGCCGTACCGGCCGCGCCAGGCCCGTCACCTCGAGCAGCAGCGCGAGCTGCAGCACCCCGATGCCGAGCGCGACGAGCGCCACCGCCCAGGCCGACAGCACCCCGCGCCAGCGGCTGCGCCGCAGCACCGCCGCGAGCGCCGCGACAACGACCGGCACCGTGAACCACAGCGGCGTCGAGCCGGGCCCGCCCGGGTGCAGCAGCAGCAGGTCGAGCCCGTCGACCCGGCGGTCGGTCGGTCCGGTGAGCCCGGGCTCGAGCAGCAGCAGGGCGGGCTCGCGCACGACCCGCACGGTCCACGGGGCGAGCAGCACCGGGACGCTGGCGAGGGCGATCAGCAGGCGCGGCCAGGAGTGCCGCACCACGACGGCGGCAGGGACGGCCAGCACGAGCGCGAGCACCCAGACGACCGGAGCGAACGCGGTCACGACGGCGAGCAGCAGGGCCGTGCCCCAGGCTCGTCTCCGGCCACCACCGCGAGCGGCCGGGCGGGCACCCGGCGGGTCCGCGCCGAGCAGCCGTGCGGCCGAACGGCCGAGCGGCGGGAGCAGCACCGCGACCAGCGCGCTGCCGATCCGTCCGGTGCCGACAGCGACGACGAGCGCGGGCAGCAGGGCGTACGCCGCGGCCGCCCAGCACCGCAGCCATCGCGAGGACAGGATGCCGGCGGTGGACAGGTACGCCGAGAGCCCGGCCGCGGGCACCGCGAGCAGCAGCACGAGGTCGACGGCCAGCGGTGCCTGGCCGCGCAGCACCGCTGCCGGCAGCGCGAGCAGCGCCAGCCACACCGGTGCGGCGGCGTCCGAGCCGAGACCGATGTCGTGCCACGGCGTCAGGTACGCGCCGAGCAGGTCACGCGCTCCCGGCGGCGCGGGCAGCAGCGCACCGCCGGTGAGCTGCCCGGCGCCGACGAGGGAACGCACCGCGACCGCGGTCGCGGCGAGCAGCAGCACCGTGAGCAGCACACCCGGTCGCAGCAGCGCGGAGCGCCATTTCGTGGTGCGCGTGGGGACGATCCAGCCGTCGCCGTCCCCCAGCTCGTCCGGCGCGCTCTCGCCCGCGTCGCCGCCGCTGAGCACCACCCCGACCAGCCGCTCCCAGGCGGCGCGCAGCTGGCTACCGCGTGGGGCGAGGTAGGCGCGTACGTCGCGCTCCCGTACCGCACCAGGCCCTGACCCGGCAGCGCGGGCGAGCGCGCGAGAACGGGCCACCGCCATCGGCCGCAGCAGCACGTCGGCGAGCGCCGCGAGCTCGTCGCGCGCCTCGCGTGGTGCCTTGCCGATGAGGTAGCCGAGCGCCCGCAGCAACGAGCCCAGCAGCAACCGCAGCGCGACGAAGGGCAGGGCGAGCCGCCCGGCGTGGGCGAGCAGCACGTGGATGGCGGAGGCCCGGTCCCGGCGGCGGGCGCGCCCACCGACGTCACGCGCCCCGTGCGTCCCCGCCTGCCGGTGGTGGATGACGGCATCGCCGGTCACGACGACCCGGTAGCCGGCCCGCCGCGCCCGCCAGCACAGGTCGACGTCGTCGCGGAAGAACGCCAGGCCCGGGTCGAAGCCGGCGAGCCGGTCCCACACGTCGCGGCGGACGAGCATCCCGGCGCTGCCGACAGCGAGCACGTCGCGCAGCCCGTCGCGCTGGCCCTGGTCCTGCTCCCCGCGCTCCAGGCCGGTGACCCGGGTGCCGCCGCGGGTCATCGTGACGCCGCACTCGAGCAGCAGCCGGTGGTCGTGCCAACCGCGCACCTTGGGGCCGGCGATGGCGACGCTCGGTGCGCCGTCGCTCGCGTGCAGCAGCTCCTCCAGCGCGCCAGGCGCCGGTGCGCTGTCGTCGTGCAGCAGCCAGAGCCACTGCTGCTCCGGCGACCAGGCGCCCGAACCGGGGGTGGCGCGCGCGGCCCCGGCGGCGACGGCCGCGCCGTACGAGGTGCCGCGCGGCACGTCCACGACCTCGTCGACGACGCCCTGCTCCACCGCCCGGTGCAACAGCCGCGCTGTCGCATCGCTGCTGCCGGCGTCGACCGCGACGACGACGTGCGGGGTGCGCTCGGAGCGGGCCAGCGAGGTCAGCACGGCGGGCAGCCACCGCGCCCCGTCGGAGCAGACCAGGACCGCCGCGACGTGGTCGCGCCGCTCCGGGCGCTCGTACGCCTCGTCCGGCTCGGCCAGGTCCTCGAACGCCACCACCGCCCGAGGGACGTCGGGGCCCGGCTCGCTCACCGCGGCAGCGGTCGATGCGGTCTCGGGCGACATGGGGCGGGCGATCTCCTGGACGATCGGCGCGGGCGCTGCGGGGCGTCGACACGCGCCCTGCCCGCGGACCCGGACACCTTACGGGACGTCACCGGGCCGGTAGGCCGGCCCGCGCGGGCGGCCGGCCCGCCGATCACGAGGTCGTGCCGCTGCTAGCCGGCGGCCTTCTTCAGACGGCGGCGCTCGCGCTCGGAGAGCCCGCCCCAGATGCCGAAGCGCTCGTCGTGCAGCAGCGCGTACTCCAGGCACTCGGCCCGTACTTCGCAGGACAGGCAGATCTTCTTCGCGTCGCGGGTGGAGCCGCCCTTCTCCGGGAAGAACGCCTCCGGATCGGTCTGGGCGCACAAGGCGCGCTCGTGCCAGTCCAGCTCTTCGGTGTCGGACATCGGTAGCCGTACGACCTCGGCGTCCATGGCTGCGTTGATGTCGGTCACGACCGAACCTCCTTGGGCGGGGACCGCCGCCGCGACACGCGGAGCGGACGGTGACGTCGACCGGAGGGACTTTCTGGTAAGCGGCCTACGTCGATGGAATTACACGCGTGTCACTACCCGCTCGTCAAGCCCTGGGGCCGCACAATGCGGCGGATCGGCCCGGGGGGGCGCGCGGGTAGCCCGTTCGGGCTACCCGTACACCGTCCGTACGGGCCCTGCGACGGCGCCGAGGTCGGTCAGCCGAGCGTGAGCGCCTCCGCCCGGCGGGCCGCCGCCAGGCGCTCGGCGCTGACCGGTCCGTACGTGGTGGTGCGCTGGCGGGCCGGTCGTCCGGCAGCGGCGGCGAGCGCCTCGAGATCGGCGATCGACTTGCGGCTGCCGTGCTCGGAGCCGGCCATCCGGCTGATCGTCTCCTCCATCAGCGTGCCGCCGAGGTCGTCCGCGCCGGAGTCGAGCATGACCCGTACGCCCGCGGTGCCGAGCTTGACCCAGGAGGTCTGCACGTGCGCGATCGCCCCGTGCAGCAGCAGCCGCGCCATCGCGTGCACCACCCGGTTCTCCCGCGGCGTGGGTCCGGGCCGGGCGACCCCGGCGAGGTAGACCGGGGCGTTGTGGTGGATGAAGGGCAGCGCGACGAACTCGGTGAACCCGCCGGTCTGCTCCTGCAGCCGGCGCAGCAGCACCAGGTGGGCCAGCCAGTGCTTGGGCGCGTCGACGTGGCCGTACATCATGGTCGAGCTGCTCGGGATGCCGAGCTCGTGCGCCGTGGTGATCACCTCGATCCACGACGCGGTGGGCAGCTTGCCCTTGGTCAGGATCCAGCGGACCTCGTCGTCGAGGATCTCCGCCGCGGTGCCGGGCACGCTGTCGAGCCCGGCGGCCTTTGCCTCGGTGAGCCAGTCGCGCACGCTCATCCCCGAGCGTGACGCCCCGTTCACGACCTCCATCGGGGAGAAGCCGTGGAAGTGCATCTCGGGGCGGCGGGCCTTGGTCTCGCGCAGCAGGTCGAAGTACGCGGTGCCGGGCAGATCGGGATGGATCCCTCCCTGCACGCACACCTCGGTCGCCCCGGCGAGCCAGGCCTCCTCGACCCGGTCGCCGAACTCCTTGCGCGACAAGGTGTAGGCGTCGGCGTCGGTACGGCGTTGAGCGAACGCGCAGAACCGGCACCCGGTGTAGCAGACGTTCGTGAAGTTGATGTTGCGGTTGACCACGTAGGTCACGTCGTCACCGACGGTGTCGCGGCGGACGTCGTCGGCGATGCGGGCGAGCGCATCGAGCGCGGCACCGTCGGCGTGGAACAGCGCCAGCGCGTACGGGTGGTTGGCGTCGGCGGCGAGCGCGGCGGGGTCGTCGGCCGCCAGCGCGAGGCCGGCGCGCTCGTCACCGTCGAGCCGGATCGGCGCCGACCGGTCGACGCGCGCGGCCTGCGCGCCGATCTGCTCCCAGTCGCCGTACACCTCGTCGAAGTCGCTGCGCCGGTCCCCGCTCCGCCCGGTCGTGTCGACGGTCTCGTGCAGGTCGGTACGCCCGCTGCTGCTCGCAGCGAACGCGTCGTACGCCAGGGCGTGGTCGTCGTCGTTGGCCTGCCAGGGAAGCCCTTGCGGCACAGCGTCTTCTCGCGCCAGCCCGTCGGCGGCAGCGAGCGCGCGTACGTGCGGACGGATCCGCGGGTCGAGCCACGGGTCCTCGGCCAGCACGTACCGCGGATGCGCGGTCAGCCGCTCGCGCAGCTCGAAACCGCTCGCCGCGGTGAGCGCCGTCAGGTCCGCCAGGTGCGGCCACGGCCGTTCCGGGTTGACGTGGTCGGGCGTGAGCGGGCTGACCCCGCCCCAGTCGTCGACGCCCGCGCGCAGCAGCAGCGCGAGCTCGGCGGGGTCGGACAGGTTCGGCGGGGCCTGCAGCGAGACCCGGGTGCCGAGCAGGATCCGCGCGACCGCGAGGGTCGCGACGTACTCGACGAGGTCGAGGTCGTCGGCGTCGCGCATCGCGGTGTCCGGCTTGGCGCGGAAGTTCTGCACGATGCACTCCTGCACGTGCCCGTACGTGCGCGCCGCGGTGCGGATCGCCAGGATCGACTCGACGCGGTCGGCAGCCGTCTCGCCGATCCCCACCAGGATCCCCGTCGTGAACGGCACCGCGTGCCGGCCGGCGTCCTCGATCACCCGCAGCCGTACCGCCGGGTCCTTGTCCGGGCTGCCGTGGTGGACCGCCCCGGGCTCGTCGAACAGCCGGCGGCTGGTCGACTCGAGCATCATCCCCATGCTCGGCGCGACCGGCTTGAGCCGCGCGAGCTCCTCCCACCCCATGACGCCCGGGTTCAGATGCGGCAGCAGCCCGGTCTCCTCGAGCACCCGTACCGCCATCGCGCGCAGGTACGACAGCGTGTCGGGGTAGCCGGCCGCCTCCAGCCACTCGCGGGCGGCGGGCCAGCGGTCCTCCGGGCGGTCGCCGAGGGTGAACAGCGCCTCCTTGCAGCCGAGCGCCGCCCCTTCGCGGGCGATGGCGAGCACCTCGTCCGGGGACAGGTACATGCCGTGCCCCTCGCGGCGCAGCGCGGCCGGGTCGGTGGCGAACGTGCAGTAGTGGCAACGGTCCCGGCACAACCGGGTCAGTGGGATGAACACCTTGCGGGAGTACGTGACGACCCCCGGCCGGCCCCAGCCTGCGAGCGCCTTGTCCCGCACGCCCGACGCGACGGCCAGCAGACGTTCCAGCTCTTCGCCGCGCGCCGCGAGCAGCGCCCCTGCCTCACCGGCGTCCAGTGCCACTCCGCGCTCCGCACGCGCGAGCGCACGGCGTACCTCACCGATCGTCGGTTCCCTCAGCACCCCCCGACAGTACGAGCCACCCCACATCAGGGCCGAGCGCGCCCCACATCGCCCCTGCCCGGGGCCACTCACACCGATCCACGGTCGGCCGACGTGTACGGTAGGTGTATGGCGCGGGTCCGGACCAACATCGAGATCGAGGAGAGGTACCTGACGGCGGTGATGGCGCGTTTCGGGGTGCGGACCAAGACCGAGGCAGTCGACCTCGCGCTGCGCCACCTGTCCGGCTCTCCGATGAGCCGCGAGGAAGCACTGGCGGTCCGGGGGGCGGGACTGCTGGGCGACGTGCCGCCGGACCGCGCACCGCGCGGCGCCGCGTGATCCTCGCGGACACCTCGGCGTGGATCGAGTACGACCGGGCGACCGGCAGCCCGATCGACGAGCGGCTGACCGCGCTGATCGGTCACGGGGACCGGCTCGCCGTCACCGAGCCGGTCGTCATGGAGCTGCTCGCGGGTGCCGGCGACGACGACCGGTACGCGCAGCTGCGGCGGTTGCTGGCCCGCCTCCCGCTGCTGCGGTTCGACCCGGTGAGCGACTTCGAGGGTGCGGCACGGATCTACCGGTCCTGCCGGAAGACGGGGGTGACCCCACGGGGCATGGTCGATTGCATGATCGCCACCGTGGCGTGGCGTCATTCGGCGACCCTGCTCACCCGCGACGTGGATCTGGTCAGGGTGGCCAACGTCGTCGGGATCGGGCTGGACGAGGCGTCCGCGCGCCCGGAGTGACGTGCCGTGAGGCCCCGGCTGCGCTGGTGGCAGGATCGCGCGGGTGCGGATCACGGTGCTGGCCGGCGGTACGGGGGGCGCGAAGTTCCTCCTCGGGCTGCGCGACCACCTGCGCGACGCGTTCCCTGACGGCCGCGGCGGCACGACCGCCGAGGTGACCGTCGTCGGCAACACCGGTGACGACATCCAGCTGTACGGGCTGCAGATCTGCCCCGACCTCGACACCCTCATGTACACCCTCGGCGGGGGCATCAGCGCCGAGCGCGGGTGGGGCCGGGAGCACGAGACGTTCGTGGTCAAGGAGGAGCTCGCCGCGTACGGCATGCCCTCGACCTGGTTCGGCCTCGGCGACCGCGACACCGCCACCCACCTGGTGCGCACCGAGATGCTCCGCGCCGGCTACCCGCTGTCCGCGGTGACCGAGGCGCTGTGCGCGCGGTGGGAGCCGGGCGTACGCCTGCTGCCCATGACCGACGACCGGGTCGAGACCCACGTCGTCGTCGACGGCGAGCGGCCCGGCACGACCCGCGCGATCCACTTCCAGGAGTGGTGGATCCGGCACCGGGCGGCCCTGCCGGCGCGCGAGTTCGTCCTCGTCGGCGGTGCGGACGCGGCGCCGGGACCCGGTGTGGTCGAGGCGATCACGGACGCCGACGTCGTGGTGCTGCCCCCCAGCAACCCGGTGGTGTCGGTCGGCACGATCCTGCAGGTGCCCGGCATCCGGGACGCCGTACGCGCCGCGCGGGGCCCGGTCGTCGGGGTCTCGCCGATCCTGGGCGGGGCGCCCGTGCACGGCATGGCCGACGCCTGCCTGCCCGCGATCGGCGTCGCGACAACCGCGGCCGCCGTCGCCCGTCACTACGGTGCGCGCCCGTCGGGTGGCCTGCTCGACGGGTGGCTGGTTCACGACGGGAGCGGTGGCGTCGCGGGCGACGCCGCCGCCGTCGCCGAGCTCGACGCGGGCGGGATCACCACCCGCGCCGTACCGCTGCTGATGTCCGACCCGGCCGCGAGCGCCGCTCTCGCCGCCGCCACCCTCGCGCTCGCCGCCACGCTCGCCCCGGGTCCCTTGTGATGAGCGCTCCGCAACCCACGCCGTCCGCCCTCACCGTCGTCGGGGTGCGCGGGCTGCCCGAGGTACGCCCCGGCGACGACCTGGCCGCCCTGGTCGCGGCCGCGGACCTCGGCTGGCCGGACGGCTCGCGTGGGCTCGCCGACGGCGACGTCGTCGTCGTCACGAGCAAGGTGGTCAGCAAGGCCGAGGGCCGGGTGGTGGCCGCCGCCGACCGCGAGGACGCCATCACCGCGGAGGCGGTGCGTACGGTCGCGACGCGCGGCACGACCCGCATCGTCGAGACCCGCCACGGCCTGGTGCTGGCCGCCGCGGGTGTCGACGCGTCGAACACCGACGCCGGTACCGTCGTGCTGCTCCCCCTCGACCCGGACGCGAGCGCACGCCGGATCCGCAAGCGCTTGCAACAACTTCTCGGCGTACGGTTGGCGGTGCTCGTCACCGACACGTTCGGCCGGCCCTGGCGCGAGGGGCTCACCGACGTCGCGATCGGGGTCGCCGGGCTCGACCCGCTCGACGACCACCGGGGGCGTACCGACGCGGCCGGCCACCCTCTCGAGATGACGATCACCGCGGTCGCCGACGAGCTCGCCGCCGCCGCCGAGCTGGTCAAGGGCAAGGCCACGGGCGTACCGGTCGCCGTCGTCCGGGGCCTCGCGGCACGGGTCACCGACGGGGACGGGCCGGGCGCCGCAGCCGTGGTGCGCTCCCCCGAGCTCGACCTGTTCCGGCTCGGCACCGCCGAAGCCGTCGCCGAGGGCCGGCGGCAGGCCCCGTACCACCGGCGTACGGTCCGCTCCTTCACCGCCGAGCCCGTCGATCGCGGCGCCGTGCTGCGTGCCGTGGGCGCGGCCGTGACCGCGCCGAGCCCGCACCACACGACCCCGTGGCGTTTCGTGCTGCTCGAGGATCCCGGCACCCGCACCCGGCTGCTCGACGCGATGGCGCAGCGCTGGGAGTCCGACCTGCGCACCCTCGACGGGTACGACGACGAGAGCGTCGCCAAGCGGTTGCGGCGCGGCGAGGTGCTGCGCCGTGCGCCGTACCTGGTGCTGGCGTTCTCCGACCTGGACGGTGCCGCCCACGACTACCCGGACGGGCGGCGCCGCGGCTTCGAGCGCGACCTGTTCCTCGTCGCCGGGGGTGCGGCGGTCCAGAACCTGTTGGTGGCGCTGGCGGCCGAGGATCTCGGCTCGGCCTGGATCTCCTCGACGGTGTTCTGCCCCGATGTGGTGCACGAGGTGCTGGGACTTCCGGCGAGCTGGGCGCCGCTCGGCGCCGTCGCGGTCGGTCATGCCGACACTCCACCGCCCGCACGCCCGCCCCGTACGCCGGACGACTTCGTCCGGATCGTCTGACCCCGACCCGGATCGGAGAGCCGGAATGAGCGAGCTGCTGGAGGGCATCGACGCGACGTACGACCACGTCGCGATCGCGGGGCCGTCGCTGCCCGACCTGCTGGCGTTCTACTCCGGCACCCTCGGCGGGCGGTTCTCGCACGGCGAGGTGCTCGACATCGGCGCGGTCGTCCTCACCCTGGCGCTGCCGAACGGCAAGCTCGAGCTGATGGCGCCCACCGCCGGATCCACCTTCTTCGACAAGTTCTTCGCTGCGACCGAGGGCCGCGGCGGGCTGCACCACATCACGTTCCGGGTGCCGGACCTGGCGGCGGCGCTCGACACCCTCACCGCCCGCGGCATCCCTACCTTCGGACTGTCGTACGGCGAGCACTGGTCGGAGGTGTTCGTCCACCCGCGCGACAACGGCGGGGTGCTCGTACAGCTGGCGCAGGTCGGACCCGACATCGAGCAGCTGCTGCGCCGCGACCTCGACGCCCTCCTCGCCGCCGCCACCCCCTGAGGCCCCCGCGTCCCTGCTCGAATCGTCGCTAACTCACGGAGTTAGCGACGATTCGAGCAGGGACACGCGTCAGGTGGGGCGGCCGCCGGGCCCCCAACGACAATAGGCTCGGCGCCCATGGCGAGCAGTACGCGTCTGGCCCGGCGATCCGTTCTCGCACCGGTCCACGGCCGCAGGCAACGCGCGGATGAACGGACGCTGCCACCACGGCTTCTTCCATGGCTGCTCACGGCGTGCTTCACCGCGATCTACGCGGTCCTCTCCGTGCGCCGCCACGACATGATGCAGACACGAGCTTTCGACCTGGGGATCTTCGAACAGGCAGTCCGCGGCTACGCAGAGGGACGAGGCCCGGTAGTCCCCCTCAAGGGTGACGCCTTCAATCTGCTGGGCGATCACTTCTCGCCGATCCTCGCGACCCTCGGGCCCGTCTACCATGTCTTCCCGCACGCAGTCACCCTCCTGCTCGCCCAAGCCGTACTGCTCGCACTCTCCGTTGCACCAATCACCGCGTGGGCGCAACAAGCGTTCGGCGAGCGTGCTGCCCTGGCTATCGGCATCGGCATCGGGGCGTCCTGGGGAGTCGCGCAAGCAGTCGCGTTCGACTTCCATGAAGTCGCGTTCGCCGTGCCGTTCCTGGCGTTTTCGCTGACTGCACTTGGCCGGGGCCGGCTTGTCTCGGCATGCCTTTGGGCACTGCCGTTGGTGCTGGTGAAGGAGGACCTCGGCATCACTGTGATGGTGATCGGCGTCCTGGTGGCGCATCGCGGTGCACGGCGAACCGGACTACTCACGGCAGCCGCTGGCATCGCGGCCACCGTTCTGACGGTCACACTCCTGATACCGAGGTTCAACGCCGATGGCCGGTACCCGTATGGCGGGCAGGCGACGGAGCGGACCTTGACCGAGATGGTGGCGGGAGCCGCGAGCCTGCCTGCGCTCTGGACCGTCATCGTGCTGCTGGTTCCGACAGGCTTCCTGGCCCTCCGCTCACCGTTGCTGCTCGTCGCAGTGCCGACACTGGCGTGGCGATTCCTGTCCGACAACCCCGCGTACCACGGCACCGGGTATCACTACAGCGCCGTCCTGGTACCGGTGGTGTTCGCCGCTTTCGTCGATGCACTGATCCGGACGAAGCCAGCCGCGAGACGGCGCGCGTACCGCGCCAGTCTCGCGGTGACGGTGGTCCTGCTGCCGTTCTTCGGCTTCCGCGACCTGGTGGCACCACCACAGCTGGTACGCGGCGCGGCCGTCGCATCAGCGCGCGGTATCCTCGCCGCGATCCCCGACGGTGCCACCGTGGCGGCCAGCAACACGCTGGCGCCACAGTTGACCGATCGCACCACGGTCTCCCTGTTCGGAGCAGTCAGGCGACCAGTGACCTGTCCGCAGTACATCGCGCTCGACAACAGCGGGCTCGGCGACCTGCTCGACGACGAGTTCCCGTCCTCGAGAGTCGCGCAGAGCTGGCTCTACTATCAAGCCCGCGCAATGGGCTACGGGCAGGTCGCCGCGGACTCCTGGGTGACGGTCCTTCGTTACACCGGGGTGCGCGACAGTTTCTACTCCGACCTGGTCGCTGACGGCCCGCCGACGTACCTCACCGACCCGGCCACTGGCGGCACGGACCGGGCCGACGACTTCGTCTGGCGCTGCCGCTGACGCACCCGCGTCCCTGCTCGAATCGTCGCTAACTCACGGAGTTAGCGACGATTCGAGCAGGGACACGCGTCAGGTGGGGCGGCGCATGGCGTCGATGCGGCGGCGGTCGCGCTTGGTCGGGCGCCGGCCCAGGTCGGCGCCCAGCGGAGCGGCGAGCCGGCGCAGCTCCGCGGCGCGCTCCCGCTCGGCGCGGCTCTCGGGCGTCTCCTCGTACAGGAGGGCAGCCACGGCCGCCGAACCGCGCTTCGTCGCGGTGGCGCGTACGTCGATGACGAACCGCTGCTGCCCGACGGTGATGCGCAACCGGTCCCCCGGGGTCACGGGCCGCCCCGGCTTGAGCGTCTGGCCGTCCCGCTCGACGTGCCCTGCCGCGATCGCCGCGGTCGCCTGCGAGCGCGTCTTGAAGAACCGGGCGGCCCAGAGCCACTGGTCGACCCGTACCGCGCCACCCGACTGCTGCACCCGCCCATCCTGCCCTGCCGGCACGAGGCGCCCCCGCCCGTCGGCCCGGTCGGCCCGCTCGTACGCCGCGAGAAAACCGGGTTGCGTTTGAGTGATCACTCAATTACGGTTCCTCCGCCGATGACAACTGACACGACCTCCCGCCGCCGCGCCGACCCGCTCCCCCTCGAGGAGCGCCGGCGCCAGCTCGTCCGTGTCGCGACGCCGCTGGTACGGGCGTACGGCCGCGCCGTGAGCACCCGCGCGGTGGCGCAGGCGGCGGGCGTCTCCGAAGGGACGGTGTTCTACGTCTTCGGGGACAAGGCCTCCCTCGTCGCGGCCGTGGTGGAGCATGAGCTGCACTCGACGCGCGCGGCCGAACGGCTGGCCGGCCTCGACCCCGCGCTACCGCTGCCGGCGCGCATCGCTGCCATCGTCGAGATCCTGCGCGAGCGGCTGACCGACGTGTTCTCCCTGATGACCGCGCTCGGGCTGCACCGCCCGCCCGACGACCACCGCGAGGACCAAGGCACGGCCGACGACCACCGCACGGCCGGCGGACCCAGCAGGCCCGGCGAGCACGGCCAGTCCGGCGAGCACGGCCAGTCCGGCGAGCCCTGCCAGTCCGGCGAGCACGGGAGCAGTCGCCGCCGTCCGCAGCATCAGCAGCTGCTCGACCAGATCGCCGAGCTGCTGCGCCCGGATGCCGCAGCGCTGCGCTATCCGCCGGAGCAGACCGCCGAGCTGGTCCGCCTCGTGACGTTCGCCGCCAGCCACCCGGCGATCACCGACGGGGCACCGCTGTCCGCGGCGCGGATCGCCGATCTGCTGCTGCACGGCACCCTCGCGTCCGACCCCGTCCCGTCCGGAGGCACCCCGTGCTGATCACCCTGCTGCGCCGCCAGCTGCCGCCGTACCGGGGTGCGATCGCGGCGATCGTCGCGCTGCAGTTCGTCAGTACGCTCGCCGCGCTGTACCTGCCGAGCCTGAATGCGGACATCATCGACAACGGCGTCGCCAAGGGCGACACCGGCTACATCGTGCGCCTCGGCGCCGTCATGCTCGCCGTGACGCTGGTGCAGATCAGCTGCTCGATCGCCGCTGTCTACTTCGGCGCCCGCACCGCGATGGGGTTCGGGCGGGACGTGCGCGCCCGGATCTTCCACCGGGTGGGCGAGTTCTCGACGCAGGAGCTGGACCGTTTCGGTGCACCGTCGCTGATCACCCGTACGACCAACGACGTCCAGCAGGTGCAGATGCTGGTGTTGCTCAGCTTCACGCTGATGGTCGCCGCGCCGATCATGGCGGTCGGTGGCGTGATCATGGCGCTGCACCAGGACGTCGGCCTGTCCTGGCTGATCGCGGTCAGCGTCGCGGTCCTCGTCGGGGCGATCGCGCTGATCATCTCGCGGATGGTGCCGCAGTTCCGTCGCATGCAGAAGCTCATCGACGCGGTCAACCGCATCCTGCGCGAGCAGATCACCGGGATCCGGGTCGTACGCGCGTTCGTCCGCGAACGCGTCGAGCGCGAGCGCTTCGGTGTCGCCAACGACGACCTCACCACCACCGCGTGGCGCGTCGGGCGCCTGATGGCGTTCATGTTCCCCACCGTGATGCTCGTCTTCAACGTCTCCAGCGTCGCCGTGCTGTGGTTCGGCGCGCTGCGCATCGACGCCGGGCAGATGCAGATCGGTGCGCTGACGGCATTCCTCTCGTACCTCATGCAGATCCTGATGTCGATCATGATGGCGACCTTCATGCTCGTCATGGCGCCGCGCGCCGCGGTGAGCGCGGAGCGGATCGTCGAGGTGATCGACACCGAGCCCTCCATCCGGCTGCCCGCCGAGCCGGCGACGATCGACCCGAGCGACGCCAGCGTCGAGCTGCGCGACGTCACGTTCCGCTACCCCGGCGCCGCGGACCCGGTGCTGCAGCAGGTGAGCCTGCGCGCTCTGCCAGGGCGCACCACGGCGATCATCGGCAGCACGGGCGCCGGGAAGACCACGCTGCTGAACCTCATCCCCCGACTGTTCGACGCCACGAGCGGCGCCGTGCTCGTCGGCGGCACCGACGTACGCCTGCTCGATCCCGCGCAGCTGTACTCGCGTATCGGTCTGGTGCCGCAGCGCGCGTACCTGTTCTCCGGCACCGTGGCCGAGAACCTGCGGTACGGCAAGGAGGACGCCACCGACGACGAGCTCTGGGAGGCGCTGCGCGTGGCCCAGGGCGAGGACTTCGTACGGGCCAATCCGGATGGCCTCGACGCGCTTGTCGCGCAGGGCGGCACGAACTTCTCCGGCGGGCAGCGCCAGCGGCTCGCGATCGCGCGCGCCCTGGTCCGCTCCCCTGCCATCTACCTGTTCGACGACTCCTTCTCCGCGCTCGACCTCGCCACCGACGCCCGGCTGCGCGCCGCGCTGCGACCCCGCACCGCGGACGCCACCGTCATCGTTGTCGCGCAACGGATCTCGACGATCATCGACGCGGACCAGATCCTCGTGCTCGACGACGGCAGGGCGGTCGGCCTCGGTACGCACGAGGAGCTGCTGGTCAGCTGCCCGACGTACGCGGAGATCGTCGAGTCGCAGCTGCCCGCCGAGGCGAGCGCATGAGAACCCCACGAACCCAATGGGAAACCGCATGAGCAGCCAACAGGCGGCCGCGCGCCGTCCGGGCCACTCCCACGGGCCGGGGCGCATGATGAGCGCCGGCATGCCCGCCGAGAAGGCCATGGACTTCGGACCGTCGGCGAAACGGCTGGTGCGCCGGCTGGCTCCCGAGAAGTACCTGACGATGCTCGTCATCGCGCTGGCGGCGATCGGGGTGACGCTGGCGGTCGTCGGGCCGAAGATCCTCGGCAACGCGACGAACATCGTCTTCGAGGGCGTCATCGGAAAGCAGCTGGCCCCGTTCGCCGGGCTCTCCCAGCAGCAGGTCATCGACGAGCTGCGCACCCGCGGTCAGGACGACTTCGCGAATCTGCTCTCGGGGATGACAGTTGTGCCCGGCCAGGGCATCGACTTCGGCGCGCTGTCCCGGACGCTGCTGCTGGTCCTGGTGCTCTACGTCGCGTCGTCGGTGCTGATGTGGGGCCAGGCGTACATCCTCAACGGCGTCGTCATGCGCACCGTGATGCGGCTGCGCGAGGACGTCGAGGACAAGCTGCACCGGCTGCCGCTGCGCTACTTCGACAGCAAACCGCGCGGTGAGCTGCTCTCCCGGGTCACGAACGACATCGACAACATCCAGCAGACGATGCAGCAGACCATGAGCCAGCTGCTGAACGCGCTGCTGACCCTGGTCGGGGTGCTCGCGATGATGGTCTGGATCTCGTGGCTGCTGGCCCTCGTCGCGCTCGTGTCGGTGCCGCTCTCGATCCTTGTCACGCGACTGATCGCCAAGCGCTCCCAACCGTTGTTCGTACAGCAGTGGAACCACACCGGCCGGCTCAACGCGCACATCGAGGAGTCGTTCACCGGGCACACGCTGGTGAAGGTGTTCGGCCAGCAGCGCGCCTCGCAGCGCGAGTTCGACGAGCGCAACGAGGAGCTGTTCAAGGCGAGCTTCGGCGCCCAGTTCCTCTCCGGCATCATCATGCCGACGATCATGTTCATCGGGAACCTCAACTACGTGTTCGTCGCGGTGATCGGCGGGCTGCGCGTCGCCACCGGAAACCTGTCCCTCGGTGACGTACAGGCGTTCATCCAGTACTCGCGGCAGTTCAGCCAGCCGCTCACCCAGGTCGCCTCCATGGCCAACCTGCTGCAGTCGGGCGTCGCCTCCGCCGAGCGCGTGTTCGACCTGCTCGACGCCGACGAGCAGGACCCCGACCCGGCGCGACCGACCCGGATCGACGCACCCCGCGGCCGCGTCGCCTTCGAGCACGTGTCGTTCCGGTACGAGCCCGACACCCCGCTGATCGACGACCTGTCGCTCGAGGCGGCCCCGGGTCAGACCGTCGCGATCGTCGGACCGACCGGGGCCGGCAAGACGACGCTCGTCAACCTGATCATGCGCTTCTACGAGCTCGACGGCGGGCGGATCACGCTCGACGGCGTCGACACGGCGACCATGACCCGCGACGACCTGCGCGGCGAGATCGGCATGGTGCTGCAGGACACCTGGCTGTTCGAAGGCACCATCCGCGACAACATCGCGTACGGCCGGGAGGGCGCCACCGAGCAGGAGATCCTGCAGGCGGCGAAGGCGACCTTCGTCGACCGGTTCGTCCACAGCCTGCCCGACGGTTACGACACGCTCATCACCGACGAGGGCGGGAACCTCTCGGCCGGCGAGCGTCAGCTGCTCACCATCGCCCGCGCGTTCCTCTCCGCTCCCTCGTTGCTGATCCTCGACGAGGCGACCAGCTCGGTCGACACCCGTACCGAGCTGCTGCTGCAGCAGGCGATGCACGCGCTGCGCGCCGACCGGACCAGTTTCGTCATCGCGCACCGGCTCTCGACGATCCGGGACGCCGATCTCATCCTGGTGATGGAGGATGGAGCCATCGTCGAGCAAGGGACGCATGCCGAACTGCTGGAGCGTCGAGGTGCGTACTTCACCCTCTACAACGCCCAGTTCGTCGGCGCCCTCGAACCCGACCCGGTCTAGCCGCGGCCGCAGCCGCCGGCTGCTGCCCCACTGGTGGCCCGAGCTGCTCGTCGGAGCGGTGTGCTTCGGGGCGTACCAGCTGGTGCAGGGCCTGGTCACCGGCTCGCAGAGCTCCGCAGTGGCGCGTGCGCGCTCGCTCTGGCAGGTGGAGGGCGAGGTCCACCTGGACCCCGAGGTGACGCTGAACCAGCTGCTGAACCAGCATCCGGCGCTCGTCGCGCTGCTCGGTGGCTACTACGCGACCCTGCACTTCGCCGTGACGTTCGGCGTGCTGCTCTGGCTGCGCGTGCGCGGCAACGGGGCGTACCGCCCGCTGCGGAACACCTTCCTGGTGACCTGCCTGATCGGGCTGCTCGTCTACTGGCTGCTCCCGCTCGCTCCTCCCCGGCTCTCCATCCCGGGAGTCCTCGACACCGTCGACCCCGGCGGCAGCGCCGCGGCACCGGACCCGTTCGTCGACCAGTACGCCGCGATGCCGAGCCTGCACGTCGCGTGGGCGGTGTGGGTGGCCCTCGCGATCGTCGTCGCCCACCCCATGTGGCGGTTCCGGCACCTCGCCTGGGCCTACCCGCTGGTGACGACGGCCGTGGTCCTCGCGACCGGCAACCACTTCCTCGCCGACACCGTGGCGGGGGCCGCACTCGTCGCAGGGGTCTGGTTCGTCGTCGGCCATCTGCACCGCCCGGGCGCCCTCGCGCCGCCGCACCGAGTGGTTCGTACGCACGGCGTGTCGCGCGACTGACGAACCACACGGTACGGCGCCATCGCGTGCGCTCCTTGCGCAGGTCTCACTAGAGCCCGTCGCCTTCAGCGGTAACGGAAGTCCAGGGGCGCGTAGCGGGGGCCGCGCTTGGGCCGGCTGATCCCGGCGCGCATGACCAGGCCCGTCACCCGGGCCCCGTGCCCGGGCCACGGCGCGAGGACCTCGGCGAGCCGCTCGTCGGTGCCGTCCGTCTCGCCCGTGAGTGCGTAGACGACGTCCGCAGGCACGTGGAAGTCGCCGTACGAGACCGCGTCGGCGTCGCCGAACGCCCGCTGCGCAGTCTCGGCGGCCGTCCACACCCCGATGCCGCGGACCAGCTGCAACCGGGCGCGTGCCTGGGGACCTGGCATCCCGGCGCACTCCTCGAGCCGGTTGGCGACCGCCGCCGCCCGCAGCACGGTGTCGCTGCGCGCCCGCTCCACCCCGGCCCGGTGCCACTCCCACGACGGGATCCGGCGCCACCGGTCGGCGGCCGGCGGCACCCGCATGCCAACCGGTGCGGGCCCGGGGGCCGGTTCCCCGTGGGCCCGCACGAGGATCTGCCAGGCGCGCTTGGCTTCCATCCCGGTCACCCGCTGCTCCAGGATCGCCGGTACGAGCACCTCCAGCACCCGCCCGGTCGCGGGAAAGCGCAGCGGGCCGTACCGCCGCCAGAGCTCCGCCACCAGCGGGTGCAGCGACGGGTCGAAGCCGGCCAGGTCGTCGCGCGCGCCGAGCAGGTCGGGCAGCTGCGCGGTCAGCCACTCCGCGCCCGGTCCCCAGGCTCTCGACTCGACCTCTCGCTCACCGGTCTGCCAGAGGCGTTGGGTGGCAGGGCCCTGCGGCGTCAACGACGTACGCCACACGGCGCCGTCGACGACCCGCTGGGCCGGATCGCCGGCGCCGCGGCGCAACGCACCGAGCATCCCGAGCCGCAGCGCGTACGGCGCCCGCCACCGCCGGAGCACCTCGCGCACCGGCGACGTCGTGGCCTGCACGCTCACCGGTCGGAGGAGAAGCGGACCGCGGTGTCGCCGAGCGCGACTCCCGGCCAGACCCGCGCTCCGCGCACCAGCTCGTTGCCCGGGCCGACCACGGCGCGGTCGCCCACGACGACACCCTCGAGGACCGCGCCGGAGCCGATGATGGCGCCGTGCCCGACCGCGCTGTCGCGCACGACGGCGCCCGCGGCCACCACGGCACCCTCGAACAGCGTGGAACCGGTGACCACCGCACGGGACCCCACGGTCGCGCCGGCCCCCACGAACGTGCCGCCGGAAAGCGTTGCGTCCCAAGCGACCTCGGCCCCCGGGATCACGAGCGCGTCCCCGGTACGCCCGGCCAGGACGGGGGACGGCGCGAGCCCGAGCACGAGGTCCCGGGACCCCTGCACGAACGCCAGCGGCGTACCCAGGTCCAGCCAGTACCCGTCGTCGACGAAGCCGGTGACGGTCGCCCCCGCCGCGAGCAGCGCCGGGAACGTCTCACGCTCCACGGACACCGGCCGGCCTGAGGGGATCGCGTCGATCACCGAACGGCGGAACACGTAGCAGCCGGCGTTGATCTGGTCGGTGACGCAGTCCGCGAGGGTGGCCGGCTTCTCGAGGAACGCCTGCACCCGCGCCTCGGCGTCGGTGGGCACCAGGCCGTACGCCCGCGGGTCCTCGACCTTGGTGAGATAGAGCGACACGTCCGAGCCGCTGGTACGCCACCGCTCGACCTGCCCGGCGATGTCGTGGCCGGACAGCACGTCCCCGTTGAACACGAGCACCGGGTCGTCCGGGCCAGACTGCAGGTGGGGCGCCACGTGCCGGATGGCCCCGCCGGTGCCCAGCGGCACCTCCTCGGTGACGTAGACCAGCTCGACGCCGTACCGCGACCCGTCGCCGAAGTGCTCGACGAACACCTCCGGCTTGTACGACGTCCCGAGCACCACCCGGGTGACCCCGGCCGCGCGCGCCCGCGCGATCTGGTGCTCGGTGCACGGCACGCCGGCGACCGGCAGCATCGGCTTGGGGGTGGTCACCGTGAGCGGGCGCAGGCGGGTGCCCTGCCCGCCCACCAGCAGGACGGCTTCCAGCATCCGCCCATCGTAGGGTCGGGGCCGTGAGCACCCCGTACGCCGCGCTGCGCGACGCGCTCGCGGCGGACCCGAGCCGTCCGCTCGTCACGTACGTCGGCCCGGAAGGGCGCACCGAGCTCTCGGTACGCACCCTCGAGAACAACGTCGCGAAGGCCGCCGGCCTGCTGCGCGACGGCCTCGACGTGCAACCCGGCGACAGCGTCGACCTGCTGCTGGGCGCGCACTGGCAGACGGCGGTGTGGCTCGGCGCCTGCTGGGCGGTCGGTGCCGTGGCGTGCTGTACGCGCGGCGACGCCGAGGTGGTGCTCGCCTTCCCCGAGCGGCTGACGGAGGCGTCCGGGGCGGACGTGCTGCGCGTCACCCGCCACCCGCTCGGGCTGCCCGACGGCGAGGCGCTGCCGCCCGGCGTGCAGGAGGCGGCCGTGGAGGTACGCGCGCACGCCGACGTGTTCACGCCGTACCAGGCGCCCGCCGCCGGCGACCCGGCGCTGCGGTGCGGCGGCGGCGAGCTGAGCGCCGGTGAGGTGATGGACGCGGCCGCCGCGCTCGCCGACCGGGCCGGGCTGCGCGCCGGCGGGCGGCTGCTGGTGACCGCCGAAGCGCCGCCGCGGGAACTCGTGCTCGCGCTGCTGGCCGTACCGCTCGCCGCCGGCGCGTCCGTGCTGATCAGCGGCGCCGGAGAGGTGGGCGCCGCGGAGCAGGTCACCGCCGTTCTGGCCTGACCTCCCTGCCGCTGCCGCACGGTGTGGTTCGTGCCCGCGGCGTGTCGCGTCGCTGACGAACCACACGGTGCGGCGCGCTGCGCCTTGCGCTGGTTGTCCACAGCGCCGCTGTCCCCGAACCGGCCGCAGCATCCAGCATCGACCCCATGGCACACCCGTCCCGCGTCCCGGCCACGTGCGCCGCGCTGCGCAGCGCCTTCGGCAGCGAACCGTTCCGCGCCGCCGAGGCAGCGAACCGGGGCATCTCCCGGGGCGACCTGCGCGCCGCCGTCACCTCGGGGGTCGCGGTGCCGCTGCACCGTGGTTGCTACGCGCTCGCTGGCCCCTGGGAGGCCGACTCGACACAGCGGCACCTGCTGCACGCCCGCGCGGTCCAGCTCACCGTTGCGGGTGCCATCGCGGCGCGCTGGACCGCCGCGCTCGCGCACCGGCTGCCGTCGCCACTCCGGAGCGATGGTCGGCCCAGGTACCCGTGCTTCTTCCACCCCCACCGCAGCGGGATCAGCGCGGGCGTGCAGTTCATCGCGGGCGAGGTCGACGAACGGGACCGGGACGTGGTGGGAACGCTCGTCGTCACCTCAGCGGTCCGGACCGCTCTCGACGTCGCCGCGGACCGCCCGCTCGCGCACGCGCTCGTCGTCCTCGACGCGGCATGCAGGCGGCTCGCCCTCGAACGGGTCCCGGAGGGCTGGGATCTCACGCAGGCCCTCGCCGCCGAGTCGTTGCGCCTCGAGGTCCTGGCGGTGCTCGGCGGTACCGAGGGCAGACGCACCGACCGGACCGGAGCCCGGGGCATCGCCCGCGCCATCGCGCTCGCCGACCCTCGCGCGGAATCACCCCTCGAGTCGTGGTCGCGGGCCGTCTTCGTCGACCGCGGGCTGCCGCCAGCTCAGCTGCAACTGGCGACACGCGGGGAGAGCGGCGTCCGCTACCGCGCGGACTTCGGTTGGCCGGAGCAGCGGGTGCTCGGGGAGGCCGACGGCTCCCTGAAGTACGTCGACCGGGCGGCGCTGGTGGCCGAGAAGCGGCGCGAGGACGACCTGCGCCGGGCGGGATGGGTGCTCGTGCGCTGGACCTGGGCGGAGATCACCCGTACGCCCGATGTCGTCGTCGCGCGGATCCGGCGCGCGCTCGGCGCATGACCGCCGCACCGGGGCGTTCGTACCCACGGCGTGTCGCGCGGCTGACGAACCAGACGGTACGGCGGGCGCGTGTGTCGCCGACCGGCGTCCAGCGCGCTCACCCGGCATGATGCAGGACGGGCCGGTGCGGGGGGCGGACGGGAGACGTGGTGAGGGTCGACACGGGCCGCGCGGCGCGCAGTGCGCTGGGCGCGGTGGTCCTGGGTACGGCGCTCGCGCTGCTGCTGCAGGTGCTGCCGGCGTACGGCGACGACGGTGGCTTCGCCCGCGACGACACTGCGACGACGGTGCGCGGCCGCGCGGTCGACCTCGACGTCACGGCCAACGACGACGGCGACGGCCTGCGCGTGGTAGCGGTGAGCGAGCCGGAGCACGGCAGCGCGCAGGTGCTGGACGAGCGCACGATCCGCTACCAGCCGGACCCGGATTTCACCGGGACCGACAGCTTCCGGTACGAGGTGCGCCGCGGTGAGGACCGCGACCGCGCGACGGTGACGATCACCGTGACCGAGCCGCTGACCGTACGTACCGGCAAGCGCTGGCGCGTGTTGGTGCCGGCGACGATCCGTGGCCAGGGACCACCCGGCGCGGCACTCACGGTCCGGGTCGCCGGCCCGCGGAAGACCAAGAAGCTGCACACCACCATCGGCGACGACGGGAAGTGGACGGTGCCGTTCACGCCAGCCTGGCCCGGCGCCCATCGCGTCGAGGTGCGCGCAGCGGAGCACCCGGACACAGCCACGCTGACGGTGCCCGCTGTGGCGAAGTACCTCTCGTCGGTGTCCGGCGCGCTCGCCCGCCGCGACGTGCCGTACTCCTACCGGCGCGGCTGCCCGGTCGCGCCCGCCTCCTTGCGCAAGCTCTCTGTGGCGTACTGGGGATGGAACGGCAGGCCGCGCCTGGGCACCCTCGTGGTGAACCGCCGGGCGGTGAAGGACCTGCGCCACGTGTTCCGCGTCGCGTTCCGCACCGAGTTCCCGATCCGCCGGATGACACCGGTCGACGCGTACTACGCCGGCGGGCGGCGCACGCCCATGCGCAGCGACGTCGCCTCGATGCGTGCCGACAACACCAGCGCCTTCAACTGCCGGCCGGTGACCGGCGTGTCGTACCGGCGCTCACCGCACTCGTACGGCACCTCGATCGACCTCAACCCGCGCGAGAACCCGTACGTGACGGCGCGCCGGGTGTACCCGAAGGGCGTACGGCGGTACCTGAACCGCGCGAAGGTGCGCAAGGGGATGCTGGTGCGATCCTCGCCGGTGGTGAAGGCGTTCCTCGCGCGCGGCTGGCGTTGGGGCGTGCGCTTCCGCCACGCGGACTACCAGCACTTCGACCAGCGCTGACCCGCCCCGCTCAGGCGGTACGGGTCAGCAGGGCCGGGTCGGCGGCGAGCTCGAGCGCGGTGAGGGCCATCGCCTTGACCGAGTCGAGCAGCGTGCGGTCCCCCAGCGGGCTCACGCAGTGGGCGGCGAACTCGTGCTGGTGGTTGACCGCAGGCCATGAGTGCACCGCGAGGTTGGCGTGCAGGCCGGGTACGAGCTGGCTGATGTTGCCGAAGTCGGTCGACCCGCCCGGGGACTTCCCCTTGGGGTCCGGGGTGTACGGCCGCCCGATCAGTTCGCACGCCGCGGTGAAGGTCTTGGCGAGCCCGACGTTGGTGGTGATCGGCTCGTAGACGTGCCCGACGCGCTCGATGTCGACGGTCGTGCCGGTCGCCGTCGCCGCGCCTTCGAGAGCGGCCCGTACGCGCGAACGCAGGTCCGCAAGGTCGGTCATGTCCAGCGCCCGCAGGTAGTACGTCGCCGCCGTACGCTCCGGGACGATGTTCGCCGCGTCGCCGCCGTGGGTGATGATCCCGTGCACCTGCTGCCAGGGCCGCAGGTGCTGGCGCAGCATCGCGATCGCGGTGTACCCGGCGACCAGCCCGTCGAGGGCGTTGCGGCCGAGCTGCGGCTCGGAGCTGGCGTGCGAGGCCATGCCGTGCACGACGACCGACCACTCCTCGATCGCGAGACCGGCGCCGTCGATGTCGTCGTACGGCGCCGGGTGCATCATCATCGCGGCGTCGACGCCTGCGAGGGCGCCCGCGTCGATCAGGTCGACCTTGCCGCCGCCGACCTCCTCGGCGGGGGTGCCGAGCACGGTGAGCCGCAACCCGACCTGTTCCAGGACCGGCAGCAGCGCGAGCCCGGTCCCCACACCGGACGCGGCGATGATGTTGTGGCCGCAGGCATGTCCGACGACAGGCAGCGCGTCGTACTCCGAGCACACGACCAGGTGCGGGCCGCCCGTGCCGGCGCGGGCGGCGAACGCGGTCGGCACGCCGTACGCGCCGCGCTCCACCGCGAACCCGGCCGCCTCCAGCGGTTCGGCGCAGCGCGCCATCGCGCGGTGCTCCTCGTACGCGAGCTCGGGGTCGGCGTGGATCGCGTGCGAGAGCGCCACGAGCTGCGGGGCGAGCTCGTCGACCCGGGACAGGACCTGGTCACGTACCGCGGCGTCGGACTTCACCCGCTCACCCTGGCACACCGCACGAGCAGGACCGGCGAGCGATGAGGCGCCACCCATCGGCGATGGCATGCCTGGCTAGGGTGGCGGTTCGCGCTGACGGGGAGCCACGATGACTGCCGATCTGCACACGCTCGAGCTGCTCGAGGTGAGCGCGCTGCTCACCTCCGGGGAGGTGTCGCCGGTCGAGCTGCTCGAGGCGCAGCTGGAACGGATCGCCGAGCTCGAACCGGACCTCGGGGCGTACGCCCTGCTGCTGCCCGAGCGCGCACGGCAGCAGGCACGGCGAGTCGAACAGGAGCTCGCCCGCGGACAGCGTCGCGGTCCACTGCACGGCGTACCCCTTGGTATCAAAGACATCTTCGACATCGCCGGTTTCCGCACCCAGGCGGGGATGCCGGTGCGCGCGGAGCATGTCGCCGAGACCTCCGCCACCGTGGTGACCCGGCTCGAGGAGGCCGGTGCGGTCCTGCTGGGCAAGCAGCACCTGACCGAAGGCGTGTACGCGGAGTACGTCCCGCCGTTCCGGGCGCCGCGCAACCCGTGGGACCCGCGACGCTGCGCGGGGCGTTCCTCCAGCGGCAGCGCGGTGGCGGTGGCCGCCGGTCTCGGCTTCGGATCGCTCGGGTCGGACACAGCCGGATCGATCCGGATGCCCGCCGCCAACAACGGGGTCACCGGCCTCAAGCCCACCTGGGGCCGGGTCAGCCGGCACGGCACGGTCGAGCTCGCGGCCACGCTCGACCACATCGGACCGATCGCGCGCAGCGCAGCAGACGCGGCCGCGCTGCTGCAGGTCGTGGCGGGGCCGGACCCGCGTGATCCCACCGCGAGCCAGGAGCCGGTGCCGGGCTACCTCGACGGCGACACCGGCTCGCTCGCCGGGGTGCGCGTCGGGCTGGACGAGGAGTGGATCAGCACGGACGTCGACAGCGAGACGGTCGCCGCGACTCGGGGAGCCGCCGATGCCCTGGTCTCGCTCGGTGCCGAGGTGGTGCCGGTGCGCTTCCCGGACCCGAGCGAGCTGATCGTGGACCTGACCGGCGTCTGCTCGGTGCAGACCGCGGTGGCCCACGCGGACACCTACCCGGCGCGGCGGGAGGAGTACGGGTCGGCGCTCGCTGAGTTGCTCGACGCGGGATACCGCTTCAGCGCCATGGACTATCAGCGGCTGCTGCTGCGCCGCGCGGAGTACCGGGGGCGGCTAGAGGCGCTCATGGCCACGGCAGACCTGCTGCTCGTGCCGGCCCTCGCCCACGCGGGAATGACCGTCGAGCGGATGGCGCGCTTCGACGAGGAGGTCTTCTGGTCGATCATGCGCTTCACGGCGCCGTTCACGATGAGCGGGCACCCGACGTTGACCGTCCCGGGTGGATTCACCGCCGACGGGACCCCCGTCGGGGTGCAGCTGACGGGCCGGCTGTTCGGCGAGCAGGAGCTGCTGCGCGCCGGTCGTGCCTTCCAGACGGTCACCGACTGGCACCGTCGCCGTCCGGACCTCGGGTGGCGCGCCGCGGGCTGAGCCGGCTTCTCAGGACAGTGCCGAGCGCAGAGTGTCGTGTGCCGCCGCGAGGCTCGGGCCGTACCAGGTGAGCAGCCGGCCGCTCACCAGCCGGCAGTCCATGCCGGGGAAGGCCTCGGGACCGTCGTCGACGCTGAAGGCGTACGGCTCGTCGGGCAGAATCACCAGGTCCGGTGACCGGTCGCGGATCTCCTCGACCGCGGTGTGCGGGTAGCGGCTCTCGGCGTCGTCGTAGACGTTCGCGATGCCGAGCCGGCGCAGCAGGTCGCCGGCGAACGTGCCAGGCCCGACCACCATCCACGGATCGCGCCAGATCGCGACCGCGGCCCGTGCGCGGATCGGCGGGAGCGGGCCGGACCAGGCGCGCCGGGCGGCGTGGAGCCAACCCGGTTCGCCGTCGCGGCCGAGCGCGACGGTGAGCAGCCGCCCGAGCGAGTCGAGCGCGTCCGGGACCGTCTCCGGTGCGGTGACCCAGACCGGGATGCCCGCCGCCTCGAGCCGCTCCACATCGAGCTTGCGGTTCTCCTCCTGGTTGGCGACCACCAGGTCCGGGGCCAGCGCGATGATTGCCGCCACATCAGGGTTCTTCGTCCCGCGCACTCGAGCGACCTCGAGGTCTGCCGGGTGGGTGCACCAGTCGGTGGCGCCGACAAGCAGGCCCGGCGCCGACGCGGCGATCGCCTCCGTGAGGGAAGGCACGAGCGACACCACGCGTCGCACGTCGCCGGCCGGGACCTCCCGACCCAGGTCGTCCTGCACTTCGCACTCCGTACTCGTCCGGGAAACTCCTTGACCCACCCGAGCACGACCGCTAACGTACAACCAAATGGTTGTAGAAAATCGTCCCAGCGACGCCGAAGTGGACCGGATCTTCCGGGCCCTCGCCGATGCGACCCGCCGCGACATCCTGCGCCGCACCCTCGACGGGCAGGCGTCGGTCTCGCAGCTCGCCGCGGCGTACGACATGTCGTTCGCAGCCGTACAGAAACACGTCGCGGTCCTGGAAGGAGCGGGTCTGGTGACCAAGGAACCCGCTGGCCGGGAGCGCATCGTGCGCGGGAACCCCGTTGCGGTGCAACGGGTACGCACTCTTCTCGACCAGTACGAGCAGATCTGGCGGGCGCGCATCGCCCGACTCGACGCGCTGCTCGCCGACGACTGACACCCACACTGACCACCCGCTCCGGAAGGAAACCGCCATGCCCGTCACCTCCGTCGTCAAGGACGCCGAGGCGCTCACCCTCACCGTCGTCGCACAGTTCCCGGCGCCGGTGTCCCGGCTCTGGGACGCGTACGCCGACCCGCGCCAGCTCGAGCGGTTCTGGGGCCCACCCACGTACCCGGCGTGCTTCACCCGCCACGACGCGGCGCCCGGCGGTCGGTCGGAGTACGCGATGACAGGCCCGGAAGGTGACGTCCACCGGGGCTACTGGGAATGGCTGGCCGTCGACCCGCAGCGCTCGTTCGAAGTCCTCGACGGGTTCGCGGCTGCCGACGGTACGCCGAACGACGAAATGCCCCAGGTACGCATGGTGTTTGCCTTCGAGCCGACCCCGGACGGGTCGCAGGTCACGACCACGACGCACTTCGCGAGCGCCGAGCAGCTCGCGACTCTGATCGAGATGGGTATGGAGCAGGGAATGGCACTCGCCATGGAGCAGATCGACGCCGTCGTCGCCGACCTGCGCACGTTCGCCGCGGACCTTCCGACGTTCACGCAGGTCCTCAGCGACACCCAGGTGCGCATCTCCCGGGTGATCCGCGGCCCGCTCGCCGCCGTGTGGCGCGCGCACCACGAGCCCGCGCTGATGCAGCGGTGGCTGCTCGGCCCGGACGGCTGGACCATGCCGGTCTGCGAGGTCGCGGCGGCGGTCGGCGACTCCTTCCGGTACGAGTGGGAGCAGGGCGAGGAGCGTTTCGGCTTCGAGGGCGAGCTGCTCGAGTCCGCGCCGCCGCACCGGGAGGTCACGACCGAGCGGATGATCGGCACGCCGGGCGAGACCACCAACGAGCTCACGCTCACGCCGGTCGAAGGTGGCACCCTGCTGTCGCTCGTCATCACCTACCCGGACGCCGAGGTACGCGACCTCGTCCTCGGCACCGGCATGACCGACGGCATGGAAACCAGTTACCGCCGCCTCGAATCCGAGGTGCTCGTGCCCGCGGGCTGAGCGCTCAGACGGGGACGATGAATTCACACCGCGGACCAGCTGCACGCTGCAGTCGGCGATCCAACGTCGCTAGCGGCGCATGCAACCCCTCGGCGAGGGCGATGTAGCAGGCGTCATAGGCGCTGAGGTTCGAGCGGAGTTCCCACACCCGCGGTGCGACGAGGCGATACTCGAACAGCTCGACCTTCATTGCCAGCACGTCGGCATGCGCTTGCGCAGCAACGTCTTCCGAGACATCACCCAGCACGGCTGCCCGGCGCAGCACGTTCGCGCATTCCACCGGCAGTAGGTGCGGCGCTGCGAGATTCGGTCGAGCAAGAAGGTCCAGTGCCCAGGCTCCGTCGTCTCCGCTGTCGATGAGAGCCGCAACCACCACCGACGCGTCGACGACCGTCGTCATCGGCGGCCCGCGTCGAGGTGCTCGAGGATGCGTTCGGCGGGTAGTCGGCTCTCGGTCACTCGCTTCCGTTCGGCTATCCGCTCCAGCAGCAGGTGCGGGTCCGGCTTGGCTGCCAGCTCGATCAGTTCAGCACGCATGTGTTCCTGCAGCGACCGACCGGCGCGTGCCGCCCGCGCCGCCAACTCGTCGCGTACTTCCTCGGGTACGTCCCGGACCGTGATCGAAGGCATAGCTGCAGTCTAGCGCGCGCAGCAGCATTATGCTGCTACCCCGCTGGTGCTCAGAAGTCGCCAGCGTCACGACGCAGGTTCTCCAACAGGGACACCAACTGTTCGAGATCGGAAGGCGGCAGTCCCGGACGAGCGAATACCTGGTCGTTCAGGGCGGCAGTCGCCTTGGCGGCCAGCGCCCGGCCGTCCGGTGTGATCTCGGCGAGGGTCGCGCGCCGGTCGCTGGGGTGCGGGACCCGGCGCACCAGTCCCTGGGCCTGCAAGCGGTCGACTGCGTTCGTCACGCTGGCCGGGTGCACCTGGAGCCGGGAGCCGATCTTGGACAGGGCCAGGGCGCCGTCGCGACTGAAGGTCAGCAGCATCAGCACCTCGTACCGGGCGAAGGTCAGCCCGAGCGGCCGCAGCACCCGGTCGACCCGCGCGAGCAGGATCTGCTGGGCGCGCATGACGGAGGTGACCGCCGCCATCCCGGCCGCCGCGTCCTGCCAGCCGTGCGCCTGCCAGCGCGTACGGGCAGCGGCGATCGGGTCGAACGGAAGCTGCCCCGGCATGCAGCGAGTATGGCGCCGCGTCAGGACCGGGCGGCGCCAGCCACCGGGAAGGTGCGTACCGGTGCGGCCTTGGCCCTGCCCTGGGTCACGATCACGTGCCAGGTGATCGGGTACGCCCACCCCTTCACCTTCATCGTCATCGCCACGCCGCGGGGGACGTTGCTGGTGCGCACCTTGGTACCGCGGGTGACCATGTCCGCCATCATGCGGACCCCGCCCACGCTGGTGCGGCCATCCGGGGCACCCTGCGCGACGCCCGCCACCTGCCCCTCGGCGTACGCGACGCGGGCGCGCAGCCCGGTCTCGGCCTTGGGCATCCGGACCCGCTGCGGCTGGTAGGACACGGTGAGCCGGCAGCTCACCGCGACGGTGCCGTCGGCAGCGACCCGCATGCCGCTGACCCGACCCGCGGCGGTGTGGATGGTGAACGTCGACTCCTCGCCGCGGTCGCTGACCGTGCCGGCGTACGTGCCGTCGCTCCCCACGGTCAACTCCGTCACGTCACCGGTGAGAACCGCGCTCAGCCCGAGCTCCCCGGTGTAGCCGACAGCCGTACCGCTCGAGCTGGCGGCGTTCCGGGGCACCGTGGCCCAGCGCGGCGGCGCAGCCATGCCGTGCTTGCGCAACGCCCGCTTCTCCACCTTCGGTACGGCGCGCACGACCTTGCGGCCCTGCACGAAGACGTGCTCCTTCATCCGTGCCGCACCGCCCTTGGTGCTCGTGCGCAGCTCCGCCGCCCCTCCGGCGCCGGCCGACCGGACCCGGGTCCGGATCGTCGTCTCGCCACCGGCCAGCGGGGCAGACATGCCGAGCGCGCACCGGCTCACCGCCGATCCGCCGTGCTGCGCCCAGGCCTTATCGCTCGTCTGCAGGATGGTTCGCAGGGCGGCGAGCTCGCCGGGATCGACGGTGGGCTCCGCGGCAGTCGTGGCGGGCGCGAGGCCGACGAGCAGGCTGAGGGTACCGCCGATGGCGGCCATCGAAATGGTAGTGCGGCGCAAGGTCTCTCCCCGTATCGGTTACCAGCGTGGCCGTCTGACGTGCGGTCGGCGCCTCCGGTTCCCAGGAGTAGAGCCGATCGGGCGACGCGGCGCAGCGTACGGCACGCCGGGGCTCGAGGCCTACCCGCTATGACCTCCCGGTCTCGAGCGCGGCAGCCACAGCTTCGAACTCGGCCAGGGCGGCGGTGAGGTCCTCGACGATCTCGCGAGCGATCACCTCGGGTGCGGGCAGGTTGTCGAGGTCCTCCAGCGACTCGTCGCGCAGCCAGGTGATGTCGAGATTCACCTTGTCCCGCGCGAGGAGCTCGTCATGAGCGAAGGACTTCCACCGGTCGGATTCCACCCGCTCGTCGCGGGCCTTGCCCGGCAGGTACGCCGCGACGAAGTCGTCGAGGTGCCGGCGGCGCAGCGGGTTCTGCTTGAGCGTGAAGTGCTGGTTGGTGCGCAGGTCGTACACCCAGAGCCGCTGGGTCCACGGCTGCTCGGCGGCCGGCTTCTTGTCGAAGAACAGCACGTTGGCCTTCACGCCCTGCGCGTAGAAGACCCCCGTCGGCAGGCGCAGCAGCGTGTGCAGGTCGAAGTCGGCGAGCAGCCGGCGCCGCAGCGTCTCGCCTGCCCCGCCCTCGAACAGCACGTTGTCGGGCAGCACCACGGCCGCGCGGCCGTTCACGTCGAGGATCGTCATGATGTGCTGCAGGAAGTTGAGCTGCTTGTTCGAGGTCGTCACGACGAAGTCCTGCCGCTCGATCTCCCTGTCCTCGCGCACCTCCCGGCCGTCAGCTCCCACCATGGTGAGCGAAGACTTGCGCCCGAACGGCGGTTGGACAGCACGACCGACCAGCGCGCACCGGGGTCGGCGATCAGCGCATCCCTCACCTCGATCATCGAGTCACCGTCGGGCGTGCCGATCCCATGGAGCAGCAGGTTCATCGCGGCGAGCCGGGCGGTGCCGTCGACCAGCTCGTACCCGGTGACGAAGCCGTCGCGCAGGTGGTCACGCTCGTCCGGCGTCATGGAGGCCGCATCTCGGGACGCGTGCTCGTGGGCGACGAGCAGGAACCCGCCCGTGCCGCAGGCCGGGTCGACCACCGTGTCGGCGACGGTGGGGCGTACGACGTCGACGATGCCGGCGATCAGATCGCGCGGGGTGAAGTACTGCCCGGCACCCGACCCCTTGTCGGACGCACCCTTGGAGAGCAGTTGCTCGTACGCGTCGCCCTTCAGGTCCGTGCCCGATGCCGACCAGTTCTCCTTGTCGATCAGGTCGCTGATCAGCTGCTTGAGCTTGGCCGGGTCCTGGATGCGGTTCTGCGCCTTGCGGAAGATCGTGCCGAGGGTGCCGGACCGCCGGCCGAGACCGAGCAGGATCTCGGTGTACGTCGCCTCCAGCGCGACGCCGTCGGCGTCGAGCAGTCGCTGCCACGAGTACTGCTCCGGGACGATCCGCTGCGGGTTCAGCGTCCGGGTGGCGCGCTCGTGCGCCATCTTGAGGAACAGCAGGTAGGTCAGCTGCTCGGTGTACTCGATGACGCCGACGCCGTCGTCGCGCAGCACGTTGCAGTACGACCACAGCTTGTCGACGAGGCGACGCGACTCCGACATGGAGGGCAGTGTCCCATCCGCGCAGCGGGAAGGGACCGGTCGACCCTCGCTGGTCGACCGGAGGCCGTTGGTCGAGCGAAGTCGCGACCCCCGCACCAAGACCTGCTCGAAAGAGCGGACACAGCCAGCCGTCGGTCGAGCGAAGTCGAGACCTCCCGCACCAAGGCCTGCCCGAAACAGCGGACGCACCCCGCCGTCGGTCGAGCGCAGGCGTACCGTCGAACTACGAGCGTGGTGGTCGATACCGCATCGCCCCTCCCACCGGTCGGTCATCGCCGGTCTGCGGGCCACCTTCCAGAGTCGCGCCTCGCGCGCGTCCACGCTCGCACCGCACATCCATCCGCAGCAGCGGCCGCCTCGACGGGCGGCACCAGGAGCGCCGAAGGAGAGTGATGTGAGCAGCGCGTTCAACACGGTCCTCATCGTGGGCTTGTTCGCCGTGATGGCGACGCGTCCACCGATCCCCCGGCACTCGTCGCCGTTCAACCTGCAGTTCGCGCTGGGCTGGTGGATCAACGAGGTGCCGTTCGTCGGCGTGGCCTGGGTCATCGCGGGCACGATCGGCACCCTGCTCCACCCCCGACCCGTGGTGTGGTGGTGGTTGGTCGCCGCGCTCACCGTCGTGGACATCGGCCTGCTCGTACGGCTCGCGGTACGCGCGCGCTCGGCCCGACCCGCATTGTCGCAGGCGTTGCAGGACGTCTACGGCCCTTCGGGCCCGCTTCACCCGGCCGAGCTGGTGGCGCCTGCTGCTACCGCTGATCTCGTGGCGCCCCGATGTGCGCCGGATCCGCAACCTGCGGTACGGACCTGCTCAGCGCGGGAATCGGTTGGACGTCTATGTCTCGCGCCGAGACCGGGCCGACGACAGCCCGGTGCCGGTGCTGGTGTAATTCCCCGCCAGGTTCGCCAGCAAGCCGCTCGGCTCCCGCGCGTTGATCTACCGGTTGGCGGGCCAGGGTTGGGTGTGCGTCAGCGTGGGTCGGCGCCAGTTCCGGGCGCACGGGGAGCAGCTCGCCGATACCCGGAACGCCCTGGCCTGGGTGCGCGAGCACGTGGATGCGTACGGCGGTGATCCTGATGAGATCTTCGCGGTCGGCGGCTCGGCCGGGGCGAACCTGGCCACGACCGCCGCCCTGACCGGCAGCGACGTCGCCGCAGTGATCGGTCTGTACGGCTACTACGGCAGCATGGGCGCCGGCCCGGAGCCGTCATCACCGCTGCAGGCCATCGGCCCGCAGGCCCCACCGTTCCTGCTCGTCCATGGCAGCATCGACACGCTCGTTCCGTGCCAACAGGCACGGGCGTTCGCCGGTCGACTCCGGGAAGCCTCGAACCGGCCGGTCGTGTACGCCGAACTTCCCTGGGCACAGCACAGTTTCGATGTCTTCCACTCCATCCGATTCCACGCCGTCACCGACGCGGTCGTGCGCTTCGCCGAGCTCACTCTCGGCCCACGCCCCCGAGGTGCACTGACACACTGGCAACCTGCCGAGGACGAGTGAGCCACTCGGCGCGATGGCGCGCATAGATGCCCAAAGGATCCAACGCTCGTCCGCCACCACAGGGTCGCGCGCGGCCATCGCCTGGGGGACTTGACCCTGACCCTGCGTCAGGGTCTCATGCTGAGCCCATGACAGCGATGATGCACGCGATCCAGGTGAACGGGCTGACCAAGTCGTACGGCGAGCTGGCCGTGCTGCAAGGCGTCGACCTGACGGTGGCGCGGGGTGCGGTGGTGGCGTTGCTCGGCTCGAACGGGGCCGGCAAGACCACGCTGGTGAAGATCTTGTCCACGCTGCTGACCGCGGACGGCGGCACGGCGAGGGTCGCCGGTCACGACGTCCGGAGCGAGCCGGCGAAGGTTCGGGCCGCGATCAGCCTGACGGGGCAGTCCGCCGCCGTGGACGAGATCCTGACCGGTCGGGAGAACCTGATCCTGATGGCCCGCTTGCGCCACGTGCCGGATCCCCGAGCGGTCGCGGACGGGCTGCTGGAGCAGTTCTCGCTGGCCGAGGCGGCAACACGCCGCGTAGCGACGTACTCCGGCGGCATGCGCCGGCGGCTGGACGTCGCGATGAGCCTGATCGGCGACCCGCCGGTGATCTTCCTTGACGAGCCGACAACCGGACTGGACCCGCAGGCGCGCCTCGAGGTCTGGGCGACCATCAAGGAGCTCGCCAGGCACGGCACGAGCGTGCTGTTGACCACCCAGTACCTCGAAGAGGCCGAGGCGCTCGCCGACCGGATCGCGATCCTGCACCAGGGCCGGATCGTCGTGGACGGCACCTTGACCGAACTCAAGGCGCTACTGCCACCGGCCACCGTCGAGTACGTCGAGAAGCAACCCACGCTCGAGGATGTGTACTTCACGCTGCTCGGAGCGAGCCAGGAAGGAACAACGCCATGAGCACACACCTGCTCCCCGACACGGTCGCGCTCACCGGCCGCTCGCTGCGCCACGTCACGCGCAGCGTCGACACGATCATCACAACCGTGATCATGCCGATCGCGATGCTGCTGTTGTTCGTCTACGTGTTCGGCGGCGCGATCCAGACCCGCTCGGCGTCCTATGTGGACTACCTGCTGCCCGGCATCCTGCTGATCACGGTCGCCACCGGCGTGTCTTACACCGCGGTCCGGCTGTTCGTGGACCGGAGCAGCGGCATCTTCGAACGGTTCCAGTCGCTGCCGATCGCGCGGCCCGCCGCGCTGTGGGCGCACGTCTTGACCTCGCTCGTCGCGAACGTGCTCGCGCTCGTGGTCGTGGTGCTGGTCGCCGTTCTGGTCGACTTCCGCTCTCCCGCCGGGATCGGGGCATGGGCGGCGGTCGCCGGGATGCTGATCGTGTTCACCTTGGCATTGACATGGGTCGCGGTGATCGCCGGGCTGAGCGCATCGTCGGCCGAGGGGGCGGGTGCATTCTCATACCCGCTGATCTTCCTGCCGTTCATCAGTTCTGCGTTCGTGCCGACCGACACGATGCCCGGTCCGATCCGGGTCTTCGCCGAGTACCAGCCGGTGACCCCGATCGTGGACGCCATTCGCGCCCTGCTTGCTGGCCAGCCGCCCGGTACCGACCTGTGGGTAGCTCTCGCCTGGTGCCTGGCCCTGCTACTTGTCGCCTACGCAGCGGCCATGGCCACCTACCACCGCCGCGGCGCGTGATGTTGACCATCGGTCAACTCGCCGCGCACGCCGGGGTGACGGTACGCGCGATCCGCCACTACCACGCCAAGGGCCTGCTGCCAGAGCCGGAACGGGACTCCAGCGGCTACCGGCGCTACGGCGCCCAGGCCGTGGTCACGTTGATCCGAATCCGCACCTTGGCCGAGGCCGGCGTCCCGCTGTCACAGGTGCGCGAGCTCCTGGTGGCTGGGCCGGAGCAGTTCGCAGCCGCCGTCGAGGACATCGATCGCCGGCTGCGCGCCCAGATCCGCGAGCTGCGCGAGCACCGTGACCGGATCGCACGACTCGCAACCGGCGACAACCTCGCGCTGCCGCCGGCGGCGGTCGCCTACTTCGACCGGTTGCGAGAGCTGGGGTTCCGCGATCGCGTGATCGAGATGGAACGGGACAGCTGGATCGTGATCGCCGCCCAGGTTCCCGACCACGTGCCGGCGCTCATGGCGCTCAAGCGTCGGCAGATCGAGGGTGCCAACTGGCGACGGCTGTACCACCTCTTCGCTGAAGTCGTCGAGTTGCGCCCGGACGATCACCGGCTGATCGAGGTCGCCGACCAGGTCGTCGCATTCCTCGAGGAGGAGGCGGCCACGTTCGGCGAGACAGGGAGGTCCGAGTCGCCGCTCGACGCGTACGAGTTCCGCCCGGAACTCGTCGAGCTGCTCGACACCGCGTTCGTCGAATCCTTCTCCTGTGCACCGCGCTTGCTCGAGCTGCTCGACCAACGCGGCTGGACGGGCTGGACGATGATCCAGCGCAAACCGGCTCTTGGTATCTGAAGCGGGGGCGAGTACTGAGTCTTGCTTCTGCTCGTGCTGCGACGTGCTGGTCGGGTTCCGGGTCATTGGCGTCGGTGAGCACACCGACAGGCGAGAACCAATTGGTGTCCTTCGAAACAGCGCCCAATTACACAATGGTCGAGGCGGCCGCAACCACACGGTGGGGTGACCCGGCGGCCAGGTCGAGCGCAGTCGTGAAAGACCGGGCGACTACTCGGTGGTCGAGCGTAGTCGAGACCACATCGATGATCATGGTCTCGACTACGCTCGACCGACGGCGGGTTGCGTCCGCTCTTTCGACCAGACCCCGAGACGGTGGGCCGCTCAAAGACGGGGGCCGTAATCACACGTTGGTCGAGCGCAGTCGTGAAAGACCGGGCGAGTACTCGGTGGTCGAGCGTAGTCGAGACCACATCGATGATCATGGTCTCGACTGCGCTCGACCGGCGGATGGTTGCGTCCGCTCTTTCGGAGCAGACCACTTCGGTGATCATGGTCTCGACTGCGCTCGACCGGCGGCGGGTTGCGTCCGCTCTTTTGGAGCCAGCCGCCTGCAGACCTTCTCCTACGGCAGTCGATCTTCGGGTCTTGTCGGAGGGTGTTGTCGGACCCTGCTCCTCGGTCGGGAAGGAAGCGAGGTCGTGGCCGGCCGCCCGAGCGGCCGGGCCAGGCGACGCCGACGTCCGCGGAAGGGCTTCGCTCGACAGAACCCGCGAAAGGTCGGCAGCGAGGTTCGCGCGGACAAACCCGGTTGTCATCTCGCGCGAGTTGTCGCCACGATTGCTGCGGCGCCGGAACTGCCCGGTGCTCCACGAGAGGAGGCGCGACCGTGACCACGACTGCCTTCGGCCTGCCCGCAGACCGTTCCTCCTCTTCTACCCCACGGAGCACCTCCGGCGATGTCACACGATTCCGCGTACGACGCGCACCCAGCTGAGCCCAGGATTCCGGGCAGCGCCACGGCCGTAGCCGGACGACGCGTACCCGATCCGCATGCCGAAGGTGAGGTCGACGACCGGTTCTCCTTCGAGTTCCGCCCGTACGACGACCTCACGGACGGCCAGCGCTGGTCGACCTGGCTCAGCGTCGAACCGCTGTGCCGCGGGCCCGAGCCGCGCCCGGACTGGGTGGTGACGTCGCAGGGCGCCGTCGACACCGAGCTGGGCATCCTCAAGACCGGCAAGGAAGCCGATGTTCACCTCGTGGAGCGTGCCGACCCCCATGATCCTGACAACGGAGTGGTCATGGCCGCCAAGCGATATCGCTCGCCCGAACACCGCGCCTTCCACCGCGCCGCGTCCTACACCGAGGGTCGCTCGGTGCAACGCTCCCGTGACGCCCGCGCTCTCAAGCGCAAGAGCGCCTACGGGCGGCAGGTCGCCGCCGGCGAGTGGGCCGTCTCGGAATGGGCGGCGCTGGTGCGGCTTTGGCAGCTCGGGCTGCCGGTCCCGTACCCGGTGCAGATCGACGGGACGGAGATCCTCATGGAGTGGATCTCCGTACGCCAGGGGGACGGCTCACCGCAGACTGCTCCCCGGCTCGCGCAAACCCGCCCGTCACCCGAGCTGCTGCGCTCGTACTTCGATCAGCTCACCGTTGCGCTGGCGACGATGGTGCAGAGCGGACTCGTGCACGGCGACCTGTCGGCGTACAACATCCTGGCGCAGGGCGAGCGGTTGGTGATCATCGACCTGCCCCAGACGGTCGACCTGGTCGGCAATCCGAACGGCATGGACTTCCTGCAGCGCGACTGCAGCAACGTCTGCGCCTGGTTCCGGGCCCGCGGGCTGGTGGTCGACGAGCACGCCCTGCTGGCCGAATTGGTAGCGCATGCGTTCTGACTCGGGTGCCTCCGGTATGACACCGCCTCTCTCGGGGCGCGGAGTGCGCACCCTACGCGCTTGCGATCACCGCCGTGAACGTACAGTTCTCTGCACAGGAGGCGCGATGAAAGCCGTGAGCTACACAGAGTCCCGCGCTCGCTACGCCGAGATGCTCGATGGTGTGATCAACGACCGCGAAGAGGTAGTCATCACCCGCGCCGGTCACGAGCCCGTTGTCGTTGTCTCGCTAGAGGACTATGAGTCCATCAAGGAGACGGCTTACCTGATGCGGTCGCCGGCCGATGCCCGCCGCCTGCTCGACTCGATGGAGCGGCTGGAAGCCGGCCGGGGTCGCGCCCACGACCTGGTCGAGACCGACTGACGTGCTTCTCGTCTGGGACGAGAGCGCCTGGGGCGACTACCTGTGGTGGCAGGCGCAGGACCGCAGGGTCCTGAAACGCATCAACGCTCTCGCCGGACTTCCGAAGATCATGAGCACACGATCGCCTCGATGTGCCGTGTGACCTGCGGAAACGCCGTGGCGGCGGCTGGGGGTCGTGTTACTACAAGACCCGGGCGCTGAGCGTGGCTCAGGTGGCCGAAGCTGGCACGGT
>JAFIHG010000028.1 GCA_017848795.1 Candidatus Nanopelagicales bacterium | reverse complement strand
GCGCACACACCGGCGGGCCATCTGCCGGCTCGAGGACACCCCGCACGCGTAGGCGTACAGCAGCACCCGGACCATCATCGCCGGGTCGAACGCCGCCCGCCCGTGCCCGTCAGCCCGGTAGGCCCCGTAGAGCTCGGACAGGTCCAACTCGCCGACCGCGTCCATCACCAGCCACGCCAAATCGTCCTCAGACAGCCAGTCCCGCACATCCGGCGGGAGCAAGAACGACTGGTCCACATCAGCACTCAGGAAGTTCTGCGGCACACCAAATGATCTCGCGCCACCACCTGATCATCCGGCTCCCACGCCGAGGGTTTGTGCAACAGGGTCGATCATGAGGTGGTGGGTCGCAACGGCCGGATAGGACCGACGACATCATGATCAACGAGGGAGGGGTGCAGCAGATCATGATCAACGGCGCGGGGGTGGGTCAGGACAGCAGGTAGCCTGGGTCGGCCATGTTCATGTCGTCTGTCGAATCCGTGTATCCCCGGCTCGAGCCGCTGCTGGCGCAGGTGAGCAAGCCGGTCCAGTACATCGGCGGGGAGCTCAACGCCGTCGTCAAGGAGTGGGACGCCGTCGACGTCCACTGGGCGCTGATGTATCCCGATGCGTACGAGGTCGGCGTGCCGAACCAGGGCGTGCAGATCCTGTACGAGGTGCTCAACGAGCGACCCGACGCGCTCGCCGAGCGGACGTACGCCGTCTGGCCCGACCTCGAGGCGCTCATGCGCACGCACGGCGTACCGCAGTTCACCGTCGACGCGCACCGTCCGGTAGGCGCGTTCGACGTGCTGGGGGTCAGCTTCTCCACCGAGCTCGGCTACACCAACCTGCTCACCGCGATCGACCTGGCGGGGATCCCGCTGCGCGCCGCCGACCGCGACGAGACGCACCCGCTGGTCGTCGCGGGGGGACACGCCGCGTTCAACCCGGAGCCGATCGCCGACTTCATCGACGCCGCCGTCCTCGGCGACGGCGAGGAGGCGGTGCTGCGCTTCACCGACATCGTCAAGGAGCACAAGCGGTCCGGTGCGCCGGGCGGCCGGGACGGGCTGCTGTACGCGCTCGCGCGCAGCGGCGTCGCGTACGTCCCGTCGATGTACGACGTCGGCTACCTGCCCGACGGGCGGATCGCGCACGTCACCCCCAACCGGCCCGGAGTGCCGGCGCGCGTCGGCAAGCACACGGTGATGGACCTGGACGAGTGGCCGTACCCGAAGGCGCCGCTCGTACCGCTCGCGGAGAGCGTCCACGAGCGGATGAGCGTGGAGATCTTCCGCGGCTGCACCCGTGGCTGCCGGTTCTGCCAGGCCGGCATGATCACCCGCCCGGTACGCGAGCGCAGCCAGCGCACCATCGCGGAGATCGTCGACAACGGGTTGCGCCGTACCGGCCACGAGGAGGTCGGGCTGCTCAGCCTGTCGAGCGCCGACCACTCGGAGATCGCGGAGATCGCCAAGGGACTCGCCGACCGTTACGAAGGCACCGAGACGGGGCTCTCGCTGCCCAGCACCCGGGTCGACGCGTTCAACATCGACCTGGCCAACGAGCTGTCCCGGGGAGGGCGGCGCAGCGGGCTGACCTTCGCCCCCGAGGGCGGCAGCGAGCGGATGCGCAAGGTCATCAACAAGATGGTGACCGAGGAGGACCTGATCCGCACCGTGGCCACGGCGTACAGCCACGGCTGGCGGCAGGTGAAGCTCTACTTCATGTGCGGGCTGCCGACCGAGACCGACGACGACGTGGTGCAGATCGCGGCGCTCGCCGCGCAGGTCATCGCCAAGGGCCGGGAGGTCGCCGGGACCAAGGACATCCGCTGCACGGTGAGCATCGGGGGCTTCATCCCCAAGCCGCACACCCCGTTCCAGTGGGCGGCCCAGCTCGGCGCGGACGAGACCGACGCCCGACTGGCCAAGCTGCGTGACGCGATCCGCGCGGACCGGCAGTACGGCAAGGCGATCGGCTTCCGCTACCACGACGGCAAACCCGGTGTGGTGGAAGGGTTGCTGTCGCGTGGTGACCGTCGCGTCGGGCGCATCATCGAGCAGGTGTGGCGCGACGGCGCCCGGTTCGACGGCTGGCGCGAGCACTTCAGCTACGACGCCTGGATGCAGGCGGCACGGACGGCGCTGGCCGGCGAGCCGGTGGACGTCGCCTGGTACACGACACGGGAGCGCCCGCGCGACGAGGTGCTGCCGTGGGACCACCTCGACTCCGGCCTGGACAAGGAGTGGCTGTGGGACGACTGGCTGGACGCGCAGGCCGAGGTCGAGCTGGACGACTGCCGCTGGAGCCCGTGCTTCGCGTGCGGCGTCTGCCCGCAGCTGGGCACGGAGATCCAGGTGGGTCCCAGCGGCACCACGATGCTGGGGATGCCCGAGGTGCGCCGCGACTCCCCGCTCGTGGCGCAGCAGTGACGCCCGGCGACGCGTCCGACACGGCGACCCGGGCGTGAGCCGGCAGGCCCCGGAACGGCCGCACCAGCCGACCGTGCAGCGCCTCCGGCTGCGCTACGCACGGCGGGGCCGGCTCCGGTTCTCCAGCCATCGCGACTTCCAGCGGGCACTGGAGCGGGCGCTGCGCCGGGCCGAGGTCCCCGTCGCGTTCAGCCAGGGCTTCAACCCCCGCCCGCGCGTCAGTTACGCCAACGCGGCGGCGACCGGCGTGGCGAGCGAGGCGGAGTACGTCGAGCTCAGCGTCACCGCCGTACTCGACCCGGAGCGGGTCCGTGCCGCCCTCGACGCGGCGCTGCCACCCGGGCTGGACGTACTGGACGTGGTGGCGGCCCGTACCCCGGACCTGGTCGGCCGGCTCGAGGCGAGCGTGTACGAGGTCCGCCTGCCCGGCGCCGACGCGGGCGCCGTCGCGGCGGCCGTCGAGGCGTTCCTCGCCGCACCGGAGGTGGAGGTCGAACGGCTCACCAAGAACGGGATGCGCCGCTTCGACGCGCGCGCGGCCGTGCTGCGGCTGGAGCTGCGCGCCACGCCGGACCCCGGCGCGGAGGGCGCAGGGTCCGGGCCGAGCGGCCCGCCCTGTGCGATACTCGACCTGGTCGTACGGCATGTCACACCGGTCGTACGACCCGACGACGTCCTCGCCGCTCTGCGGCAGGTAGCAAGCCTCGAAGTGCCCGTGACCGCGTCGGTGACGCGCTGGGCGCAGGGGCCGCTCGTCCCCGACCCGACGGACGGCACGCCGCGAGATGCGGTGACCGACCCGCTCGCGCCGGATCGCGACGGGGACGGCGTCGGCGCTGTCGGTACGGCCTGACCCTGCGTCCGGTCGACACCGGCAACGCGTCCCCGCAGGCTTTCGCGCGCTACGGCGTGGCGACCAGAGCCCTGTGCGTCGCGGAACGGCCCGGCCGGGTCCGCGCCCAGGGCGTGAACGGAGTACGTCCATGAGCACCAGCGACGACACCACCCCCACGAACGATCCGCAGGCGTCCAGCGAACCCCCCGCTCCGACGCGGCGCCCCCGGCGTGCGGCAACCCGCCCGGCGGGGCCGCCCCGGCACGTGGAGGAGCCGGACGAGGCGCCCGCGGCGGGCCCGAGCACCGACGAGGCGCCGGCGTCGCCCGCGCCCGCCAAACGCACCCGCAAGAAGGCGGCCGCTGCACCAGCCACGAGCGCGACGAAGGACGACGCGCCGCCGGCGCGGCGGACCCGCAAGAAGGCGGCGGCCTCCGCAGCACCCGCCCCGGCCGACGCGGGGCAGCCCACCGCGTCCCGGGCGGAAGGCCCCGCGGCGGACGCTGCCGAGGGTTCCGCAGCGGACGCTGCCGGGGACACTGCAGCGGACGCTGCCGGGGACGTGGCGCCGCGGAGCACACCGAGCCGGCGGCGCAAGAAGGCGGCTGCCGAGCCGGTCGTCACCTTCAGCGCCGGCGAGGAGGCGGCCCCTGCGGCTCCGGCAGAGGTGCCCGACGAGCCGGCCGGCGCACCTGCCGCCCCGGTCGCGCTCACGTTCCAGGCGCCTGCGCCGACCTCCGCGCCGTCGCGACGTACCCGCAAGGCCGCTGCCCCAGCGGCGGACGACGCGGACGACGCCGGGGCGAAAGACAGGGACGACGCGGCCGAGCCGGTCGCTGCGACCGGCTCGGATGCGACCCCGCTGGACACGAGTGCGGACGCGGTGCCCGGCGAGGAGCCCGCAGACAGCGAGGCGGGCGGGGACGGACCGAGCGAGTCCGGACGGCGACGGCGCCGGCGCGGCGGGCGGGGACGACGGCGCAAGGGCACCGGCGAGAACGGCGCGGCCGAGGACAGCAACGGCGACGGCGGTGACGCCGACGAGGCGGCGGACGAGCACGACGACGAGCACGGGGACGAGCACAGTGACGAGCACGGGGAGAGCGACGGCGAGACGCACGAGACGGGCAGCGGGTCCAGCCGTCGCCGGCGCCGCCGGCGGCGCAAGGGCGGCGGGGACGACGACGCCCACGAGGGCGAGGACCCGCCCAACACCGTGACCAAGGTCCGCGAGGGCCGCAAGAAGGACGAGATCGGCTCGGTCAAGGGCTCGACCCGGCTGGAGGCGAAGAAGCAGCGCCGCCGGGAGGGTCGGGAGGCCAGCCGCCGGCGGCCCGCGATCCTCACCGAGGCAGAGTTCCTCGCCCGCCGCGAATCGGTCGAGCGGGTGATGGTCGTGCGCCAGCGCGCGGACCGTACGCAGATCGCCGTGCTCGAGGACGGCATCCTCGTCGAGCACTACGTCAACCGCAGCAGCGGCGCCTCGATGATCGGCAATGTCTACCTCGGCAAGGTGCAGAACGTGCTGCCGAGCATGGAGGCGGCGTTCATCGACATCGGACGCGGACGCAACGCCGTGCTGTACGCCGGTGAGGTCAACTGGGACGCCGCCGGCCTGGACGGCCAGCCGCGGCGGATCGAGCTCGCGCTCAAGAGCGGCGACTCGGTCCTCGTGCAGGTCACCAAGGACCCGGTCGGGCACAAGGGGGCGCGCCTGACCAGTCAGATCTCGCTGCCGGGACGGTTCCTGGTCTACGTGCCGCGCGGCGAGATGACCGGCATCAGCCGCAAGCTGCCCGACACCGAGCGCACCCGCCTCAAGGGCCTGCTGCGCGACCTGGTCGACGGCGATGCGGGCGTCATCGTGCGTACCGCCGCGGAAGGCGCGAGCGCGGAGGAACTCGGCCGCGACGTGGCCCGGCTGGCCGACCAGTGGACCCAGATCGACAAGAAGCGCACCTCGGCGAGCGCGCCCGCGCTGCTGCACGGGGAACCGGACCTGGCGATCAAGGTCGTCCGGGACATCTTCAACGAGGACTTCGGCAAGCTCGTCGTGTCCGGCGACGACGCCTGGCAGACGATCGAGTCGTACGTCACCGCGGTCGCCCCCGAGCTCGTGCCGCGGGTCGAGAAGTGGGTCGGGACCGACGAGGTCTTCCACGCCTACCGGGTCGAGGAGCAGCTCGCCAAGGCACTCGACCGCAAGGTCTGGCTGCCCTCCGGCGGCTCCTTGGTGATCGATCGGACGGAGGCGATGACCGTCGTCGACGTGAACACCGGCAAGTTCACCGGATCGGGCGGCAACCTCGAAGAGACCGTCACCCGCAACAACCTGGAGGCCGCGGAGGAGATCGTCCGCCAGCTGCGGCTGCGCGACATCGGCGGCATCATCGTGATCGACTTCATCGACATGGTGCTCGAGAGCAACCGTGACCTGGTGCTGCGCCGACTCGTCGAGTGCCTGGGGCGTGACCGCACCAAGCACCAGGTCGCGGAGGTCACCTCCCTCGGACTGGTCCAGATGACGCGCAAGCGGATCGGGCAGGGCCTGCTCGAGGTGTTCAGCGAGTCGTGCGAGGCGTGCCACGGGCGCGGGGTCCTGATCCACGACGAGCCGGTCGACGCCAAGCGCGGGGCGAGCGGGTCGGACGGCGCCAAGCGCTCGAGCGCCGCGCTGGAGGCGGTCGCCAAGGTGCACGCCGCGGGCCGGCGCGCCCGGCGCGCCGAGGAGCCCGCTGCCACCGAGCCGGCCGGCGAGTCACCCGGTGATGCCGATGCGCCGGTGACCGAGGAGACGGATGCGGGGCACGCGGCTGCGGACGTCGGCGGTGTCCCCGCCGAGGACCCCGCTCCGCCGCAGCCGGATCCGGCACCCGAGCAGGAGGACTCCGCGACCGGACCTGACGAGCCGGCAGCGGTGTCCGTACCGGGGCTGGTTTGACCGGTCGCCAGCCGGATCCGTACCCTTGACCCTCGGTGCTCTGCACCCCGCCCTCGCGTGCTCACGGTGAGGGCCCGATCGACGCCCAAGGAGAACCGCGTTGTACGCGATTGTGCGCGCCGGTGGCCGCCAGGAGAAGGTCGCCGTCGGTGACGAGTTCGAGCTCGATCGTCGCGGTGCCGAGCCGGGCGAGCAGATCACACTGCCGGCGGTGCTGCTCGTCGACGGCGAGCAGGTGACCAGCGACGCGACCGCGCTCGCCGGGGTCACAGTGACCGCGGAGATCCTCGCCCACACCAAGGGCCCGAAGATCCGCGTGCTGCACTACCGGAACAAGACCGGCTACAAGCGCCGGCAGGGACACCGGTCCCACCTGACCCGGGTACGGGTCACGGACATCTCGGCCAGCTGAGCGACGACGCGGACGACGGGAAAGAGCAATGGCACACAAGAAGGGTGCATCGAGCACCAGGAACGGCCGCGACTCCAACAGCCAGCGGCTGGGTGTCAAGCGTTTCGGCGGCCAGCAGGTCGGCGCCGGTGAGATCCTCGTGCGCCAGCGGGGCACGCACTTCCACCCCGGTGCCAACGTGGGCCGGGGCGGCGACGACACGCTGTTCGCGCTCGCTGCGGGAGCCGTCGAGTTCGGCACCGCGCGGGGTCGTCGGGTCGTCAACGTGGTGGTCACCGACGCCTGAACGCGCGGTACGCCGCGACGGTCGTGGCACAGGTCCGTTCAGCGGACCTGTGCCATTTCGTCGTTCCGGGCCGGTTGCCGACGAGCGGCCGGCAGCCCCGGATTCTCGTCGTGAGGAGCAGGACATGGTGACGTTCGTCGACCGGGTCGTGCTCCACGTCGCGGCGGGTGACGGCGGGCGCGGCGTCGCCTCGGTGCTGCGCGAGAAGTTCCGCCCGCTCGGCGGACCGGACGGTGGCAACGGCGGCGATGGCGGTGACGTCAGGCTCGTCGTCGACCCCGGGGTCACCTCCCTGCTCGAGTACCATCACGGGCCGCACCGGCGGGCGGCCAATGGCGCGCCGGGCGCGGGCGGTCACCGGGCCGGTGCGGACGGCGCCCACCTGGTCCTGCGCGTGCCGCCTGGCACGTCGGTCCGTACGACCGCCGGCGAACCGGTCGCCGACCTCGTCGGCCCGGGCATGGAGTGCGTCGTGGCCCGTGGCGGGCGCGGCGGGCTCGGCAACGCCGCCCTGGCCAGTCCCCGGCGCAAGGCTCCCGGCTTCGCGCTGCTCGGCGAGCCGGGCGAGCGTCGCGACCTCGTGCTCGAGCTCAAGAGCGTCGCCGACGTCGCCCTGGTCGGATTCCCCAGTGCGGGCAAGTCCTCACTGATCGCGGCACTGTCGGCGGCCCGTCCGAAGATCGCCGACTACCCGTTCACCACGCTGGTACCCAACCTCGGGGTGGTGAGCGCGGGCGAGGTGGTGTTCACGGTCGCCGACGTGCCCGGCCTGATCCCCGGAGCGAGCCGGGGCAAGGGCCTGGGCCTGGACTTCCTGCGCCACGTGGAGCGCTGCGCGGTGCTGGTGCACGTGCTCGACTGCGCGACCCTCGAACCCGGCCGCGACCCGGTCAGCGACCTGGACGTGATCGAACGCGAGCTGGCCGAGTACGAGCGCACCGGCGCGAGCCTCGCCGATCGGCCGCGGCTCGTGGCGCTCAACAAGATCGACGTACCGGAGGCGCGCGAGCTGGCAGAACTGGTACGCCCGATCCTCGAGGAGCGCGGCCTGCAGGTGGTGGAGGTGTCGGCCGTCTCGCACGAGGGGTTGCGCGCCCTCGCGTACGCGATGGCCGGCCAGGTAGCAGCCGCGCGGGCCGCCGCCCCCGCGCCGGAGGCACCCCGGGTCGTGCTGACCCCGCGCGCCGTCGACGACGTGGGCTTCACCGTGCACGTCGAGATGGCCGACGACGGCACGCCGCGCTACCGCGTCCGCGGCGACAGGCCGCGACGCTGGGTGCAGCAGACCGACTTCGCCAACGACGAAGCGGTCGGCTACCTCGCCGACCGGCTGGCGCGCCTCGGTGTCGAGGACGCGCTGGCGCAGGCCGGCGCTGTCGCCGGCGACCCCGTGCTGATCGGCCCCGAGGACGACGCGGTCGTCTTCGACTTCGTACCGACCGTGGCCGCCGGTGGTCACCTCTCCGGGCCGCGGGGCACCGACGACCGGCTCTATGACGGATGAGGCACCTCGCCCCGGCCGGAGCGCGCCGGAGCATTCCTGCGAGGATCCCGGCGTGAGATCGACTGCGCTGCGCGAGATCGTCGCCGGTGCCCGCCGGCTCGTCGTCAAGGTCGGCTCGTCCTCGTTGACGAGCAACGGGCACATGGACGCCGGTCGGGTCGACGCGCTCGCCGACACGCTCGCGGCGGCCCGGCTCGGCGGCCGGGAGATCGTGCTCGTGTCCTCCGGTGCGATCGCCGCGGGCATCGCGCCGCTCGCGCTGTCCCGCCGGCCCCGCGACCTGGCCACCGCGCAGGCGGCCGCGAGCGTCGGGCAGGGCACCCTGCTCGCCGAGTACGCCTCGGCGTTCGCCGCGCACGGGCTCACCGTCGGACAGGTGCTGCTGACCGCGGACGACCTGGCGCGGCGTACGCACTACCGCAATGCGCAGCGCACCATGCTGCGCCTGCTCGAGCTCGGCGTCGTACCGATCGTCAACGAGAACGACACCGTCGCCACCGACGAGATCCGGTTCGGCGACAACGACCGCCTCGCGGCACTCGTGGCTCACCTGGTGCACGCGCCGGTGCTGGTGCTGCTCTCGGACGTCGAGGGCCTGTACGACGGGCCCCCGAACCGTCCCGGCGCCCGGCTCGTCGCCGAGGTCCGCGGGCCGCAGGATCTGGAGGGCGTGCGGATCGGGCGTACCGGCAGCAGTGGCGTGGGACTTGGCGGCATGGTCACCAAGGTGGAGGCGGCGCGCATCGCGACGTCCGCCGGGGTCACCGTCGTGCTCGCCGGGGCCAGCCGCGCCGCCGCGGCGCTCGCCGGCGAACCGGTGGGCACCCTGTTCCACCCGACCGGCGCGCGGCGCAGCACCCGGCTGCTCTGGCTGCGCCATCTGTCGACCGCGCATGGTCGGCTGGTGCTCGACGACGGTGCCGTCGAGGCGGTCGTGGAACGCCGCAAGTCGCTGCTGCCCGCCGGGATCGTGGCGGTCGACGGAACCTTCTCGGCGGGAGATCCGGTCGACCTGTGCGACGAATCGGGCCACACGGTGGCCCGCGGACTGGTGGACTACGACGCAACGGAGCTGCCCGCCCTGCTCGGCCGCTCGACGAGGGAGCTGGCAGCGACGCTCGGTCCGGCCTACGAGCGCGAGGTCGTGCACCGCGACGACCTGGTGATCCTGCGCAGCTGACGAGGGGTGCGGTGGTGGTACGCGAGGACCGGGGGGCGTTGTCGGCGGCTGACGGCGCGGCCCGCGGATCGATGTGGCACGTGACCGTGACGGTCGCCGGGACCGCGGTGCCGGACATCGAGATCCGGCAGGGCCTGGAACGGCTCGAGCACGAGCACCCGTTCCTGCTCGCGGGCCGTTACGCCACCGACCGTGCCGAGGTGCGGTACTGGGAGGAGGCGCCCGACGCCGCCTCGGTTGCTTTGCTCGCGCTGCAGCTGTGGGACGAGCACCGCGGCTCCGCCGCGCTGCCGGACTGGCAGGTCGTCGGCGTCGAGGTCGTCGACCGGGAGACCTTCCACCGCCGGGTCGTCAGCGGCGGTGGCCACCGGTTCGCCCCGGTCGCGGCGGTCGGCGTCACCCCGTTCTGAGCCCCGTACGGTCGCGCGACCTGCCCGCGCCGGGCAGTTCGTAGGATCGACCCATGACCGCTGCTTCCCTCGCTGCCGATCCCACCCGTCAGCCGGCCGCCGACGCCGGTCGGACCGACCCACCGGACGTGCGGGAGGCGGTGCTCGCGACCGCGCGGCGTGCCCGCGAGGCGGCCGCGGTGCTGCGGGCGCTGCCGCGCGCCACCAAGGACCGCGCGCTGCACGCCATCGCCGACGCGCTCGGGGAGCGGGCCGAGGAGGTCCTGGCGGCCAACCGGCAGGACGTGCAGCGGGCGCGCGACGCGGGGACCGACCCGGCGATCGTGGACCGCCTCACCCTCACGCCCGAGCGGCTGTCGGCGATCGCCGACGCCGTCCGTACCGTCGCCGACCTGCCGGACCCGGTCGGCGAGGTGGTGCGCGGCTACACGCTTCCCAACGGTCTGGAGGTCCGCCAGGTCCGGGTGCCCTTCGGCGTCGTCGGAATGATCTACGAGGCGCGGCCGAACGTGACCGTCGACGCCGCCGCCCTCGCGCTCAAGAGCGGCAACGCGGCACTGCTGCGAGGGTCGGCCTCGGCGTACGCGTCCAACGCGGCGTTGGTCGCGGTGATGCGCGACGCGCTCGCCGCCGTCGACGTACCGGCCGACGCGATCGCGCTCGTCCCGGGGACCAGCCGCGACTCGGTCACCCACCTGATGACGGCGCGCGGGCTCGTCGACGTGCTGATCCCGCGCGGCGGCGCCGGACTGATCACCTCCGTCGTCGAGGGGTCCACCGTGCCGGTCATCGAGACCGGCGTGGGCAACTGCCATGTCTACGTGGATGACTCGGCCGATCCGGCCAAGGCGCTGGCGATCCTGCTGAACGCGAAGACCCAGCGGGTCAGCGTCTGCAACACGGCCGAGACCCTGCTGGTCCACGCCGGGATCGCCGAGCGGTTCCTGCCCGCGGCGCTCGCCGCACTGCGCGACTCCGGCGTGACCGTCCACGGTGACGACCGGGTCGCGGCGTACGCCGAGTCCGCGGGCGCGACGTTCGTGCCGGCGACCGACACCGACTGGGAGCAGGAGTACCTGTCGCTGGACCTCGCCGCCGCCGTCGTCGACTCGCTGGAGGACGCGGTCGGACACATCCGGCGCTGGTCGAGCGGTCACACCGAGGCGATCGTCGCGGAGTCGACGGGGGCGGTACGCCGGTTCGTCGCCGGTGTCGACGCTGCCGCGATCATGGTCAACGCCTCGACCCGGTTCACCGACGGCGGCGAGTTCGGCTTCGGCGCCGAGATCGGGATCTCGACCCAGAAGCTGCATGCGCGCGGCCCGATGGGCCTGACCGAGTTGACGAGCACCACGTACATCGTGACCGGCGACGGCCAGGTACGTACCTGACCGTCGCACGCCCGCCGCCGCCCCCGTGCCGGTCGGCGAGGTGACCGGCACGGAGGGTCACCGGGGTGCTAGCGTCGGGGCGCTGGCGCACCTGGCGGCCGGCCGGGTCGGTGCGTCCCGCGACGCGCGGAATCCGGACCCGCACGACGAAGAACGGACAGGCGGACCCCGATGCAGCTCGCCAGCCTCGCGCTCCTCGCGGAGGACGCAGCCCACGAAGAACTGATCGGCGTCCCGTCGTGGGTCGTCGGGGGCGTCACGTTCCTGATCCTCGCGCTGCTGCTCTACATCGTCACCCGCCTGAACATCGACCGCTGAGCTCGCCCGCGATGGCGGCGGCACGGCGTGTGGGCGTGATGGGCGGCACCTTCGACCCGATCCACCACGGCCACCTGGTCGCGGCCTCCGAGGTCGCCCACCGCTTCGACCTCGCCGAGGTCGTCTTCGTCCCCACCGGACAGCCCTGGCAGAAGGACGAGCGCCGCGTCACCGCCGCCGAGGACCGCTACCTGATGACCGTGATCGCGACCGCGGGTGACGAGCGGTTCCGGGTGAGCCGGGTCGACGTCGACCGGCCCGGACCGACGTACACCGTCGACACGCTGCGCGACCTGCGCGCGGAGTACGACGCGGCGGCGCTGCCCGCCGAGCTGTTCTTCATCACCGGCGCGGATGCGCTCGCCCAGATCCTGACCTGGCGCGAGCACGAGCAGGTCACCGCGCTCGCACACCTGATCGGTGTCACCCGGCCCGGGTACGAGCTGAGCGCCGGGACACTGCCCGCAGGTGCCGCGACCCTGTTCGAGGTGTCGGCGCTCGCGATCTCCTCCAGTGACTGCCGGGCCCGGGCAGCGCGGGGGGAACCGTGGCGCTACCTCGTACCCGACGGCGTCGTCGCGTACGCAACCAAACGCGGTCTCTACCCGTCGGACGAGCTGTGATGACCGAGCCGGGCGCACCGGCGCCGGCGACCCGCGCGGAACGTCGCCGGGCCGCCGAGGCCGCGGCCCGGGCCGCCGCCGCCCGGCGGCGCAACCGCATCGTGATCGCGGCCGGTGCTGCCGTGGGGATGGTGCTGCTCGGTGCCCTCGTCCTGTGGTTGCTGCAGCGCGGCAACGATGACGCCGGCGCCGCGCCGCCCGCGAACCCCACGAGCAGCGGTCCGACCCAGCCGACCCTGCTGGTGCAGCTGCGCGGTCAGGACGGCCTCGCGCTCGCCAACGCGGTGCTCGCGGTGGGCGGCCCGCAGGACCGCAGTGCGATGGTGCTCGTCCCGTCCAACCTTTACCTCGACGTACCCACCGGCGGGAACCTGCCGCTCGGGGAGGTGGCGCGGCTACCGGACCCGAACGCTTCGGCCGACGCACTCAGCGACCTGCTCGGGCTGCGGATGGACGGCTCGCTGGTGATGAACACGGTGGCCTTCGCCGGTCTGGTCGACGCGGTGGGCGGCATCACCGCCGAGGTCGACACGAACGTGGTGGAGAACGGAACCGACGGCACCGCCGTGATCGCGATCCCGGCGGGGTCCCACACCCTCGACGGGCTGCAGGCCAGCCAGTACGCGACCTTCCTGGCGCCCGGGGAGACCGAGCAGGCGCGCCTCGCGCGGTTCCAGCAGGTGTTCCGGCTGGTCGCGGCCAAGCTTCCCGCCGACCCCGCGCAGATCGACCCCATCCTCACCTCGCTCGGGTCGTTGGCCCGCTCGACGGTGCCGACCTCGGAGGTCGCCGCCTTCCTGGCCCGGTTCCGCGCCGACGTCCTGACCGACGACGTCGACTACCCGGCGCTGCCGTTGAAGAAGATCGAGACCGGCGGCAGCGAGGACGCGTACCGCGTCGACCTCGACGCGGCCAACACGATGATCACCAAGTATCTGCCGGAAGCGGTCCGGGTCGCCGGTCCGAACAGCAAGGTGCGGGTGCTCGTACAGAACGGACGCCTGCTGCCCGGGCTCGGGACGACCGCCCGCGACCTGTTGGTGCGCGCGGGGTTCACCTACGTGTACGGCGGCAACGCGCCGGCGCCGCTGGGCGGGCCGACGCAGATCGTCGTGCCCGACACGACCGAGCAGTCGGTGACCTGGGGTCAGGACATCGCGGAGGCGCTCGGCGTGCCGGTGAGCGACGTCCGGGTCGCCACCGAGGGCCAGAGCCTCGCCGACGTGATCGTGGTGCTCGGCACCGACTTCCCGCCCAAGTCGGACTGAGGGGTGGGTGCCGATCACGCGTGAGAGACTGGGGCCAGTTCTGCCCCCGTCCCGGAGGACCACCGCGTGACCGCAACGCCCCGCGCCGTCGAGATCGCCACCGCCGCTGCGGCCGCCGCCGCCGACAAGCTCGCCGTCGACATCGTCGCCCTCGACGTCTCGGACACCTTGGTGATCACCGATGTCTTCCTGCTGTGCTCGGCGCCGAACGAGCGCCAGGTCAAGGCGATCGTGGACGCGATCGAGGAGCGGCTGGACCGCATGGACATCGACCCGATTCGCCGTGAAGGGGAGCGGGACGGGCGCTGGGTGCTGCTGGACTACCTCGACGTCGTGGTCCACGTGCAGCACGAGGAGGAGCGCGAGTACTACGGGCTGCAGCGCCTCTGGAAGGACTGTCCGCCGATCCCGCTGCCCGAGTCGGTGCGCGCGGCGGCCGCGAGGGCGTGAGCGCACCGGTCCGGGTCGTGCTGTGGCGGCACGGCCGTACCGCGTGGAACGCCGAGTCGCGGTTCCAGGGCGGCACCGACGTCCCGCTCGACGGGGTCGGCCGCGCACAGGCCCACCGCGCCGCCCGTGACCTGGCGTCGCTGAAGCCGGCCCGGGTCGTCGCGAGCGATCTGTCGCGGGCGGTCGACACGGCGCGCGCACTCGGCGCGCTCTCCGGCCTGCCAGTACAGACCGACGTGCAACTGCGCGAGACGTACGCCGGGGACTGGGAGGGGCTCACGCGCGAGGAGATCTTCTCCACCGACGGGGCCCGGTTTCGCGACTGGCTCGCCGGACGCGATGTGCACGCCGGTGGTGGTGAGCTGCGCAGCGCGGTGGGGGAGCGGGTCGCCGCAGCCGTGGAGCGGCACGCGAGCGGGTTGCCGGCCGGTGCGACGCTGGTCGTGGTCACCCACGGCGGCGCGACCCGCGCCGGTCTCGGGGTTCTGCTGGAGCTGCCGATCGAGTCGTGGGCCGCACTCGGTGGGCTGGTCAACTGCGCCTGGTCGGTGCTCGAGCGCTGCGAGCCGGAGACCGGTCGGCGCTGGCGGCTCGTCGAGCACAACGCCCGCTCGCTTCCCGAGGAAGTCGTCGGCGACGAAGCCTGACGCGAAGACCCCGGTCGCACCGGGCCCGGAGCCCGGGGTCGGTCAAGCGGTCGCGGCGTACCCGTCGACGCGGCAGAGGCACTGCGCGCCGACCTCGACGCAGCTGACGACCCAAAGGTGCAGGACCGCGCCTCCGCCGACGCATCCCGGCTCGGTGCACTCCCAAGTGCCGTCGTCGTGCAGGACGTACGTACCGTGGCAGTGCTCGAACCCATCGATGCAGTCTCGGCACTCGGTGCGGTGCAGGGTGCTCGGCGTTCTCATGGCTCCACCATGCCGGACACCTCTGACAACGCTCCGCCGCCACGCCCGGATCCCACCCTGTGCAGCGGCTCACGTGAGCCGCCGGCGGATCGGTGTCGAGTCGTGCGCATGGCCCGGTATGCTGTCGGGGCTCGCCGATGGCGGGCCGATGGGGCTGTGGCGCAGCTGGTAGCGCACCTGCATGGCATGCAGGGGGTCAGGGGTTCGAGTCCCCTCAGCTCCACCCATCACCGCAGGTCAGGACGACGCCTTCGATCCCGAACAGGGAGAAGCACGCAGATGATCGGATCATCTGCCTGGCGGAGGGCGCTCTGGCGCACCAGCTGGTGGCCGCTCCTATCCATCTCAAGCGCGTCCTACCTCTTGATCTTCAAATACAACCTACAGATCATGATATTGGTTGCGGTAGGAGTAGGCGGTTGGCCACTTATCGCTTATCGCTACTTGAGGAATAATCGAAGTGGACCACTTCATTATATCCGATTGAGCGAGATTTCTATTCGTCAGGCAATTACATCCGTCGATCTTCTGTTGGCGCAAACGCGCGAGGATGAGCCGTTAGCCTGCACTGCCCGCCTTCGGGGTCTACCTGGCCGTCCGTGTACCAAGGTGGATCTCGACGTGTGTACCAAGGACGGCGAGGTAGTGGCTTCAATAGGCTCTGTCGAGCTATCTCGACCTGCTCGTGAGTTGACAAATTCGAGTGGAAGAACAATTGAACTGGGGTGGGATAGCGTGCAGTTGCTGCGGCAAGGAGGCTGTTGCTAAATCGGCGCGGCGATCCAAGATCATCTGGCGTGTGGCTTAGATCATGGTCGGGTGGCGAAGTCGTATCGGCCGGTCGATCGTGATCAACAGTTTCTGCTGCCGCCGGACGTGCGGGAGTGGTTGGAGCCGGGGCATCTGGTGTGGTTCGTGCTCTCGCTGGTGG